>JAZPYB010000001.1:0-52775 GCA_045543955.1 Eubacteriales bacterium
TGTAAGGACGCATAAAGAAGTAAAGTATTGCCATTGCAAAGGTTAAAAACAGGAATAAGGTACTTAAACCATTTGATGCGTCTTGTATTAAAAATACTATGTCAAACCCAAGAAGAGCAATTAATATTATATCAATTGCGCCTATGATCAAGGATTGTTTAATATTGCGTTTAATAATATAGAAAAAGTCTGAAAATGGGAAAATTGCATCGCCATTCATTATATTTCTATAAATGTAAGTTGTGCCAACCTTGGCAAAGCCCCATGTGAAAATTAATAATAAACCAAGTCCTATAAGAATTAGAGAAGCGATGCTTTTATATGAAGTATCGTTGTGCATTCCATATATGCCTATTAAGGCGGAGACAGAGTAGTCGCTACTTTCAAGAGATGAGGACAAAATGCTTTGAAATGGCCCCCAGGTTGCGTATGCTGGCGAATAAGATATTGTATCAAAAAATTTAGAAATACCTAATAGCAAGAAAATAACCGGGAAATTACCAAATACAAATATCAAGTTAGTGGTTAATAGCTTTCCTAACTTGTACCATAATAATTTGAAAAAATTAACAAATCCAGGATCTTTTAGTGCATTAATGTCGGCTTTATCAGAATCCTTTCCTTGGCGATAATACCAATCGAACAAATTAAAGCGCTTTTTTGTCTTTTGGTTGTCGCTGTTTTTATTTTGACTCATAAATACTCCTTATTTGTTTAATTCTGCAAGCTCTGCGGCTCGCTTTTCACATGCTTCCATAGCATCTGAAATTATTTTTTCAAAACTATTGTTTTCAAAAACATTAAGAGCTTTTTCAGTGGTGCCGTTTGGAGATTTTACCATCCTTATTTGCTCTTCGGGAGTTTTATCACTAGATAAAATCATATTGGCTGAGCCAATAAGCGTTTTACAAATAAGCTCAGTGGTGTTATCATAATTAAAATTCAAGTTTTTAGCACCATCTAGCATCGCTTTAATGAATAAATATACATAAGCGGGAGAACTAGAGGTAATTGCGGTAAGTGCATTGATATCTTTTTCTGCAATTTCAGTGATTATACCACAAGAAGAGAAAATGCTTTTAACAAAATCGAACTCACTATTGCTTACGTTATTGTTTTTACAAAGCGCGGTAACTCCTTGTCCGATTAGCAAAGGCGTGTTTGGCATAGCTCTTACAAGCTTTACATTTTTAATAGAATTTTCAATTGATTCCATTGTTATTCCTGCACAAATCGAGATAAACACCTTGCCGTTGGTATCGGCAGTGATTGATGAGAGAACATCCTTAACATTTTGGGGCTTAACTGAAATAAAAATATAGTCAGCCATTTGTATGCCTGCGTTCATATCACTAACGGTTATAAAGTCTTTGTTAAATTTTGAATATTGTTCTTTGTTTTTGTCAAATAAAATTATATTTGAATCCTTTACAAGTTGCGCTTTGGAAAGGCCATTGGCAATAGCACTTGCCATATTTCCAGCACCAACAAATAATATTTTTTTCAAATTCATCCCACCTAAATAAAATATTAATTTATTTTAACACAAATTTTTATTCAATGCAATAGATAAATTATTAATAACGAGAAAATAAATATTGACTATTTTTAATGAATAGTATATAATCATTTTGTAATTAATTAATGGAGTTATAAAATGAGAGTTAATTTTATATCTAAGCTTTTTTCTCATATTCCGACACTGGAAACAAACAGGTTGATATTTAGAGAGCTTAGGCGTTCAGATTTGTATGATGTTTATGAGTATGCATCAAACCCACTAACATCAAAATATCTTTTATGGGAGCCACATAGCTCAATTGAATACACTCGAGAATTTATTGAAATAGTTATTTCAAAATACAAATCTGGTGAGTATAATGACTGGGCTATTGTACATAAAGAACACAATAAAATGATAGGAACTTGTGGTTTCACTCGCATCGATGAAGAAAATAATGTTGTTGAAATTGGGTATGTTCTTAACCCAGCATATTGGGGAATGGGTATAGCTACTGAAGCTGTTGAAAAAATTATAGAGTTTGCTTTTGTCGAGCTTCAAGCTAATAGAATAGAGGCAAAATTTATTTTTGGAAATGAGTCTAGCTTGGCAGTTATGAAAAAAGTTGGTATGAAGTTTGAAGGTTATCAAAGAGAAGCTATGCTAGTAAAAGGTAAGTATAAAACAATAGGAACAGCATCCATATTAAATAGCGAGTATTTCCTAAAATAGGAATTAAAGGAATGAGTTTTTGACTCATTCCTTTGTATTTTGTAGAAAAAAATATATTTTTGTTAATAAATTTTTAAAATTTAGTAAAGTTTACACTTGAAATATGGTTAAAATAATAATATAATATAAATATAAGCTATTCAAAGGTGGTGTTTGATTTGGAAAACAAAACAAATAATTCCGATTTGGCTGCGTTTTATTTTCATCAAGGAACTAATTACTATGCTTATGAGTATTTAGGTTGCCATGAGGTGAAAAAATGTGATACATTTGAATATACATTTAGAGTGTGGGCGCCGAATGCTGATAGTGTAATGTTGGTTTCCGACTTTACATCGTGGGATAACGGACTTCAAATGCGCAAGAATCAAGAGGCTGGAATTTGGGAGCTGGTTTTTGTATCAAGCGAATCGTTGATTGGTAAATGCTATAAATACAAAATTTGGAATAGGGGCAATTGCTATTACAAGGCTGACCCGTATGCATTTCATTCTGAAACATTAATGAATACTGCTTCTATTGTTTGCAATATTGATAATTTCCAGTGGAATGATGAAAACTGGTTTGAATACAAAAAAACCATTTTTAATAAAAATACTGGAAAAGAATCGGAAAAATATTATAATTCCGCACCAATGAATATTTATGAAATGAACCTAGGCTCATGGAAAACACGAGATGGGAAATCTAATGTTGGTGGACAAAGCTATCTAAACTATAAAGAGATAGCAGATGATTTAGCTCCTTATCTTAAAAAGATGGGATATACTCACGTTGAGTTAATGCCAATTATGGAGCATCCTTATGATGGCTCCTGGGGCTATCAGGTGGGAAGCTATTACGCTCCTACATCTCGCTTTGGAACACCTAGCGACTTTATGTATTTTGTTAATAAATTGCATGAAACAGGGATTGGTGTAATTCTGGACTGGGTTCCTGCACATTTCCCTAAGGACGCACACGGACTTTATGAGTTTGATGGACAACCACTTTATGAGTATCAGGGCTATGATAGGATGGAGCACAAAGTTTGGGGCACTCGCTTCTTTGATCTAGGAAGAGAAGAGATACAATCGTTTTTAGTTTCAAATGCTCTTTTTTGGTTTAGGAAATATCATATTGATGGATTAAGAGTTGATGCTGTTGCATCAATGCTATACCTCGATTTTGATAGAGATCCGGGCGAATGGATACCTAATGATGAGGGGACCAATACAAATAAAGAGGCAATGGCTTTCCTAAGAAAACTAAATTCAGCTGTGTTTATTGAGTTTAGCGATGCGCTTATGATAGCTGAGGAGTCAACTGACTGGCCAATGATTACAAAGCCTGTTAGCCAAGGGGGACTAGGCTTTAACTATAAATGGAATATGGGTTGGGCAAACGATATGTTTGAGTATGTCGAATCTGATCCAATTTATAGAAAATATAAGCATGACAAACTTACATTCCCTATGATGTATGCTTTCAATGAAAATTATATATATCCAATATCTCACGATGAGGTTGTACACGGCAAAAAGTCATTAATTGGTAAAATGTATGGAAGCTATGATGAAAAATTTTCACTTATGCGTGCATTTATGACCTATATGATGGCTATGCCTGGCAAAAAAATGACCTTTATGGGAACTGAATTTGCTCAGTTTAGAGAATGGGATTATGAAAATCAGCTTGAGTGGTTTATGCTTGACTATCCAAGACATTCTGAAATGCAGAAATTCATTGTTGATTTAAATAATTTCTATTTAGCAAATAAACAGCTCTGGGAAATAGATAATTCATGGGATGGCTATGAATGGATAGAAACAAACGAGAGCAATTGGAACATTATATCATTTAAAAGAAGAGCAATAGACAAATCTGAATTAATTATTGTTGTTAACTTTTCTCCTGTAACACGAGAAAACTATACGGTTAAAGTAAATGATTATGGTGCTTATGAAGAAGTATTTACAACCGACGAATTCTCTTATGGTGGAAAAGGTGTAATAAATAACAAAAAAATAAAAACAGCGCAATATCAAGAACAATCTGGCGAAAAACAAAATTATTTTAATATTAATCTTCCGGCTAATGGTGCAGTAATCTTACGCAAGATTAGTGGAAAGACAAGGAGAGTATAGGTATGTTCAAGAAAAAAGAATGTGTTGCAATGCTTTTGGCAGGTGGACAAGGAAGTAGGCTTTATGCACTAACAGAAAAGACCGCAAAGCCTGCTGTCACGTTTGGAGGTAAATATAGAATTATTGACTTCCCAATGTCAAACTGTGTTAATTCAGGTATATTCACGGTAGGTGTTTTAACACAGTATCAACCACTTGTGTTAAATGAATATATTGGGAATGGTCAACCATGGGATTTGGACCGTATGAATGGTGGTGTTATGGTTTTACCCCCATATCAAGGAAAAAAGGGCGCTGACTGGTATAAAGGTACAGCTAATGCAATTTATCAAAACCTTGATTTTATTAAGCGATATAATCCTGATTATGTACTTATTCTTTCAGGAGACCATATTTATAAAATGGATTATAACGCAATGCTACAGGCTCATAAGAATTCTGGTGCCGATTGTACAATAGCTGTTCTTGAGGTTCCGCTATCTGAAGCTAGCAGATTTGGCATTATGGTAACTGATGAAACTGGAAGAATTACTGAATTCCAAGAAAAGCCAAAGAAGCCCACAAGTACAAAGGCTTCAATGGGTATTTACATATTCAATACTAAGGTTCTTGAAAAGTACCTTGTTGATGATGAAAATACACCAGGCTCAAGCAACGACTTTGGAAAAAATATTATTCCAAATATGCTTGGCGATGGTATGAAGATGTATACCTTCCCATTTGAAGGATATTGGAAGGACGTTGGAACAATCAGTAGCCTTTGGGAAGCAAATATGGACTTGCTTGGCGAAAATCCTGAATTTAATGTTCATGATAAAAAGTGGAGAATATTCTCAAGAAACTATGCAGCACCACCTCATTATGTTGGCGAAGATGGAAGTGTTAGTGACTCTATCGTTTCCGAAGGATGCGAGATTTATGGTACTGTAGAGCACAGTGTTCTTTCTGGTAATGTTATAGTTGAAAAGGGTGCTTATGTTAAAGACTCTGTAATTATGAGTGGCACGGTTATTAAGACTGGCGCGACTGTAAACTATTCAATTATTGATAGCAATAGCGTTGTATCAGAAAATGCTAAGGTCGGAGAGAATAAGGAAACAGCAAAGGGAATAGCTGTTATTGGTAGTGGTCTGTGCGTTGAACCAAATGTAGTTATAGATTCAGAAGCAATGATAAATAGCGATGCATTTGATGGCATCACAAGTATTGAGGAGTAAGGGGGGAAAAACTATGTCAACAGCAGGAATTATTTTTTCAAACATTCACGATAATAACATCCCTGAGTTAACTAGAAACAGAACAATGGCATCGGTTCCTTTTGGATGCAGATACAGACTTATCGACTTTGCTCTTTCAAATATGGTAAACTCTAACATTAACAATGTTAGTGTTATTACACACTATAACTATCAATCGTTAATGGACCACATCGGTTCTGGTAAGGATTGGGATTTAGCAAGAAGAAGTGGAGGTATTAAAATTCTTCCTCCGTTTATTCGTACTACTGCTAACAGCGTAAATCAGCTTTATACTACACGTCTTGAGGCGCTTAAGAGTGTCAACTATGCTATTAGCAAAATAACAGATGACTATGTTGTTTTGTCCGACTGTGATGTTATTTGTAATATTGATTTAAATGATATGATTAAATACCACAAGGCAAACGATGCTGATATTACAATGGCGGTTAAAAAGGTTAATCTAACAAAAGAACAAGCGAAGATTAATGTTTTGGTTGATTCAGATGCCAACGGAGAAATTACCGATGTTCAAGCTTATCCAACAAATTTTGAGGGAGAGGCGGACATTAACCTAAATATTATGGTTATGACAAGACAATACCTTCAAGAGATAGTTGAAGATTCAATTGCACATAACTATACAAGCCTAACAAAGGATATTATCTTACGCGGTATTTCTAGAAAAACCTATAGAACATATAGATATGATGGTTATTTTGCTTGCATTACATCTTCACAAGATTACTATACATCAAGTATGGAATTAATAAATGACAAGGGTGTAAGAGAGCAATTATTTGGGGTTAAAAACAGACCAGTTTATACTAAGGTTAGAAATTCAGCCCCAACATATTATAGTCCTGATGCAAAGGTTACAAATTCACTTATTGCTGATGGATGTGAAATCTTTGGAGAGGTTGAAAACTCAATTCTATTCCGTGGTGCAAAGATAGGAAAGGGAACTAAGGTTAAAAACAGCATTCTTTTCCAAGATACATACACTGGCGAAAACATTGTTCTTAATTGTGTAATTGCTGATAAAAATGTTGTTATAAGAGATAACAAGGTTCTGTCCGGCGATGAAACACTACCATTTTATCTAGCAAAAGGAAAAATGATTTAAGGAGAGAAAAATGAAAATACTATTTGTAGGCGCTGAGGCTGTTCCTTATATTTCAACTGGCGGTCTTGGTGACGTATTAGGCTCTTTACCACAATCAATTGCTGCAGTTGACAAAAATGCGGATGTTAGAGTTGTTCTTCCTTTATATCAAAAAATCAAGGAAAAATATGCGACTGAGCTAGAGTATGTTGGAAATACTACTGTAGGGCTCTCTTGGAGAAACCAATATTGTGGAATTTTCAAATGTGAAATGGGTGGAGTAACTTATTATTTTTTAGATAATGAGTATTACTTCAAAAGAAGCTCTATATATGGAGATTTTGACGATGCTGAGAGATTTGCTTTCTTTGGCAAGGCGGTTCTTGATATTATGCCAATAATTGATTTTTATCCTGATATACTTCATACCAATGACTGGCAAAGTGCTACCTCTGTAATTTATTTAAAGAGAAAGTACTATATGAACCCATATTATTGCGACATCAAGACTATTTATACAATTCATAATATTGACTATCAAGGAATTTATTCTATGTCAATTTTGGGCGATGTTTTTGGACTTGATTGTTTTGGCGATCGTAGTATCGTTGAATATAATGGAAATATCAATCTAACTAAGGGCGCAATCGTTTGTGCTGACGTTGTTTCAACGGTTAGCCAAAAGTATGCAAATGAAATTCAAACAGAATTTTATTCTAGCGGTTTGCATTATATACTTCATCAATACAGCGATAAGCTTACTGGAATTGTTAATGGTATTGATGTAAATTATTACAATCCTGCTAATGATACAGTTATCGCAGAGAAGTATACATCTTCCAATATAAGTGGCAAGGCAGAATGTAAAAGACAGCTTCAGGAAATGTGTGGACTTGAACAAAATCCAGATGTTCCAGTTGTTTCAATGATTTCACGTCTAGCATCTCACAAGGGCTTTGACCTTGTAAAATACATTTTACCTGAGATGCTTGAACTTGGTATTCAATTTGTGCTTCTTGGCACTGGCGAATACGAGCTTGAAGAATATTTCAAATCAATTCAAGCAAGATACCCTAATCAGGTGAAGGTTTTTCTTGAGTTTAATAAGGATTTATCTAAAAAGATTTATGCTGGCTCTGACATATTCTTAATGCCATCTAAGAGTGAGCCTTGTGGACTTTCTCAAATGATAGCTTCAATGTATGGAGCAGTTCCAGTTGTGCGCGAAACAGGTGGACTATATGACACAATTAAGCCGTATAATATGTACAATGGTGAAGGAAACGGCTTTACCTTTGCAAATTATAACGCACACGAAATGAAGGACGCTGTCGCAAGAGCTGTTGAGCTTTATAATGACAAGAAGAAATGGGCAGCGCTATTAAAAACAGTTATGGATACAGACTTTTCTTGGAGTGTATCCGCAAAAAAATACATTGATTTGTACAGAAATGTAGCAAATAAATAACAATTTCTGTCCCGTGAGGTACTTGCGGGACAGTTGTTGATAAAAATAGGCAAAAAATGTAAATAAATGTTGATTTTTATTTACATAAAAGGAGATATACCAATGAATCAAGTTTTTTCAAAAGAGACAGTAAAGGATGCGCTTTCCTTAAAGCTTTCAAGATATTTTGGCGTTAATCCGGAGGATGCTAACAAAGATCAAATTTATAAGGCTACAATCCTTACTGTAAAAGATATTCTTACACAAAAAAGATCTTCATTTAAGCATAAGGTGAAGAAGGAAAAGGCAAAGAAAATTTATTATCTTTGTATGGAGTTCTTAATTGGTCGCTCTTTAAAGAACAATTTAAGAAACTTAGGAATTGCAGATTATTATGCCGAGGTTTTGAAGGATTACGGATTTGATATTGATGAAATATATGAAATGGAGCCAGATCCGGGTCTTGGAAATGGTGGTCTTGGCCGTTTAGCAGCTTGCTTTATGGACTCATTAACATCTCTTAACTACCCTGGCGACGGTTTTTCCATTCTTTACGAATATGGTCTTTTCAAGCAAAAGATAATTGATGGTAATCAAGTGGAGTTACCTGACACTTGGCTTCCAGGTGGAGAAGAATGGTTAGTTCCAAGAACAGACAAGAAGTTTTCTATTCGTTTTGGTGGTCAAATCAAAGAGGAATGGGAAAATGACAAGCTTGTTATAAAATATGAGAATTATGAAGAGGTTGAGGCAGTTCCTTACGATATGATGATTTCGGGTGCGGGAACAGCGGTAAACAGACTTCGTCTATGGAAGGCTCACGACATAACAAACTTTAATATGAGCCTATTCTCACAAGGACAATATGTTAAGGCTATACAGCAAACAAGCAATGCTGAGGTAATTTCAAAGGTGCTTTATCCCTCCGACGAGCACACAGAGGGTAAGCTTTTGCGCTTAACACAACAATATTTCTTAGTTTCTGCATCACTTCAGAGTATAATTAGCGACCATATTGCTGCTTATGGCTCAATGAATGAGTTTGCTGACAAGGTTGCTATTCATATCAATGATACTCACCCAGCACTTTGTGTGCCCGAGCTTATGAGAATTTTGATGGACGTCTATAACTATACTTGGGATGATGCTTGGTACACAGTAACCAAAACTATTTCATATACTAACCATACAGTTATGCCTGAAGCTCTTGAATGCTGGAATGAAGATTTATTTAGCTTTAAGCTACCAAGAATTCACTCTATTGTTAAGGAAATCAACCGTCGCTTCTGTGCTGACCTATGGAATGCGTACCCAGGCGATTGGGGCAAAATTTCAAGAATGGCAATTATTGGTCATTCACAAGTTAGAATGGCTAATTTAAGTGTAGTAGGCTCTCATACTGTTAATGGTGTATCTGCACTTCATTCTGATATTCTAAAGAAAACAGTTTTCCACGATTTTTACAAGCACACACCTCATAAGTTTACTAATGTAACAAATGGTATTGCTCATAGAAGATGGCTATGCTATTCTAACCCAGAGCTTGCTAGCTTGATTAGTGAATTGGTTGGCGATGGATATGTTACAAACCCTTGTGAGCTTGAAAATCTATTAAAGTATGCTGATGATAAAACAGTTATTAGCAAGCTTCACGAAATTAAGGAAAACAATAAGGTTAAGCTATCTAAGTATGTATTTAATAAAACTGGATATTCTCTTGATACATCATCTGTATTCGACGTTCAGGTTAAGAGAATGCACGAATATAAGCGTCAGCTATTAAATGCATTGAAGATTATTGCTTATTATAATGAAATTGAGGAGCACCCAGAAAGAGAGGTTACAAAGAAGACCTTTATCTTCGGTGGTAAGGCAGCTCCTGGCTACTATATGGCAAAGGATATTATTAAGCTTATTTGGAACCTTGGAGAGGATATAAGAAAGAATCCACGTGTTAAGGATAAACTTGCAGTTGTATACCTTGAGGACTATAACGTAAGCACTGCCGAGGTTTTGATGCCTGCTTCCGAAATTAGTGAGCAAATTTCCTTGGCTGGTAAAGAGGCAAGTGGTACAGGTTGTATGAAGTTTATGATGAATGGTGCTTTGACAATCGGAACACTTGATGGTGCTAACGTTGAGATGAAGGATGCAGTGGGAGACGATAATATTTACATTTTTGGTCTTACTGCGAAAGAGGTTGATGAGCTTTGGGAAAAGGGTTATCGCTCAATCGACTTCTACAACAATAGCGTTAGAATTAAAAAGGCTATTGATCGCTTAAACAAGGGCTTCAACGGTGTTTCTTTTGCAAATATTGCTAACTACCTAATCGGTGGATTTGGTGGCGTTGCAGACCCATATATGTGTCTTGCTGATTTTGACTCATACTATATTAAAGCGGAGGAAATATTCAAGGCATACAATAATAAAGCTGAGTGGGGTAAAATGTCCATTGTTAATATTGCTAAATCGGGCTTTTTTGCAGCTGATCGTAGCATTAAGGAATATTCTGATAAGATTTGGCACTTAACAAGCGTAAAATAATTAATGAAAATTTTTGAAAAAAAGTATATTAAAGGCAAAAATGTTTCATCCTTTGGTGCTTTTTCTCACGACAAAATAGTTGATTTTAATGTTATTCTTCCAAGAAGATGCGGTGCAACATCAATAACGATGCATCTTTTTGGAGAAGGCATTGAGAATCATAAATATATGAAATATGATTTCAAATGGGTATCAATTCAAGGCGAAAACGATGTTTATGCCTGTCAAATTGATATGTCAAAGGTTGGAGTTGGTTTATATTATTACAAATATGAGATTGCAACTGATGAGGTCTTTTTTGTTGGAGAAGGTAAAAGGATAAATGAATTAACAAAAATTGAGCATAACGACGGACTTATACAGTTGACTGTATTTAAGGAAGAAAGTAGCTGTGCGAAATGGATGCACGGTGGAATTATGTATCATATTTTTGTTGATAGATTTAATAAAAGTGGTAAGTGTAAGCCTAAAAAGAACGCCGTTATGAACGATGATTGGTATAACGGTGTGCCTCAGTATGCCGATGTGCCAGGTGGCTACGTTGAAAACAATATGTTTTTCGGTGGGGATTTATATGGCATTATTGAAAAGCTTGATTATATTGAAAGCCTAGGTGTTACTTGTTTGTATTTGAGTCCGATTTTTGATGCTTATTCTAATCACAAGTATGATACAGGCGACTATATGTCTGTTGACTCGATGTTCGGGTCGGAAAAGGCTCTTGAGGCGCTTATAAAGGAAACCAAAAAGCGTGGTATGCACATTATATTTGATGGTGTTTTTAATCATACTGGCTCAGATAGTATATATTTTAATAAAGAAGGAAATTATAAATCACTTGGCGCATATCAGTCAAAGGAGTCTCCATATTACAGTTGGTACAATTTCAGAAAATTCCCTGATGACTATGAATGTTGGTGGAATGTAAAAATACTACCTCGCGTTGATAGCAACAACCCAGATTACAAAAAATTCATTTTAGGCGACGGTGGGGTTATCGAAAAATGGATGAAAAAGGGAATAGATGGCTTTAGACTCGATGTCGCTGACGAATTAAGCGATGATTTCTTAAAAACTCTCAATAAAAAGCTAAAATCTGTTAACCCTGATGGTATAGTTTATGGAGAGGTTTGGGAGGATGCATCCAATAAAATAGCTTACGACAAGAGAAAGAAATATTTCCTTGGAAATGAGCTTGATTCTGTTATGAACTACCCATTTAGAGAAGCAATTATCGACTATATTAAATATGGTAATTACGAGCGCTTTTATAGCACCTGCAAAATGCTTTCATCTCACTATCCAAAGCACAACGCAGACCTTCTTATGAATTTGCTTGGTACACACGATACAGAACGTATTTTGACCGTTTTAGGAACTGATTGCGTTGATGGTTACACCAATGCAGAACTCTCCAAAAAAAGGATGTCAAAGGCTGAATATAAGAAAGCCAAAGAGCTTTTGATGTTATCATATGCAATAGTTGCAACAGTACCTGGAGTTCCTTGTATATATTATGGAGACGAGGTAGGTATGCAGGGTTATCGCGACCCATTTAACCGTTTACCGTTCCCATGGGGTAAGGAAGATACTGAAATTCTAGAATTTTATCAAAAAATAGGTAAAATCAGAAGAAATGAAGCAGTGTTTAAGGGTGGATTATTTAAATTAATTGAATGCGATTCTAATATACTCGCCTTTGCAAGATATGATGACGAGGAGTTTACCGTAACACTTGTAAACAGAAGCGCAGAGAAATATAGCTTTGAGTCAAATATTTTACTGAAAAGCTGTGAAACAAATCGTAAAATTAACGTTCTAAAGCCTTTAAGCGCCTATATTTTAAAAGGAAAAGGCGATGTAGAGGAATTGGAGCTTGAATTTTATAAAGACATAAAAAAGGGCGAATAATTCGTCCTTTTTTGCGTTATTTTAAAAAGTTATAATACAATCAAAAAAACATGATATAATTATAAAAAAACACCAACCTTTTTAAAAATCCGTGTCTATATAGGTGAAAGCTTTCAAAGAGGTACAAACAAGTGAATAGAAAAGATGCAGAAAAAATCATAACTGAATATCTGAAGCCTATATTTGGATTTGCACTAAAGCGTTGCAAAAGCGTGCAGGATGCAGAGGATCTTTCTCAAGATATTGTTTTAAATGCGTTTCGCGCGCTTCTTGCTAAAGATGATATTGATGATACAAGCAAATTTATCTGGACTGTAGCGCATAATGCACTAAGTAATTACTATCGCGATTCAGGAAAAAGAATGGCGGGTATTTCTATTAGTGAAATTTCTGAATTGATTGCTGAACCAACTCTATCAACTGATGAAAATGATAATGCAGAAATTTTAATGCGTTTGCAAAGTGAAATAGCATATCTTTCAAAGCTACAAAGAAAAATAGTTATTGCTTATTATTTCGAAAATCGCAAGCAAGCTGATATTGCAAAAGAATTAGATATTCCTTTAGGTACAGTTAAGTGGCACTTGTTTGAAGCAAAAAAAGAATTAAAACGAGGTATGGGTATTATGAGAAAAGCAAGCGAATTAAAATTTAATCCAATAAAGTTTGGCTCGGTTGGCGTTAATGGTTCCGTTGGAACAAAAAATCCTAATGAATTTTTTCGGTCTACACTTACGCAAAATATTTGTTATTGCATTCGCAATACAGCGAAGACAATAAATGAAATTGCTGATGATCTTGGGGTTTCACCTGTATATATAGAATCAGAGGTTGAATATCTTTTAGAATACGGCTTTATACAATCAAATAAGGATAAGTATATCGCTAATTTTATTATTAATGTGCCAAATTCGGAGCTGTTAATTATGCAGGATAAAATGTATAAAAAAGCCGCTGAATTATTTGTGAATGAGCTTTATGACGAGCTTGCCGCATCAAAGATTCTAGATGATCCAAGCATTTTATGTGAACAGACTGACGAACAAATATTATTGACTGAACCAAGTCATAGAGACCACAATTTCATTTTATGGTCACTTATTCCATATGTTATAGCTCAATCTGGAGAAAAGCTGATAGATAATGGAATAAAATTTGAAGAGGTTTCAACAATTCGCCCAGATGGCGGAGAAAATATAGTCCATGCAACAGTAGAGACGAATAATTTAAATTTGCCAAGTGACTGTGTATATATGAAAAATTTCAGTGGTCCATATTGGAATCAAAAAGAGAAAAATGTTCTATGGCAACTAGATACAGAATGGTCAGAAAAGCGAATTTATGTTAATAGTATTGATTGTCAAAATGCCGATAGGATATTAACACTATTTAAAAAAGAAAAAGAAGGAGGGCTCCTTTCTAAAGAGGAATATGCATATCTTGCTGAGCGAGGATTTGTTAAAACTAATGGAGATTATGAAGGAAGATTTAAGGCAAGCTGGCAAGTAGTTATACTCTCAAGTAATGAAATAAATGAGAAATTGCTCTCCATAGGAGAAAAAATTAAAGAAAAGTATAAAAACGAGTTTGAAAAGCTCAAAGCGCCGTATGTAAAAGCCGAACTGAACACTGTTCCTTTACATTTGAAAAAAATAAAAGAATACGAGCAACAGCACATATTTCATTCTGACGGATGGTTTATAATACATTGCATAGTTACTCTTTTAAATAACGGAAAGCTAAAATTACCTACCGAAGGGCAGAAAAAATCACTAAGTACTATAATTTTTCCAAAATAATGACAGTATTGCCAAGAGCACCATATGGAATGCTCTTGGCAATATTTTATAAATAATTATAAAAAAATATAGACATTTTTATTTTTGCGTGTTATAATTATTTAAATATAAATTTTGAGGTATAATATGGATTATAATTATCTTGCAGAATTACTTTTTCCAAATATTACCGAAAGTCCAGCGGATGTCGAGGCGAAATATCCTCCACGTAATTTGCCTGAGGGCGCTAAGGTAACAAGATTTGCACCAAGCCCAACAGGCTTTGTACATTTTGGTGGACTTTTCCCATCAACAGTAGGAGAAAGACTAGCTCACCAATCGGGTGGAGTATTTTATCTTAGAATAGAGGACACTGATGCTAAGCGCGAGGTCGAGGGCGCAGCTGAGGGACTTATAAAAACACTTGCGAAATATGGCATTAACTTTGACGAGGGCGCTATTCTTGACGAGAACGGTAAAATTAGTGATAAGGGTGCTTATGGACCTTATAAGCAAAGCCTTCGTGGCCCTATTTATCAGGTATATGCAAAGCAGCTTGTACGCCAAGGGTTGGCTTATCCTTGCTTTACAACAGAGGAAGAGCTTGACGAGCTTCAAGCTGTAAACAAAAAGGAAGAAATAAAAAATACCGACTGGCAAGCAGAGGCAGAGGCTAAACGTGCAGCAATGTTAGCAGGTCGTAACTTTACCATTGAAGAGGTAGAGGCACACCTAAAGGCTGGACACCCATTTGTCCTTAGAATACTTGCAAATGGTGACCATGAAAAGAAGTTTAAGTTTACCGACCTTGTAAAGGGAGCGCTTGAAATTCCTGAAAATGACGAGGATTTCGTGCTTTTAAAGTCTGACGGAATTCCAACCTATCACTTCGCACACGCAGTTGACGACCATTTAATGGGCACAACTCACGTTATTCGTGGCGAGGAATGGCTACCAAGCTTGGCAAAGCACGTACAGCTATTTTCTTATCTCGGCTTTAAGCTTCCAAAATATATGCATATTGCTCAAATTATGCGTATTGACGAAAATGGTAACAAGAAAAAACTTTCAAAGCGTGATATGGGCGCAAATATGGATGACTATACCTCAATGGGCTATTGTCCGGAGGCGGTTTGCGAGTATATTATGACACTCCTTAACTCAAACTATGAGGAATGGCATATGCAAAACGCAGACAAGCCATATACCAGCTTCCCATTCAATATTAAGAAAATGTCAGTTTCCGGCTGCCTTTTCGATTTTGCAAAGCTAAATGACGTTTCAAAGAATGTTATTTCAAGAATGACTGCTGATGAGGTTTACAATCTTTCAAGCGAGTGGGCAAGAGAATTTGACCCTGAATTGTATGCTGAATTGTCAGCTAATCCCGAATACACAAAATCAATTTTTGCAATTGGTAGAGGCGGAAAGAAGCCAAGAAAGGACCTTGCAGTTTGGAAGGATGTAAGAGACTACGTTGATTTATTCTTTGACAATCTCTTTGAAATAAAGGATTCTTACCCTGAAAACTTTACAAGAACTGATATTAAGCTAACCCTTGAGGAATTTGCAAAGACATTTGATGCAAATGACGATATGAATACTTGGTTTGAAAAAATCAAGGATATTGCAGATATGCTTGGCTTTGCATCTGATATGAAGGCTTATAAGCAAAATCCAGAGGCTTACAAGGGCAATGTATCTGATATTAGTATGTTTATAAGGCTTGCAGTAACTGGCAAGCTAAATTCCCCTGATATGTATAGTGTAATGCAGATTTTGGGATATGATAGAGTTATAAATCGTGTAAATGAAATGATAAAGGTGTTATAACAATGGAAGAAATGAATTCAAACTTTATACATGATATAATAGATGAAGATTTAGCAAATGGCTTTTCAAGGAAAATCCATACACGTTTCCCACCAGAGCCAAATGGTTATCTTCATATTGGTAGTGCTAAGGCTATTTGGATTAACTCACAAACCGCTAAAAAATATGGTGGCGAGTTTAATCTAAGATATGACGATACTAACCCTTCAAAAGAGGATACTGAGTACGTTGAAAGCATTCTTGAGGACTTAACCTGGTTAGGTGCAACACCTACTGGTGGTATTTACTACGGCTCTGACTATTTTGATAAGTGCTATGAATATGCAGTAAAGCTAATTAAGGACGGCAAGGCGTATGTTTGCGACCTTTCTGCTGATGAAATGAAGGAGTACAGAGGTACTCTTACTGAGCCTGGTAAAAATAGCCCATATAGAGATAGAAGCATTGAGGAAAACCTTGATTTGTTCGAAAGAATGAAAAACGGAGAATTCCCGGATGGTGCAAAGACTCTAAGAGCTAAAATTGATATGGCATCTCCTAATATTAATATGAGAGACCCTGCAATTTATAGAATTTTAAGGGCTCATCATCATCGCCAAGGCGATAAATGGTGCATTTATCCACTATATGACTATGCTCATCCAATCCAAGACGCAATTGAGGGAATTACTCACTCACTTTGCTCGCTTGAGTTTGAAAATCATCGTCCACTTTATGAGTGGGTTGTTGATAATATTGGCTTTGAAAATAAGCCAAAGCAAAGAGAATTTGCACGTCTTAATGTTACTTACACAGTAATGAGTAAGAGATATTTAAGATACCTTGTTGAAAACAATATGGTAGATGGCTGGGACGACCCAAGAATGCCTACACTTTGTGGACTTCGTAGACGTGGCTATACACCGGCATCAATTATTGACTTTGTTAGCCGTGCAGGCGTAGCTAAGGCTTATAGTATCGTTGATATTGAGCTTTTAGAGCACTGCATTAGAGAAGAGCTTAATATGACTGCACAAAGAAGAATTTGTGTGTCTAATCCAATTAAGCTTGTTATTACTAACTATGACGAAAATAAAGTTGAATACTTCCCAGTTTCCAACAATCCTAACGACCCAGAGTCAGGAACCAGAAACCTTGCATTTACTCGTGAAATTTATATTGATAAGAGCGACTTTGAGGAGGTTCCACCACCTAAGTTCTTCCGTCTAAAGCCTGATGGCGAGGTTCGCCTAATGGGCGCTTACATTGTTAAGTGCAACGAGATAATTAAGGACGAAAACGGAGAAATTATCGAAATCAGATGTACAGCCGACCTTGAAACAGGTAATGGTATGCCAGCTGACGGACGTAAGATTAAGGGCACAATCCACTGGTTAAGCAGTGAAAATGCTCAAAAAACAACTCTTATGCTATACGATAAGCTATTTACAATAGATAATCTCGGCGATATGCCTGATGGCAAAACCTATAACGATTACTTGAACCCAGACTCCCTACAAAAGGTTGAAAACGCACTTGTTGAAAAGTGCCTTGACGAGGCAGAGCCTGGCGAAAAGTTCCAATTTGTAAGAAATGGCTATTACTGCAAGGATACAAAATATCCTAACACATATAACCGTATCGTTGGACTAAAGGATAGCTATCCTAAAAAATAATAATTAAGCGAGTGCATCACGCACTCGCTTTTATATTAAATTATAGATAAGTTTTCAATAATTACAATTGACTACCAAGGAAAACTATGATAAAATAAATATGAAATATTTATCTTTAGGGAGAAAAAATATGTTAAGACAAGAAAAAATGGATTTTGCAAGACAGGCTGCGGCAGATGGCATTGTTCTTTTAAAGAATGAAAATGGCGCTTTACCTATTGCAAAGGATAAAGAAATTGCTTTGTTTGGACTTTGCTCGTATAGATGCTTCCGTCTTGGTTGGGGCTCGGGCGATATGATGGCGCAGACAATTTCTCAAATAAATGAAGGATTAAAGGATGCTGGCTATACACTCAATGCAGATATTGAGGCCACTTACTTAAATTATGCTAAAGAATTGCCAGACCAAAGACTAATGAACAGAAGCTGGGACGTATGGACATGGCGCCAAGAGGAAATTAAGATTGATAGTGCAATGATTGAGGCAGCTGCTAAAAAATCCGACGTTGCTATTATCACACTTGGTAGAAACAGCGGAGAAGGCTTTGATTTGAAGGATGAAGAAGGCTATTTTAGACTCCACCAGGATGAAATTAATCTTGTTAAAACAGTTTCTAAATACTTTAAACAAACAATCTTGCTTCTTAACACCTGTGGGCCACTTGATTTAAGAGCAATTGATGACTGCGATATTGATGCAATTGTTGATGCTTCCTTGGGTGGCGAGATGTTTGGCTTTGCTGTTGCTGACGCGCTTTCTGGCAAGGTTACACCAAACGGAAAGCTAACAACCACTTGGGCATACAAATATGAGGATTATCCAACAAAAGAGGGAATAACCACCAAGGAAGTGCCTTACAAGGAAGGCATTTACGTTGGTTATAGATACTTTGATACCTTTGGTGTAGCTCCAAGATACCCATTTGGCTATGGTCTATCTTATACTGAGTTTGCAAGTGAGGTTATTGATGTACAACTTGACGGACAAATTATTGATTTAACAGTTAAGGTAACAAATACCGGTAAATATAATGGTAGAGAGATTATCCAGTGCTATCTTTCAGCGCCTTCAGTTAAGCTTGAAAAAGCATATCAAGAGCTTTGCACATATGCTAAAACTGATATTCTTGCACCAAATGAAAGCTGTGAGCTTCTTTTGTCATTTGACCTAACCGAAATGGCTTCATATGACGAGGAAAGAGCAAGCTTTATTCTTGAAGCAGGCAAATATTACATAAGAGTTGGTAACTCATCAAGAAACACTAAAATTGCTTGTGCTATCAATGTTGCAAAAGAGGTTATTTGCGATGTTGTAACAAACAGATGCACAAAACAAAAGGATTTTAAGGAGCTTTCAAATAAGGGTGCTATTCCTTATACATATGAGGGCGAAAACGCTGAAAAAGAGAGCGCAAAGGTGCTTGAATTTGACTGTGACTCAGTTGAAACTGTTGTCCATAATGTAATTGAAAACAACCCACCAAAGCTATTAGAGAAAAAGAATAACGAGCACTATACATTAAAGGATGTTATAGAGGGAAAAGCAACTGTTGAGGACGTTGTTGCAGAATTTTCCAACGCTGAGCTTGCTGATATACTAAATGGTGTTATTTACGAGGGCTCTAATGCTAACGCCAATGTTGGTAGCATGTCTATCAAGGTGCGTGGTGCGGCAGGAGAAATGTGGTCAAGCGAAAAATACGCAATTCCAGTAAATGCCTGTGCTGACGGTCCTGCTGGCGTGCGTCTTGCTATATTTACAACTCCAATTGACACAGATACTGACCTTTCTCGTGAGGTTGTTGCATACCCATCAGGCACTTGTATGGCTAATTCTTGGGACCTTGAAAGCGCAAGAAGATTTGGCGAATGTGTGCGTGATGACTTAATCGTTTCTGACATTGAGGGCTGGCTTGCTCCTGGTATCAATATTCACAGAAATCCACTAAATGGTAGAAACTTTGAATATCTATCAGAGGATCCAATTATCTCAGGTAAAATAGGAGCATATATCACTATTGGCGTTCAATATGATGACAATGCAGAGTCAACCGGTAAATATACAACAGTTAAGCACTTTGCTTGTAATAATATTGAGTACGAGCGTGGCGTTTCTGATTCACAGGTTTCTGAGCGTGCACTACGTGAAATTTACCTAAAGGGATTCAAAATTGCTGTTGAAGAGGGCAGACCTCACGCAATTATGACTGCTTATAATAAAATTAATGGTACATTTGCATCAACCAATTATGACCTTTTGATGGGCATTTTAAGAGGTGAATGGGATTATGAGGGCATTGTTATGACCGACTGGAACCCTTGCGCAAACCCACAAGAGCACGTTCATGCTTGCAATGATCTTATTATGCCTGGTCGCTTTAGAAAAGAGATTATTGAGGGCCTTGAAAATGGAAATGTTAAAAAAGAGGATGCACAGTTATGTGCTGTACGTCTACTTACACACATTTTAAAGACTAATTACAAACAAAACATCTAAACGGGTAGCCATATTAAGGCATAAACATAAACCACGAAAACAAAAAGAAACAATATTAGTAGTGTATCCATTTAGAAAACAAGGTTGAAAAACTCCGTTTTTCTTTATTAATATGGTTTATTATCGTCGTTTGCTAAACTCTCGACGTACGCAAGTACGCCTTCGGTCGCAAACGACGATTTCTGCTCTTAATCTGCAACCCGCAGTAATTTATAAAAATTTTCAAAAAATTCAAAATTACTATTGACAAGTCGGGAAAAGTATGATATTATAACTAGGCAAAAGGAAGCAGAACACTCCGTTCTCACCCAAGGACACAAGGTGCTTGTGGTTAATAATTTACTACTTTTAAGTGGTTTTTTGTTGTGCGGAGATTAGTGTTTCTTTCGCACATTTTTTATTTTTTGCATACCACGCTTTTGGTAAATTGGAGGTGCTTAATTATTAGCAACGCAAAAGAAATGACTATCAATGAAGATATCAGATTCAAGGAAGTAAGAGTTGTATCTGATGACGGAGAGCAGCTTGGACTTATGTCCTCTGACGCAGCTTTAGAAAAGGCATATGCACAAGGACTTGACTTAGTTCTTATCGCTCCAGGTGCAAATCCACCTGTTTGTCGTATTATGGATTATGGTAAATTCCGTTACGATCGCGATAAAAGAGAAAAGGAAGCAAGAAAAAAGCAACAAACCGTTGATGTTAAGGAAGTTCAGCTTTCTTGCAGAATTGATACTCACGATTTTAATACAAAAGCAAATAATGCAATCCGTTTCTTAAAGAACGGAGATAAAGTAAGAGTTGTTCTCTCGTTCAAGGGTAGAGAAATGGCTCACACCGAGGTAGGCGTTGAAATTATCGGTAAGTTTATCGATCTTTGCGCTGAATACGGTAGCACAGATAAGGCTCCTTCACTTGATGGAAGAAGAATGTCTGTTACAATTTCACCTGTAAAAAAATAAGATAATATACTTATCATGAAAGGAAACGAATATCATGGGAAAAATTAAAACACATAAGGCATCCGCAAAAAGATTTTCTTTAACAGGAACTGGAAAAGTTAAGATGTTTCATTCACAACATCGTCACAATCTTGGTTTGAAGACAGCTAAGCGTAAGAGAAACCTTCGTTCAGGCTCATACCTCAGCGAGAGCATGGCTCCAACAATCAAGAAACTTATCAACAAATAATTGAATGAAACGTTAGTACAAGGAGGATTTTTAAGATGGCAAGAGTTAAAGGTGCTATGATGGCACGTAAAAGAAGAAATAAAGTATTAAAGATGGCTAAAGGTTACTGGGGCGCTAAGAGCAAGCACTTCAAGATGGCAAAGCAAGCTGTTATGAAGAGTGGCAATTATGCGTTTGCAGGCCGCAAGATGAAGAAGAGAGATTTCCGTTCTCTTTGGATTACAAGAATTTCAGCACAAGCTAAGGTTAACGGTATGAATTATTCTACATTTATGCACGGCTTGAAGCTTGCTGGTATTGATCTTAACAGAAAAATGCTTGCTGAGCTTGCAGTTTCTGATAAGGAAGCATTTGCAGCACTTGTTGAAAAGGCAAAGGCAGCACTTTAATTTAAATAAAACTCGGCTAATGCCGAGTTTTTTGCATTTTTAGAAAAAACGGAGAAATATCTATGTTAAATGAGATTTTTAATGTTGAAACAATCACAAGCAAAGCAAATTCTACAATTGTAAAAATTGCAAAATTGTCTAATAAAAAGCATAGAAATGAAGAGAATTTATTTGTTTGTGATGGGAAAAAGCTCCTAATAGAAGCTATAAATTTTGGTGCAAAAATCAAATATATTATCTTAAAAAATGATATAAATTTGGAAAATGATATTATTGAAAAAATATTAAGATGCCAAAAAGATGGAACAATAATTTTATGTGTAAATGAGCAAGTTTTTTCCAAATTAACCGATGAAAATGCACCTCAAGGGATTATTACTGTTTGTGAATTTTTGAGAGAAAAGCATAGACATTTGACAAATGTAGAAAATACAATCCCAAACGAAAAAATTTTTATACTTGAATCGGTGAGAGATCCTGGAAATATTGGAACTATCGTAAGAAACGCTGCTGCTTTTGGCATTGATAGGTTAATCTTTTCGTCAGACTGTGCAGACATATATTCATCGAAAGTAATTCGTGCTGCTATGGGTGCGATTTTTAAGATTAAAATCGATATAGTTGATGATTTGATTACAACAATTAACAACCTAAAAGCTGATGGTAGAAGAGTTTTAGGTGCTACACTAGGTAAAAATTCTTTAATTTTGGGTAAAATTGAATTGATAAGCAACGATGTTTTCGTTGTTGGTAACGAAGGACACGGTCTATCTAAAGAGGTAATCAACGCATCTAACGAAACAATTTTTATTCCTATGTGTGAAAACACTGAATCTTTGAATGCGGCAATAGCCAGCTCTATTTTCATGTGGGAGCTTTATAAATAATATAAATATTTATAATATTATAAATTATTATTGACAACCAAAAAACAAAATGCTATTATAATATAGAGCAATCTTGACTAGTGAGGTGTGATATGAACGACAAGTTAATTTGGATGTGGCTGTCTTTGCATTTTGGTGCAGGCTCACGCATATATCATAAATTGTATGCACATTTTGGCTCACTCGAGGCAATATATGATTCAGATGATGCCGATGTTGCACTGATGGATTGGCTTGATTTATCAAGAAAGAAGAAGCTACTTGATAAAAGTCTTTCGCACGCTGAGGAAGTTATTGAATGGTGTAAAGATAATGACGTTGAAATAATAACACCAAGCGATGATAACTATCCCGAGCTTTTAAGACTGATTGACGATTATCCTGCGGTTTTATATTGTAAGGGTAAGTTGCCAGATTTCAAAAATGAGTTATGTATATCAGTAGTAGGTACTAGAAAAATGACTGTATATGGTCAGAAAAACGCTTATGAATTGGGATTTGGCTTAGCAAAAGGTGGCGCTACTGTAATTAGCGGAATGGCATTAGGTATTGACTGTACTGCGCAAAAAGGAGCACTTTATGCAGGTGGCTCATCCGTTGCTGTATTAGGCTCTGGTATTGATGTTTGTTATCCATACCAAAACAAAGCATTGATGAATAAAATTATCAATGTTGGAGCAGTAATTACTGAATACCCTCCACATACACCACCTAACGGAACAAACTTCCCAGTTAGAAATAGAATTATTAGCGCGTTATCTCCTGCAACAGTAGTTGTAGAGGCTGATAAAAATAGCGGTGCGTTGATTACTGCTAGGAAGGCATTATCACAAGGTAGAATGCTGTTTGCTTTTCCAGGACCTGTAAAGAATTTTTCCACTGATGGAACAAATCAGCTTCTTATGGAAGGTGCTAGGGTTGCAACATGTGCAATCGATGTTCTTGAGCAGTTTTTAGATAAGTACTCTAATCTTAATATTTCAGCATCTAAAGAAAAGCCTGTTTTTGAAAAAACAGTTAAGGTTGCTTCAAGCTTCAATGTAGATAGCTTTTATGGTAGCAAACAGGAATATCAAGCACCAGTTACTAATATTGAGCCTAAGGTAATAGAAAGATTTGATACATCTAATTTATCCCAGGATGAAAAAACAGTATATGACGCTATGTCTTTTGACAAGCCTAATTCAT
This sequence comes from Eubacteriales bacterium, assembly GCA_045543955.1. Taxonomy (GTDB): domain Bacteria; phylum Bacillota; class Clostridia; order Oscillospirales; family CAG-272; genus RGIG2000. The sequence continues at coordinate 24,026 of JAZPYB010000001.1, forward strand.
ACGATGCGTTAGCAAGCTTAGACTATGATGCATCAAAGCTAGCATCAATTCTTATGATGCTTGAAATTTCCGGAGCAATAGAGAGCACACCGGGCGGATATTACATAAAGAAGTAACAGGAAAGGAACACATATGGCAAATAATCTTGTGATACTTGAATCACCCGGTAAGATCGGCGCAGTAAAAAGTTATTTGGGAGCTAATTATAAAGTAATTGCATCTATAGGACATGTTAGAGATTTACCTAAGTCATCATTAGGTATTGATATAGAAAATGGATTTGAGCCTCATTACATCAATATAAGAGGCAAGGGCGATTTAATAAAAGAACTAAAAAAAGAAGCAAAAAATGCAGATAAGATTTTTTTCGCAACTGACCCTGATAGAGAAGGAGAGGCTATTTCATGGCATTTGGCAGCTATTCTTGGCGATGATGCTAAAAAAGCTAAAAGAATTTCTTTTAATGAAATTACTAAATCTGCAGTTAAGGAAGCTATTAAGCATCCTAGAAATATAGATATTAATTTGGTTAATTCTCAACAGGCAAGAAGAATACTTGACAGAATTGTTGGTTATCAAATTAGCCCATTTTTGTGGAAAACAATAAAAAGTGGTCTTTCAGCAGGTAGAGTACAGTCTGTTGCTACAAAAATCATTGTAGAAAGAGAAGAAGAAATCAAAAAATTCGTTCCAAGTGAATATTGGACAATTACAGCAAATCTAAAAACCTTGAAAAATAGAAATGTTGTTTCGCATTTTTATGGTAAAAAAGGCAAAAAGGTTAAGCTTTCTGACAAAAAACAGGTTGATAAAATTTTGGCAGAAATTCAAGAAGATAATTTTGTAGTTTCTGATGTTAAGAAAACATCCAAACCTAGGGTTCCTCAGCCACCATTTATAACATCAACCTTACAACAAGAGGCATCAAAAAAATATAACTTCCAATCTCAACGAACAATGAAAATTGCTCAAGAGCTTTATGAGGGTATTAATTTAGGCGCAGAGAATGGTGGAGCGCAAGGCTTAATCACTTATATGCGTACCGACTCATTAAGAATTTCTCAAGAAGCACAAGCATCTGCTAAGGAATATATTCTTGAAAAGTTTGGAGATAAATATTATCCTAGTGCTGCAAGAGTATATAAATCTAAAAATAATGCTCAAGATGCACACGAGGCTATAAGACCATCAAAGGTTTCATTTGAGCCAAACAAAATAAAAAAGTATCTTTCTTTAGATCAGTATAAGCTTTATAAGCTCATTTGGGAAAGATTTTTAGCTAGCCAAATGGCATCAGCACAAATAGATACAGTAGTTGTTGACTTTGATAATAAGGGCTATATTTTTCGTTCAGTAGGTAATACCGTTTCTTTTGCTGGCTATACAGCAATTTATGGTGATTTGGAAAATGGCGATAACGCAGATGTTGAAAGTGGATTATTTGAGAAAAATAAGCTTCCAAATCTATTGAAGGATGAGCAGCTTACTTGTAAGAGCATCGATCCTTCGCAACATTTCACAGAGCCACCTCTTCGTTACGATGAAGCATCTCTAATTAAATTTCTTGAAGAGAAAGGTATTGGGCGTCCTAGCACATATACTCCAATAATTACAGTTATTATTTCTAGAGGATATGTATCAAGAGAAGGAAGATATTTAAAGCCTACTCCGTTAGGAGAAGTTACAACAAAGGTTATGAATGAGCATTTTCCAGAAATTGTAGACTATCAATTTACTGCAAATATGGAAAATAATCTTGATATTATTGAGAACGGCAATGTAACCATGAATGATGTTCTTGGCGAGTTCTATAAAGGCTTTAGAGTATCTCTTGACAAGGCTGACAAATTGCTTGGTGCAAAAGAAATTGAAGTTCCTGTTGAAGAAACTGACATAATTTGTGAGCTTTGTGGTAGCAAAATGGTAATTAAAAATGGTAGATTTGGAAAGTTTGCTGCTTGTCCTAATTACCCGACGTGCAAGAATACTAAAACTCTTACCGAGGATGGAAAGGATACTGTATCAAAACCAGAAATCAAAGTAGATTTTAAATGTGAAATTTGTGGGTCTGATATGGTAGTAAGACAGGGTAAGTTCGGAGATTTCTATGCGTGCTCAAACTACCCTAAATGCAAAAACACAAAGGCTAAGGACACAAAGGTTGATTTAGACTGTCCTCTTTGTGGTGCTGAAATTGTAACCAAGTTTACCAAAAGCAAAAAGCAATTTTATAGTTGTTCAGCTTTTCCTAAATGTAAGTTTTCAACATGGGACATTCCAACAAAAGAAAAATGTCCAATTTGTTCGGGAATGATGTTAAAGAAAAAAAATAAAGAATATTCATATTGTGCGAATGAGCAATGTGGATACAAAACAGAAGAAAAATAATATGAGTGATATTAGACACATAAATGTTATAGGTGCTGGTCTTGCAGGCTGTGAAGCGGCATATCAAGCTGCAAAAAGAGGAGTTAAGGTTAATCTTTACGAGATGAAGCCCAAAAAGTATACCCCTGCACATCATAATAAGAATTTTGCAGAGCTGGTTTGCTCAAACTCTTTGCGCTCAGACGAGCTTTCGAATGCAATTGGCGTTTTAAAAGCAGAGCTAAGAGAACTTGATTCTCTCATAATGGAGGCAGCAGACAATAACAGAGTTGCTGCTGGTTCAGCTCTTGCGGTTGATAGAGAATTATTTTCGAGTTATATAACTGAAAAAATTAAAAATCATCCAAACATTGTTGTAATCGAAGAAGAGGCTGAATGCATTAATCCAGATGAAATTACTGTAATAGCAACTGGCCCCTTGACATCAGACAAAATGGCTAAGTATATGAGGGAAGAGCTTGGACTTTCTGGCTTGCACTTCTTTGATGCTGCGGCTCCAATAGTTGAATTTGATTCAATAGATATGACAAAGGCATTCTTCGCTTCAAGATACAATAAAGGAGATGCTGATTATATCAATTGTCCAATGACTGAGGCAGAATACAAGGAATTTTACGAAGCACTTGTTTCTGCTAAGGAAGCGGAGCTTCATGAATTTGATAGCGAGTCTCAAAAGCTTACCGTTTTTGAGGGCTGTATGCCTGTTGAGGTTATGGCTAAAAGAGGCTTTGAAACTCTCTTATTTGGGCCTATGAAGCCTGTAGGAATTGAAAATCCTTTAACCAAAGAAACATATTTTGCTGTAGTGCAGCTACGCAAGGAAAATGAAAATGGAACTATGTATAATCTAGTAGGTTTTCAAACACATCTTACCTTTGGAGAACAAAAGAGAGTGTTTTCGAAAATACCTGGTCTTGAAAATGCAACGTTTTTGAGATATGGAGTTATGCATAGAAATACATATATTGATTCTCCAAAATATTTGAATAATTACTATGCGTTAAATACCAATTCAAACATATTCTTTGCAGGACAAATGACTGGTGTTGAGGGCTATATAGAGTCTGCTTCATCTGGCTTTGTTGCCGGCGTTAATGCCGCAAGACTTGCAAAAGGTGAAAATCTTGTAGATTTTACGAGTGAAACAGTAATTGGCGCTTTATCACATTTTGTTCAAAATGGTGGGTATTCTGGTAATTTTCAACCAATGAATGCTAACTTTGGCATTGTTGCGCCACTTGGCTATAAAGTCAAGGGTGGCAAAAAAGCAAGAAATGAAGAAATTGCTAAAAGAGCAATATTAAAAATAAAATCATTAAAAAGTGAGATTGAAATATGAAAATAGCTATTGATGCGATGGGCGGAGATAATGCACCTTTAGAGATAGTTAAAGGTACAATTGCCGCAGCAAACATTAATACAGAGGTGGAGATTGCTTTAATCGGTGACGAAAAAGCAATACTTGAATCTCTTTCAACTATTGAAGCAACCTTACCAAAGAATGTTAAAATAGTTCATACTGATGAAGTGATAACTATGGAAGACGACCCGATGGTCGTTATGAAAGAAAAGGTTAATAGCTCTATGACCGTGGGCTTGCAAATGCTCAAGGACGAAGAGGCAGATGCATTTTTAAGTGCAGGTAATACAGGGGCACTACACGTAGGATCTACTCTTATGATTAGAAAGATTAAGGGTATTAGAAGAAGTGCAATAGCCACTGTGTTACCATTCCATAAGCCTATTCTTATGCTTGATTCTGGTGCTAATCCTGAAGTAACAGAGGATATTCTACATCAATGGGCTATAATTGGCTCTGCATACTCTAATTTGATGTTTGGTGTCGAAAAGCCAAGGGTTGGACTTTTAAATAATGGCACAGAGGAGAAAAAAGGTACTCCTGTGCATCAAGCGGCATATCAGCTACTAAAAGATAATGAAAATATTAATTTTGTTGGTAATATTGAGTCTAAACAGCTTACAAGCTGTCCATGTGATGTTTTAATTACTGATGGATTTACTGGAAATATTACATTGAAGCTTATCGAAGGTCTTGGTATGTTTATGTTTTCCTCTTTGAAGGATATGTTTACCACAAATTTATTAACAAAATTAGCTTTTTCGTGTATGAAAAAGCAATTAAAGCAATTTAAAAAGATGTTTGATGCATCTGAATATGGTGGAGCACCTTTGCTTGGCCTTAATAAGCCAGTAATAAAAGCGCATGGTAGCTCCAAGGAAAAAGACATAAAAAATGCGGTTAAGCAAGCAATTAGATATTGTGAGTTAAACGTAGTTGAAAAAATGACAAATGAATTATAAATCCGAGGAGGATAAAATGAGTAATTTCCCTTTGCCAATTGAAATGCTAGAAAAAGTGATTGGCTATGAATTTAAAGATAAAAATTTAATAAAAACGGCTCTTACTCATTCCTCTTACGCGTATGAGCAAAAATCACATAAAATCAACTGTGAATGCAACGAGCGACTAGAATTTTTAGGTGATAGCGTGCTTTCGTTAGTTGTTAGTGAATATTTGTTTGAAAGATTTTCCCAAAAAGCAGAGGGAGAATTGACAAAAACAAGAGCATCGTTGGTTTGTACAAGGTCTTTGTCAAGCTTTGCAAATAAAATCCAATTAGGCTCTTATTTGTATTTAGGAAAAGGCGAAGAAGCAACAGGCAGAAGCAATGTTAAAATTCTTGAAAATGCTTTTGAAGCCTTACTTGCTGCTATTTATGTTGATTCAGGAAACAAGGATGTTGTTGCGAAATTTTTAATTCCAATTGTTGAAACAGAAATCAAATCTAGTGGAAGTGATGTTAATTATGACTATAAGACAACACTTCAGCAGTTTGTGCAAGCTATTGGAAATGATAGAATACAATATGTTTGTATAAATGAAACAGGTCCTGACCATGACAAAACATTTGAGGTTGAGGTGAAAATTAATTCAAATGTAGTTGGAAAGGGTAGGGGTAAAACTAAACGTGAGGCTGAGCAATTTGCTGCAAAAGAAGCGCTTGCGCTTTTTGATGTAAAATGAGACATATAAATATTCCTGTATTTATTCCTCATTTGGGGTGCCCAAATCAATGTATATTTTGCAATCAACGTCATATTTCCGGCACTATTCAATTCGAAGAAGAGAATGTTGATAAGATAATTAACGAGGTATTATCAACTACTAACTCTAATGATAAATGCGAAATTGCCTTTTTTGGTGGCTCTTTTACAGGAATTGATAGAGATTTAATGATTAGATTATTAAATAAGGCTCAAGGGTATGTTGAAAAAGGACAAGTTGTCGGCATTAGAATGTCTACAAGACCTGATTACATAAATGATGAAATTATTGCAATTTTAAAGCAATATACAATTACTTGTGTTGAACTTGGCATTCAATCTATGAATGATGATGTTTTACGATATTTAAAAAGAGGCCATACGTCTAATGATACAATTAATGCGGCAAGGTTATTAAGTGCGGCAGGGCTTGATTTTGTTGGTCAAATGATGATTGGATTACCATCAGCAACTCTAAATGATGAAATAGACACAGCCAATGCAATTTGTCAGCTAGGTGCAGTTGCTACAAGAATATATCCAACATTAGTTTTTAAAAACACAGAGCTTGAGAATTTAACAAACAAATGCGTATATACTCCTTTGTCTATTGAAGAGGCAACAGAACGATCTGCAAAGGTTTTGGAGATTTTTATAAAGAATAATGTGAAGTGCATAAGAATTGGTCTTTGCGAAAGCGATAATTTACATTCTGACGAATCGTTTGTTGCAGGACCAAACAGTCCATCAATAGGCGAAATGGTTAAAAGTCGAGTTTATTTCAATCTTGTTAAGCAAGAGATAAAAAATATGAAATTTGCATTATGTGAGTCTCTTTTTATAGAGAGCTCAAAAGGGTCTGTTTCGCAGATTATTGGCAATAAAAAAAGAAATATATACGAATTAAAAAGAGAATTTGGATTTAAACATATAAAAGTTAAGGAAAATGCAAAATTAATGCAATATCAAATAATTTTAAAGGAAAAGGAGGAATAAAAGATGCGTTTAAAATCACTTGAACTACAAGGCTTTAAGTCATTCCCAGACAAAACAACCTTGTTTTTCGATGATGGTGCTACTGTAATAGTAGGACCTAATGGTAGTGGTAAATCAAACATTACTGATGCGATGAGATGGGTTCTTGGTGAGCTTTCATCAAAAAACATTCGTGGCTCGAAAATGGAAGACGTTATCTTTATAGGCACAGAGGTAAGAAAGCCAATGAGCTATGCCGAGGTTTCTGTTACCTTTGATAATCCCTCCGAGGAAGGACGTCTAAATAGTCCATATGATACTATTACTGTAACTAGACGCTATTATCGCGCTGGTGAAAGTGAGTATCTAATTAATAGAAATCCTGTTAGACTTCGTGATATATACGAGTTGTTTATGAACACCGGTGTTGGTCGCGAGGGCTATTCCATAATTGGACAGGGTAGAATAGCAGAAATTATTTCTAAAAAGAGTGAAGACAGAAGAAACATCTTTGAAGAAGCTGCTGGAATTGCTAAGTTTAGATATAAAAAAGAAGAGGCTGAAAGAAAATTAAAGCAAACTCAAGAGAATATGGATAGGGTTTTTGATATATTTAATGAGCTTGCTATGCGTGTTGGTCCTCTTGAAAAAGAAGCTGAAAAAGCAAAGAAATTCAATGAACTTTATGATAGAAAAAAGGTTGCTGATGTTTCTTTATGGATTTATGATTCACAAAACACAAAGGAAGAAATAGCAAAGCTTAATAAAACCCATAATCTATCAGCTCATGAGCTTGAAATGACAGACAATTCAATTAAGCAGATTGAAACGCAAGAGGCGGCTCTTGATACAAAGCTTTTTGAAACTCGTCGCGATAAAGAAAAGGTTTATACTGAAATTAAAAGTTGTAACGCTACACTTTCTAATTTGAATTCCGATTTAAAGGTTATGGAAAACAATGTAGAGCATGCAAAAGGATTTTCCAGAACACAAATTGAGGAATTAGAGCGTACAAATACTAAAAAGGCTCTTTGTGAGGCTGAAATTAAAGAACGTGAGAATACTTACAAAGAAATCAATTCTAAACTTGATGAGGCTAATAATTCTCAAGAAAGCTATAAAAATGAGCTTGAACAAGCTAATCAAAGCAGAGCAGAAATTGAAAAACAACTAGAAGTGTTATTCCAAGAGCAAAAGGCACTTGAGGATAAAAGAAACGATATTATTGTTAAGCTTTCAGTTCTTGAAAACTCGCAATTCTCGGGAGATGAAAGAAAAGAAAGCATTAATAGTGATATTTTAAAATATCAAGTTACTCTTGATGAGTTGACAGGTAAGGCTGAAGCATCTGCTAAGGTGTTAGCTAAATATGAGGAATCTCTAAATTCAATTGACAAAGAGCTTGCATCTCTTAACGAGGAAATTGAAAAGAAAACTGAAAGATATAATCAGTTGAAGGAAGAGATGGACAATATTAAGTCAAATCAGCTTGCGCTTCAGGAAAAAATAAAGGTTCTTTCCGCTATGGAAGAGTTGTTTGATGGATATACAAAGAGTGTAGGCTTTATTATGAATGCCTATAATAACAACGAAATTTCAGATGCTGGAAAGGTTTATGGACCGGTTTCCACCTTGCTTTCAGTAGATGAAAAATATATAGCAGCTATTGAAACATCATTAGGAGCAGGACTACAGCATATAGTAGTCGATAACGAAGCAACTGCTAAGGCTTGTATTTTAGCTCTTAAGGATGCAAAAGCGGGAAGAGCAACCTTCTATCCTATTTCATCCGTTAGCGGTCAAAATCCTACTCAAGAAATGATTAATGCCAAAAAATATAAGGGCTATATTGGTGTGGCTGATGATCTAATTGAGTTTAAGCCTGAATTTGCAAAAATTTTCTCATCATTACTTGGTAGAACTGTTATTTTTGATAATATTGATAATGCAACTGCGATGGCAAAGGAACAAAACTATAAGATTAAGGTTGTCACACTAGATGGTCAACAAATTAATGTTGGTGGTTCATTTACTGGTGGTTCTGTAAAACATGAGGGCACAGTTCTTTCAAGAAGCAATGATATTAAGAGAGCTGAGGATGAAGAGAAGGAACTCACAAAGGATCTAGATAAGGTTAAGTCAGAAGGTCAAAAGCTTGGCGAGGAGCTTCGCAATTTAACATCTAAGCACTCCGGTCAAAAGCAACAATATGACTTGACAGACAAGCTATATCGTGCAGAAAAGACAGAATATGATACAATTGTTGCTCAAATTAATTTGAATAAGGAAATTCTTGATGGTCTTATGTCAGACACGCAAAAGCTTGTTGACGAGGACGAAAGAAACAAGAATGAATTGGTTCAAAATAAGGAAGAAAAGCAAAGAATCGAACTAAGAATAGAAGAAATTTCAACACTTCGTATTGATTTAGATGTTAAAAAGTACGAATTTATTGAGATGGCGGAAAAACTTCAAGTAAAGCTTAATGAAAGTTTAATTAAAATTGCTGAGATAAGAAAAGATATTGAAGCCGCCGAGCTTGCAATAAAGGAATCATTTACTCGTTTAGAAGAAATTAATAATGATATTAATGCTATAAATGAGAAAATGGAACAGTTAAAGCAAGAGGTTTCATCATCGTCTGAAAAGACAGCAAGAAACAGAGAGCTATATGAAGAGGCAGAAAAGCGTCTAGAGGATCTTGAAAACGAGAGAATTAGACTTCAAAATCTTGAACTTGAATATGAGCAAAAGAAAAATGCTCTCAACCAAAGGAACAAGGACATTTTGGCTAAGAGGGAAAATGTTTTGCGTGCTCATACAATGAGCGAAAGCAAGCTCGAACAGTTAAATTCCGAATTCGATAAGATGACAGCAAAGCTTTATGATGACTATGGTCTTACATATTCAACAGCAGTTGAACTTGGCTATCCTGAGGTAAATGAAGAAAACCATAAGGAGATTTTAGCTATTGCAACAGAGTGCAAGAATAAGCTAAGAAACCTAGGTCACGTAAATCCTAATGCTATCGAAGAATACAAAGAGGTTAAAGAGCGCTATGACTATATGAATGGTCAATTAAGCGATTTAAGTAAATCTAAAGAAGATTTGCTCAAGATTATATTTGACCTTGAGGAAGAAATGAAAAAAAGCTTCGTTACTGCATTTAACGCAATTAACGAAAACTTTAACATAGTATTTAAAGAGCTGTTTGGTGGTGGACATGCTGAGCTTTCGTTAAATGATGAAAACGATGTTCTTAATTGTGGTATTGAGATAAAGGCAGCGCCTCCTGGTAAGGTTATTAAGAGCTTAATGCTTTTGTCGGGTGGAGAACAAGCGTTTGTTGCTATTGCGTTGCTTTTCGCAATACTTAAGGTTAACCCAACCCCATTCTGTGTATTTGACGAAATTGAAGCGGCGCTTGATGATGTTAACGTAAATAGATTCGGTCAATATATTAAGCGTTATTCTATGCAAACACAGTTTATCATCATTACTCACCGTCGTGGTACAATGGAAATTGCTGATAGACTTTATGGTGTTACTATGCCACAAAAGGGAATTTCTAAGGTGCTTACTATGGATATTAATGACGTTGGTAAGGATAAAATATTAGCAGAGAACAAAGATAATAAAGGAGTTTAAGGATGTCATTTTTTGAAAAATTAAAAAAAGGACTTCAAAAAACTAAAAATGCAATAATTAAGCCTTTTTCCAGCTTGTTTAGTAGCTTGCGTGGAGTGGACGAGGATTTACTTGAAGAATTAGAGGAAATTCTTGTTTGTGCTGATGTTGGTGCTATAACAACAGAGGAGATATTAACTCAGCTAAGGGCTGAAATTAAAGCTAATAAAATAAAGGATTCCGAGGATGTTAAAAATGCTTTGAAGGCTATAATGAAAGACATCGTGGGAGAAGGCGGAGAGATTAATTACGGCAACGACATTACTGTTATTCTAGTAATTGGGGTTAATGGTGTTGGTAAAACCACATCCATTGGTAAAATTTCCGCATCACTAAAAAGACAGCATAAAAAGGTTGTTGTTGCAGCTGCTGATACATTTAGAGCCGCAGCAATTGATCAATTGGCAGTTTGGACAGATAGAGCAGGTGTCGAGCTAATTAAACATACCGAGGGCTCTGACCCAGCAGCGGTTGTTTTTGATGCAATTAATGCAGCAAAGAAGAGAAATGCAGATGTTCTTATTATTGATACTGCTGGAAGACTTCACAACAAAAAGAATTTAATGAACGAGCTTTCAAAAATTGATAGAGTAATCTCACGAGAGCTTCCAGATTCTAATAGAGAAACGCTATTGGTTCTAGATTCAACAACTGGTCAAAACGCGGTTAACCAAGCTAAAGAATTTAAAAACGCCGCCGATATTACTGGTATTGTTTTGACAAAGCTTGATGGTACTGCAAAGGGTGGTATTGTATTCTCAATCAAAAATGAGCTCGATATTCCTGTTAAGTTCATTGGCGTTGGAGAAGGTATTGATGATATGGAGAAATTTGACGCAACAGAGTTTGTTGATGCGCTGTTTGAATAAAAATGATTAAAGTAGTTTTAGCAACAAGAAATAAAAATAAAATTAACGAATTAAAAATGTTTTTTAAGGAGCTTTCTACTCTTGATATAACTGTTTTATCTCTTGATGATATCGGTTATTATGGAGAAATAGAGGAAAATGGAAGAACTTTTGAAGAAAATGCTGTTTCCAAGGCCTCTGTACCAGCCAAATTAGGGTATATTGGTATAGCTGATGATTCGGGTATTTGCGTAGAAGCGCTAGGTGGAGCTCCTGGAATTTATTCTGCTAGATTTTCTGGCGGAAACGATGAGGACAATAATGATCTTCTTCTAGAAAAGCTAAATGGAAAAGCGAATAGAAATGCAAAGTATGTTTGTGCTATGGCTTGCGTTTTTCCCGATCATTCAAATGATTTTACAGTTCGTGGAGAATGCTTCGGAAAAATTCTGACAAAGCGTGTCGGAACGGGAGGCTTTGGCTATGATCCTCTTTTCTATTTCGAGCCTTTTGGCAAAACGTTTGCTGAGGTAGAGCTTGCTAAAAAGAATACGGTTAGCCATAGAGCCGTTGCTATGCGCTCATTAATAAAAAAGTTAACAAAGGTGTTATCTAATGACAAGTAAACAAAGAGCATATTTAAAAAGTCTTGCTTCCAATTTGGATACCATATTTCAAATTGGTAAGGGTGGAATCACTGATGAATTATGCAATCAACTGTTGAACGCTCTTAATGCAAGAGAGTTAATTAAGATTAAAGTGCTAGAAAATTCTCCTATTTCAGCAAAGGATGCTTCTTATGAAATTGCTGAGAATATTGGCGCCGAGGTCGTTCAAGTTATCGGTACAAAAATAGTTCTTTTTAGAGTTTCCGATAATGAAAAAAACAGAAAAATCGATTTAAAGAAGATAAAATGAGAATTGGAATTTTTGGTGGTACATTTGATCCACCACATTTAGGACACATAAGTGCTTGTAAAGCATTTTTAAATGCCATTTCACTTGATGCCTTATATGTAATTCCTGCATTTATGCCTCCTCATAAAGCTATAAAATCTGGCATAAATGCTAAAGACAGGCTTGAAATGGCAAAGCTCGCATTTTCTTCATTGTCAGACAAAATTATAGTTTCTGATATGGAGTATAAAAGAGAAGGAAAAAGCTATACAGCACATACTATTCAGTATTTTAAAGAGAATTATGAAGATATTGAAATTTTCTTTTTATGTGGAACAGATATGATTTTAACAATGGATATGTGGTACTGCCCTGAGTATATTTTTGAGAATGCTCAAATTGTATATGTAAGGCGTGAGGCAGATCCTAAAATTACTAAAAAAATCGAAGAAAAATGTACTATGTATAAAGAAAAGTTCAATGCCAAAATAATTTCTTTAGTTCTTGATGCCTTGGAGATATCGTCAAGCGAAATTAGAAATGCAGTAGTAGAAAACGAGGATTTAACTAAGTATTTATCCTCCGAAATTATTGAATATATTAATCAAAATAACTTGTATTTGGAAAAATAAGATGAAATACGATTACAAATTTGTAAAAAAAACAGTAAAAGCATACCAAAGGGATTCAAGATTTTTTCACACCGAGGGAGTAAGTGAGGAAGCAAGAGAATTGGCTAAAATTTTTCTTCCTGAAAAAGAAGAAAAGTTATATCTTGCAGGTCTTTTACACGATATAACCAAGGATTTCGAAAAAGAGAATCATTTTAAAATGTGTGAGAAGTATGGTATTAAGGTTGATAAAAAGATCGCCCCCAAGCTCTTACATTCTAAAACTGGTGCCGCTTTTGCGCTTGAGCTTTTTGGAAAAGAATATGTTGATAATGAAGTATATAGCGCGATTTTTTATCACACAACAGGCAGGGAAAATATGACTCTGTTTGAGATGATAATTTATTTAGCTGATTATATTGAAAAAGGCAGAACATTTGAAGATTGTGTCGTTTTGAGAAAGTATTTCTATGATAATATTTCTCTTGCAAAAACATATGACGAAAAGCTTGAGGTTTTAAGAAAAACAATGGTATATTCATTTGATATGACCATCAAGAATTTGATTTTAGAAGGCAAACAAATAGATAGTGACACTATAAACGCTAGAAATTATTTTTTAAACTGTAGACTTGTACAAAAGGAGTTATAAATGGAAAATATATATGAAATTCCACAAGGAAGCTTAGAAAATGCTAAATCTATTGACATAGTTAATGCTGTAGTAAGGCTTCTAGATGCAAAAAAAGCAGGTGGAATCAAAGCTTTAAAGATTGATAATAAAACAATAATTGCTGATTATTTTGTTATTTGTTCCGGTAATTCATCAACTCAAATTAGATCCATTGCCGATGAGGTTGAATATCAGCTTTCAAAGGGTGGGCTTCCTTTTGTGAGACTAGAGGGTAATGATTCTCTCGAATGGAAGGTTGTTGACTGCCACGATGTAATAATTCACATCTTTTCAAATGATGCGAGAGAATTTTATAAATTAGAAAAGCTATGGGCTGATGCTGAGGAAATTGACACAAGCACAATAGTGAGCAATAATTAAGGAGAATGTATGAAGTACGAATTTAGCACAATTGATAAAAAATGGCAAGATAAATGGGATGAGAAGGAAGCATTTAAGGTTTCCAATGACTATTCTAAACCAAAATATTACACTCTTATAGAGTTCCCATATCCTTCAGGACAAGGCCTTCATATAGGACATCCAAGACCATATACTGCTATGGATATTGTTTCAAGAAAGAAGAGAATGGAGGGTTATAATGTTCTTTTCCCAATGGGATGGGATGCATTTGGACTTCCAACTGAAAACTATGCAATAAAGAATCACGTTCATCCAAGAATTGTTACTGAAAATAACATTCAACATTTCAAAAAACAGTTAAAATCCATTGGTTATAGCTTCGACTGGTCAAGAGAGATCAACACAACCGATCCTAATTATTTCAAATGGACTCAGTGGATCTTTTTACAGCTTTACAAAAAAGGGCTAGCATACAAAAAGGAAATGAATGTTAATTTCTGCACATCTTGTAAGTGTGTTCTTGCAAACGAAGAGGTTGTTAATGGCGTATGCGAAAGATGCGGTAGCGAGGTAATTCATAAGGTTAAGAGTCAATGGATGCTTAAAATCACCGAGTATGCACAAAGATTGATTGATGACTTGGCTGACGTTGACTTCCTTGAGAGAATCAAAACTCAAGAGATTAACTGGATTGGACGTAGTGAGGGTGCTGAGGTGCAATTCTGTACAACTATGGGTGACGATGTTACTGTATATACTACTCGACCAGATACTCTTTTTGGTGCTACATATATGGTTATGTCACCAGAACATGCTCTTATTGAAAAATGGAAAAACAATCTTAATAACTATGCTGAGGTTGAAAAATACAAAGAAGAAGCAGCTAAAAAATCTGACTTTGAAAGAACTGAGCTGGTTAAAGATAAAACTGGTGTATGCCTTGATGGTGTCAAGGCAATTAATCCTGTAAATGGTAAAGAAATTCCTATCTTTATCTCAGACTATGTTCTTGCAACATATGGTACAGGTGCAATAATGGCGGTTCCTGCACATGATGAGCGTGACTGGGATTTTGCTAAGGTATTCAACCTTCCAATAGTTGAGGTCGTTGCAGGTGGTGATGTTCAAAATGAAGCATTTACCGACGTGGAAACAGGAGTACTTTGCAATTCGGAATTCTTAAATGGTCTTGAAGTTTCCGAGGCTAAAAAGACTATTATTAAGTGGCTTGAGGAAAACAATAAGGGCGTTTCTAAGGTTAACTATAAGTTAAGAGACTGGGTTTTCTCACGTCAAAGATATTGGGGTGAGCCGGTTCCTATGGTTTGGTGTGACACATGTGGTTGGGTTCCTGTTCCGGAAAGTGAACTACCAATTAGATTGCCGGATGTTGAGCATTATGAACCAACAGATACAGGAGAATCTCCACTTTCTAAGATTGATGAATGGGTAAATACAACTTGTCCTCACTGTGGAAGGCCAGCTAAAAGAGAAACAGATACTATGCCTCAGTGGGCAGGATCTTCGTGGTATTTCCTACGCTATTGTGATCCTGATAATAATGATGCTCTTGCATCTCGTGAAGCAATCGACTACTGGATGCCAGTTGACTGGTATAATGGTGGTATGGAGCACGTAACATTGCACTTGCTATATTCACGTTTCTGGGCTAAATTCCTTTATGACATTGATGTTATTGGATGTAAGGAACCATATAAAAAGAGAACTGCTCATGGTATGATTCTCGGAGAGAATGGTGAAAAAATGTCCAAATCTCGTGGTAATGTAGTAAATCCTGATGACGTCATTGCTGAATTCGGTGCTGATACTCTTCGTCTATATGAAATGTTTATTGGAGATTTTGAAAAGGCTGCACCATGGAACCCATCAAGTATAAGAGGATGTAAGAGATTCCTTGAAAGAGTTGCTGCTTTGACTGACATCACAAATGGCAATGGAGTAACACCAAAGCTTGAAACTTCACTTCACAAGCTTGTTAAAAAAGTAACTTCAGATATTGACACAATGAAATTTAACACTGCAATTGCTGCAATGATGGCATTTGTAAACGAGGTTTATGAGGTTGGAACTCTTACAAATGATGAATTGACTGTGTTAATTAAGCTTCTTAACCCATTTGCACCTCACTTGACTGAGGAAATGTGGGAATATATGGGCAAAACGAGTCTCCTCTCACTTGAGAATTGGCCACAATATGACGAAAGTAAAACTGTTGATGATACTATAAAAATTGCAGTTCAAGTCAATGGTAAGCTAAAGGCAACAATTGATATTTCAAAGAATATTTCTAAGGATGATGCATTAAAAACAGCTAAAAACGAGCCAAAGGTTGCTGAATTTATCGCTGGAAAAGAAATAGTTAAGGAAATATTTGTACCTGGTAAAATTGTTAATATTGTTATTAAATAATATTTTTTAAAAAATTTCAATTTGCTATTGACAAACGCAAAGTGTTTGTACTATAATATTGAAGAGATTTAATCCTTTGCATACGCGGGGGGAGGGATATAGATGGCAGAAATTAGAGTTAAAGAAAATGAATCACTCGACAGTGCACTTCGTAGATTTAAACGTCAATGTGCAAGATCTGGAGTTCTTCAAGAGCTTCGTAAGAGAGAGCATTATGAAAAACCAAGCGTAAAGAGAAAGAAGAAATCTGAGGCTGCAAGAAAGCGCAAATTTAAATAATTTTCTTGTAATATTTAACGCAAATAAAAAAGGAATTCTTGTGAATTCCTTTTTTTATGCAAAAAAGAAAAAATAACATATTAATTATAAATTTTCTATTTACAAATTGATTAAAATATAGTATTATATATATGAATAATATTATAGTATTTTGAGGAGTTTACTTTGAATACATTAACACCTACTTATAAAAGAGTATTATTGAAATTATCTGGTGAAGCTATTTCAAATGGCAAGGATGGAATTTTAAATTTCGACTATATTGAAAAAATTGCTTCAGTATTAAAAAAATGTATTAATGAAGGCGTGCAATTCGGAATAATAGTTGGCGCAGGAAATATCTGGCGTGGGCGCAGTAGTGGAAAGATGGATCGCGTTAAGGCCGATCACATGGGTATGATGGCTACCTGTATAAACGCAATTGCGCTACAAGAGGCATTTATTCGCTGTGGTATCGATACAGAAGTAATGACTGCGGTTGAAATGAGAGCTTTTGCTAAGCCTTTTGTAAGAGACGAGGCAATAGGAGCCCTTAATAATAACAAGGTTGTTATTTTTGGTGGTGGACTTGGTATTCCATTTATTTCTACCGATACAGCTGCAGTTGTTAGAGCTGCTGAAATTAGTGCAGATGTTGTTTTAATGGCAAAGAATATTGATGCCATTTATACGGCCGATCCTCGTAAGGACCCGAGTGCAGAAAAAATTTCTCAAATTACATATAAGGAAATTCTTGCAAGAGGACTACAAGCTATGGATTCAACTGCTACATCATTTGCAATGGACAATAATATATCAATTCACGTATTTGGTCTTGATGACTGTGAAAATATTTATAAAGTAATTATGGGTGCTGATATGGGCACTATAGTAAAAGGAGAATAATTATGAAACTCGACACAAAAGAATTTGAAGCAAAGATGAGAAAATCCATCGAATCATATGAAAGAGAGCTTGATACTGTAAGAGCTGGTCGAGCTAATCCGAATGTTCTTTCAAGAATCAGTGTTGATTACTATGGTTCACCAACACCAATCAACCAAATTGGTTCAATTTCTGTTCCTGATGCTAGAACAATCGTTATTCAACCTTGGGATGCTACAACATTGAAGGGAATTGAAAAGGCAATTTTGGCGTCTGATATTGGAATTACCCCTGCAAATGACGGAAAGGTTATTAGACTTGTTTTCCCACAACTTACTGAAGACCGCAGAAAAGAACTTAAAAAGCAAGTATCTAAGCTTGGTGAGGATGCAAAGGTTGCGATTCGTAACATTAGACGTGATGCTATGGATAAATCTAAAGATATGAAGAAAAATTCTGAAATGACTGAGGATGAACAAAAGATTTCAGATAAGAACGTACAAGATCTTACAGATAAATACATCAAAGAAGTAGATGTTATAACAGCTGCTAAAGAAAAAGAGGTAATGGAAATATAAAATTTAGGGCTACCGATAAACATTGTTGAGTAGCCCTTATTTCAATAAATTGGAGCAGAATATGCCATTAAAAAATAAAAAAGAATTTAAGGTGGATGAAAGACTTCAACATATTGCCTTTATAATGGACGGAAACGGCAGATGGGCAAAAAAACGTCTTTTTCCTAGAATGGTTGGGCACAAATATGGTGCTCAAAATTTTAAAAATGTAGTTACAAACTGCTTTGAAATGGGGATAAAGACAGTTACAGCTTATGCATTTTCTACTGAAAACTGGTCTCGTCCACAAGCTGAAGTTGATTCGATAATTAATCTTTTAAAAGAATATATTGAAGCTGTTAAGCAAGAAAAGGATGTTAGGGTTGTGTTTATTGGCGATAAATCGGCACTTCCGGAGAATCTAACATCACTTATGATTGATGTTGAAGAAGAAACAAAGAATAAACCATTGCTTTTGTATATTGCGTTTAATTATGGTGGTAGAGCCGAGATTGTTAAGGCTTGCAACGACTTAATTAGGGAAGGAAAAAAGGAAGTTACTGAAAATGATATTTCCTCTCATGTTTACACATGGGAAACACCGGATCCTGATTTGATTGTGCGTACTGCTGGTGAATATAGAATATCTAATTTTCTTTTGTGGCAGGCTGCTTATTCTGAATTTTATTTTACTAATGTTTATTGGCCTGATTTTGACAAAAAACAATTAATAAAAGCAATAGAGAACTTTTATACCCGTAAAAGACGATTTGGCGGGTTAAACAAAGACGAGGAAGAAAAATGAAAACAAGAATTATTACAGGAATAGTTGCTTTGTGTATATTTGCTCCTATATGCATTTTTTCGGGCACTTGGATTTTCCCAATAGCATTTGGAATTTTGGCATTAGTGGGCGTATTTGAAATGGCAAAGTGCCTTAAGCTAAATAAGAATTTTGCCCTAACTATTCCAATGTATTTGGTAGCAGTAGCTTTGCCTATTGTAAGATATATGCTTTATTTGAAAGAGGTTTCAAAGCCTAATTCTGTATTTATGCTGTATGCTATGACAAGTGCATTCGTTCTTTTAATGTATTCCCTTATTTATGTTATGCTTGGCAGAAACAAAAAAAATGTAGCTGATGTTTTAACATTTTATGCATTATCCTTATACATAATAGGATGCTTTGTCGCAGTAGTAATGGTTAGATTTACCGGCACTGAACGACACAAGGATATCGGTGCATATATGTATTTACTAATTTTTATTTCTGCATGGATATGCGATACATTTGCATATTTTGTTGGAAGATTCTTCGGTAAGCATAAGCTTATTCCTGAGATTAGCCCTAAGAAAACTATTGAAGGTGCAATTGGCGGAATAGTATTTACATTTTTAGCTTTGATTCTATATTGGACTATTGTAAAATATGGTTTCAAATATGATGGGCTCTCCATAGTGCACATTTGTATTTTGGGAATTGTTTTGCCAATTGTTTCACAAATAGGAGACTTGGTTGCTTCAAGTGTAAAAAGACAGTATAACATAAAAGATTTCGGAAATCTTTTCCCAGGGCACGGTGGAGTATTAGACAGATTTGATAGTGCAATGCTTGTAGCACCTGTTTTGTGCTTAACTAATGCAATAATGTTTCTATTTTAAGGAAATTAATTATGGATAATAAAATAAGTATTGCAATTTTGGGTTCTACTGGCTCAGTTGGGCAACAGAGCATTGAAATTGCAAGACATTTAAATCTTAATATCGATTTATTAACTGCTTCATCATCTGTTGATGTTATTGAAAAACAGGCGAGAGAATTTCTTCCTAAAGTTTGTGTTTTAACAGACGAAAAGTCAGCGGAGTCACTAAGGATTAAACTTTCGGATACCAATATTAAGGTTTATGGTGGCGTGGATGATGCAATAAAAGCTATTGAGGAGAGTAGAGCAAAAATAGCTGTTAATTCTATCAGTGGTTTTGCTGGCCTTGCTCCCGCTATAGCTTGTGCAAAAACTGGTAAGCGTATCGCAATGTCGAATAAAGAAGCGATAGTAATAGCCTACAAGTTTTTAAAGGATGAGATAGATAAAAATAATGCTGAACTTATTCCTGTAGATAGCGAGCACAGCGCAATCTTCCAATGCCTTCAGGGCAGAAAGAATAATCACGTAAAAAGAATTATTCTTACCTCGTCTGGCGGACCATTTAGAAATAAAAAGCGCGATGAATTAACTAATATAACTGCAAAAGATGCTTTGGCTCATCCAACTTGGAAAATGGGTGCAAAAATAACAGTTGACAGCGCATCACTTATGAATAAGGGCTTTGAGGTGATTGAGGCGGTTAGACTTTTTGGCGTTTTACCTGAGCAAGTTGATGTTGTTGTACATCCTCAAAGTATAATGCATTCTGCTGTTGAATATAATGATAATAGCATAATTGCACAAATGGGTGCACCTGATATGAGGACTTGCATACAATATGCTATAACATACCCTCAAAGATGTGAAGCTCTTGCAAAATCGCTTGATTTTGCAAAAGTTTCTTCATTGACTTTTGAAAAGCCTGATGTTGATACATTCACTTTATTGCCACTCGCTTTTTATTCAATAAAGCAGGATGGAATAATTCCTGCAGTATTAAATGCATCAGACGAGATAGCAGTTAAATATTTTCTTGAAGATAAAATTGGATTTACTGATATTTTTGATGTTGTTGAAAAGATAGTCACATCATTTAAAAATATTAAAAATCCTTCACTTGAAGAGATTATTAATGCAGACAAAGAGGCTAGAATTTCAACACGCGAGTTGTGTGAAAAACATAGATAATTTTAGCTGTGTACTTCATTTGAGCATTCTTATAAAGAGGTAAAAATGATAGTTTTATACATTTTTCTTGCAATATTAGTGTTTGGAGCCATGATTTTCTTTCATGAGCTTGGACACTTTGCATTTGCAAAACTATTTAAAGTTGCAATTAATGAATTTTCTATAGGAATGGGTCCTAAACTCATTTCAAAAAAATTCAAGGATGGTGTAACATACTCAATTCGCCTCTTTCCTATAGGTGGCTTTGTTGCCATGGCAGGAGAGGATGAAGAAAGTGATGACCCTAATGCGTTCAATAAAAAGCCAGCATATCAACGCTTCATTATTGTAGCAGCAGGGGCTGCTATGAATATATTAATTGCAGTAGTTATTGTATTTGGTTTAACATTAGCAACTCCAAGGTTTGGAACAACCATCGTTGCACAAGTTGACGATTCCTCAAGTTTTAAAAATGAGCTTTTGGTAGGCGACGAAATTATAAAGATTGGCAACACATCAGTAACAACCGCCGACGAATTAAGCTATGAGATTATGTATAATGGCTATGAGCCGGTTGATATAACTGTAATAAGAGATGGCAAAAAAATAGTGCTTGAGGACATTCAGTTCCCGACTTTTGAAGAAGATGGCGTGATTTTTGGTAGAGCAAATTTTTCTGTCAAAGGCGAGGAGCGTTCTTTTGCTACCGTTATAAAAAACACATATCATACTTCAGTTTCAACTGTTAAAATGATATGGGATTCATTAAAGGGACTTTTTACAGGTAGATTTGGATTAAATCAAATATCTGGTCCCGTTGGTGTAACTGGCGCAATTGTTCAAGTTGCTGAATATGGACCTTATCAGTTTTTTTATATGGTAGCTGTTATATCAATGAACTTAGGTGTTTTTAATCTTTTGCCAATTCCTGCACTTGATGGTGGAACACTGCTATTTACAGCAATTGAAATGATATTCAAAAAGCGCATTCCACAAAAAATTGAGCAAAATATAAAATTTATTTGCCTTGCATTACTGCTGTTGTTTATAGTCTTTATTTCTATTAAGGACGTTATCACTTTAATATTCTGAGGATGATATGAAATATAACGAAATAAGAAGAAAAACCAGAGAGGTAAAAATTAAGGATTTGGTCATCGGTGGAACGAGTGATATTTTAATCCAATCTATGACCAATACAGACACCTTAGATAGAGAAAAAACAAAGAATCAAATTTTATCACTTGAAAATGCTGGCTGTGATATAGTTAGAATAACTGTTCCTACAGTAGAAGCTGCTCAAACGATAAAATATATCAAGGACTCTGGCATAAAAACTCCTATAGTTGCAGATATTCATTTTGATTATCGTGTTGCTCTTGAATGTGTAAAAATGGGTGTTGATAAAATTAGAATTAATCCCGGCAATATAGGAGAGGACTGGAAGGTAAAAGAAGTCACAGAGGCTTGTAAGGCTAATAGTATTCCTATAAGAATAGGAGTTAATGGTGGCTCACTTGAAAAGCATATTTTAGATAAATATAAAACTCCAACAGCTGAGGCGCTTGCGGAAAGTGCATTTTATCATGTTAATTTGTTAGAGAAATTTGGTTTTTATGATACTGTAATTTCTGTTAAATCCTCAAATGTCACAAATATGATAAATGCAAATAGGATAATTGCACGTAATTGTGAATACCCGATTCATTTAGGAGTTACCGAAGCTGGAGATTCTTATAGTGGTCTTGTGAAAAGTTGTGTTGGTATTGGCTCGCTATTATGTGACGGAATTGGAGATACAATAAGAGTTTCACTAACTGCTGACCCTTTGGAAGAAATTAAAGCAGGAAAAGAGCTTCTTTCCTCTCTTGGTTTTTATAATAAAGGAACAATTCAAGTTGTGTCTTGTCCTACTTGTGGTAGAACAAAGATTAATTTGATAGAGCTTTCATCTAAATTCAAAAAAGCAATCGAAAACATATCTACTAATGGAAAAGATATAAAAATTGCACTTATGGGGTGTATAGTTAATGGTCCTGGAGAGGCAAAAGGTTGCGATTTTGGAATTGCTGGCGGTATTAATGAGGCAGTTTTGTTTAGAGAAGGACAAATTGTTGGAAAAGTATCTGAGGAAGAAATTATTCCAACACTATTAAAAGAAATAGAAATTTTTAAAAATAAATAAAAGAAGACTAATTCAATTTGGATTTCCAATTGAATTAGTTTTTCTAACTGGAAAGGAGATACAATATATGAATTTAGCACAAAGATTCAAAAAGTATGTACCATCTACTGATATGGCAACATATATGGACTTTGAAGTATTAAATACAAAAGCTGATGTTGAGAATCGTATTATAGAGGTAGTAGTTAAATTTCCTTATATTGTGTCAAAATCAACTTTATATCGTCTTGAGCAAGAGATAAAAGCTGCGTATGAGCTTAACCAAATGAAGGTGATTCCTTCGTATTTGCCTGAGCTTTTTAATGAATCTTATGTGGACGAGCTTATAAAAGAGGCTTATCGAGAAGGTCCAATAAGTAAGGGCTTTTTCCAAGACTATTCATATGAATTTTCAAATGAAAAAATAGTTTTCAAGGTTCCTTTTATTAAGGGCGGAATAGATTTGCTAGATAGTGGGCAAACAGGACAAATAATTTCAAAAATTATAAAGCGCGAATTTAATTTAGATATTCCTGTTTATATTGAGCAAAGAGAAGATTATAAAAAAAGCGTTGAAATGTTTGAAAATGAAAAGCTGAACATTTTAAAGCATGCTCTTGAAGAATACAAAGCTTCTCAAACTGCACAAACACCGAAGGAAGATAAAACACCACAGAGAAATGATTTTAAAAGAGCGAATTCGTTTTATTCTGAAGCTGTTAATTTCGAAAACAATGGCACAACTATTAAATGTGGAAATACTACTTTTGACATATCAAATAAAGAATATGTTACTGGTGGTGAAATAGAAATAAATAATGTTGTTCCTATTAGAAACTTAAACAGTGGAATGCGTGGCGTTTGTGTTTTAGGAACTGTGTTTGAAATTACAGAAAAGCAAGTAAAACGTGGGAGCGTTACACTTATTAATATAGGAATTACTGACAAGGATTCATCAATTTATATTAAGATTAATGTTCCAACTGAAAAAAGAGATGAAGAATTATCGTACTTTAAAAAAGGTAACTCCTATGCTGTAAAAGGAAATATAAAGATAGATGATTTTGACGGCGAAATTTATCTTTCATATACAGATATAAGTAAAATTGGTATTATAAAAAGAATGGACAATGCACCTGAAAAGAGGGTAGAGCTTCATTTACATACTAAAATGTCACAAATGGACGCAACCATTGACCCTGACGAAATTGTCAAATTAGCAAAAGACTGGGGCCATAAGGCAATTGCGATTACCGATCATGGTAATGTACAAGCCTTTCCACCTGTAATGCTTGCGTCAGAAAAAATAGGAATGAAGATTATTTACGGTATGGAGGCATACTTTGTAAATGATTCTTCTAAATCGGTATATGGCGAGAAGATCACAAAATTCAATGAAGAATTTTGCGTTTTTGACCTGGAAACTACTGGTTTATCAAATATCAACGATAAAATCACTGAAATCGGTGCAGTTATACTAAAAAATGGCGAAATTATCGAAAGATACAATACCTTTGTCAATCCAGAAAGACCTATTCCTGAAAGGGTTGTTGAATTAACTGGAATTACTGATGATATGGTCAAGGATGCAAGAAAAATCAACGAGGTTTTGCCGGAATTTTTAGAATTTGTTGGAAACCGCACTTTAGTAGCTCACAATGCAAACTTTGATGTAGGCTTTGTTCGTCGTGCTTGCTATGAATGTGATCTTGATTTTAAGTGCACATATATTGATACAGTTGCACTTTCTAAATTTATTAATCCCGAGCTTAAAAAGCATAAGTTGAATTCACTTGCCGATTATTTTAATTTAGGCGATTTTAATCACCACCGAGCTTGTGACGATGCTGAAATGCTAGCAAATGTTTTTGAATGTATGCTTGAAAAGCTACGTGGCGAGGGTATTTATGACACGGGTGGAATTAACCATTTGATGAATAAAAATGCCGATCCTCTAACTATTCCATCTAATCATCAAATTATTTTGGCAAAAAATAAAACAGGCTTGAAGAATTTATACAAGCTTGTTTCTGATGGCTTTTTAAAATATTATAAGAGACATCCAAGGATTCCTAAGACTAAGCTGATTGAGCACAGGGAAGGATTAATAATCGGTTCTGCTTGTGAAGCGGGAGAGCTTTTCCAAGCAATTCTTGACAATAGAAGCGATGATGATCTTGAGCAAATTGCAGATTTTTATGATTACTTGGAGATTCAACCAATTTGTAATAATATGTTTTTGATTGCTGAAGGTAAAGCATCTGGTATTGAAGATTTAAAGAATCTAAACAGAAAAATTGTTCAACTTGGTGAAAAGCTCGGAAAGCCTGTCGTTGCAACATGTGATGCCCATTTTATAAATAAAGAGGATGAAATAACAAGAAAGATTTTACTCTCTGGTCAAAAATACAAGGATGCAGACAACGATACTGGCATTTATTTTAGAACAACTGAGGAAATGCTCAAGGAATTTGAGTATTTAGGCAAAGAAAAAGCGTATGAGGTTGTTGTAACTAACACAAACAAAATAGCTGATATGATAGATTACGATTCTATAAGACCGTTCCCTAAGGGAACATTTACTCCAAATATGGAGGGTGCTGAGGACGATCTTAAGAATATGTGCTGGGATCGAGCTAAATCTATGTATGAGTTTGAAGGTAAAATACCCGAGGTTGTTTCTCAAAGGCTTGACAGAGAGCTTACATCTATTATTCAAAATGGCTTTGCAGTATTGTATATGATAGCGCAAAAGCTTGTATATTACAGCGAAAGCTTAGGATATTTGGTTGGTTCGAGAGGCTCGGTTGGTTCATCCTTTGTTGCTACAATGGCTGGTATTTCTGAGGTTAATCCACTTCAGCCACATTACAGATGCCCGAATTGTAGATATAGTGAGTTTATTACTGATGGTAGTGTAGGTTCTGGATTTGATTTACCAGACAAGAATTGTCCACATTGTGGAACTAAGCTTGCGCAAGATGGACATGATATTCCTTTTGAAACTTTTTTAGGCTTCAAGGGAGATAAATCTCCAGATATTGACCTTAACTTCTCAGGAGATGTACAAGGCAGAGTTCATAAATATACTGAAGATCTATTCGGCGCTGAAAATGTGTTTAGAGCTGGAACTATAAGCGGTATTGCCCCTAAAACATCATTTGGTTATGTTGCTAAGTATATGGACGAGCATCAATTAAATGTAAATAAAGCAGAGGTACAACGCCTTGTTGAACTCTGTTCTGGTGTTAAACGTACAACTGGTCAGCATCCTGGGGGAATAGTTGTTATTCCTAAGGAATATGAAATTTACGATTTTTGTCCAGTTCAGCATCCAGCTGATGATGTTAATTCGGATATTGTTACAACCCACTTTACATTTGAGTATTTACATGATACACTTTTAAAACTTGACGAACTTGGACACGATATTCCTACCAAATACAAGATGCTTGAGCAGTATACTAATACATCTGTTCTTGATGTTCCAATGAATGACCCTGATGTATATGAGCTATTTTTATCAACTAAGCCTTTTGGCGACAAAGACCTTTTAAAAGAGCTTAAGTGTAGTGTTGGAACATATGGTCTGCCTGAGTTCGGCACAAAGTTCGTTCAACAAATGCTTGTAGATGCAAAACCACAAAACTTCTCAGACCTTTTGCAAATTTCTGGTTTATCACACGGAACTGACGTATGGCTAGGAAATGCGCAAGACTTAATTAAAGAAGGAACTTGCACAATTTCTAATGTTGTTGGTACTCGTGATAGTATTATGCTTTATTTGATTTATAATGGTCTTGAAAAAGGCGTTGCCTTTAAAATAATGGAAGATGTACGTAAGGGTAGAGGTCTTACTGCGGAATATGAACAAATAATGAGAGACAACAATATTCCTGATTGGTATATTTCGTCTTGTAAAAAGATTAAATATATGTTCCCAAAAGCTCATGCTGCTGCCTATGTTATTTCTGCTATTCGTTTAGGCTGGTATAAGGTGCATATGCCTATGGAATTCTATGCTGCGTACTTAAGCGTTGCACCTGGTGGATTTGAATCTACTATGGTTGAAAATGGTAAGAGTGGAATTATATCACGAATTGAAGAGCTAGAAGAAAAAGGAACTGCTGCAACTGCAAAGGAAAAAGAAACTATTGTTGCTTTGCAAATGGCTTACGAGTGCTTGGCTAGAGGTATTGAATTTTTGCCAGTTAACTTTATGAAGTCAGATTCAACAAAGTTTTTACCAGAAAATGGAAAGATTAGGCTGCCATTCTCATCTATTGCTGGCATTGGTGAAAATGCATCTTTAAAAATTGCAGAGGCAAGACAAAGTAATGAGGTATATTCGGTAGAAGACTTCCAACAAAAGACTAGACTTTCAAAAGCAGTTATGGATCTTTTAGAAAAAAATCACGTTTTTGATGATATGTCTCGTTCAAATCAATTATCAATGTTTGATTTTTAATAAAAAGTAGCTCAGCTAAACAGTTGAGCTACTTTTTCTTCTATTTTATTTAAAGTGATAATTCTTAGTGCTTCGTTTGTTGCCTTAGTTTCGTCTAAATCATTAAATGTGTAATCTTCATCAATATCTATAATTTTAGAAAGTTCTTCCTTGCTGATATCAATGCTTTTTATTCTTCCGTGATTAATTAAGGCTTTTTCTTTTCCAAATTGTAAATAGATTGTTGATTCAGTATTAAGTAGAGAACTGGCAATTAATTGAAAAGGTGTTGCTTTGATAATTCCGTCAATATCATTTAGTTTATTTATCCCCTCGCCAATTAAATATATTGAATGGCAATACTTAAAAATCTGCTCTTTCTTAAGCATGTCATATGCAAATTTCAGTGTTTTATTTTCATCTAATGATTGGTATTTTGTTGGAATATCGAAAAGCTTTTTACGTTCTCCATATGTATTTACTGAATTAAATACGTATTCTTTATCTGTTTTTACAATAATCAGAGAATAGTTAATTGGATTGGGAGAGATATATATGATTGGTCTTCCAACAGAGTGATTTTCTAATGAGCCTTTTGAAACAATTTCGGCATCAATAAGTTTGTAAACAATCTTTTTTACAGTAATTTCTGCCATTTCAGTCTCAATTGAAATTTCCTTTATTGATTTAGGAATATGCTTTATAACTTGAAAAATATAAACTGCATTTGAGCGTCTTAAATCTAAATAATGCAAAATATCACCATCCTTTTTAGCAAATTATAGTCAAAAATGAAATTAAAGTCAACAAATTTTATAAAAAAACTTGAAAAATTGTAGGAATATGTATATAATGAAAATAGACTATATTGGAGGGATTTCAATGATTGAGAGAATTATAGAAACAGTATCTAATTATGCAAAAGTTGATATTAAGGAAATTACCCCTGAGACAAATATTTTAGATCTTGATGTTGACTCACTTTGTGTTTTGAAAATTATTATGGACTTGGAAAACGCATTTAGTGTTAGATTTGATGATGAAGAAATTGTAGAAATTAGAACACCACAGGATATAGAACAAGCAATTTTAAGAAAATTTTCATAGAATAATGAGAAAAAGCATCGTTTTACGATGCTTTTTTTACAAAAATATGTCAAATAATGTTGACAAACATATTAGACAAGTGTATAATATAATAGCGTCACAACAATGAAAGGGAAAATAGACATGGAAAATATAAGAAAGTTGCCGGAGGCAGAGTTTGATGTGATGGTCACACTCTGGGAGTGCAAGGACTCCCCCGTGAACACGGCTTATCTTATGGAAAATGTCGGAAAACAAAAGGGGTGGAAAGCACCTACTTTGATTTCATTTCTTTCAAGGCTTGAGGAGAGAGGCTTTATCCATTCTGAAAAGAAAGGAAAAGAACGTTATTACTATGTAGATGCTATTAGAGAGGAGTATGTACGTTACGTAACGGTAGATTTTTTAAATAAGTATCATTCTGGTTCTTTTGTTAGAATGCTAGATTTGATATATGGAAAGAATTCACTTTCTTCTAGAGAGCTTGACGAAATGTTAAGATGGTTGCAAAAGCAATATTGATACATTTCCGACAAAAAATTCGTTAGATTTTTGGGTGAAGAATGCTTTCTTCACCGAAATACCAATTTCCAAAATAATTT
>JAZPYB010000002.1:0-2463 GCA_045543955.1 Eubacteriales bacterium
GTCTACCGCGTCTACCAGTTCCGCCATTCGCCCATACCTTTATTTTAGCATTTTTTCGCTTAATTTACAATATGGCATTATAGTTTAAAACCGCTAAAATAGGTTATAATTATTGATATGGACGGCAGAATAAAGAAAGAAGTAACTATGATGGTCAATGGGCAAGTAGTCAGACCGGATTTTCTTGTTGATTTCGGAGATAGGGGATGTGTCGCTATTAATTTGAAATGTGTCCCTGGAACAAATAAAAACAGCCCTCTAGTGAGTGAGCTTGAAGTATTTGATTTAATCAATACTTTTGTAAATAGGGCTTCTAAAAAAAGCACTCTGTAGTTTTGATTTTTTTGAAAAAGACTCTCAAGTTTTTGTTACTTATGAAGAAAGCAAATATTTCATTGGTTTTACTGGTTATGAAGCCATTATTTGTAAAAGGTGTTTTAGCAATCCTTCTAGTCCTGTTGACGGAAAATTATTGTATGACGATTTCAAAAAACTGAAGGAGAATAATTTCACCGAAATATTTAATGATGAATACGAAAGACAAGTTAGAAGTGCAACGGAAAGAGTAAACAAAAAACTAAAAACATTTTTTGAAATTGATGATGACATTTTAACTTATAGTGCCATACCGCAAGTCGCAGTCAATTCTAAATTCTTGAAATAGGTTCACAGGGGTTTAAAAAACATAAGCGTTTACAACTATTTTCATTAACCACCTTTTTTTGATAGGTATGGTAAGCTACCTGACGAGGACGCGTCCTCATATTAACAACTTTAAACGAAAGGTTAAATATGAGTGAAAAACCTCAAGAAACAAGTGTGGGCGCAAAAATCATATCATTAGATGAGTTATTGGAAAAGAATCTCCCACCTATTAAATGGTTAATAGATGGACTTATTCCAGAAGAAGCAATAACGATTATGCCAGGGGCTTCAGGCTCTTTTAAGACTTGGCTTGCTATGTCAATGGCATTGTCAATCGCTAATGGAAAAAACTTCTTGGATATTTTTACGACTCGTCAAGCCAATGTATTGATAATAGACGAAGAGGGTGGTGAACGATTGTATAGTGAACGCTTTAAGTTATTGGGTGCTCCGAACAATTCGCCAGTATATCTAATGTCTATGACTAATTTTGTCGCAAACAAAGAAAAAATAAACAATATCATCAAAGAGTGTAAAAAGAAAAACATTGAATTGATAATTATTGATTCGTTGGTAAGAGTTAATACTGGAGATGAAAATTCTTCAAGAGATATAGCAAAGTTTTTCTCCCTACTACGATTAATCACGAAGGAATCTATTTCAATCCTTATTATCCATCACAACAGAAAACCTGGTCAGGGCGGTTATGACCCAAGTTCTGATATGAGAGGCTCTTCGGATATAAAGGCAGCAGTAGATGTTCAGCTAGCTGTAAAACGAATTGGGAATTCTCCAAATGTGCAGTTAGAAAGAGCAAAGTGCCGTTATGAAATGGAGGGAGCACCATTCAAATTAGACTTTGTGAGAGATGAAGATACTAATACACTAAAGTTTGTTTATGCCGGCACAGTAAAACCAAAGGAAACTGATGATGAAAGAGAAAAACAGACGAAAAAATTAAAAGATACCATTATTAGTGTGATTAAGGAGTTTCCGAATGCTAATAAGGGCGTATTGGTCACCGCTATTATGAACAGGACAAAAATAAGCAAAATTAGAGTAAATACCGAGATTCAAAATTTAATAAAGATAGGTGCAATTACCACCGCAAACGGAGCTCACAATTCAACATTATTAAGCTTGTCGGACGATTTTGAAGACTTGGAAGGAGATAGCTAGCTATGAAGTATATATATAGGAATGGTCAGCTAGCTGGCTGGAATAACACAATAAAATTAAAGCCTGGAGAAATATTTCGGCTTGGGCGTTACTCATTGATGGGGTCGGATGGTTATTATGTAATCACGAAAGGGAGAAAAATGCTAAAAAGAGTTCGTAGTCTAAAGGAAGGCTTGGAAACATTAATGGCAATGAAAAGGGGGAATAAGAATGAGTAATAACAGAGATAAAAACGTTGATTGTTCTGAAAATATATGTTATAATAACATAAATATGGACAATGTCAAGCTGTTATCAGTTGAGGCTACTGCAGGGACATTGGGGGTGTCCCGCAGTGCAATCTACAACTTCATAAATAGTGGTAAACTGAAGGCGATAAAACTTGACTCCCGAACAATGATAAAACTGGCTGATTTAACAGATTTCATTGAAAGCCGAGAAAGATATGTGGGGTGCCTAAATGAAATCTAAATTCCACGCTATTAAAAGAAAAAATGGATTATATGAGGCTAGATATTGGGCAAGGTTTCCAGATGGCACTAAAAAACAATGTTCGCTCTATGACAGGGATTTGGTAAACTTGAAAAAGAGATATTTAGAAGCTTCGGCTCTAGCCGTAATGGGTAGGTCAGAAAAAAG
>JAZPYB010000003.1:0-12774 GCA_045543955.1 Eubacteriales bacterium
CAAATGTAGTTGTCTAGATTAGTAAAGTAATCATAATGCTTTGATATCTGGTTGCTTACCTGCTTTGTTTTGCCACTTATTTTAAGGCTTTTAAACGGCACACCTGCGCTTGATATTATCTCAACCGAGCCATTACCCGAAACACTCTTTTCTGCACCATTTATGTAGTGGCTTTTAAATAGTCCCCTTCTTTTTCTTTCAAAGTATCTCATTCCTTGCCTCCTTTGTGCAAAGGGAGGTGGGCTTGCTTTTGCAAGTCCGGAGGGATTGTCTTTTTTCTTTTTTAACACAATTTCTCATCATTCTATTACCTCATAATCAGTAGCGCCAATGCGCGCAGCCAACACACCCATAACATCTTTGATGTTAATTTCATAAAGACGATTGGTAATAGGATAGAATCTACCCTCATAGGTGTCATCTCCCGAGAAAACAAGCTCACTAGGGGAATCAAATGTGGGCGCTGTCGCGCCTGTACGGAAGTTGACTATTGCTTCAAGCCCGACAGTCTCCTCTGGTAAGGCTAACTCAAGAGCTGTAACAAGCCCTAAATTATACTCCTTGTGAGCTTCAAGTGTGATTTCCGATGCTGTGCTTTCGACCTTTGCAAAGATGCTTTCCTTTGCTTTCATATCCTCGATTATTTTTTCTGCCTTTTCATCAACCTTAGCCGTCTCCCGAGAGAACTCTGCTTTAGCAAGCTGTAACTCCTCGTCAGTTGCTAACTTAGATATGTCATATCCACTCTCTTGGATAACAAAGCGAATACCATTGATTACAATTCGCATTCCCGGCACAAACTCAACATCGTTAGGGAACGCGTTTCCTGTTATTTCAACGTCGTCCTTGTCAACATCAAACTCAACGTCCTTTTCAAAAAGCATAAAGTCAGGCGCTTGCTTATCGTCAAAAATAAACATATCGCCCACATTGTATTTTTCGGATTCTGTATTGAGAGAGCCTATAAATACATCATAATCATGCATAGGATATATTTTACTTTTACCACTTGCGAGGTTGTGCGCATCGTTTGCTCTTTCCTGCGCCGTTTTAATAAGTTCTCTTATATCGCTGTGTGCCTCAGTTGAGTCGTTGTGAGCCTTTATATCATCAGTTATTTTCTCTCTTATATCGCTGTGCGCCTCGGTTGAGCCGTTGTGGGCATTTATTTGATTGCCGATAGAGTTGCCAAGCTCAGTGTCCTTTTCCTTTAGGTCCTCAATTTCGCCGTCAATTTCGACATCCTTTTGGCCTAAAGCCTTGATTAGTTCTCTTATATCATCGTGCGCTGCAGCCGACAAGTCGTGTATATTAATATCACTCGTAACACCATTGACAATATTTTTAAGCTCTGTGTTTATAGCATTTGTAAGAACTCGTATAAATTCATAAAAATACCCTTTCACGTCGCTTGCCTTCATTCCATGCTCGCCAGGGCGGTCAGGTAGTGCCTTGGCAGTATAAAGCAGGATTTTTTTGACCGTTTCCTCGCTTATCTTATAATTTTCCATTTTTCCTCCTTTTCAGGCTCCTTTGTAAAGGGAGCTGTCGCTCTTGGCGACTGAGGGATTGTTCTTTCCATTTTCCCTCCTTACCTCGAATTAAGAGAATATATGCAACTAAAATTCTCTATTGCAAAATCTCCCTCTCCGCTTGACTTAAATTTGAATTTTACAAACGATACATTCCTCTCATGCATTCGTTTTTCAAAGGTTTTATAAAAGGCAGTATCAAAGCTAAAGCTGTTAAAATCTAAATTATCAAAGCTTAGCGCTCTACTAACCATTTGGTGCTTTTCTCTCTCGCTCTTGTCAGTCTCAAATCCAACCGACACCTCGCCCACAGTATCAGCCGATGGCACAAGCACCATCTTATGCAAGGTCTTTTTTGATACATCCGTTCCAAAGTTTAGAACAGCAGTGTGCAGCTCGCATTCAACCGGCGTTTCGCTTAATAAAATTCCTGTAAGAGAACCAACATTTAAAAGCTCAACCACCTCTCCAAAATCGTCAATTAAATTGTAATTTTCATTCTTAGACGGCTCTAAATCAAAACACTCGTTGCTTATATATTCATACAATCGCACAGCATCTTTAACATTAGTGTCTATTTCAGAGGAATAATTAAATTTAATTCTTTGATTTATGTTATCTTGCTCCCACTCGGTTAAGTCGATTTTTTCTCCCGAGCCCTTCCAAGGAATATCAACCATCAGTGTTTTCCCTTTTGCTAATTTGTTTTTTAAGAGCAAATCAAAGAACACTGAATATTCAAATTCAATGTATGCGATTTTCTCATCTAAATGAGTTTCAAAGATTCCTTCTGCTATAAACCTCAAACCACCACTTAGCTTGATTTTGTCAGTTGCTTTTATCCCTAATGTCTCATTAAATATAAAGCTTTTACCATCAATATTGGTCATATCTCCACTTTCGAGCTCGCAATGTAGCTTGTCTTTATATCCATTTCCAAGCTTCATCACTCTGCCGTCCGTTCGGCCAAGAAGCATCTGTCCTTGATGGACCACAGCAACTCGGCAGGGAACATCCTCCCAGCGCCACCATTCGTATTCATAGCTAACGTCCAAACGATTGCTCTCGTATGTCTTGTATCGAGCATCAGCTATATAAACATTAGAGTCAACAAACAAATAGTATCGTCCCTCATGCTCAAGCCCTGTTGCATTTCTTAACTGCTCTTTACTCAATGACAAAAGCTCTTTGTTTATATTGCTGGAACGCAGATGCATTCCGCCTGTAGAAACACCATATACACCCTTATTACTTAAGAATAATGTGTCGCCCTCCACACAAGCAGGCGAAAAAGCGCCTATACATCCAACGTCAGTATGCTTTTTAAAAAGCTTCGGTACGCACTCAATCTTTTCCCCTTCGCTGTTTATAGAAAAGGTTATTATTGCAGTTTCGTTTTCAGATGCAACCGCTAAAAAGTCCTCTCCCGAAAACAAAGCGCTTACATTATCTATAACCTTCAAATAATTGTTGTCAGGGAAATATGTATAGCCCACAGTAGGCGAGGAAAAATAAACAGTATCGTCCTCAGTAGCAATAGCCAGCATCTTGTTATATGTGCCAACCGAACACTCACTTATTGCCTTTATTTTCGGTTCTTTCTTTGCCGCGTGATATG
The DNA here is from genome assembly GCA_045543955.1 of Eubacteriales bacterium. Classification (GTDB taxonomy): domain Bacteria; phylum Bacillota; class Clostridia; order Oscillospirales; family CAG-272; genus RGIG2000. The sequence goes on from JAZPYB010000003.1 coordinate 3,151, forward strand.
TAACTGTGATATTATCTTCCCCAAGCACAGGACTCGGTAAAGCAGGAATAAACGTTAGCTTTCCTCTGCCGTTTTCGTTTTCAGCCTTTACTTTGAATTTATCTATTGTTCGGTATTCTGTTGAGGAAAGAACCACCTCCTCGAATTGCAAAACCTCTTTTTGCTCTCCATCAATTGATAATTTAGAAACGCCATCGGTTAAAACGCCCTCTTCACTTACATCAAACGTTGTTTTTACCACGCATCGGTCTTCGTATAAGGTCTTATCATAATAGGCTCTCAATTGCCAGGAATTTTCCTTTGGGTCAAAATAAGCTCCTTCAATATATATGTCCGCACTGATTATCAACCCTTTTGTGAAATCAATCTCTCCATCGAGGAAGAAAACACCCTCGCTTTTTTCTAACGTTGTGATTTGATGCTCATCTACTGTTTCGTTTGTTCCGTTTTTAGAACCCACAAGCTTGTTTATCCTCTTTGTGTTAAAGAGATTCACTCCCTCGTAAGGCTCAAGAAGTGAGCCATGCTTCTCGTCCGTTATTCCTATCGAGGTTGTTGGCACATATGCATCATTGCTATCAAATAACGGATATATTGTAGTTTCTTCTGATTCTTTTGCAAGTTTACCATTATAGGCAAATAGATGGTTGTTAGCATATATAATTGTTTTCTCTTTGTTATGAAAATATTGACCTTTTCCATCAAAGCCTATTTCTCCGCAATTATATAAATTACCAAAAGCGCTATCTGTTAAATACCACGTTTCTCCTGCATGAACAAAAAGAGTGTCACTGTTTTCTTTGCTCAAAGAAAGCATTCCATTAACCCTCATCGGTTCGCCGTTTTCGTCATAAAATACCGAAACCTCTTCAAATCCGTTTCGCTTATGGTTTACTCCATCCTTGCAAATCATATTTTTCATATAGCTTGCATGTGTGGACTTTACCCTCAAGGGAGCTGACGACAAATCAACTCCTCTTATATCATTCAAGGTTAAAACCTTTTTGTTGGTTGTTTTCGCTTCGCTCATTCTCAATTTTTATCATCTCCCTTCATTGAGTGCTGACGCAAATAGAGGGAGTTGTCGCTATGGGCGACTGAGGGATTGTAAACCGGTTTGTCAACCTCTTCACTTTTCACTATTACCTCTAACCTCATATTGGTACCTCGTAAACGCTCTCCACCTTGCTCTGATACCCACTCTTCTTACTTACAAGCTCGCTTGCCATCTGCTCGAACATGTTTCGTGCCACTGCTGCCTCGTTTTCATTTTCTGCGCGCAAAAGCTCACTTTTAAGAAAATAAGGAATTATCGCGCATAAATCCTCGGGTAGCTTTATTACCCTTGCATCATCCGTTGTTTGCCTTACTCTTTCGACAATAGGTGTATAAATTACCACATATCGCCCATCACGTCTTTCAAGCAAAATTTCTGTGTCCCCCACAGTCATGTAATCCGTTTGACGAATGTAGCTAAATTCACTGTAATGCAACACCTTCTCTATGTGCCCAAGGTCGCTAATTTCCTCAAGGCTAAATAAAAGATATTTTCCCTGCCGAGTAGCGCTTGAATTATCAAGCTCATAAGACTTAGAAGGCACAAGTCCCTTGTTTTCAAGCGAGGAAAAGCACCTATTTATAGCACCCGGCATAGATGCTAAATAATCATTGTAATTTGAGTCGCCCTCCAACTGACTAAGCCTTCTGCGAAGCTCCTCGTCATTCTCAGTATCGCACCTAAGCTCATCGCTCGGGCTTATCAGCATCAGCGTCTCAAGCTTTATTTCTCCAAGCTTCATATTTCCTCCTTTATAGCCTTCCCCAGTGGGGGAAGGGGGACCGTTTGCGGTGAATGAGGTGTCCTCTCTCGCCTCGGTCCATGTTTAATCAAAATGAGGGAAAGGAAGCACAAAATATGATTCCTTTCCCTTGATTTCAAAGATTTAAAACGTTTAAAGTATTAAGCATACTTAACATTGATATTGATGATTTCCTTTGGTCTTACAACCTTGCCGGCAAAGAGCTCAAAGCCCTTAACCGCATCAGCAAATGAGTTTTCAGGACGATAAGCCTCAGTATGAGTTAGAGGATTTACAAACGCGATTGCGCGCTTGGTTCTAATCATAATGTTGTCTTCTGCGCCTTCTGCAGTTTTGCAAACGTTGTTTGAGAGCTTAACGGTTACGTTGCCGTACATAGCAACCTTGCCGTTTTTAAGCATTTCAGAGTTGTTTGTATCATTTGAAAGATACGCTTGCTTAAATAGTTTGAAGAAACGAGGCGAAACAGTAACGGTTACACCATTTGAAATGTTCACGTCGTTTTCTTGAAGCGCTTGGATAGCGTCATCAAGCATTGTAAGAACATTGTCCTTTGTTACCTTGACAGCACCACCAGCATTGAGCTTTGATACCTCTGCGTCAGTAACCATATTAGCTACGTACTTGTCGAGCTCATTTGCAAGACCTTCTGCAGTTTCAGCAGAAAGCGCATCCATGAGACCACCAACAGCCTGAGCCTTATCAATGTCGCCTACCTTGTAGTTAAAGTAGCGGATTTGGTCAACAATGAGCGCGATAGAGTTGTCTGCAATTTCCTCTGCACCTTCAATGTTTCCACTTGCATTTGCTCTTTCAAGTGTGTGGATTGTTGGCTTGCCAATGCCAAGAATGTGTACTGTGTCGCCCTTCTTTGAAACTGTGCCCTCATATTGACGGTTACAGTCCTCTACAAAGACACAAGCTCTTTCAAGCTCTCTATTTATTGATTCAGCCCATACTTCTGGGATAAAATTTGAATATGCCATTTTGATTTCTCCTTTGTTTATTCGTTGATTTTTATGCACCTATTCTCGAATTTCTTATAAGCATCAACATACAACTCGCATTTATCTCCGTTATATGTAAGCTCATAATACATACCATCGTGTAGAGTGGTGCTTAACAAAGCCTTGTTATTTTGCAAGGTCTTACAGCTCCACACAATGTAAACATCATCTTCACTTATCTGCACGTTGTCAGACTTGTCAAGATGCTCGTTTGCATAATCGCAAACCGTCTTTTTGCAAAGCTCTAAAAATTGTTGGTTATCCATCGTTACCACCTCGCTTGGCTCTTTCTTATTTTCTCATAATTGTCGTGGATTTCCTTTCTCGACATCTTTTGAACCTGTTCTTTTGTAAAGAACTCGCCCTCAGGTGGTGCACTTGAATTTGTTACGCTTCCAACTGCAGCCGCGGCAACGGACTTGGCGTGCACGTCCTTCTCCGCCTCACGTCTTGCAGCTGTCATAGCCTCCTTGAGTGGCAAATATTCACGATATACATCGGCTAAGCTCTTTTTACCAAGCTTTCCATCAGCAAAGGACATAAACATTTTGTCTTGTAACACGTCGTTAACATTAACACCAGGATGCACTGTGGCAAACTCCTCTAAATCTTTAGTTACCTTGTCGTTTACTGCCTCTTTCCTTGCTTGTGAGCTCGCCTTTTCTCTTGCTCGCTTTTTTGCATATTCGCTATAATCAGCAACAGGGTCCTTGCCATCCTTGGCAATTTCCTGCATAAGCAAATATTCCTCGATGTCAGCATCGTCCTCGATAGGCTTTTTTGTGTAGGGATTTTCCTTTAAAACACTCTTAATTCCCTCAAATCTTGCCTGTCTGCGTGCTTCCTCGAGCTCGCGCTCTCTGCGCTTTCTTGCCATCTCTGCGTTTTTGGCTTTATCTTGCTTAGGCGCCGTTTCCCCGGCACCTTCCTTTTGTGCGTTCCCTTCGCCTTCCTTCGGCTCGGTATCAATCGCACCATTGATATTATCAGCACTTGAATTTTCAGTAGCAACTGAGGACGCTACTGCAGTGGATGTACCGGCGCCACTCTCAGCACCTGTGCCAAGTACACCTGCACTATTATTTGTTTGCTCAGTAATTTGCTCGTTCATAATAAACTCCTATACGAGAACCCAAAACCTCGCACTTGCGAACCCCAGACCTCATTTTTTCGGTCTGAGGACCCCTATTCGGTTCAAGGACTCCTATTTTCCATTTTTGCGCTCTTGGTGCGAAATTTTTAATATATGATAACCTCTCGGCTAATCATCTTGTCTTTTATGGCTCCTCCCGAGAACCCCAAACCTCATTCTTCAATTTGAGGACCCCGGTGTAAAGGGAGCTGTCGCCATCGGTGACTGAGGGATTGCTCTCTGTGGCACCGCATCTCTTGGCACTTCTAAGAGCCCCTTTATGTATTCGTTTTGGTCGGTAATCCTTTTGTTAGCCTCGGCAATCTTTCCCTCCGCTTCCTTTGCAAGCTCGATTTCCTCATTTGCTACCTCTATAAGCAAGTCTCTAGTCTGCTTGTTTTCTCGAATTATGCTCGCAACCTTGCTAACCATTACCTCTTGCTCCTGAATCATCCTTTGTGCCTCTTGGAATCTTGCAGTCATTTCCTCAAGCTGACCTTTAAGGCTTGCCACCTCGTCAACCTTGGATTTCTTTATAGCCTCCATAATTTGGCTCTTATTTCCAATAGCCTCATCAGGATAAGAATTTATGTAAGCCTCAAGGCTTATGTGCCCACCGCCGAGTAAGGCATCAAGCATAGCAATATCGGAAGCAGTTGAAGAACGTGTGCCCTGTGTTGCCTCTACAACAATATCAAAGTTCACTCCTTGATAATCAGAAGAAGTAAACTTTTCCTGCATTGTTTGCTTTTCATCTTGCCCCTCTACGGTCTTTTCATAAGCAAATTCAGCATCAAAATAGAAATGCTTATAGAATTGTGCAAGCACCTTGCCCTGCTTTTTCTTAACAAGCCAAAATGTTTCGCGTAATTCCTCAATAGGCATTTGCGCTTGAGCCTGTAGCTGAGCAATCGCTGCACCTGACATATTAGCACCAATAGTCTCGCCCGTCATAACCTCGGAAGCTCCTGAGACGCTTCTTGTCAAGTTGATAATAACGTTTACTACCTCTAATGGTAATGAATGAATTGCTTGCTCAGTCAGTTTTTTTATTCCGTTTCCTGTGCCCGAATGGTCAATCAAAACCTGTCCCGGTGTGTTTGTTATCTTTTGCCCATTGAGTGCATTTGGCAAAGCCACGTATCTGCCCCAAGCGTTTTCTTGTATATTTAATAACACCATAGCAATGATAAAGTTTATTGCCTTTTGATTAGGAAGCAATCCCTCAACCTCTGATAAACCATATATGCACCTGTCGCGCTTTTCGTAATAACCGGCAACGATAGGATAAAGCTCATCCTCCATCTTTAGCAAAGCGTTGTTTTTCTCACTTTCCGTCTTAACAACCGCGACAACGCCAAACGGCTTATTTACTACCGTTGTTTTAGTAGCACGTGAGCAAACTACGCGCCCGTTCTCACGTGAATAGCAAGTAATAAGCGTACAAAGCTTGCCCGACTCCTGCTCTTTTGTGTTATATCCGTCGTTATCCGCTTCATCGGGGACAATTTCATCAACCAATGCATCCTTATCAGCTTTGGCTTTTACCGAATTGACACTTTCTCGCGTTACGATAACTATCCAGCCCTGCTTTTGCTCGTCAATCTCGCAAGGATTCTCAAAAAAGATGTTAAGAGGGTCCACAAGCTCACAGCGTAATGCTCCTGCGGTGTTTGCATCCTTGCCGTTAGCGTTTAAATCCCAATAAAAATGGTAGAAATATGAGCCTTTTTTAACTGCATCATCAATAGCGTTCTTGTCAATGGAAGCAAGCCCCATTTCTTTCTCGATAAACGAGGCGAATTTATTGAACTTGTCAACGTCAGCTTCTTTCTTGTCGCTCTTATAAATGATTCTTGACTTTGAAGATAGAATGGAAGACTTTTTGTTTCGGCAAATCATTTTAATTATGTTTAGAACAGGGCGAGGTAAATTTTTCGTTGCCTCAGTTGCCTTTGGCCATTGCCTTCCCTCAAAAAAGTCTATGTATTTTGGAATGTCCGTTCTTATTCCTATTTTTTCTTGGTACTCAATACCCTGGCGGTATCTTTTCCAAAGCTCGGTTACGTTCTCTTCATAATTTTTTGTCATTTCTTTTTCTCTCCGTTAAGCCACTCATCAATTATTTCATTTATGGACTTTTCTCCGCTTTTTTCATTAGATAAAGGTTCTCTTGCCCGCTCCTCGTTTTCGGCTTTAAAATTCAAAATCACATTTTCAAGCCTTACGATGCGTTCTTCAAGCTCCTTAAGCTTTTTTCTTCTAATAAACATATTTCATCCTTTCAAATTCCCAAACGTTTGAGAATATATAATATAATCACCACTCTATATACGAGCTTTCTTCCACATTCGTATTAAAAAACTCCTTAAGCGCATCAAATTCATTACCAACCTTGATAATTCCATGCGTGTAGTCCTGCCCTATGTAATGAGCAATAGCACTCGCCATTACAAGGTCGTCGTGCGCCCCATCTGCAGCTGCACTCTTGCCATCATCCCTCTTAATAAAGGTTGTCATTTCAAGAAGCGTTTGCCTGTCAGTCTCAAGATGGATGTCTGCACGCATAACTGACACAAGGTTCGATATAATTATCGGTCTTGTAATCGAAGATGTAATAAAACCATAGTCCTTCTCGGGAACATCTGCAAACGTCGTTGGGCGCTTGCTCAAATATAGGTTGGTATATCCTAATTTTCTAAGCACCCTCACAGGATGCCTTGAATGGTTGATTTCAACACCAATAAGTGCATCCGAGTAGTATTTACCAAGACAGAACAGCTGCTCAGCAAATAGGTCCTCGTCCATCTTTTGTCGTCTTAAGGTAGCCACGCAACGCCCACAGGTATTGTCTATTACCTTTGCAGTAAAGTAGTCAAGTCCTGTGCCGGCAGTATCGGCGCCTATAACGTAAGGCTTAGCCTGCTCACGCTTGCCCTTTTCGCTCTTGTATGGCTCCTCAACAATAGAGATATATCCGTTTTTGCTTTCGACAAATCTGATATTCTCAATAGTGTCAGTGTAGCCAAGCACTCGGCCGTAGTCGTCAGTTAGAGCCTTTGGCACCTTATCATATTCAAAATATCCAAGACGAGATTTTATATCAAACGTGCTTAAATAGTTAGATATAGCATCCTTATCAAAGATACAATCGCCTGATGCCACAAAAGCCTCCTCAGGAGTACAAGGATATTCCTGCCTTATTGCACTTTTATCTATGTATGATGCGTATTTTTTCGCATACCAGGCTAATTGCTCACGGCTAAGCCCTCGCTTTTCAAGTGATTTTAGCCTGTCAGTTAACCATCCATCTGCCTCGTCTATGTATTCATATTCTGTTGAAACATACTCCTTCGTGCGCCACCACTCATAAAAGAGGTTCACGCAAGAGCCTGAGTCCCAAAGGTCCTTTGCCTCATTAAAGCCGTTTGCAGTCGTTTCATAAATGCAAAGCGCATCCTCTGTCGCTGCTTGAGCAATAGATTTCTGCAAATCACTCAAATTACACCTAAAAAAGGCTATTTCCGAATAGTGAATAAATGAAAGCGTACGGCTTCGTCCTACGTTAGCGGATGCCGATGCAACACGCCACGAGGAATTAAGCTTTTCAAAATACAGCTCATTTATTGAGTTAAACTTTTCCGTTGGCTTTAAAATGTCAGGTAGTGCATTATACATTACCTTCGCCTTGTCAGTAAATATCGCCTTTGTGTTGTCGTCGCGGTCAGCAAGCGTAAAGCCTGCAAAGTTCTTTTTTACAATCGCATTAGCAAGCACGATGGCTGTTACAATAGTAGTAAAGCCCTGTTGACGTCCTTTCAAAATGAAATACGGCTTTTTGGTTCCGTGCGTTTCTATCTGCTCAATAAAATCCCTTTGAACATCATTTAAGAAAAACGGCACATTTCGCTTATTCTTATCAACTAACGAGAAGCAACACTCAATAAGTAAGTGTGGCTTGGCTCTTACCTCTGCCACAAGCTTGGATGAAGAAAGTATCTCCCGGGCAATAGAGGAAACAAGCTCCTCGTCAAGCTCAATGTCGTGCCATTCTTCCCACTTTCGCTTTCGCTTGGTAACAAAATCCTCTATCGTATATCTACTCATAGGTCCTCAAATTTCTTGATTCCAACGTCTCCCGAATGGTTCACGTTAACAGTCGGACGTCCACTCATAAGCGCAACCTTTTCAGAAAGCAGCGCAAACGTTCTTGATATATCACCCAAATTTTCGGGAAGCAAAAGCGAAACCGCCTTTTTTATCTCGTCAGTCGTGAGCTTCGCCTCACCATCCGGCTTTATGTCAAGCAGCTTGTCAATCAGCTCCGCGCGCTTGTCCTCGCACACCATAGCCGTCTCAAGCTTTTTAACAATTATTTCAAGAGCCGCGCCCTGTGCATCCATAGCCTTGAGCATATACTCATTAAGTCTTTTATTTAAAATATTGTCACGAAAATTAACGAACTCCTCATCCTTTTGGAGAGCCTTTTGCCACGTGCGAACAGTAGAATCCTTAAGCCCAAGCTTTTTACACACAAAAGAAACCGTGTCGCCTGTCGCTAACATAATTTGAGCCTTTGTCTTGATTTGCTCATCAATCTTAACTCCGCGGCCACTTGCTTTTTTCTTCGCCTGCCTTTTTGTCGTACCCACGCTTCTGCCCTCCTCTCTCGTGAACCCCAAAGCTCATTTCTTCGCTTCGAGGAGACCTGCTCTCTTTTTTAAAATCATAACACACATTTGACAAAAAAGAACGGCAATCTTACGGCAATCTTACGGCAACGAAACGGCAATCCACTATACTATATAACTTTTCGCGACAAATGCGCGCGCCCTCGCCTGCGCACACATTATATAGAGAAAGGCAAGGCGCCCAAAAGCACCCTGCCTTTTATTTCCATATTAATTTAGTCACAAAATTAGTCACAAAAAAATATTCAATGTCAGTTTTTTATCGTTTTTAATGGTTTTTTACCGCAAAAATAGCACAGTTTAGCCACAAAAAATCACATTTTTTTTACTTAATAAATTCTCTGATTCTCCGCCAATAAAAAAGGACACCGATTTGGTGTCCTTTTTTATTGGTAACGAATCATCGTTCGAACTTCTGCTTTACGACTCCGTCGTGAATAGAGTGCGTAAACGAGATGAAGTCATCTGGGAGCTTGCTCACAAGGGGCTCATCGATGTTCTTTTTACAGCGTAAAAAGCCTCTCTGTTACTCCGTTTTTGTTTCTTTTTGGCTGAGAATCGGTCGATTCGACTCTGCTTCCTGGCTTTGACACGAATAGCAAGTAAGTCAAGAAAAAGGCACTATATGGCTTTTAGAAAAGAAGAAACCACCGATTTGGTGGTTTCTTTTTTATCAGTTTAAATTATTCTTGCTCTTTTGTTTTTTCTAAAATTACTTCGTAAGAAAGAATTTCAGCCTCTGCGCTTGCTGTTTCATAGTTAAGGTATGTTACCTTTTCTCCCTCGATAACATAGCCAGCACAGTTAAGTGTTTTATCGGTAGGTACATTTGTAATCTTTGTTGAGATATTTGTGTATCTTGCGCCGGACATATCAACCTTGACAGCGTTTGCGCCAAGCACAGCTTCGCCATCTACAACTGATGTAATTGGAGCTACTGTTGGGTCTGCACTTACTACTAGACCATATACAAG
>JAZPYB010000004.1:0-34887 GCA_045543955.1 Eubacteriales bacterium
CGTAATAAAAAAGTCATGGACCAATAGCTCAGTTGGTTAGAGCTACCGGCTCATAACCGGTCGGTCCGGGGTTCGAGTCCCTGTTGGTCCACCAAATAAAAAAGGTAGGTTTTATGCCTACCTTTTTTATTTGCCGAATCAATTGGTTAAGTGAAACTTGCTTTGTGCTTGCACAAAAGGGGTTCGCATTTCTGACGAAAGCCGAAGTCTACTTGTAAGCAAGAGGCTCGGCAGAAATAGCTCGCAATACGAGCCGACCCTGTTGTTGTGTAGGTTTTATGCCTACCTTTTTTATTTGTCGAATCAATTGGTTAAGCGAAACTTGCTTTGTGCTTGCACAAAAGGGTGGATGGATAAGTATTTTTTTAGTGAAGAATTGACTCGCTTCGTTGTTTGTGGTATAATTAACACAAGAAACGATTGTATTTTACCATATCGTTTCTATCAATTTATAACTTACGTATTTTAATTCTATAGAGGGAAGGAATTAGTTTTATGGAACTCAAAAAATTGAACAAAAGTGTACTTATGCTCTGGTATATTCGAGCAGGATTTGTTTCATTAGCATTGATTGGTGTTTTGTTATGTATAGTTGTGATACCATTTGTTATGGGAGCAGCGGACAACATACGACTTGCTATTTTGTTAGGGGCAGGAATACCAGTTGCCTTAATTTTTTCTCTTGTTTTGATAATGCCGGCTTTACGTTATAAAATGTACGCGTGGGGCTATGACGAAAAAAGGATTATTGTGAAGCAAGGTGTGATCTTCAAGCAAAGAGTAGTAATTCCGGTTTGTCAAATACAAGATCTTCATAGAACTCAAGGACCACTTATGTTGATGTTGAAATTGAGTGGAGTAACTATTTCTACAGCAGGATCAAATTTCGATATTTCCACCCTTACAACAGAAGAGGCAGATCGCATGATTGATGAGCTTGAAAACAACCTTGAGATAAGAATTGAGGAGCAAAAAAATGAAAAAATTTGACAAAGGATATATTTATTCCAAATTGCTTTCAGATTTAATTGCAAGCATTGTTATATTTTTTGCATTTTTCGAAGAGTTCCTCTTTGATGAAACCATAAAAAGCGAAAAAATAATTTCTGCAATTCCTTATTTAATAATTGCGTTTGTTGTCATTTATTTGTGCTTTATCGCTTATAGAATAGCATATTATAAGACTTCTGGATATGAACTTACAGAAACGGAAATCAGATGTAAAAGAGGAGTGTTTTTTAGAAAAAACTCTGTTCTAGATTACAAAAAAGTACACGCTATAAATAAAAAACAAAGTTTATTTCATAGACTATTTGGGATTGCAGTTTTAACAGTTGATAGCGGTTCAACTAATACGTCTCGTCAAGCTGAAATAATGATTGTGGAAAAAAGCACAACAGTTGATGTATTGCTAAAAAAATTAAATGCATTAAAGGACGCAGGAAAGCTTAGTGATGCAGATGCAAAAGAAGAGGTGCTTCTTTCGAATGATGATAGCTTATATCGTTTTACCTCAAAAAGAAAAATGCTATATACACTTATTAGTATTCTATCTACAGCCTTCTTTACATTATTATTTGGCATCTTAGCAATAGGAGTTATCGCTATTTGCAAACTAATGCTTCAGCGTGATGTCCTTGGAACATGGGGAGAGTATTTCTTATATGCCATGTTGATCACGGTGGGCGCAATGCTTTTATTCTCGCTATTTTCATTTATCGGTTGTATGATTCGTTCATTTGTTGGTTACCACAAATTTACAATAACTAAATATGGTAATGATATACAGATTTCGTTTGGATTATTGGAGAAGCATACCAATACATTTAGCTACGACAGAATAAAAGCTGTTAAGATTTCTCAAGGTCTTGTTCAAAGAATCTTGGGCTTTGCTACGATTAAGCTTGAGGTAATAGGATACACAAACGAGTCAGGGAATAATAATGTAGAGCTTGGCGTGCTTGTTCCTTTTTGTAAATATAGCGAAATCGGAGATATACTTGGTAAAGTTTTGCCCGAATATGCACCTGATGAGAAGCAAACCAAGGCGAAATCATTTTTTCCATTTGTTTCTTGGTTTTTGTTGATTTTTGGTATTGTAATAAGTATTACGCTTGTTCAAGCAATTTCTATTTTGCTTTTATTAAATGTATCATCGTCTGTGCTTTTTGCTGTTGTATTATTGACTACATTAGCAATTCTTATTTTGCTTACTGTAAAGATCGTTAGCGCTATTTTAAATTATAAAAATAATGGTTTGACTATTAATGATGGGAAAATAACAGCGTACTCTGGTGGATTTACAAGAAATATTACAGTTTTAATGGCAAAGAATCTTATTGCTGTGGAAGATATAACAACTCCACTTCGTAGGAAAGCAGGTATTACAAGCTTTATATTGCATCTTAAAACCAATGCGCATTCTAATGAGGTAAAGGTCCATATTCAAAAAGAAGCTATTTCGAAGGAACTCGAAAATTTATTAATATTATAACTATGAATAGCTTTTAAATAATGGAAATAAAAGAGAAATCGGGGATTAAAAAATCTCCGATTTTGATTTTATATTATAAATCTGTTTTGGAAAATGAGTGGTTATGGATTTTAAATACTATTCATATTCCTTAATAACTTTGCAAACGGCCTCAGCGCAGAGAAGAATACCATCATCGCTTAAATGTATTTTATCACATTCCTTAATGTATTTATGCACGTCCTGACTAACAAGTGAGTGCAAATCATTAATTTTAACACCTATTTCCTTGAGCTTAGGTACTATAATTTCATTAAATCTTTCAATTTTATCGTTATGTGTCCATTCGAATTCGTCCCAAACTGGGGTTGTTGTTGCAAATATAACATTTGGTGTTGTTTTTTTGAGTAGCTTTGCAACACGGAGCATATTTTCTATGTATTCCTCTTCAGAAGTAAAGAGCCCATCATCGAAAATTTCTGTGCAATCCCAAAGACCATTGTTCCAATGTATTATATCTGCATCCTTTAAAATGTCTTGCCAATCAAAAAGTCCTCGTAGAGTATATTTTACAAAACGGCAGTTATCTTCAGGCTGGCAAACCTCGTAGCTTTCACCTAACATTTCGGGGACTTTTGTTCCATATCCCCAAAGTCGAATAGAATCTCCAAGTAATACAACTTTCTTTTTCATATATACCTCATAAATTGTTTATTTCGTTATCAAGCCAATTAATTCTATCGTTCAAAAATTGAAGTGCTATTTTTAGATTCTTTTCATATTTAGCACCGTGATTATACCAATGCCATCTTAGCCAGTCTCTTTTTGCGCCTTTTGAAATATAATCACTCTGTTCTTCAAAATTAATAGCAGCTTGTCTTATTTCATCCTCAATTTCTGCCCAACGCACTTTCACTGCGTTTCTGAATTCTTCCGAATTAGAAATTAAAGAATAAAACCACGAGCCTTTGCTAGCGTATTCATTTACCGGTGGTTTATATTTAAACCAATAGAAGAGAGAAGGACCATCAAGAGACCAGTCAAAGTCCCAAATGGGACCCATTTTTAGCTTTCCATCTATACTTTTTGACATATAAACCGACTTGTAATTTATATCTGACTGTATCATAAGCTCTTGGATTATATAATAATCAATAAAGCTTTCAATATCTACATACTGACTAAACTCACTCAAGCTAACATCTTTTTTATAAGCAAGATGTTGTACCTTTTGAATATAATTCTTTATATATTCAAACTGTGCATCAGTATATCGTTCCTCAGCATCTGGATATTTAATTGAGAATAGAGTATTTCCAATCTTAAAATAGTCAACACCTTCAGTGCCACCATCTTCTTCGGCATATTGGTCAATTTCTACAAGAAATGGTACAGCTATATCTGCTTCATTAAAATCATCTTTTACATCGGTGCGCCCTTTGTTTTCATTGATATGCTCTGTCAATAAATACAATCCATTGTATTTCCCATTTATATAAACATCAACGTAATTAAAGGAAGGAACGTAATCTCCATTTTGAAGTGCATTTGCAAGTGAAAAAGCAAGCGCGTCCTTAGACAATGAAAAATCGTTGTACATTGCTAAAAGCACCCAACTTTTGTTTGCCGCCTCTCCAAACAAGGAGGTTTTTTTGTCGAATTTAATGCGATACGGTTTTTTAGGGTAGTTCCAGGTTGTGTTTCCTCTACCACGAATACCAGCACTAGCTTCAGAAAGCTCATATTCACTTGATGTATTAGAAATAGAGATTAAACAACTTATATATTCTTCTTTAGAGTCAATTTTCTCATCTACTTTTATATCAAATCTTGGTAGTGATGTTTCTTCGGAATTATTATAATTTATTAGCCATGCAAAAAAGCAGGCTATACAAAAAACGAGTATAATAGAAGCAATTGATATTGAAATAATAAGAATATGTTTTTTCATATTAACCTCCTTTTAGAAAGATTTTAACATTTAATAACTATAAAATCAACAAAAAACTTGAAAAAGTACCATTTAAATGTTAAAATCAAAACGAGGTGATTAAATGAACACTTGCTATATTGTTTGTGCACTTGACACAGTACTTGATTTTGAGCCCGATAAAACAGATTTTGTTATCGGTGCAGATAGAGGTTGTCAAATACTAAAAAAACAAGGAAAAAGAATTGATTTAGCGGTTGGAGATTTCGATTCTGGTGAAATTCCAGAAGACATAGAAAATGTAGTTAAATATCCCGTGAAAAAGGATGAAACCGACGGCGCTATTGCAATAAAGCACGCAATCGAAAAGGGCTACAATAGGATAAGAATTTACGGGGCAATTGGAGGACTTTTGGACCATACGATTGCAATAATTTCGCTTGTTGCTTTATATGCCGAAAAGGGAGTAGATGTAGCTTTAATTGACGGAGAAAACATCATTTTTGCTATTCATAATACTAGCGTTCACTTTTCTAACAAGGCAATTGGTAGAATTTCTGTTTTTTCTCATACTGACAATTCATATGGAGTGTACGAAAAAGGACTTTTATATACGCTTGATAATTACACGCTTGACAATAAAACCTCACTAGGCTCCGGCAATTCGTTTATAGGAGAAGAGGCAGAGATTTCAGTGAAAGAGGGAACTCTTCTAATTTACACTTCAAAAAATAATTTAGATAACCACTTGACAAAATAGTAAAGTAGTGATAAAATCATTACATCGCACAATTGAATATTCGGGGGTGCTTAACGGCTGAGATGGATTTTTCCAAACCCTTTAACCTGATACGGATAATGCCGGCGTAGGGAGAGATATTTTCATAACTTGGAGTATATTTACCGCACGGATATTTTCTGTGCGGTAATATTTTATTTCAAGGAGGTTTCTTATGAAAACCAAATCATCAAAACAAATTGTTGCGATGATTGAATGTAGCATGATGATAGCATTATCAACAGTGTTTAGCTTAATTAAACTAATTGATATGCCATACGGTGGCTCTGTCACGATAGCTTCAATGCTACCAATCGTTATTGCAGCATATAGACACGGATTCCTATGGGGCTTGGGAACAGCATTAACTAATTCAGTAATTCAGTTATTACTTGGAATTAGTACGCTTTCTTATTTTTCCACTTGGCAATCAATACTAGCGATTATTTTGCTTGACTATATTGTTGCCTTTGGAGTTTTTGCATTTTCAGGTCTTTTTAGGCGCATTGAAAAAAGACAAAATCTTGCTTTTCTTTATGGAATTTTAACAGCATCGGTATTAAGGTACATATGTCATGTTATTTCTGGAGCAACAGTATGGGCGGGGCTTTCAATACCAACAAATGCCGCGCTTGTATATTCACTTTCATATAATGCGACATATATGATTCCAGAAACGATAGTTCTTGTTGCAATAGGTGTCTATTTAACAAGCGTTGTTGACTTTCGCGCTCAATATCCAGCTCGAATTAAAACAGAAAGGATTGACAAGGTAGAGGTATATTCAGTTGTTTTTGCTTGGCTTATGCTGATTGCTACAGTAATTACTGATATAGTTTTGATTGCTCCTTATCTACAAGATCCAAAAAGTGGAGAATTTGTTTTTACATATTTGAAGGATGTAAACTACGTAAAGGTATCAGTAGTTAGTATTATAGGAATTGTTATGTCAATTGCTTTATTTGTTCTTGCAATTGTACGTAAAAAAATGAATACAAAAGAAAAAGCCGCTGCTTAAAATAAATTGCCGTTTTCAAGGTTAATGAAAACGGCAATTTTTATATGAAAAAAGCAGTTGACAATATACATTAAAATTAGTAGAATTAAAGTATATAATACTTTACGAGGTGCAAAATGAAAATTTTGGCAGAATATAAATACGATGGGATTTATCATTTAGAATTTGAATTTAAAAACAAAAAATGCATAGCTCTTATGAGTGAGGACAAGTCTAAGCGAAACGGAAAAACTATATTAAAAACAGAGTATTTTGGTGCTTTTCCAGACCTTCAAAACGAGTTTGTAAGAAGAGGCTATACACTTATTTTTATAGAAAATCATAATCGTTGGGGAACTCCTGATCAAATTGAGGATCAATATGAATTTGTTCTTTATGCATCAAAGGAGCTTGAGATTTCAAGCAAGATAATTACTGTTGGTATGAGCTGTGGAGGTATGATGTCTATTATCCTTGCCGCAAAGCAGCCTGATATTATTGAAGGGCTTTATATTGATGCGCCTGTAGTTAACTTTTTATCATGTCCTGCGCGTTTGGGTAATGCAACGGATGTGACAGACGGTATGTGGCAGGAGTTTGAAAATGCTTGGAATATGACAAAAAGTGAGCTTTTAATATTTCGCGGACATCCAATTGATTATCTTGATAAGTTAGTAGAGAATGGAATAAAAATCTATATGGCATATGGCGATAGTGATAAAACAGTTCCATATGAGGAAAACGGAATTGCTCTTGAGAAAAAGTACAAGGACTGTGGGCTTGAAAATCTACTTTATATCGACAAAAAAATAGGTGTTGACCACCATCCACACGGACCAAGCAACATTGATTTTGCAATAAAGTATTTTGAAAACTAGTAATTTAACTATAAATTATAAAAATTACTTGATTTTGTACGCATAAAATTATATAATTAATATGATAAACTAAATTTTCTTTAGAAGGAGAAATATTATGGCAAAGAACAGATTAATTGGAGATTATCCTGTAATTGGTATTAGACCAACAATTGATGGTCGCCGTGGCGTTCTCAAGGTTAGAGAATCGCTCGAGGATCAAACAATGAATATGGCAAAAGCAGCAGCTAAGCTATTTGAAGAAAACCTAAAATATTCAAATGGTGAGCCTGTAAAGGTTGTTATAGCCGACACTACTATTGGTAGAGTTGCAGAGGCTGCAGCTTGTGCAGATAAATTTAAGAAAGCTGGCGTTGATATCACATTGACTGTTACACCTTGCTGGTGCTACGGCTCTGAAACAATGGATATGGACAAAAACACAATAAAAGGTGTTTGGGGCTTCAATGGTACCGAAAGACCAGGCGCTGTATATCTTGCAGCAGTTTTGGCTTCTCATGCACAAAAGGGACTTCCTGCATTCGGTATTTACGGACACGACGTTCAAAATATGGACGAAAGTGACAAGATTCCAGCTGACGTTGCAGAAAAGCTACTTCGCTTCGGTCGTGCAGCAGTTGCAGCAGCTACAATGAGAGGTAAATCATATCTCCAAATCGGTTCAATTTGTATGGGTATCGGTGGCTCAATTATCGATACTGCATTTATTGAAGAATATCTCGGAATGAGAGTTGAATCAGTTGATGAGGTTGAGGTTATCAGAAGAATGTCTGAGGGCATCTATGACGAGGCTGAATTCCAAAAGGCTCTTAAGTGGGCAAAGGAAAAGTGCGTTATGGGCTTTGACAAAAATCCAAAAGAACTCCAAATCTCTGACAAGGAAAAGGAAGAGCAATTTGAGTTTGTTGTTAAAATGGCGTGCATTATTAAGGACCTTATGAATGGTAACCCAAATCTTCCAAAGGGTTGCGAAGAGGAGATGGTTGGCCACAATGCAATTGCCGCTGGCTTCCAAGGTCAAAGACAATGGACAGACTTCTATCCCAACTGTGACTTCCCAGAGGCTATGCTTAATACCTCATTTGACTGGAATGGTGCAAGAGAACCATATATTTTAGCAACTGAAAATGACGTATTAAATGGTCTTGGTATGCTATTTATGAAATTGCTTACAAATAGAGCTCAAATGTTCGCTGACGTAAGAACATACTGGAGCGGTGAAGCAGTTAAGAGAGCTACTGGCTATGATATTGAAGGTAAGGCAAAGGATGCTAACGGATTTATTCACCTAATTAACTCAGGTGCTTGCTGTCTTGATGCTAATGGTGCGTCAAAGGATGAAAACGGCAACGGAGTTATGAAGGAATGGTACAATATGACCGAGGCTGACTGTGATGCAGTTATGGCAAATACAACATGGAATATGGCTGACCTTGGCTACTTCCGTGGTGGTGGATATTCATCAAGATTTGAAACCAAATCAGAGATGCCTGCTACAATGATTAGACTTAACCTTGTTAAGGGGCTTGGTCCTGTTCTTCAGATTGCTGAGGGTTGGACAGTTGCACTTCCTGAAAAGGTTTCTGACACACTATGGGCAAGAACAGACTACACTTGGCCATGCACATGGTTTGCTCCACGTTGTGATGGCAAAGAAGGAAGCCCATTTAAGACAGCATATGATGTTATGAATAACTGGGGTGCTAACCACGGTGCTATCAGCTATGGTCATGTCGGTGCTGACCTTATCACACTTTGTTCAATTTTGAGAATTCCTGTATGTATGCACAACGTACCAGAGGAAAAGATTTTCCGTCCAGCAGCATGGAATGCGTTTGGTATGGATAAGGAAGGCCAAGATTATCGTGCTTGTCAAGCATATGGCCCTATGTATAAATAAATAGTGAGGAGATAAAAATGAAAAAAACAGCATTAGTTATAATGGCTGCTGGTATTGGCTCTCGTTTTGGTGGTGGAATAAAGCAGCTTGAACCTCTCGGGCCTAACGGTGAGGTTATAATGGAGTATTCCATTCACGATGCACTTGAGGCAGGCTTTAATAAGGTAGTTTTCATTATCAGAAAAGAGATGGAGGATTACTTTAAAGAGGTTGTAGGAGATAAAATCTCTAGCATTTGCGAGGTTGCATATGCTTATCAAAATATAAATGATTTACCGGCAGGCTTTGAGAATCCAGAGGGAAGAACAAAGCCTTGGGGTACTGGTCAAGCAATTCTTGCTTGTAAGGGTATTGTAAATGAGCCATTTGCAGTTATAAATGCAGACGATTATTATGGAAAAGAAGGATTTAAGGCTGTTCACGATTTCTTGGTTAATGAGCAACCTAAGATTAAAGAATATAATTTCTGTATGGCAGGGTTTATTGTAAAGAACACATTAAGTGATAATGGTGGTGTTACACGTGGAGTTTGTTCACTTGATGGAAACGGCTATCTAACTAATGTAGTTGAAACAGGTAACCTTGTTAAAACTGCAAATGGTGCTGGAATTGCAAATGATGATGGCACAGTTACAGAAATTGATCCTAATACCTATGTATCAATGAATATGTGGGGATTGACACCTAATTTTATCGATGTACTAGAAAACGGATTTGTTGAATTTTTGTCCAATCCTAACCTCAATAAGCTCAAGGGAGAATACTTGCTTCCTGGTGTTATTGGTGAGCTAGTCACAACAGGCAAGGCATCTGTTAAGGTTCTTGAAACTAACGACAGATGGTTTGGTGTAACTTATGGTGAAGATAAATATGCCGTAAAAGAAGAATTTATTAAGCTTCACGAAAACGGTACATACAACAAAACATTGTATTAATAAAGAAAGCACCCAAAATTTTGGGTGCTTTTTTGAATAAAAACGTATTGATTGCAAATAATATCCAAAAAAGATAAAGGAGATATTATGAGACAAGATACAATAAATCTTTTAAAGGAATGTAATTCCGGCATTACAATGGGGATTTCATCAATTAATAATGTGTTGCCATATGTTAAAAATCCGCATATTAAGGAGGCATTAATTTCTTGCAAAGAAAAGCACGCTAAGCTTGGAGAAAAGGCACATAGAGCTTTGTCAGATTATAATGAAAGTCGTAATCCGCCACACAAAATGGCAAAATTTATGGCGGATATGAAGATAAAGGCACAAATGATGATGACAATGGAGTCTAAAGATAAGCAAATTGCAAGCTCAATGACGGACGGCTGTAATATGGGAATAAAATCAATTTATAAATATTTAAACAAATACAATGAAGCGGATTCATCTTCTAAATCGATAGCAAATGATTTAATAGGAGCGGAGCAGGAATTGCGCACAGACCTAAGACAATTTCTATAAAGGAAGAAAGATGTGTATTAAAAAGTACACATCTTTTTTTAAGGAAGTATAATAAAAGAATTAATGACAATAATAACCTTTGATTATATTTTTCAAAGGAGAAAAGAAATGAGTAATACGAAAAGTGAAACCGTTATTGAAAAAAGAAAGTTTTTCTCGAGAGACAGCAAGGCATTTGACTTTTTACAAAAGCTTGGTAAGGTTTTAATGGTTGTTATTGCTGTTATGCCTGCTGCTGGTATTATGATAAGCATTGGTAAGCTTATAGGCATGACTGATCTTGCTTGGCTTGACTCGGTCGGCGTTGTTATAGAAAACATCGGTTGGGCAGTAATTACAAATTTAAATATATTATTTGCTGTAGCAATTGGAGGCTCTTGGGCAAAGGATAGAGCGGGAGGCGCTTTTGCGGCGCTACTTTCGTTTATTCTTATTAATAATATTACAGGTAGTATTTTCGGCGTAACAACGGCCATGCTCTCTGACCCTAACGCAGTTGTACACACTATTTTTGGACAAGAAATAGCAGTAGAAGGATATTTTACCTCAGTGCTAGGCTCGCCAGCGTTAAATGCCGGAGTTTTTGTCGGTATTATAGCGGGCTTTGCGGGTGGAGTTGTTTATAATAAGTTCTATAATTTTAGAAAGCTACCAGATGCGTTATCATTTTTTAATGGTAAACGATTTGTTCCAATTGTAGTTATTGGCGTTTCTATAGTAATTGCGCTTTTGTTTGCATTAATTTGGCCGTTAATACAGTTTGGTATTAATGCATTCGGTATTTGGATAGCAAATTCAGCAGACACCTCACCAGTTTTAGCACCATTTATATATGGAACGTTGGAAAGACTATTATTACCATTTGGCTTACACCATATGTTAACTATTCCTATGAACTATACATCCTTTGGTGGTAGTTATATTATTCAAACAGGAGTAAATGCAGGAAGTGCGGTATATGGTCAGGATCCGCTTTGGTTCGCTTGGATTAATGACCTAATCAACTTTAAAAATGCGGGGAATGTAGAAGCATATGAAGCCCTATTAACTGGCATAACACCAGCACGCTTCAAGGTAGGTCAAATGATAGGCTCAATGGGACTTTTGTTAGGTGTTGGTCTTGCAATTTATAAGAGAATAGATATTGATAAAAGAAAAAAATATCGTTCAATGTTCATTTCTACTGCACTTGCTGTGTTTTTAACTGGAGTTACTGAACCATTTGAATATATGTTTATGTTCTCGGCAATTCCACTTTATATTGTATATGCAGTAGTTCAGGGCCTTGCATTCGCTAGTGCAGGCATACTAAATTTAAGACTCCATTCATTTGGAAGTATAGAGCTATTTACAAGATTACCAATGTCCTTTAAGGCTGGACTTGGATGGGATGTTTTCAACTTTGTTTTGATGTGCATTTTGTTCTTTGCTATTGGATATTTTATTTCTTATTTTATGATAGGAAAATTCAAATATGCTACACCAGGACGTATGGGAAATTATTCAGATATTGCAACCGATATGATAACTGAAACAGGTGCAGAAACAAAAGTAAGCACGACAACTATAACTACAACTAAAACTACAACGGAAACAGTGTCTTCGCAGGCAGAGACTATAATAGAGCTGCTGGGTGGCAGAGAAAATATAGAATTAGTAGATGCTTGTATGACTCGCTTAAGGGTAACAGTAAAGGATGTAGAAAAGGTAGCAGATGCTGCTAAGTGGAGAGAAAATGGTGCGCTTGGCTTGATTAAAAAAGGAAATGGTATTCAAGCTGTATATGGACCAAAGGCGGATGTACTAAAATCCGATATTAATGATATATTGTGATGAAGCTAATAACATTAAATACCCATAGCATAATTGATGAGGGCTATGAAAGAAAAATAGATATTTTGGTAAAAGCTATAGTTAAGCATAAGCCAGATATAGTTGCTTTACAAGAGGTAATGCAACCAATAGATGCTGAAAATAAAAGCTGTGAAAAAATAAAGACAGTAGGCGATATACCAACAAAAAAAGGCAACTTTCTTTTAAGAGTGATAAATGAACTGGAAAAGCAAAAAGAAGAGTATTTTGGTGCCTATTGTGCCTTTAAAAGAGCATATGACAAGTATGACGAAGGTCTTGCTATTCTTTCAAGTGAGGAAATAACAAGCATAGAAATAAGTCAACTAAGCTCATTTAATGACTATTCCAACTATAAAACAAGATTTTCTTTAGGGGTTCGCACTCATAATAATTGGTTTTATTCCTTGCATTTTAATTGGGAAAACGACGAATCATCTTCTTTTATAAATGAATGGAATACCTTATTAAAAACTATAAACCAAAAGAAAAATATATGGTTAATGGGAGACTTTAATATTTCTCCATCAAGTGCTGCGTATGAAATAGTAACGAAAAGTTATAATGACACCTATATATTAGCTAAGGATGTAGACAATGGGATTACTGTTTGTGGAGAGATAGATGGATGGAAGGGACAAAAGAATAACAAACGAATTGATTATATTTTCACAGACAAAGATGTAAAAATTAAGTCGTCAAAGGTTATATTTAACGGAAAGAATGAAGATATAATTTCCGACCATTTCGGTATAATAATAGAAAAGGAGTAGATATGAGAGAAGCTGGAATTCTTTTACCAATTAGCTCTATTAATTCAAAGTATGGAATAGGATGCTTTTCAAAGGAAGCATATAAATTTATTGATTGGCTAAAGTTATGTGGGCAAAGCTATTGGCAGATATTACCCATAGGACCTACAAGCTTTGGAGACTCTCCGTATCAGTCCTTTTCATCTTTTGCTGGAAATCCTTACTTTATAGATTTACAAAGTCTAATTGAAGAAAGCTTTTTAGAAAAAGAGGTATGTGAAAGCATAGACTTTGGTAAAGATGAAAGGCTAATAGATTATGAAAAAATCTATAATTATAAAATACCACTTTTAAAAAGAGCATTTTTGAAATTCAAGCCAAATGAAAAGTATGAAACCTTTATTAATAAAAACAGTTATTGGTTAGAAGATTATGCACTTTTTATGGCTCTTAAAGAGGAAAACGATGGAAAAAGCTGGCAAGAGTGGGAAGATAGACTTAAAAACAGAGAAGAAAAAGCAATTTCCAACTTCAAATTAAAAAACGAAGAAAAAATAGCATTTTGGAAATTTGTTCAATTCAAGTTCTTTGAACAGTGGGGTAAGCTAAAGGGTTATGCATATAAGCAAAATGTGAAGATAATTGGCGATATTCCAATTTATACAGCACTTGATAGTGCAGATGTTTGGGCAAATCCGTCCTTGTTCCAGCTTGAGGAAAATAAAACGCCTACTCGAGTGGCAGGCTGTCCACCTGATGGCTTTTCTAAAAAGGGGCAATTATGGGGCAATCCACTTTATGATTGGGAAGCACACAAAAAAACTTATTATAAGTGGTGGAAAATGCGATTAAATCATTCATTTGAGCTATACGATGTTTTAAGAATAGATCATTTTAGAGGCTTTGATGAATATTATTCTATAAAATATGGGGATGAAGATGCCACAAATGGCAGGTGGGAAAAAGGTCCAAGACTTGAGATGTTCGATTCCTTTGAGAGGGAATATGGCAAGAAAAATATAATTGCTGAGGATCTTGGATTTATGACTAATAGTGTAAAGGAAATGCTAGAAAAGTCATGCTTTCCAGGTATGCGCGTTTTCCAATTTGCGTTTGATGCACGTGATACAGGTGCAACAAATGATTATTTACCTCATAACTATATTAAGAATTGTGTAGCATATACAGGTACGCATGATAATCCAACCATAGTTTCTTGGTTTTTTGAAATAACTGACAAGGAAAGAGAAATGGTAAGAGATTATTTATGTGATTATTTTACTCCAGATTCAGAAATTAATAAACCAATAATTGGTACAGTTATGAGAAGTAATGCAGAGCTGTGCATAATCCCGTTGCAGGATTATTTAGGCGAAGATAGTAGGGCTAGAATAAATAAGCCATCAACTCAAGAAGGCAACTGGCTCTGGCGAATAAGTGAAAATGATTTGAATGAAAATATAAGCAAGTTTATTTTAAAAACTACGATGCAAACAGGCAGAAAAAAATAAAATGGTGGCGAAAGCCACCATTTTTAACTAGCTATAATACAATCTTGAGTTATTATAAAGGAAACATCTACAAGCTCACCATTACGTTCAACTGTTACTTTGACAGTATCTCCAACTCTTGCATTAATAAGTACTTCTATCATATATTGACGAGTAACATCAACAGAGTAGTTCCTTTTGCCGGAAATTTCAATTCTCCTTAAAATATCATCAGCAAGTAGCTTTCCGTCAGCTAAGCTACCTTCGTTTACTGAAATGACTGTAGAGTCCTCATAAAGGTCAACCAAGCCTGTTTCCTTGTTAAATTGAGCGTGTGGATTTTTTATTTGAACTGTAATTCCTAGCATTGGACGTTGAACCTGTTCACAATTAGTGTTCAAGCAGTAATACATTAAATTTTCAATTACAGCTACTACAGTTCTTGATGGAATTGTATAGCCAATGTTATCAATTTTTGTGTCAACATATTTTGCGTTAACAATACCTATCATTTTTCCATTTTCATCGAAAAGTCCACCGCCGCTATTTCCAGAGTTAATAGCGGTGTCTGTACGCATAACGCGAATATTAATTTTTGATTTTTCGTCAGCCGCTATCATTTCTATAGTTTCCGAATCAACACTGATTATTCCCGATGTTACAGAAAAACCGCTGGATTGTGGATTTCCAACTGCAAAAACTGATTCTCCAACGTGTATATCATCGGAATTTCTTATATCGACAGCTTTTATTTCAGCAGTTTTGATTAAATCACTATTGGTAATTTGTAAGAGCGCAAGGTCATATTGCATTGAACCACCTACATAAGTAGCGCGAATGCCTTGCTCCTCGGAAAGATGACCATATAAATATACATCAATGCTATCGCTAATTCCATTAGAGGTCGAGCTTACATTATTATAAACAACATGATAATTTGTAATTATAAAAGCATTTCCCGACTCTTTGTTAAGACTATAGATAACACCTGCTCCTGTAGCAAAAGAATCAATTTCTTGTTCAATGGTTGTTTTTGAATCAAACCCAGCTTGAATTACAACCGTGCTTTGAATACAGCTAGCAACAGCTTGAGAAAAAGAGGTGGAGTTTATAATTGTGCCATCGGGAAGAACAGTTTCGCCATCCTTGCCATCAACGCCATCCTTACCATCAATACCGTCCTTGCCGTTAACACCATCCTTGCCGTTGAGACCATCCTTGCCGTCAACACCATCTTTTCCGTTAACGCCGTCCTTACCATCTTGACCTACAACAACACCTAAGTTTTGCATTGTACCATTAGAATATGTAACAACTAATTCGCCCTTTGCATTTATAGACGTGCCAGTGATATATTTAGCATTGTCAGTTTCGTTTAAAAGAGAACAGCTAGTAAATATAAAAGCAGAAATAAATATTAGAGTTAAAACGATTGAAATTCTAAAAATAAACCTGTTTTTCATAAAAATCCTTTCAAACTTAGATTACATATTAAATTATACTATATTATTACAAATTTTTCAATTTTATTTTGTAAATTTTATGTTATAAAAGAAAAAACAGACGAAATTTCGCCTGTTTTTATAATTCTAGTCCTCTTGATTTTTTGAAAGTCTTTTCTTGCACCAGCTTCGTTTGCCACAGTGAGGACATTTTAAATGTCTTGTTGTAAGAGTGTGCAATCCCATTATATATGCACCTAAGCTCGGGACAAATCTGTGTCCACAATGCTTACATTCAAAAGAGCCAGCGTCGTTGTCAAGCATACAAGTGACGATAAGTCCTGGTATTAGGATAACAAAGCCAAGCACAATTAAAATAATCCGCGTAGGCTCTGGTAGGTCAATATAGGCGGCAACAAAAAATAATGCAAATGCTGAAAGCAAAACGACTAAGCCCACAACAATTGAAATTATTAGCTTCTTTTTTTCTCTTTTTCTTTCTTCCATAAGTGTCACAATATTTTCTTCAGCTTTTTTGTAGTATTGGTCGCTGTCAAGCCTTTCGCCCGATAAAAGCTCATTCACGCTAATATTGAGTATTTTACATAATGGCATCATCAAAGTAACATCCGGCATGCCATTTCCTGTTTCCCATTTTGAAATAGTTTTATCGGAAATGTATAGCATTTCGGCAAGCTCGTGCTGAGTTAGACCTTGCTCCTTACGCATAGCTTTTATAAAGCTTCCAATTTTTATTTGATCCATGAAGAAAACCTCCTTTCTGACACTAGTTTATCAAAATGACAAGGGAAATCACACCCACGAGTCGTTGAGTTTTTGTGTTTTTTCTCTACGAATCGTAGAGTTTATTAAAAAGCCCGAGAAAACCCGGGCTTTCTGGTGCAGACGATGAGACTCGAACTCACAAGAACTAGGTTCATTGGCTTCTGAGACCAACGCGTATACCAATTCCGCCACGTCTGCATAAAAGGGCATTCGCCCTTTAAAATTTAAATTAATGGAAATCTTTGCTTATAAGCTTTTTTGCATTTTTCAATAGTTTCTACAGCCTCTTGTCTGCCAACTATATTGTCAACACGAGTTTCCTTGTTTTCAAGAAACTTATAAACCTCAAAAAAGTGTTTTATTTCTTGGAATTGATGTTGTGGAAGCTCAAATAAGTCGTTGTAGGTATTAAGAAATGGATCGTTGACTGGAATAGCAACAATTTTTTCGTCAGCCTCGTCCTCGTCAATCATAGTTATCATACCAATAGGATAGCACTCAATTATAGAAAGAGGCTCAAGCTTTTCTTGGCAAAGCACAAGTACATCAAGTGGGTCGTTGTCCTCTGACAAAGTGCGAGGAATAAAGCCATAGTTAGCAGGATAGTGGGTAGAGGTATATAAAATTCTATCAAGAATTAAAAGACCACTTTCCTTGTCAAGCTCATATTTGTTTTTGCTTCCCTTAGGAATTTCAATAACTGCAATAAATTTCTCAGGTTGAATTCTTTCGTCTCTAAAATCATGCCATGGATTCATAAAAGCACCTCCGTATAGACAATTTATAGATATATTATATATCAAATTAAGACTTATGTCAATTAAGAAATACATAAATCAATGAAATTGTTGTATGTTTTTATTATAACTGTAAAACATAAAAATAAACAACAAAAGAGGTAAAAAAATGAACGAAAAAAATAAAAAAGAGATAATAAGAGAAAAAGCAGATTTGCCAAATACAAATGGAGATATTTTGGGGCTTGTATGTGAAGACTCATACGAGGTTTGCCAAAATACAATGCAATTAAGCCGAAAAAGCGAAAGCAAAAAGGCAGAATACGGTATATCATCAACCGAGTGTGATGATGGAACTCCGTTTGATTGTGGTCCAAGTGGTGGAGCGATTTCGCCCTTTACTGAGGTAAATGCAGAAAACCAAGGGGTAATCAGCGAGGTGCCAAGAGAGATTGAGTTTCGCCCTAATGATAAAAAGTGAAAAAGGCTCCTTTGAAAAGGGAGCTGTCGCGATAGCGACTGAGGGATTTAATTTGCTAAATTAAAATCATTTGTTTGATAAAAGCCATTTTCTCCCAACGACAAGCAATAAAGAAAGAGTCGTTAAAACAAGGGTTAAAATATGATCGAAAAAACCACCTTTTAGGTGGTTTTATCTATTACTTTTGTAAACCTCAAAAGCTAATATTGTAGAAGCCGAAGCTGCAGACAAGGCCGCATCAAAGCGCCTACCATAGTCAATTCTTACAATTTGGTCGGCTTCCTTCAAAATAGAGGATGAAATACCTCTTTTTTCGCCGCCAACGATAAGTAAAATAGGTTTTTTAAGGTCGGCCTCATATACACTAATTGAGTATTTAATATCGGCGCAAACAACCTTATAGCCACATTCCTTGAATGTCTTTATAAAATCATCATTTTCGATGAAAATATTAAGCCTTTCGCTAGCGCCAGCAGATGAGCGACACACAACACCCGAGGCACTCAGCCAGTTGCGCTCTGAGAGTATTATACCATCAGCACCAGAGGCGTAAATCGAGCGTAGAGCATACCCAAAGTTGTATGGGTCCTCAATACCCTCAATCATTACATAAAAGCCGTCTTTAATTATTTTTTCTTTAGATATTTTTGAATATTGTCTTTCACCACAAATGGCAACAATGCCACCGTGAGATGCACCAACTGTGATTTTGTCAATTTCTGCTTTATCAACAGTTGATATCTCAAAGCCAAACGCATTAGCCATTTTGGTAAGATAATTAAAATCCTTTTCCTTTGACTTAACTTTTTCTTTATCAAATAGGATTTTTTCTATTTTTCTTGCATTTTCCACATTATTTTTTAGGTTATCAAGCAAGGCTCTGATTGATGTCATACCCTCAAAAACGGTAGAAGATGCAAATCTTGTTTCTTCTTTAATCATTTGCCTGCATTTTCCTTAAGATATGCATTTATAAAGCCATCAATTTCGCCATCCATAACGGCTTGGATGTTACCATCCTCATATCCTGTACGGGTGTCCTTTGCAAGAGTATAAGGCATAAATACATAAGAACGGATTTGTGAGCCCCATTCAATGTTTGTCTTGTTACCCTTGATGTCCTCAATCCTGTCAAGCTTTTCACGTTGCTTTATTTCCATAAGCTTGGATTTGAGCATTTTCATTGCTGTTTCCTTGTTTTGTAGCTGGCTTCTTTCAGTCTGACAGCCAACAACAATACCGGTTGGAATATGCACAATTCTAATAGCGGAGTCAGTCTTATTTACGTGCTGTCCACCGGCTCCCGAGGAACGATGAGCAGTAATTTCAAGGTCAGCCTCGTTAATTTCAATAGAGTTATCGTCATCAAATTCCGGCATTACCTCAACGGATGCAAATGATGTGTGTCTGCGTCCTGAGGAATCAAAAGGAGAAACACGAACTAAACGATGTACTCCGTTTTCACTCTTTAAATAGCCATAAGCATTTAGTCCCTCAATCAAAATAGTTGCACTTTTTAGTCCTGCTTCTTCGCCGTCAAGCCAGTCAATTAGCTTAACATTGTAGCCATGCTTTTCACCCCATCTTGTATAAAGACGATAGAGCATAAGCGCCCAGTCCTGCGCCTCAGTACCACCTGCACCTGGGTGGAAGGAAATTATTGCATTGTTTTTGTCATATTCGCCAGAGAGAAGAACCTCAATTCTTTGCTTTTCTTCCTCGGCTATAATTGATGCTTGCTCAGCTAATATTTCTTCAACTAGGCTTTCATCATTTTCTTCAATAGCCATTTCAGTTAAAGTAATTGTGTCCTCAAGCTTAGCTTCAAGTGCTTCAAAGTTTTCAATCTTTGACTTCATTTGCTTTATTTTTTGCAAAACCTTAGTTGAGTTTTCTTGGTTAGACCAAAAATCGGGATCAAAGGTAGTTTTTTCAAGCTCTTCAACCTCAGCCCTCAGTTCATCAATTTTAAGAGAGCTGTGCAGCTCTTTGATATTCTCACGAAAATTTTGTAATTCGTACTTAGCGTTTTCAAGTGCGATAATCAAGAAATTTTCCTCCAAAATATAGTAATTATATTATTTACGCAAATAGTATAACATAAACACGGTAAAAATACAAATGTTTTTTTCGAAATGTGAAAATGAGGTAATAGAGAATGATAACGTTTGATTTATACATAAAAAACAAGACAACAGGAATTTATGAAAAAGTGAACGGAACTGTTACACCTTTAACAACTGAGGATTTATTAGACGAAGCTCTAGACCAAGCATTTATTGTTTTGGAAAACACAACAATAGAGCCATCAACTGAGGTAAAAATAGTAATACATCAAGAGGGCGAGGAAGATGTAGAAAAATACTATATAGTAGGCTCTGATGAAAGCACCAAAACGCCACTTAATGTAGGTTGACAAATTGAGCAATAAGAGGTATAATAAATATGGCACAATTTAAAGAAAGCGAACATCCGAGAGATAAGGATGGCAAGTTTACTTATAAGGGCAATAAGATGTTTGTTATGCACAATCATCCTAGAAATAGTAGTTTTTCTATTGATGATTTGACTTTTTTATTTGGTAACAAAGACATTAAAACTATGAGTATTGTGAAGAACAATGGAGAAATTGAAATTTTGACAAAATTACCTAAAATAAATGACAAACTCGCATTTGCTATTCAACAACGATATATGGATGAGTTTTTATCAAAAAACGCAACAGCAGAAAAGACATCCGAAAAAACTATGAAAAAATTAGAAAGGTTAGGTTATATAAAATGGATAAAATAGTATATGGCTTAGATTTACCAATCGAAACAACGAAAGAAAATGCTAAAATATACAGAGATAAATTCAATTTAACAGAAGAAGAAATAAATGCTATTGATATTAGCGATGATAAAGAAAACGAGGACACTAAATAGGTGTCCTTTTCTTATGCTAACAATTGGATGATGCGTGGTTTTTTGCATCGTATGTTCGATTCATACTGTTAGCACCAAAGCCGAAACTGTTCATTTTGGCGCTCCTTAAATTTATTTTTGACTAACCCATTGCAGAGGGGGAATACTCTGCTAAACCGATTATTACAGCAAGGGAAAATAACCCTTGCGTTTCTATATTTTGGCAGAAAGGGGAGGTATTTGTGCCAAACAAACTAAACGATTTTCAAATAACTGAATTGGTTATGAAGCACGCAAACAGAACAAGTATTTCTGCTCTAGCTAAAATAAAAAATATAAAAAGGCTATCGCAATTTGCGATAGCCTTAAATAATTATAGCTTTTCAACGGATAGGTTGACCTTTTCGCCGTTGATGTCCCAAGATTTTGCGTTTGCTCCATCTTGTCCGTAAACAAACTCATCGCCAAGAACAATTTTAGCAATTTCTGCCTCGTTGTTCTTTACAACCTCAGTGATTTTATCGTTGTTGTTTACATAAACCTTAATGTGGTCAGTAACATCAAAGTCGGAATCCTTACGCATTGTTTGTAGCTTACTGATAACCTCATTTACAAAGCCTTCCTCAATGAGCTCAGCTGTAAGAGTGGTATCAATTGCAACTGTTGTGTATTTATCAGAAAGAGAGAAGTAGCCTTCCTTTTGCTTGATATCTATAAGCAAATCTTCCTCGGTAAGTACAATTTCGTTTCCGTCAACATCAAACTTAATAGCACCTGTTGTGTCAAGCTCGTTCTTTGCCTTGTTGCCATCTACCTCGGATAGAAGTGTTCTTATAGCGCCGAGGAACTTACCATACTTAGGACCAACAGTTTTGAGCTGTGGCTTGAATGAGTAAGACGAGAACTCTGACATATCGCTAACAAATTTAACGTTTTTAATATTAAGCTCATCTTCTATTATTTCAATGCAGTAATCTGGAAGCTCCTTCTTTGCTTGGACATACATTGTAGAAAGTGGTTGACGATTCTTCATTGAAGCACCGTTTCTTGCAGCACGTCCCATAACAACAATGTCAAGCAGCTCTTCCATATTTTCTTCAAGCTCGGTGTCAATTGCGCTTTCATCAACAACTGGGAACTCACATAGGTGTACACTTTCTGGAGCATCCTTGTAGATATTGCAAACAAGGTTTCTATAAATGTCCTCTGCCATAAATGGAATCATAGGAGCACTAGCCTTAGCAACAGTAACAAGAGCAGTGTATAGGGTCATATAGGCGCTAATCTTGTCATCTGTCATTGTTTGTGCCCAGTATCTTTCACGGCCACGTCTTACATACCAGTTAGAAAGCTCGTCAACAAAGGAGTCAAGCACTTTTGCAGCCTCTGGAATCTTGTAGTTTTCAAGGCAAGAATCAACATCCTTAACCATTGTGTTCATTCTTGAAAGTAGCCACTTATCCATAACGGAAAGCTTGCAATCCTTCAAATTGTATTTGCTGGGGTCAAATTTATCAATGTTAGCATAGAGAACATAGAATGCGTATGTGTTCCAAAGAGTACCCATAAACTTTCTTTGTCCCTCAATAACTGCCTTACCGTGGAAACGGTTTGGTAGCCATGGTGCTGAGTTAGTGTAGAAGTACCATCTGATTGCATCTGCGCCATATGTTTGGAGTGCATCAAACGGGTCAACTGCGTTACCCTTGGATTTAGACATCTTTTGACCATTTTCGTCTTGAACGTGACCAAGAACAATAACATTTTTATAAGGAGCCTTATCAAAGATAAGAGTTGAAATAGCAAGTAGTGAATAGAACCAACCTCATGTCTGGTCAACAGCCTCTGAAATAAAGTCAGCAGGGAATTGAGCATCAAATAGGTCCTTGTTCTCAAATGGGTAGTGGTGTTGTGCAAATGGCATAGCGCCTGAGTCGAACCAACAGTCAATAACCTCAGGAACACGCTTCATTTGTCCACCACATTTTTCACATTTAATAGTTACATTGTCAACAAATGGTCTGTGTAGCTCAACATTATCAGGACAGTTGTCAGACATTGACTTTAACTCCTCAATTGAGCCGATTGAGTGCTTGTGACCACACTCGCATTCCCAAATGTTAAGTGGAGTACCCCAGTATCTATTGCGGCTTAAGCCCCAGTCTTGAACATTTGCAATCCAAGAGCCGAAGCGTCCCTTGCCGATAGATTCAGGAATCCAGTTGATTGTGTTGTTATTTTTGATTAGGTTATCACGGACAGCACTCATCTTGATAAACCAAGATTCACGTGCGTAGTAGATAAGTGGAGAGTCGCATCTCCAGCAGAATGGATAATCGTGCTCAAACTTAGGAGCATCAAATAGCTTACCCTCTTTTGAAAGGTCGCTAAGTATCATTGGGTCAGCTTTTTTGCAGAAAACTCCAGCATAGTCGGTATCCTCTGTCATTTCGCCCTTACCATTAACAAATTGAACAAATGGTAGGTCGTAGTTTCTACCAATGCGTGAGTCATCCTCACCAAAAGCAGGAGCTATATGAACAATACCAGTACCATCTTCCATTGTTACATAGCTATCACAGGTAACAAAGTGAGCTTTCTTGTTTTGCTTTTTAGCACTAACACCGGCACAAGCAAATAGTGGCTCATATTCCTTATATTCAAGCTCTTTACCCTTGTATTCTTCAAGAATTTCATAAGCCTTTTCGCTTTCTTCCTTACAAAGAGCACCAAGCACCTTGTCAAGTAGAGCTTTAGCCATATAGTATGTGTATCCATCAATTGCCTTAACCTTGCAATATGCTTCCTCTGGGTTTACACAGAGTGCAACGTTTGAAGGAAGCGTCCAAGGAGTTGTTGTCCAGGCAAGGAAATATGCATCCTCTCCAATGATTTTAAATCTAACAACAGCAGACTTTTCCTTAACTGTCTTATAACCTTGTGCAACCTCGTGTGAAGAAAGTGGGGTGCCACAGCGTGGGCAATATGGAACTATCTTAAAGCCCTTGTATAATAGACCTTTATCCCAAATTTGCTTTAGCGCCCACCATTCGGACTCGATAAAGTTGTTGCTATATGTTACATATGGATGGTCCATATCAGCCCAGAAGCCAACAGTAGAGGAGAAGTCCTCCCACATACCCTTGTATTTCCAAACGCTTTCCTTACATTTGTCAATAAATGGCTCAAGACCATATTCCTCAATTTGCTCCTTGCCGTCAAGGCCAAGTAGCTTTTCAACCTCTAATTCAACAGGAAGACCATGTGTGTCCCAACCAGCCTTTCTTGGAACCATATAACCCTTCATTGTTCTATATCTTGGAATCATATCCTTAATAACACGGGTCAAAACGTGACCAATGTGTGGCTTACCATTAGCTGTTGGAGGTCCATCATAAAATGTGTAGGAAGGTGCATTTTCTCTGATTTTTATGCTTTTTTCAAAAATAGCATTGTCCTTCCAAAACTGTTCTGTTGCTTTTTCTCTCTCAACAAAGTTGAGGTTAGTAGAAACCTTGTTATACATTATAAAATTCCTTTCTAAAGAAAAAATCTCGCCCTGTATGAACAGGACGAGATAAAAATTATTCGTTACCACCTATTCAACATACAAATCTATATGCGTCTCATATAACGGTGAGATGCCGTCATTGACTACTAATTTCGCCAAGAAACTCAGGAGTGATATTCACAATCGGCTAATCACATTGGGCTCACACCATCCCCAACTCGCTTAGGCTTTTACCGAAAGCTACTGTCTCCGTCATAGTTTTTAAAATATAGTTTATTTTATCATTAAGTTTTTATTTTGTCAATATTAAAACATCAATTTTTCTTCGATGTAGTTTTTAAGCTCAGAAATTGGAAGTCTTACTTGCTCCATAGTGTCTCTGTCGCGTACGGTTACGCAGCCATCATTTTCTGATTCAAAGTCATATGTGATGCAGTAAGGAGTACCGATTTCATCTTGACGACGATATCTTTTACCAATTGAACCTGTTTCGTCAAAGTCAACGCTAAAGTGCTTGGAAAGGTCTTCCCAAATAGCCTCAGCCTTGTCAGAGAGCTTTTTGGAAAGAGGAAGAACTGCAGCCTTGAAAGGTGCAAGAGCAGGGTGGAAGTGAAGAACAACACGAGTGTCGTTTTCGCCAACTGCTTCCTCGTCATAAGCCTCAACTAAGAACGCAAGTGTTACACGGTCAGCACCGAGTGATGGCTCAATAACATAAGGAACATATTTTTCGTTTGTTTCTGGATCAAAGTATTCCATAGCTTCACCGGAAAGGTTAGCGTGTTGTGTTAGGTCATAGTCTGTACGGTCAGCAATACCCCAAAGCTCACCCCAGCCGAATGGGAAGAGGTATTCAAAGTCTGTTGTAGCCTTTGAGTAGAAGCAAAGCTCCTCAGGGTCGTGGTCTCTTAGACGGAGGTTTTCTTTCTTCATACCAAGATTATATAGGAAGTTAGCACAGTAATCCTTCCAGAATGCAAACCACTCTAGGTCAGTTCCAGGCTTGCAGAAGAATTCAAGCTCCATTTGCTCAAACTCACGGATTCGGAAAATGAAGTTACCAGGGGTGATTTCATTTCTAAATGATTT
This sequence comes from Eubacteriales bacterium, assembly GCA_045543955.1. Classification (GTDB taxonomy): domain Bacteria; phylum Bacillota; class Clostridia; order Oscillospirales; family CAG-272; genus RGIG2000. Next base: position 25,462 of record JAZPYB010000004.1, read on the forward strand.
ACCAATTTGACCAACGCCAAAAGGAAGCTTTTTACGTGTAGTTCTTGCAATGTTTTTAAAGTTTACAAAAATACCTTGTGCAGTTTCAGGACGGAGGTATAATTCAGAGGTTGAGTCCTCGGTAACACCTTGGAATGTCTTGAACATAAGGTTGAATTTTCTAATATCAGTAAAGTCGCCACTGCCACAAGAAGGACAAACGATTTTATGTTCTTTAATAAAACTGAACATTTCCTCATTTGACATTGTAGCTGGGTTAACAGCTTCGTTATTTTCAGTAGCCCAGTCCTCGATAAGCTTGTCTGCACGATGTCTGGTCTTGCATTGCTTACAGTCCATAAGTGGGTCAGAAAATCCTCCAACGTGTCCTGAAGCTACCCAAACCTGTGGGTTCATAAGAATAGCACTATCAAGTCCTACATTATATTTAGACTCAGTAACGAATTTCTTCCACCAAGCCTTTTTAATATTGTTCTTAAACTCAACTCCTAAAGGGCCAAAATCCCAAGAGTTAGCGAGTCCGCCGTAGATTTCAGAGCCGGGATATACAAAGCCTCTGGTTTTGCAAAGAGCAACAACCTTTTCCATTGTTTTTTCAGTATTGTTCATAAGGTTCTCCTAAATTATGATAACTTTTATATATTCCCAATAATTATATATTATTTAAAAAGAAAATTCAAGTGTTTATTTGAATATACAAAAATTTTTGTAAAATAGAACAAAAAATGACAAAAAAATCAACTTTGCTTATACAGTATATAAAAATTTTAAATATTTTTAATTAAACTATTGATTTTTTAATTAAAGTTTGTTATAATTACGTCATATTTAAAAAGTCCTTATAATTTGAAGGGGAGATTCTATGTTATCACGCGAAGTTACAGTTGTAAATGTTGTTGGATTACACGCAAGACCAGCTACATTTTTTATTCAAAAGGCTAATTCTTATAAGTCTTCCGTTTGGGTAGGAAAGGACGACAGAAGAGTTAATGCAAAGAGCTTGCTTGGAGTTCTATCAATGGGCATTATTAAAGGAACTGTTGTTACTCTTATTGCTGACGGTGAGGATGAAAAGGAAGCGCTTGACGGACTTGAGGAGCTTATTACCTCTGGTTTAGATCATTGTGAATAATATATTTGGCGATAGTCAGTGACTGTCGCCTTTTTTATAAAATAATAGGAGGAAAATATGACTGATACAAGGCTAGAGTACTTACGAAACAAAGCTGCCACTTTGCCATATAGACCAGGCGTTTATATAATGAAGGACAAGTCTGGCAAGGTTATTTATGTAGGTAAATCACGTGCGCTTAGAGACCGTGTTTCGCAGTATTTTCATCTTTCCTCCGATGCAAATATAAAAACAATAAGAATGGTATCGCAAATTGATGATTTTGAAACTATTTTATGTGATACCGAAATGGAAGCATTAGCACTAGAAAACACTAAAATTAAGCAATTCAATCCTAAATATAACATTTTGTTAAAGGATGCTAAATCATATCCATATATTAAATTGACTCTAAATGAAGAATACCCAAGAGTTGTAATGACTAGAAAAAGAGCACTTGATGGCGCAAAGTATTTTGGACCATATTCAGGCACATCTACTGTTTATTCAGTTATTGGTACTCTTGAAAGAATTTTTGGTATTCCTAAATGTAAATATTCATTTCCAAAGGATATAGGTAAGGTTCGTCCTTGTATATACAAGCAAATGGGTAGATGTGTTTCTCCTTGTGACAATTCAATATCACAACAGGATTACTATACAATGATGCAATGTGCACAGGATGTATTAAGAGGAAACATAAAAAAAGCAGTTGACACCTTGAATTCTCAAATGCTCAATTTTGCAGAAAATGAGAAGTTTGAAGAGGCAGCAAGATGCCGTGATGGAATAAATGCATTAAAACAGCTACGCGAAAAGCAAAAGGTGGTTGGTGCTCCTAATGATGAGTATGATATAATAGCGGTTTATAGTGACGAGCTTACAACGGCTATTTCTGTATTCTACGTTCGAAGCGGAATTATTAGTGATAATGATAGCTTTATATATGGCTCTTATGAAATTTCTAGTAGCAATAGCTATGAGTTTATGACTCCATTTATAACTGAGCTATATACTCGTCGTGAATATATTCCTAAGGAAATATTGCTTTCCTTTGAATTGCCACAAGAGGAATTGGAGCTCGTTACAGAATATATTAGTAATAAATCTAATCGCAAGGTTATAATTCGCACCCCACAAAAGGGCGATATGAAGAAAATGTGCGAAATGGTTTATGGTAATGCCAAGGAGCAAGCAATTCAATATAAGAACAAAACAGAGGAAGACTCAAAGGTTTTGGTTAAATTGGCTGAGCTATTAGGTCTTGAATATATTCCGGAAAGAATAGAAGCATACGACATTTCCAATTTAGGAAATGAGCATATTACCGCGGGAATGATAGTTTCAGAAAATGGTAAGCTAAAAAAGAGCGATTATAGATTTTTTAAAATCAAAAATCAATCAGGGGCAGATGACTATTCTGCAATGCGTGAGACTATTAGACGCAGGTTAGAGCATTTGTCTGATAGTGATGGAAGCTTTTCTAAAATGCCAGACCTTATTTTGCTCGATGGTGGTATGACACACGTTTCTTGTGTTAAAGAGGTACTCTCAGAGCTTAATATAGATATACCAGTGTTTGGTATGGTTAAGGATGAGCATCATAAAACAAGAACAATAGTTACAGAGAATGATGAAATTAGCATAGCAAAAGAGCAATCAGTGTTTATTTTTGCATATAAGCTTCAAGAAGAGGTTCATAGGTTTACTGTTTCTAAAATGGATAATGCAAAAAGAAAAACCTTGAAAAAATCCTATCTTGAGAATATTAATGGAATAGGCGCAAAGAAGGCAAAGGCATTGATGGCACATTTCAAAACCTTAGGAGCAATTAAAGAAGCGGGTCAAGAGGAATTGACAAAGGTGAAGGGAATTAGCTTACAAAATGCTAATGATATAATTGAATTTTTAAAGGATTATAGATGATATGAAAATAATTACAGGACTTGCCAAGGGGATGAACCTTGAAACGTTAGAGGGCGATGCGACTCGTCCAACCTCACAAAGAGTAAAGGAAGCTGTTTTTTCAATGCTTCAGTTTGATATTGAAGGTGCTCAGGTGCTTGATTTATTTGCGGGTAGTGGGCAATTAGGACTTGAAGCACTAAGCCGAGGAGCTGTCAAGGCTACATTTTGTGATTTATCAAGAGATGCAACAGATATTATAATTAGAAATGCTAAGAAATCTCGGCTTTTTGACAAATGTAGAATATCCACCTGTGACTGTAATCAAATGATAAGAGGAATTGCCGGAAAAGAGCAATATGACATTATATTTATAGACCCACCATATAAGTTGGATTGCATTAGTGATGTCTTGAAGAAGCTCTGTGATTCGAAGGCGATAGCGCCAAATGCTTTTATAGTGTGCGAAAGTGGGAACGAAGATGTTTTCCATGGCGATGAAGAACTAAAATCAAAATTCGAAATTCAAAAACAGACAAGATATTCAATTACTTATATTACAGTTTTAAGACCAATTTTATAAGACGAAAGGGAAGAAAATGAAAGCGATAGTAACCGGTAGCTTTGACCCATTTACACTGGGGCATTTAGAGATAGTTAAATATGCTTTAAGCAAATATGACACTGTTTATGTAGTTGCATTAAATAATGAAGAAAAAAGCTATATGTTTACTCTAGAAGAAAGAAAACGTATAATTGAGCTTTCAGTTTCAGACCTAAATAATGTAGTGGTGGATGCATATGATGGATTAACGGCTGACTATATGAATAAAAATGGTATTACTCATATTGTGCGTGGTGTTAGAAATGAAAAAGATAGTGAATACGAAATTAATCTTTCTAAAAAGATGAAAGAATATAATCCTAATTTTGAAACTGAGATTATAGAATGCAGAGAAGACAAAAAAAATATTAGCTCTACAGAAATAAGAGAAAGAATTGAAATAGGCGAATCACTTGAGGGATTAGTACATCCGGGTGCTTTAAAAGAATTTGAAAAAATGTGCAAAAAACAAGACAAATAAATTTTAAAATGTGCAAATGGTGCGACAGCTCGCACCATTTTTTTATTTTCAAAACTAAATTTGTTATCAAAGTGGAGGAAAACGGATTTTGCAAAATAAAGAGAAAATTTGTAGGTAAAAAAGAGAAAAAATATGAATTTTTGATAAAATTTTGCTGAAAAATGATGGAAATTCACCAAAAACAAAAATAACGAAATGCCTTGTTTTCAAAGGAAAAACATACATTTTATGCAAATGTCGCAAAAAAAATGAACAATTTTTAAATTTTTTTCAAAAAACTATTGCAATTTTAAAACTTATAGGTTATAATGAGTACATAAAAGTGGAGAAAAGTGGATTAAATGTGGTTTAAAGTGGAGTGAAAGGAGGACAAAAGATGCTTTACGGTAGATATGAACACACAGTTGACGCTAAAAACAGAGTATTTGTACCCGCAAAGTATAAAGAAGTTCTCGGTGGCTCATTTAAGCTAACATGTAATGGATTTACAAACTGCATTCTTCTTTACACAGAAAGAGAATGGGAAAAGTTTGAAGAAAAAATTTCAGCACTTCCTACACTTGAGTTTGAAAACTATATTCGTCAAGTTTATTCAAATACAGTTGACGTTCAAATTGACTCTCAAGGACGCTTTGTTATTCCTCAGTTCTTAAAAGAACAGGTTGGAATAGAAAAGGACGTATTATTTATGGGTGTTGGTACTCATATTGAAATATGGTCTAAGGACGCGTTCCAAGAAAAGCAAAAGACAGTAGACATGAACGAAATAAAGAAGCTAATGATTCAAATGGGATTTTAAGGAGTAAAACATGGATTTTTCACATTATCCGGTTATGTTCTTTGAATGTATCGAGGGACTTGATATAAAGCCGAATGGTATCTATGTTGACTGTACCGCTGGTGGTGGTGGTCACTCTGAAGGAATCTTGAAGAAATTAGAAAATGGAAAGCTAATTTCAATAGACCAAGACGACAATGCACTTTTAGCATGTAAGAAAAGATTTGAAAATTATGGGGACAAATCAATACTCGTAAAAAGTAATTTTTCCGAGCTAAATAGAGTCCTTGATGATTTAAATATAGACCATATAGATGGTGTAATAATGGATTTAGGTGTCTCGTCTCATCAGCTTGACACTCCGGAACGTGGGTTCTCGTATAATTGTGACGCAAACCTTGATATGCGCATGAACCCACTTTCTCCTCTCTCTGCATATGATGTTGTTAATTCCTATTCTGAAGGCGAGCTTAGAAGAATTATAAGCGAGTACGGAGAAGAGAAATTTGCACATATAATTGCTAGAAACATTGTAAAAGAAAGAGAAATATCACCAATAAAAACTACAAGTGAGCTTGTAGAGGTTATAAAAAAATCTATTCCTGTAGGCGCTGCTAGAAAAGAAGCGCAGCATCCTGCTAAAAGAACATTCCAAGCAATTAGAATTGAAGTAAATCACGAATTAGATGTAATAACGCCGGCTATTGATACTGCAATTAGCAGATTAAACAAAGGTGGACGCATCGTGATTATGACATTCCATTCACTTGAGGATAGAATAGTTAAAAGCTCATTTAACCAATATGCACAAGGGTGTATTTGTCCTAAGGACTTTCCAATTTGTGTTTGTGGAAACAAACCAAAAATTAAAATTATTAATAAAAAACCAATTACTGCAAGTCAAGAGGAGCTAGAACAAAATTCTCGTTCCAAATGTGCAAAATTAAGAATTGCAGAAAAACTATAATTAATGAAAACAGGGGGATGTTTAAAATGTACGGCACAACTATGAAAAATTACAACGTAAATAGAGCATCCAGCACCAGGGATGAAAGAAGGGGCACTTTCTCCAAGAAAGAGGCACCTGTTAAAGATAAAAAGACAAAAAAGGCTGAGGAAAAGGATACAAGATATGTTAAGCTAAAGTCTTCAAAGGCGAAGGTTCAGGTTATGGATGAACATGTTGAGACTGAGACAGGCTTTTCTAGAAAAGATTTTCCTATCCCTTCTGTAATAATAACAGTTCTAATGACTATGATGGCGCTTGTTGTTACAGTAGGTCTTTTAGGCGTGTAATTTTTAATAAAATAAGATAAATTAAGTCTCGGCTTTTGCCGAGACTTTTTTTCATATATTTAACCAAGTGAAAATATAATTTAGTATAAAGTGTATGAGGTTTTTATATGGAAAACAATAAGAATAACAGGAAAATTAGAAAAAGAGGAACCTTTTTACTGTTCCTTTTTACTTTTTTAGGTGCAGTCATAATTGCTACGCTTTTTAAAATTCAAATTTTAGGTTATGACACATATCAAACAGAGGTTATTGAACAACTAACTGTGGAGACAAAGGTTAATCCTTTAAGAGGTAAAATATTTGATAGAAATGGAGTTACTTTGGCAAGCAATAAAACGGTTTGGGTACTTTATATTTCTCCTAAAAATATTAAGAATCCTGAATTTGTAGCTAAGGGAATTTCAAATATATTAAAGTGTGATTATGATAGTGTACTAAATAAAGCAAAAAAGACGGGGTATAAATATCAAATTATTGATAATGATTTGACAAAGGAAGAAGCAAAATCTATAAGAGAATTTATAGATGATAATGATTTGACAGATCAAATAAGCTTAAATGCCAGTAGTGAGCGATATTATCCTCTGTCAAATTTGGCATCTCACGCTATGGGCTTTGTAAATGCTGATGGCGTTGGAATATATGGTCTTGAAAAGGTCTACAACAATATTCTTGAAGGTACTAGTGGAAAATATATTACAGCACAGGATGCACAAAGTATGGATATGCCATTCCAGTATGAAACATATATCGAAAATGAAAATGGTTATAATCTTGTTTCAACAATAGATACATATATACAGTATCAGCTCGAATTACAGCTAAAAACAGCCGCAATTGAGTCAGGGGCGCAAAATAGAGCAGCTGGTATTGTTATGAACCCAAAAACAGGCGATATTTATGCAATGGCGGTATATCCTAGCTTTAATTTGAATGAACCATATGTATTAGATGATTTGTCGCAAGAAAAATTGGATACATATGAAAAAGGAACAAAGGAATATAATAATGCGTATTTAAATCTACTTTATAGCATGTGGAATAATAAAGCAGTAACTGAGCTTTATGAGCCGGGCTCAACCTTTAAGCTTGTTACAACATCAGTAGCGCTCGAAACAAACGCAGCAACACTGGCAAATAGGTTTTTGTGTACAGGCTCGTTGAAAATTGACGGATATTATCGTGCAATAAGCTGTCATAAACGCAAGGGGCACGGCGCATTAACATTTGCTGAGGCTTTGCAGCAGTCATGTAATCCCTCTATGATGAAATTGGCGTTTTCTATAGGTAGAGAACGCTTTTATGATTATTTTAATAGATTTGGATATACATCTAAAACTGGCATAGATTTACCATCCGAGGCAAGCGGATATTATCATAGCTTTGACAATTTTTCAAATGTTTCGCTTGCTGTATATTCCTTCGGTCAAACTTTTAAAACCACCGCAATTCAACAGTTAAGAGCAGTTTCGGTTGTTGCCAATGGCGGATATTTAGTTGAACCACATTTGCTTAAGGAAATTGTAGATAATGATGGAAATGTAGTTTACAAATACGAAACCAGAAAAAGTGAGCAAATAATTGATACCGCAGTTTGTAGTACCATATCTCAAATATTAAAAGAGGGTGTTGATGGTGAAGGAGGAGCTAAAAATGCATATGTTGCTGGTTATTCTATAGCTGCAAAAACAGGCACATCTGAGAAAAAGGATAAATACGACGAAAGTGGTCAAACGTCATATAGGGTTTCGTCGTGTGTTGCTTATGGTCCATCTGAGGATGCAGAGGTTGCGGTGATAATTTTAGTTGATGAGCCAACGGTGGGAAGTAAATATGGTAGCGTGGTTGCAGCACCTTATGTAGGTAAATTAATGGAGTCAATTTTACCATATTTGGGAATAGAGGCCGTTTATAACGAAAACGATATAGAACATCAAGAGATATCAGTACCAGAATTAAAAAATATGTCGTTAAATGAAGCAAAGAGCGAATTGAAGAATATAGGTGTCAACTATGAAATTATAGGGGATGGAGAAGAGGTAATTAATCAAATGCCGATGGCAGGAACAAAAATCTATAAAAAAAGCGGAAAAATATTGCTGTATACAGGAAGCTCAACTCAAACGCATGTATATATACCCAACGTCATTGGAAAAACAGCAGAGGAAGCAAATCTAATTCTTTCTAATGCAGGATTGAATATCAGAATTACAGGTGCAACTAATTTTGTATTTGGCAACAGTGCAATTATATCAAAGCAATATCCGGAAGCAAATACCTCTGTACCACGTGGAAGTGTTGTAGATATAGAAATAATTTTTACCGATGAAGAGGATTGAAATGAAATTAAAAAAACTACTTAGCACAGTTGAAATAATCAAAACAAATGTTGATATTAATGTTGAAATAAATAAAATTGCCTCCGATTCGCGAAAGATATTGGATGGCGATGTGTTTGTTGCAATCAAAGGGGAAACTAAAAATGGAAACGACTATATTTTTGATGCTTTGAATAAAGGAGCAAAAGTAATAATAACAGATAATAAAGAAATAGTTGATAATATACCATTCATATTAGTAAAAGACGCAAGAAGCTCACTAGCAAAAATGTGGTCAAATTTTTATGATAATCCTACTAAAAATATGAAAGTTATTGCTATTACTGGAACGAACGGAAAAAGCTCAACATCGGAGCTTATATATTCAATTTTAAGAAGTGCAAATAAAAAATGTGCAATGATATCAACTATACGATGTCTAATCGAAGATGAAGAAAAAATGCTTGGTGGAGGGAGCGAGGTTAGTGATAAATATGCCGCAATGACAACGCCTGATCCCGAGGTACTATATTATATACTAAATAATATGAAAGAAAAAAATGTTGAGTATGTGGTGATTGAAACATCATCACATGCGTTAAAGCAAAAAAAACTTGATGGAATTGGGATAGATTATGGGGTGTTTACCAATCTTTCGCATGAGCATTTAGACTATCACAAAAGCATAGATGATTATTTTTATTCAAAGGAGCTATTATTTGAAAAGAGTAATTTTTGTATAGTTAACACCGATGATGAATATGGAAAGAAAATATATGATACGTATAAATATAAATCAGCTTCAGTTGCAAATCAAGAAGGAAATGATTTTTATGCAACTCAAGTGAATTATAATAAAAAAGGGTGTAAATTTTTATTTAATTATCAAGGTGGTAGTTTATATATAAATTCCCCTTTGTGCGGAACATTTGT
>JAZPYB010000005.1:0-1510 GCA_045543955.1 Eubacteriales bacterium
CTTTCCTTCGTCATTTGGCAAAAGACACATTTCGCAATCGTTTATAGTATATTTTTTACCAGATTTAATCAAATCTTCCGTTTCGCCTTTTTCTCTGTTTTCCATAAGTTCTGCCACAGTTGTAACTTTTTTTGCGATTTCTTTGATGTTGAGTTTCATAATTTTTTCTCCTTAAATTTTAATTCTATTTTTTGTTTTTAATACCCTTCTTCGCAAAATACGCACTTTGTTTTCGCTCTGGTATCTATATTATTGAATTTTATTCTGTCCAGCTTGCTGGACTGTCTTGTAAAATCGATAAAATATCGTTTAATCGAAAAAATCGATGGGTTCAATCGAAAAAATCGATTGAAGGCAAAAATCGATAAAAATTATCGATTACAAGTTCGAATAAAACTATTGGTAAAAATAGGGTTTTACAAATAGTAGAAAATGACTTTCAGAAGGGGCTTTCGCCCCTTCTATCATCTGTCTTGTTTTTTGATTTCTTTCCTAATAGTAACGGCAATCTGGCTCGCTTGCTTGCTTTCGTTGACTTGTGCAAGAATATTTGCGATAAATGCCCATTCGCTACGCGTGAAGCACATTTCGAAGCTTTTTTCAATTTCAGGAAGATTTTCACCTTCTTCGACTTCTTCGACTTCTTGAAGGTTTTCTTCTTCTACTTCTTCGACTTCTTCGACTTCTTCGACTTCTTCACCGTCAAGCCCTTGCGCCTTCTTTATAGCCTTTTTCAAGTCTTGTCTATTGCGTGCAATGTACGGTGTGATGATACCTTTTTCGCAAGCACTAATCAATAAACTATCATCGAGAATTTCGCCTGTCTTGCTGTCAAACTTTACCAAAGCAGTAACAATCATTACAAGCGCATAATACAGATAATCGCCACTATTACCAGAAGGTTTAGGAAGGATTGTTCCATTGCCTTGTTCGTTGATGTAGGCGCCTATCTTCGCATAATTGTATGCGGTTGACTTCTTTTCTCCGTGCCTGCCCTCTGCCCATTTTGCGAAGCTTGTAAATCCTTCACTCTCAAAGAGTTTTCCTGTCTTCACCTTATAGAAAAGCTTACAGCGTGCAAGCGAAAATCTACCTTCTACGGCTGTCGCTCGGTCAATCAAATAATTGATATCATCAATTGACTTTGCCAAGTGCACAGGCAAAAGCCTGTCCACAGATTGCGCGACTTCGCGCAAGCCCTTCTCAATATCCATAGCATTCTGTATTGAAGTGTTTCTGGGTGTGATGGGTTTGAGTGCTTTTTTGTTTTCAGTTTTCATAGTGTTTCCTTTTGCAGTCTTTCCTGCTGTCGTGATTTCTTTTTACAGTCTTTCCTGTTGTCTGCCTTTCTTCCGCTCACACCTTGTCGAAGGGTGTTTCGTCGCGTGGGCTTTGTCGGCTCTTGCTTTCGCATTTCTTCGCCTTCCAGCTTGCTGGAAAATCCGCCTTCATTTGGGCAAGACTTCCCCCTTGTGCTATGCCCATTATACAGCATTTTTGTGATAACTGT
>JAZPYB010000006.1:0-11165 GCA_045543955.1 Eubacteriales bacterium
TTTCAATGTTAAAAGAATTAAAGGAAGGCTAGAGAGGTATAAAGACAAAAGCATATATATCGATTATGCACATACACCATTAGCTACTCGACAGGTACTAGAATCTATAAGAGCTATTGAAAATAATAAAAGAATAATAGTTTTATTTGGATGCGGAGGAGATAGGGACAAAGAAAAAAGGAAAGATATAGGGCAGATTTGCTCACAGCTTGCAGATGTATTAATTATCACATCAGATAATTCAAGAAGCGAAGATCCTTTGTTAATAATTAAAGATATTTTGGCGGGAGTTGACAAAAACAAAAAGCACTTAATTATTCCGTCAAGAAAGCAAGCAATAATATATGCCGTTAAGATGTTTGATGAGGATAGTGTTTTAGTGTTGCTTGGAAAAGGACACGAAAACTATGAAATTGATAAAAACGGAAAGCATTTTTTTGATGAAAAACAGATTCTTGACGAGGCATTTAAAATATGATCGAAATAGCATCACAACAAGCTTCAAATATTGCATCAATCCTCTGTGGAGAAATAAAGGGATTTGATGTAATTATAGATAAAATTTCAATTAATTCAAAAAAAGAAAACAAAAATTGGTGCTTTGTTGCAATAAGAGGAAAGAATTTTGATGGAAATGACTTTATAGATGAGGCAATAAAAAACGGTGCAAAGCTAATCATTACCGACAAACGTATTGAAAACAAAGCAACAACAATTTATGTGAAAAACGCTATAAAAGCTTTGGGTGCCTTAGCTAAATATAATAAAAAAACAACGAGAATAATTGCAATTACTGGCAGTGTAGGAAAAACAACGACAAAAGAAATGATTGTTTCCGTTTTGAAGCAAAAATATAGTGTGTGTGGCACACAAGGAAATGAAAACAATGAGATAGGTGTTCCATTAACACTACTATCAATTAAAAATCACCAATTTTGTGTTGTGGAAATGGGAATGAGAGCGTTAGGAGAAATTGAATATTTAACATCTATTTGCGAACCAGAATGTGTAATTATAACAAATTGTGCTACATCTCATTTGGAGATGCTTAAAACAAAAGAAAACATATTTTTAGCAAAAACCGAAATACTAAAATATAATCCTAAATTTGCAATTTTACCTTTTGAAAATAGGTTTAAGGAGCTAGATGTAAAAGATACTAAAAAGATTTTTGTTAATGATGAAATATATAAAATTTACGACTACAAATATTCAAATGACGGAATAATATTTTCGGCAAAATTAGGAGAAGATTTTATAGAAAATATTCGATTGAATAGTTTTTATTTTCACAATATTTATAATGCTTTTATTGCAATAATTGTTGGAAAAATATATAGCTTGAATAACGAGGAAATAAAACGCGGGATAGAAGAATTTTGTCCAACAAAAATGAGAGAAGAGTACCTATCGATTAACGGAATTACTATTTTAAACGATTGTTATAATTCATCTTTTGAAAGTATGAAGAGCGCACTTTTTTCATTTGTAAATTATACGAAAATAAAAGAAAAATCACCATCTGTTCTTATTGGTGATATTTTAGAAGCTGGAAAGGACTCGATGGCTTTTCATGAGGAAATAGGAAGGCTATGTCGGGAACTGAAAATAAAGCATCTTTTCGCATATGGAAACTGTGCAAAATATATTATTGATGGCTTTGGTGGTGGATGTTTGTTTTTAAATAAAAAACATATTGCAAAAGCTATAAATAATACTTTGGGAAAAGATGATGCTTTGCTCGTAAAAGCAAGTCGAGGAATGCATTTTGAAGAAATAATTGAAGATTTGAAAGAGAAAGAAAATGAATAATATTCAAGTGTTTTTTTTAGGTTTTTTGTTATCATTGGTTTTAACAATTTTATTTACAAAAAAGCTTATACCTATAATAAAAGCGAAAAAATATGGACAAAGGATTTTGGAGGTGGGACCAAATTGGCATAAAGCTAAAGAGGGAACGCCTACAATGGGTGGTTTGGGCTTTATTTTTGCGATTATTATTTCATTCCTAATTTATTGTTTTTTTATTAGAAACAATAATGAGCCAAGAAAAATTATATGTTTATTAAATGTAATTGTTTATGCAATTTTAAATGGCTTAATAGGAATAATTGACGATATGGCAAAAATAAGGAATAAAAGGAATGAAGGGCTAACTCCTATAAAAAAGTTTACTTTTCAGTCTGTTGCAGCAATTCTTTTTTTAATTTCGTTTAGATTTACTGTTGGTATAGAAACAAGCATTAAAATCCCTTTTGTGAAAAATGAAATTGAGCTTGGTTTTTTCTTTTACATTCTTGCATTTTTTGTTTTGTGTGGATTTGTTAACGCAGTTAATTTGAGCGACGGAATAGATGGATTAGCATCATGTTTGACCTTAACTGTTGCAAGCTTATTTGTTCTTTTAGGAGTAGCTCAGAACGATAGTAGTATAGTTTTTTTAAGCGCATCCTTAGTTGGTGCAATGCTCGGATTTTTGGTTTTCAATTTTTATCCAGCAAAAGTATTTATGGGCGATACAGGCTCCTTGTTTTTAGGGGCAATAGTAGTCGCTTATTCATTTTTAATTAATAACATTTTACTTGTTATATTATATGGCTTTGTTTTTTTATGTGAGGCTTTAAGTGTGATTTTACAGGTTGTATACTTTAAAATAACGAAGGGGAAAAGAATATTAAAAATGGCGCCGTTACACCATCATTTTGAAAAGTGTGGTTGGAGTGAAATAAAGGTGGTATCAATTTTTTCACTGGTTAATTTTGTTTTTTGTGCCATTGTATATTTTCTTGTAATATGAGTAGGTTATTGTCAATAGGACGAGAAGAAAAAGAGGTAAATGAAAAATCAAAAATAAAACAGAAAAATAAAGTAGATTTTAAATTTTTAGCTCTACTTTTGATAATTTTATTTCTTGGAAGCTTAATGATATTTAGCGCAAGCTTCCCTTATGCAAAAGCGCATTATGAGGATGGATTTTATTATATAAAAAGACACATGATTTTTTTAGCAATAGGAATTTTTGTGATGTTTTTCCTTAGCAAAATAAAGATAGAGGTTTATAAAAAAGCCTCGCCTTTTATTTATGGTGTTTGCATTGTTTTATTGGTCCTTGTTTTGTTTGGTGGCTTTTCCGAGGGCGTAGCAAAGAGATGGTTGGGGGTTCCTGGAACACCACTATCATTTCAGCCTTCTGAGCTTATGAAGCTTGGGATAATATTAATGCTTAGTTGGTATATTGATAAGAATAAAAAAAAGAAGAAAAGTATTTTTAATGAGATAATAATTCCGGGTATAATACTTTTTAGCGCGTGTGCTCTTGTTATGCTTGAAAAACACCTATCTGGAACTGTAATTCTTGCATTAATTGGTGTATCTATAATCTTTCTTTCCGGTGTGAGCTTGAAAAAAATGATTTTTACATATGGTGGGGCAGGAATTGTAGGTGGTGGAGTTTTTCTTTTGACAAATAGTTATGCTTTAAAAAGAATAGAATCGTTTTTTAATCCAAATGCAGACATTTTAAGTGATAAGTGGCAAACAACACAAGGCCTTTATGCAACAGGCTCAGGCGGATTATGGGGATTAGGCTTTTTTAATAGTAGGCAAAAATACAGCTATGTTTCAGAGCCACAAAATGATTTTATTTTCACCATATGGTGTGAAGAAATGGGCTTTGTCGGCGCTGTTGTTTTACTTACATTGTTTATACTGCTAATATTAAGAGGTTACCAAATAGCATTTGGTATAAAGGACACCTTTTCAGCACTTGTCGCATTTGGCATTACTACTCAAATTGGTATACAAGCGTTTTTAAATATGATGGTAGTACTTGACTTGATTCCAAATACTGGTATATCTCTTCCGTTTTTTTCATATGGGGGTAGTTCTTTGGTTATACTACTTGCAGAAATGGGAATTTTATTATCAATATCGAAAAAATCAATAGGAATAAAATAGGAGATATTATGAGAGTTTTATTATGTGGAGGAGGTAGTGCGGGACACGTTAATCCTGCATTGGCTATAGGGGAAACCATATTAAGGAATGCGCCTCAATCTCAAATTGCATATGTTGCTACACTCTCGGGGATTGAAAACCGATTAGTAGATTACAAAAAATATCATATAAATGTGAAAGGATTGAAAAGAAGCCTGTCGCTTTCAAATATAAAAAGATTTTTTTTAGTAATGGATTCAATAAAAAAATCAAAGCAAATTATAAAAGAATTTTGCCCGGATATCATAATAGGCACAGGGGGATATGCTACTTATCCGGTAGTTTATGCAGGGCACAAGCTAGGTGTAAAGACTGCTTTACACGAATCTAATGTTTGTCCAGGAAAAGCAATAAAAATGCTAGAAAAAACAGCAGATATTATATTTACTAATTTTTCGGAAAGTGAGAATTTTTTTAAGCGAAAGGAAAAAGTTTTAAGAGTGGGGAATCCATTAAGGAGTGGGTTTGAAACTTATAATAAGGAAGAATTAAAAAAGAATTTAAACATACGTGAAGAATACGTTGTACTTTGTTATGGGGGCTCTCTAGGAGCAGAAAAAATAAATTTTTCTGCTATTGAAATCATTGATAATTATATAAGGTATCAAAAAAATGTGAGATTTATTTTAGCTACGGGAAAAAGTGGATATCATGAGGTTATAGATGCTTTGAAAAGCAAGCACTTGCACAAGCTTAAAAATGTTACAGTTTCAGAGTATATTTATGATATGCCAGAAAAAATGGCTATAGCGGATATTGTAATTTCTCGAGCCGGTGCTATGACGATATCTGAGCTAGCAGCCTCGAAAAAATGCTCAATCCTTATTCCGTCTACTAATGTAACAAACAATCATCAATTAAAAAATGCAAAAGCGTTGGAAAAAGAGGGAGCGGCAATAGTTATAACAGAGGACAAAACATATATGCTTGTCGATACTATTAAGGAATTAATATCAGATGTAAAAAGAAGAGAGTATATGCAAAGAAAAATAAACACATTTTATTTGCCCAATGCCAATCGTGATATATATATAAACATTAAGGAACTTATATCTAAGTAATATTAATCTTTTCTTGACAATAATATTGCATTATGATATTATATACTATAGATACTCAAAGTAAAAAGAGAGGATTTTTATGAAAAAAATTTTAAAGTTAGTGTTAATATGCTTTTCTTTGGCGCTAATTTGTTTTGTAATCGGCGCATGTGGAGAAAAAGAAGATGTGCACACAGACATTAGTGTGTCAAATGATTTCACATATGCAGAAGGAGTTTTTAAAACGACGGTTGCATCAAATGTTGTAAGCTATGATTTGAATTCCAAAATAGAGATTTTTGAAAAATCTAAAATGGAAATTTCAAAAAGCACTAGCTTTGCTGAAATGTTGGATGGAAGCAAATTAGCTCTAGAGCAAGGGGACAACATTTTTTATGTTAAGATCTCAAATAAAAAAATTGAAGATCAAGTTTATAAGTTCAATATATTTAGAAATCCAGTATTAAATATTAAGTTTAATACCAATGGTGGTTCTAGCGTTAATAGTATTTCAGTAGATAGTGGAACAATAATTGAGGCTCCAAAAAGTGTGAAAACTGGATATGATTTGTCATGGGATTATGATTTTTCAAAGCCTGTCACATCAAGTATGACAATTAATGCTATTTGGACACCAAGGAATTATAAAATCACTATTGCCTCCAATGAAGACGGAATTGAAAACGTTGTTCTTGATATAGTTTTTGATAGTGTATATGATTTAGCCGACAAGGTTTCTAAGGAAGGGTATAGAGTAGCTGGATTTTATTACAAGGAAGGTGATTCCGAGATCGAGTTTTCAACACAAGGTGTATATACCAGAACCTCTGATGTGGTTATATATGCAAAATATGAGCCTATAAAGTATTCAATTACTTATATGCTAGAGAAGAGCGCAACTAACCCTAATTCAGTGTTAGAATTTACAATAGAAACTGTTTTTGATCTTTTAGATGCTCAATGGAAAAACAATGAGAAGGTTTTTGCAGGTTGGTATACATCTAACGATTATGCAGAAGAGAATAAAATCACTCAGATTTCTAATATGAATCAAAGTCTTACTTTATGGGCAAAATTTGATCCTGTCATTTTCAAGACAAGTGTTAATTGTTATGACGGCGATAAGCTAATAAATCAATACGAGTTTCAATATAATTCTGCTTATGAATTAAAGCAACCATCAAAAAAGGGATATACGTTTGATGGTTGGTATATTGAAGACGAGCTTGTTGAGTTGAGTGGAATTTGGGCAAAAAAAGATAAGACAGTTGATTTGAAAGCAAAGTTTACAGCTATAAATTATAGTATTAATTATGACTTACCACAAGGAGCACAAAACAATGCTACTAACAAAGCGGAGTATAATGCCGATATGGGCAAGGTGGTATTTCAAGCTCCAAGCTTTGGTAATCATGAATTTATAGGTTGGTATTTAGACGCAAACTTTACAAAAGAAATAAAAGAGTTGACCCTTGATAATGTTACAAACGGAATGACTATTTATTCGAAATGGCAATATGTGACAAATGTAACATTTGATTTAAATGGTGGCAATTGTGACACAACACAAGCAATTTATAGGTTCGGAAAAGAATATAAATTGCCAAGCATTGAAAAGAATGGCTATGTTTTTGATGGTTGGTATTATGGAGAAGTAAAGGTCGAATCTACAGGAAACTGGACTTATATTGACGATAAGATTGATTTAGTTGCCAGATTTAACGTGCGTAATATTAAAGTTATATATAATTTGCCTAATGGTGTAAACAATGATGTTAACCTACAAGAGTATAATATTGAAATGGGCAATATTGAGCTTAAAGCCCCAACATTTGGCAATCATCAGTTTGAAGGCTGGTATTTAGATGAAGCCTACAAAACACCTATAACCGAGCTTACATACGATATTTTAAAGGATGGGGTTACCATTTACTCAAAATGGCAATATGTGACAAATGTAATATTTGAAGCAAATGGTGGTACTTGTGAAATAACCAACGAGAGATATTATTTTGGCAAGGGATACGAGCTCCCAATGCCAGAGAATAAAGGTTATGTCTTCAATGGTTGGTATTATGGTAATGTTAAGTTAGATTCTGTAGGCGACTGGAGATATACAGATGCTGAGATTACCTTAGTAGCAGATTACTTCATTCGTGAAAATGATATAGTTTATGTTTTGCCGGAGGGCGCACAGAATAATAGTGCAAACCCATCTAAATATGATGTTGAGGATGGTATTGTAACCTTGCAAAATCCAACCTTTGGTAATCATGAATTCCTTGGCTGGTATTTAGATGCTAATTTTACAACACAAATTACAGAGCTTACAGTTGACAATGTTACAAGCGAAATGAGCCTTTATCCCAAATGGCAATACGTAACAGAAGTAATTTTTGATGCAAACGGCGGTACATGTGATATAACCAACGAGACATATTATTTTGGTAAAGATTATACACTGCCTAAGGTGGAAAAGAAAGGTTATGTTTTTGATGGTTGGTATTATGAAGACGTTAAGGTAGATTCAGCAAATTGGATTTACAATGATGCAGAAATCACATTAGTAGCAAAATATACTCCACGTACTAATGACATAGTTTATATTTTACCTGATGGTGCCGAAAATAATGATGCAAACAAGTCAGAATATAATGCCGATATGGGCAAGGTGGTATTGCAAAATCCAAGCTTTGGTAATCACGAATTCCTAGGCTGGTATTTGGATGCAAACTTCACAACACCAATTACAGAGCTTACTGTTGATAATGTTACAAATGAAATGACCATTTATTCAAAATGGCAATATGTAACTAAAGTGACATTTGAATCAAATGGTGGTGTTTGTGATAAAACCAACGAGATATATTATTTTGGCAAGGAATATACATTGCCTAAGGTGGAGAAAATAGGTTATGTTTTTGACGGCTGGTATTATGGAGAAAAAAAGGTTGAGTCTGTTGGTGCTTGGGCATATAGGGATGCGGATGTTACTTTAGTTGCTAAATATACACTTATTAACTATAAGTTATCTTATAATCTACCAAACGCATCAGTAAACAATAGTCAAAACCCATCTCTTTATAATATTGAAAATGGTACTATAACCTTACAAAAACCAAGCTTTGGAGATCATATTTTTATTGGTTGGTACACTGATGCCGCTTGTAGTAAGCCGATTTCTACATTGACTATTGAAAATATAACTGATGGAATGACCATTTATTCAAAGTGGCAATATGTTTCTAATGTTATATTTGATGTGAATGGCGCGAATAGCGCGCTGGGTAAGCAACAGTATTTATTTGGACAAACATATACATTACCAACTCCAATTAAGTCAGGATGTCTCTTTGAGGGTTGGTATTACGGAGATGTTAAGGTCGAGAACGGCGAGTGGAAATATACTAATGATATTACATTGGTAGCTAACTGGGTTCCTACTACAATTGCAATTAATTATGTGCTAAATGGTGGAGTTCAGAATTCGCAAAATCCACAAACATTTGATGTATTTACCGGAATTATTGAACTTAAAGATCCAACTAACAATAACAAAGGATTTTCATTTGATGGTTGGTACACAGATAGTTCATTTACAAACAGAATAACAAGCATTGACACATCAGTCGTGCGTGACATTACATTGTATGCTAAATGGTCGGGAATAAAGGTTCCTGTTACTTTTGATGCAGATTCTGGCTATATTGCAGAATCATCACAAACCATGATTTATGGTTCTGCATATTCGCTTCCTATTCCAGAGCGCGTAGGCTATAAGTTTGATGGCTGGTATTATAATGGTCAATTGTTCCCATCTAAAGGAACCTGGTCATTGCTTTCGACTTCTGGTTCTTTTGTTGCAAAATGGACACTTGAAAAGTATACTATAACTTATGATTTGGGTGGAGCAACCGAAAGCGAGATTTATGACATTGTGAAGGATTCCGAAGGAAATGACAAAAAAGTTTCGATTACTTTCACTAAGGAGTATGATGTTCATAGCTCTGATATAGTAATACCAAAGCTTCGCAAGGATGGTTATATTTTCCTAGGTTGGAAGACAAATACAGGATATGCACAAAGCATTACTGTTTCGTCAGGCAGTGTAGGAAATCGTACATATACTGCAGTTTGGTGTTCAAAAACAGATAACAATGGCTTTGTATATGAATTAGTAGATGATCATATGGTTTGTATAAATTATACAGCTACACCTTCATCTTTACAAAGCGTTAATTTGCCAAGCTACTATAATAGTTATCCTGTAACTACAATAGCTTCAAATGCATTTAGTGATTTTGGTGTGAAATTTGGAAACAGTTCATATAAAAACAATAACTATTACTTCACAATTGTATTACCTAAAACAATAACCTTAATTCAAGAGAATGCATTTATAAACTGTAATGGCATATGTGTTTCGGTAAGGGACGAAAATGGCAATATTTTAGACTTTAAGTCTGCAGATGAACTTAAGGAATGGGAAAAAACAGTTGACTATGGTTCAACAAAGGTTGATAAGCAAATGCGTGATTGCATTTGGGGCTTCAGACCAGCAATTGGTTGGACAAGATTCTCAGCAGTAGAAATTCCTGATGATTATGAATAAAAAAAGAAAAGCGGATTTCCGCTTTTCTTTTTTTATTTCATTTTAAACATTGATGAAACATTGTCGCATACACATTCAGATACATTTTTAACCTTTTCGTTGATTTTGCATCTGTTTGTTATAGCTAAAGTTGCTACAGATCCAATAGCTATTCCTAAAATCATATATTTTGCAACGCTGAGCATTGAACACTTTTCTTTCATATTAAAACCTTCCTTTATATTTGTAATTTCATTATTTACATAATAAGAAGAAAAAATGTATAAAATACATAATTTGAAAAGTGTAATATCTGTAAAATTGAAAATAATATATTTGCAAAGGCGAGGTGATAGTTTGAAAAAAATTTACTATTTCATTTCGATGGTTTTGATTGTTTTTATTTTTGCTAATATATCTGGTGTATATGCGGTTTCTTGGTATTGTAACAGAACAAATAATCATACTCAACCTGTGCTTGGTAAGGATTTGGAATTTGTTTCAAGATACGATGTTTTTTGGTGTGATAAAAATCATGGTGATATTGATAGTTCAGAAAAGGTTATATATTTAACCTTTGATGCAGGTTATGAAAATGGAAACGTTGAAAAAATAGTAGATGTTTTAAATAAAGAAAATGTAAAAGGTGCTTTTTTTGTATTAGATAATTTTATAATAAAAAATGAAGCATTGGTTGAAAAAATGATAGACTCGGGACACACTATTGCAAACCATACCTTTAAGCACAAGGATATGACAAAGATTACAAGCAAGGAAGCATTTTTAAAGGAACTTTTTTTACTAGAGAAATTATATAAAAACACTTTTGGTGAAGAAATGCCAAAGTATTATAGACCACCAGAGGGAAAATTTAATGAAGATAATCTAAAATGGGCAAAGGAAGCAGGATACAAGACAATAATGTGGTCGTTTGCGTATGCTGATTGGGATAATGAAAAGCAACCGACAAAGGAATATGCCTATAAGAAAATAATTGACAATGTACACAACGGAGAGGTAATGCTGCTTCATCCTACCTCAAAAACAAATGCAGATATATTAAAAGATGTTATAGTAGAATTGAAAAACCAAGGATTTAGATTTGGTACTCTTGATGAATTATGTAAAAATTGAGCTTTTGCAAAAAAAAGAATTCGACCTTTTGGTCGAATTCTTTTAATTTATTCTAGACTGTTTGAGCATCCTCGTTTTCTTCCTCGTCAACATCATCGTCATCATCTACCGGAAGTCGTTCAATAATCCTTTTGGCATCCTTTTCGTCCATCATAAATTTGATTATATTTGGATAAGCAGTATAAACTCCTATAAAATCAAATATAGCTATTGTGATTATAAATGGCAAAATTAAAGCAACTGGTGTTACAAAAGGAATAAAAACAAGTCCTAGATTGAAAGCGATAAGAACGATAGATCCTACAAGCATAACAAGATTACGCTTAATGCCGAGAATGGTAAAAAACATTGCATTTTTAATAATTTGTGTGATTTTTAGATCAAATGTGAAAATCATAATATAA
>JAZPYB010000007.1:0-2396 GCA_045543955.1 Eubacteriales bacterium
AAATCTTTTGATTTAAAATATAGATTTATAAATTTTGTCTGTCTATTTTACACATCAATATTTATTATATTTAATATTTCAACTATTTTCTTTAAAGATGTATGGAATATATATACGATTTTAATTATTTTTGCTCTTTCAATAGTTATAAGCTCAATTAAATTATATTTACCAATAAATAATTATTTGTTAAAAGCAATTGTTTATTATATAGTAATATCTGTTCCATATTTTGTAATAACTCTCGGCTTTGCAGAATATGGCAATGGAAACAGAATTTTAATTGTATTCAGCATATATACACTAGTATTTATTGTATCAAATGTTGTTATTTTTTTAATTATTAGGGCGAAGAAAGTTTCAGAAAATGAAAATAAAACTTATTCAAAGCAGTTTAAATAATAAAAAACCGAAGGCTTTTCACCTTCGGTTTTTCTTTATTAATGTGATTAAGCCTTGTTAACCATCTTTGCGATTTCAGCAGCGAAATCGTCTTCTCTCTTTTCAAGGCCTTCGCCCTTTTCATAGAGTTTGTAATCAACAACCTTGATGCTTCCACCAAGCTCTTTTGCTGCTGCATTTACGTACGCACCAACTGAAATCTTGTCATCTTTAATGTAGGATTGCTCAAGTAGGCAGTTCTTTTCATAGAACTTACCAAGCTTACCAACAACCATCTTTTCAAGTATTTGTTGTGGCTTATTAGCATTCTTTGGATCATTATTAAGTTGAGCAAGAATAATTGACTTTTCTTCCTCAATGTCCTTTTCTGGAACTGATTCCTTGTCAAGGTAAAGAACAGGCATAGCTGCTACTTGAAGCGCTACATTCTTTGCAACCTCAGCAAAACCAGCTGCATTTTTAACGTTTTCATCAACCTCAAAGTTAACAATAACGCCAGTTGAACCCTTACCGTGAATATAAGTGCTTACAACACCATCAACAATGAGGAATCTACGAATGTTCATGTTTTCACCAATTGTGAAAATCATATCCTTTAATTTTGCTTCAACGGTCATATCTGTATCAACATATTGCTTTGTAAGAAGCTCTTCAACACTTGCTGGTCTTGTTGCAATAATTGTCTTAAGAACGTTTTGTACAAACTCAAGGAAAGTTGCATTTTTAGCAACGAAGTCTGTCTCTGCGTTTACTTCGATCATTGCTGCGCATGTGTTATCATCATTTACAAGAATATCTACAACACCTTCAGCTGCGATTCTGTCTGCTTTTTTAGCTGCAACAGAAAGACCTTTTTCACGAAGAACCTTAATTGCTTCGTCAAAGTCACCATTTGCTTCTGTAAGTGCTTTTTTACATTCCATCATACCACAACCAGTTTTTGTTCTAAGGTCGGATACCATTTTAGCTGTAATAGCTGCCATTTTTTATTCCTCCGTAAATTTAATTATTCAGCGTCTTCTACTGTTTCTTCTGCTGTTTCTTCTGCTTCTACAGGTGTTTCACCTTGCTTGCCTTCAATAACAGCGTCAGCAATAGCTGCAGAAATAAGCTTAATTGCTCTAATAGCATCATCATTACCTGGGATGATGTAGTCAGCGTCATCTGGGTCACAGTTTGTATCAACAACTGCAATTACAGGAATACCAAGTCTCTTTGCTTCAAGTACAGCATTGTGCTCTTTCTTTGTGTCAACAATGAAAATTGCATCTGGAAGACCTTGCATATCCTTAATACCGCCAAGGTTCTTTTCTAGATTGTCCATTTCTTTTGTTAAACCAGCAACTTCCTTTTTAGGAAGAAGATCAAATGTACCATCCTCTTGCATCTTGCGAAGTTGAGCAAGACGAGCGATGCTCTTTTTGATTGTTTGGAAGTTTGTGAGCATACCACCGAGCCAACGAACGTTTACGTAGTACATACCACAACGAAGTGCCTCATCGCGAATAGCGTCTGTAGCTTGCTTCTTTGTACCAACGAAAAGAATGTTGCCACCGTTTGCTGAAAGCTCACGTGCGAACATATAAGCTTCCTCAAACTTCTTAGCTGTTTTTTGAAGGTCGATAATGTAAATACCGTTTCTTTCTGTGAAGATGTACTCAGCCATCTTAGGGTTCCATCTTCTTGTGTGGTGTCCAAAGTGAACACCTGCTTCAAGCAATTGCTTAATTGAGATTACCGACATTATAAATGTCCTCCTTTTTGGTTTTTCCACCACATATACTGCTATTGCAACCATAATGGCACCAACAATACCTCAAAGCATATGTGTGTGATTTATTTTATACGTCTCTCAAAACGTACGCGCAAATTATAACATGCATATATATTATTTGCAAGATATTTTTTCGCAGTTCATAAAAAATTTACAATTAACATTGACCTTTCTTCTTTTTCTTACAATCATCTTCGTTGGGAAATGGCGGCAATAATCC
>JAZPYB010000008.1:0-31935 GCA_045543955.1 Eubacteriales bacterium
CCTCAAGAACTGTATACTTTGTATCTGTTAGATTGATTAGAAGTGTTGCAGCATCTGCTACAAGCGCGCCTTCTCCATCTATTGAAATTGGTGTTCCATCAGATGTTTCAGATACAATTCCTGCAAGCAAGCCATATTGAATGTTTTCGCCAGACAATTCTTCATATCTTGCAAGCGCTTTGTGATTTATTGATGCTCTATAAGAAATGTCAGAGCCATCAATTGCTTGTGTATATCCGCGTGGCTCGATAATTGTTGCTATTTCTTCTGTTGCTTCTACTGTTTGACAGAACTCACACTTATGAGTAGCTATAACTTTCGCTGCTACATTCATTGCATTGCCGTTTTCGTCAGCAAAGCACCAAACATTTGTGTGAGATGGGTTTTCAAGAATTGCTGTTTCTTGACATCTTGTACATACGCCTTGGCAATCGTTGATTGCTTCAGTTGCGTGAGTGCCTTCATAGAAAGCTTGGCATGGGTTGTAACCACATACTACGTATCTGCCCGTTGCATAATTGTCCTTATTTGCTAAATACTCAGCGTATGTAATAATGGTAGCATTTATAAATCCACCATTATTTGAGGTCGCACTTTTTTGTGTTAAGAAATTTGCTTTTGCTGCTTCAAACTCTTCAACTGTTCCACAATAGAAGAATTTGCAATCTGAGGTTACACCATGGAATGCATATGAAACCTGATAATTTAAGCTTGTATCTGGTGCAGTTTTATAGAAGCTGTTTGGAATGTAAATTTCTTTAACTTTTCCAGTAGTGTATGTAAATGAGTTGTCGCCGGTGTTGTTAAAATACTCAAATGAATTACCCATTCTAATAACTTCAAGAGATGTGCACCAAGCAAATGCGTGGCTTTTAATTGTTTTGACAGAATTAGGGATACTAATTTCTTTCAATGAAGAACATCTAGAAAACACATTCTTTGGGAGTGATGTTATTGTATTTGGCAGCTCAACTTTTTCGAGCGCTGTACAATCAGTAAAACACGCTTCACCAAAAGTTTCCGTCTCACTATTATCGTAAAAATAAAGACTTTTCAAGCTAGTACAGTGTGAAAATGTTGCGGCAGTTCCTCTTTCTCCATCATTTCCTGAACCAGGAGTTGTTTTTACCTTTGGTGGATAATAAAATTCTGTAAGACCTGTTGCATAATAGAAGCAATATTGTCCCATTGTTGACCAGTTGGAATTTCTTGTAACGTCAACAATTTTCAACTTTGATGTGCAACGGAATTGGTTTGTTACAGTTGTTGTGAGTGTGTCAGGAAGATACACATACTCTATTGTGTCATTATATGAGTGATATGCACCACCATTTGCTCCATAATAATATGATGGAACTTGTTTTACGCCAAGTGCCTCTACCTCTGCACCTTGGAAGTTAGCAACAACTACACTCATGTTAGTTATGCCATTATATGTAGCAACACCGCTACCATTTACAGAGATAACATCAATTGTCTTTTTGCTAACAAGGTTTTCTCCATCCATATAATATGTTAGAGCGTTCCCCTCTGAATCATACAAGTCAACCTCTGTGCCATTGTCAAGTGTTACTTTTCTTGTGATGTCATGGGCGCTTATGCTGATAGCGAAAACGCATACGAACAAGGACACAAGCAAGAGTGTAAAAAGAATTTTCTTTTCCATAATTATTCTCCTGAATATAAATTTACGTGAGTATTATAGCATTTTTATATAAAAAAATCAATTATTGCCATTAAAATAAATATATTTCTACTTTTTGCACAACATAAATATATTATATTTTTCACACAAAAGCTGGAGCAACAAAAAAATCGCACACAGGGTGCGACTTTTTTTATTTTTTGATTTGTGCAAATCTACTAAATTTTACGGATCCCTCTGCTACGCTCGGGATGACGAATAAGATAATTAGCCGATTTTTGCAACTAATTCAACCTCGCAAAGAGCTCCCTTTGGTAGGTCTTTTACAGCTACACAGCTTCTTGCAGGCTTTGAAACAAAATATTTTGCATATACCTCATTAAAGGCAGCAAAGTCGGAAATACTTGCTAGGAAGCAAGTAGTTTTTACTACATTTTCAAAGCTTGTGCCAGCCTCCGCTAAAACTGCGCCGAGGTTTTTCATTACTTGCTCGGTTTGGGCTGTTATATCAGTAGCTTCTATTGCTCCTGTTTCTGGGTTGATTGGAATTTGTCCAGAGGTGAATAGCATATCTCCACAAATGATTGCTTGTGAGTATGGTCCTATTGCACCCGGTGCTTTATTTGTTGATACTTTTTTTAACATATTGTTCTCCTTGCGGACAGTCGAGGACGCCTGTCCCTACAATCATAAATTTTATTGTATTTTAGACACGTGGTTGGGGTTTTGTGTATTAAAGAAGCTTGAAGCCAAAGTCGGTTAGTGCTTTTTTGATTTCGTTAATATGATCGTAGTTACGGGTTTCAAGCATAATACGCAGATAGCAGCCTGTAACGTCTGAGCCTTCGTTCGCTCTTTCGTGGTGAACTGAAATTACATTACCACCGAGGTCGGCAATAATGCGTGAAACGTTCTTTAACTGTCCCGGCTTATCGGCAAGCTCAATCATAAGCTGAGCAGTTCTGCCAGACATCAAAAGACCTCGCTTTATAACGCGGGAAAGGATTGTAACGTCTATGTTACCACCAGAGAGCAAGCATACTGTCTTTTTTCCCTTTATATCTAGTTTATCAAACATAGCGGCGGCAACAGCAATAGCACCAGCACCCTCAGTTACTAGCTTATGCTTTTCCATAAGTGCAAGGATTGCTGCTGAAATTTCATCATCTGTTACTGTTACTATCTCGTCAACATACTTTGAGCAGATTTCATATGTAAGGTCGCCCGGTTTTTTAACAGCGATACCATCAGCGATAGTTGATACTGAGGGTAGTTCCTCAATTTGACCATCCTTTACAGACTTATACATAGATGGTGCGCCTGTGGCTTGAACGCCATAAACCTTTACGTGTGGCTTTAGTGTTTTTAGAGTATATGCAATACCTGATATGAGTCCACCGCCTCCGATTGGCACGATAACTGCATCCATATCTGGTAATTGCTCAATTAGCTCGAGTGCGATTGTGCCTTGACCCGCGATTACATCCTCGTCGTTGAATGGATGAATAAAGGTAAGACCCTCGCTATCACGTAGCTCGAGCGCTTTATTGTAGGCATCGTCATAAACGCCCTCAACTAAGCAAACATCTGCGCCATAGCTCTTGGTTGCCTCAATTTTAGAAATTGGAGCACCGTCAGGCAGGCAAATAGTAGCTTTTATACCGTTCTTTTGAGCAGCTAAAGCAACGCCTTGTGCGTGATTACCGGCCGAGCAAGCAACAACTCCCTTAGCCTTCTCTGCTTCACTTAATTTGGACATTTTATAGTAAGCACCTCTTACTTTAAATGAGCCTGTGATTTGTAGATTTTCTGTTTTAAGATACAATTCTGTGTCCTTTGCTAGCTTTGGTGCACGAATAATATCTGTTTGGCGAATTACATTCTTTAGGGCGTAATTTGCGCGATATACATTGTCTATTGTCAACATATTATTTCTTCCTTTTCATATGGAAATTACATTAAGCTATCAATAAATTGCTCGGCGCATCTAGCTGAACGGTAGCCACGATTTAGGGCAAATGCCTCTGCCTTAATTTCGAGCTCGTTTTCGTCCATTGTTATGCCGTTTTTCTTTGCGAGTTCCTTTACTATTTCAAGGTAAAGTGGCTTTGGCGGCTTTGCAAACAATATTGTCAAGCCAAAGCGCTCGGATAGTGAGAGTGTTTCTTGAACGGTGTCGTTTCTATGAATATCACTACCTTCTCTGTCACCAAAGCTTTCCTTTACTATATGTCGACGATTTGAGGTGGCATAAATTACTGCGTTTTTAGCCTTTGCGCTTGCTGAGCCCTCAAGTGTTGCCTTGAGCATACTAAAGTTGTCGTCGTTTTGGTTAAAGGAAAGGTCATCAATAAATATGATGAATTTTAGTGGGTTTTTAGAAATTTGCGCCATTATTTTTGGCAAGAGCAATAGCTGATTTTTCCTTACCTCTATTAGGCGAATGCCACTTTCAAAAAGGTGGTTTGCTACTGCCTTTACGGTTGAGGACTTACCTGTTCCCGCATCTCCATATAAGAGAATATTAGCGGCAGGACGACCCTCTAAAAACGCCTCTGTATTATCGAGCACGCGTTTTCTTTCAGCCTCATAGCCGATAAAATCGTCAAGAGTTGTTGTATCGGCACTTTCAACAGGAACAATGTGCCCTTTATCAGTAGATGAAAACATACAGTTGAAGGCAAAAATGCCATAACCATATTTATGAATTTGCTTTAATCTTTCACTATATGCTTTTGAAATATCAACCTTGTCAGTATCGTACTCGGGGAGTCTTATATTTGTGCCCATATCGAGTGCGAAGCTATCACTGTTAATAGCTGCAAGCTCTGTCAAGGTATTTAGCTCATAGTTTAGTGAGCTTTCAATTTTTTTACTTATTTCCTCGTTCTTAGCAACCGATTTTACATAAACATTTTCGTCCTCAAAAAGCGCTTTTTGAACACATTTTGATAGATTTCCTCCGTTTTTGTAAACCTCGGAAACAAAATTGCCGTATTTTTTAAGCTTTTCTTGCTTGTTACTCTCTTCACAATACTCAATAAAAGCTTTGATAACAGGCGTGTCAAGAACTCCTCTTGTTACTGTGAAAAGGCAAAGTGAGGAATATACTTCTTTTATTTTTGACATATTATGCCTCAAAGATTTTCAATAATTTTCTCTGTTGCTTCTTTTGTTGTTAGGTACTCTCCACCGTGAGATAGGTCTGCTGTGCGATAGCCTGCATTTAGTACCTTATCAACTGCACTAATGATTGCATCACTTTCGTCCTTTAATGAGAAGGAGTAAAGGAGCATCATAGCGCCTGAAAGAATTGTTGCAATTGGGTTAGCAACATTTTTACCAGCAATATCGGGGGCTGAGCCGTGAATTGGCTCGTAGAGTCCCACTGTAGTATTTCCAAGGGATGCTGATGGGAGCATACCAATTGAGCCTGTGATTTGTGAAGCTTCGTCGGAAAGAATATCTCCAAACATATTTGTTGTAACAATTACATCAAATTGCGCAGGATTACGAACTAATTGCATTGCGGCATTGTCAACGAGCATATCGGCAACCTGTACATCGGGGTAGTCCTTTTCCATTTCGTGAACTATCTTTCTCCAGAGTCTTGAGGAATCAAGCACGTTTGCCTTATCAATGCTTGTTAGCTTACCATTTCTCTTCTGTGCGGATTCATAAGCTACCTTACATATTCTTTCAATTTCCATACGGGAGTAGCACTCTGTATCGTATGCTTCTTCTCCGTATTTGCCCTCGCGCATACCACGCTCACCAAAGTAAATACCACCTGTAAGCTCACGCACGATTAGAATATCGAAGCCGTTTGCAACGATATCTGCGCGAAGTGGACAGTCATCCTTTAATGCTGGATAGAGCTTTGCTGGGCGTAGGTTTGTAAAGAGTCCCATAGCCTCACGAATACCTAGAAGTGCCTTTTCTGGGCGCATATTACCTGGCAAGGTGTCCCATTTTGGCCCACCTACTGCACCTAGAAGCACACTGTCAGATGCTAAACAGCCTTTTACAGTTTCCTCTGGAAGTGGCTTGCCTGTGGCATCAATTGCCGCACCACCTATTAGATATGGTGTAAAATTGAATGTGTGACCAAATTTTTTGCCAACCGCCTTTAGCACCTCAACGGCACTGTCAACAATTTCGGGTCCAATTCCGTCACCCTTTAATAATGCTATATTGTATGTCATAATTATACCTCTAAAAATTACATTTGCGAGTGGGATCTCTCCCTCCGTCACCCTTCGGTGACACCTCCCTCGTCAGATGGAGGCTTTTTAGCTCCTTCGGCTACGCTCAGGATGACGAGCCTTGTTTGTCGTCTTCATTTTCCTCTGTTTTTTCTTTTAATGGAATATGCTTTTTTAGAAACTCATCAAGTTCTTTTACTTGTTTCTGGCTTGTCAGATGAAAGGAACAATCTCTTCCATTGTAAAAGGTAAATTCAACTACATTTCTTTTGCCTGTATACATCTCTATTTCTTCAATATCTTCAAACTTCTTTTGACGCTTGAACGGATTGTAAATTGTTATTTCTTTTTTATATTTATTAATTACAATTTTACCAAAGAATAGCGATATTGCAAGAAATACATACAAAATAATACCAGATACATAAATAATTATAGCAATAGGTCTTTCCCATATATTATAAACAAATGGTAATGCAATAGCTGAAGCTAGAAAAAGAAAGATTGTTATAACAGTAGACGATAGCTGTGGCTTTTTCTTTATGACAATTTCGCCATCATACTCTATTATTTTTAAAGTCTTTTGTCCCATTTTTAATTGAGCTCGCCCTTTTTGATGGACTCTATAAGTCCACCATTGGTTATAATCTTTTGAATAAATTCTGGGAATGGTTGAGTTTTAAACTCTTTACCGGTTGTTAAATTGTATATAATTCCGTTGTCAAGGTCTGCTTCAACCCTGTCGCCGTCATTTATATTGGCAACAGCCTCTGGGCATTCCAAAATTGCAAGACCGATATTTATTGAGTTACGATAAAAAATTCTTGCAAAGGTATTTGCAATTACTAGTGAAATACCACTTGCTTTAATTGCGATTGGTGCGTGCTCACGTGATGAGCCACAGCCGAAGTTATCGCCTGCAACCATAATGTCGCCGACCTCTACTCTTTTGGTAAAGTCCTTATCTAAGTCCTCCATACAGTGAGATGCAAGCTCTTTATGGTCGCTTGTATTTAAATATCTTGCTGGGATAATTACGTCTGTATCTACATTATCGCCATATTTGATTACTTTTCCTGTAAATTTCATAATTACCCTCCTTATATTTTAGCTGGATCTGCGATTTTGCCAGCAATTGCACTTGCTGCGGCTACTGCTGGGCTTGCGAGGTATACCTCACTTGTTACATGACCCATTCTGCCTACAAAGTTACGGTTGGTTGTAGCAACTGCGCGCTCACCAGCGGCTAAAATGCCCATATAACCGCCAAGGCAAGGTCCACAGGTTGGCGTGGAAACAACGCAACCAGCATCAATGAAGATTTTAACAAGACCATTTTCGATAGCCTTTAGGTATATATCTTGAGTTGCAGGAATGATAATTGCGCGTACGTTTTTAGCAATCTTTCTTCCCTTTAAAATCATTGCAGCCTCTTCAATGTCCTTATACTGACCATTTGTACAAGAGCCTATAACTACTTGATCGATTGTAATATCGCCAATTTCGTCAAAGGTCTTTGTGTTTTCTGGTAGGTGTGGGAATGCAACGGTTGACTTTATAGTGGATAGGTCTATTTCATAAACCTCGTCATACTCAGCATCCTCGTCTGCCTTATAAGAAACAATCTCGCGGTTGCTTCTCTCTTTTATATATGCAATTGTTTGCTCGTCAACCTCGAAAATACCATTCTTAGCGCCTGCCTCAATTGCCATATTACAAATTGTTAGACGGTCATAAATTGTAAGGGATGAAACGCCCTCTCCAACAAATTCCATTGACTTGTAAAGTGCTCCATCAACACCAATTTTACCAATGATGTGAAGGATAACATCCTTACCAGAAACGTATTTGTTGAGTTTACCCTTCAAAACAAACTTTATTGCGCTTGGAACCTTAAACCAAGCCTTACCTGTAGCCATACCACAAGCCATATCTGTTGAGCCAACACCAGTTGAAAAAGCACCTAAAGCGCCATATGTACAGGTGTGTGAGTCAGCACCGATAACAACATCGCCAGAAACTACAAGTCCTTTTTCAGGAAGTAGTGCGTGCTCAATGCCCATTCTACCAACGTCATAGAAGTGTGTAACCTCCTTGTCGTTACAGAACTCTCGACACATTTTGCACTGCTCAGCAGCCTTTATATCCTTATTTGGTGCAAAGTGGTCCATAACCATTGTTACCTTTTCCTTGTCATAAACCTTATCTACACCTATTTTGTTAAATTCCTTAATTGCAACAGGAGAGGTAATATCATTACCTAAAACTCTATCAAGATTAACCAAGATAAGTTGTCCTGCCTCTACCTTGTCTAGCCCAGCGTGAGAAGCCAAGATTTTTTGAGTCATTGTCATTGACATAATATGTACTCCTTTCAAAATAGCATACCAAAAAGCACCGAAACCAATGCTCTTTGGTATGCCCCACCACGCAAGGTGGTGGGAAATAGTGCTTATCTATTTATTATTGCGCCCTTGTCAGCCGAGCTAACCATTTGAGAATATCTCTTTAGATAGCCTGTTAGGTTTTCTTTTTTCTTAATTGGCATTTCTTGTTTTCTCTTTGCAAGCTCGTCATCGCTGACCTTTAGTTCAATTTTATATTCAGGAATATTGATTGAGATGATGTCTCCATCCTTTACGTAAGCGATTGTACCACCACTTACAGCTTCAGGAGAAACGTGTCCGATTGATGCACCACGGGTAGCACCTGAAAAGCGTCCGTCGGTAATAAGTGCAACATCCTTATCAAGTCCCATACCAGCAATTGCTGATGTAGGAGATAGCATCTCTCTCATACCAGGGCCACCACTTGGTCCCTCATAGCGAATAACCACAACATCGCCTTTAACTATTTTGCCTGCGTAAATTGCAGCGATAGCCTCCTCTTCGCTCTCATAAACCTTTGCAGGTCCTTCGTGAACGAGCATTTCCTTTGCTACTGCGCTTCTCTTAACCACACATCCATCCGGAGCTAGGTTACCCTTAAGAACTGCAATACCTCCAGTCTTTGAGTATGGGTTATCAACTGTGCGAATTACAGTTTCATCATAGTTTTTAGCATTAGCTATATTTTCGCCAAGTGTTTTACCGGTTACTGTCATTACACTTGTATCAAGAAGTCCAAGCTTGTCAATCTCTTTAAGAACGGCATAAACACCGCCTGCTTGGTATAAGTCCTCCATATATGTAGGACCAGCAGGAGCTAAATGGCAGAGGTTAGGTGTCTTTTCGCTGATTTCGTTTACGAAATCGAGGTCAAATTCAACACCACACTCATTTGCAATAGCAGGGAGATGAAGCATACTGTTAGTTGAGCAACCGAGTGCCATATCGGCAGTTATTGCGTTTTTAATAGCTGCTTCTGTCATAATATCTCTTGGTCTAATGTTCTTCTTAATAAGCTCCATAACCTGCATACCGGCGTGCTTAGCAAGCTCAATTCTTGCAGAATATACAGCAGGAATTGTACCGTTT
Source organism: Eubacteriales bacterium (assembly GCA_045543955.1). Classification (GTDB taxonomy): domain Bacteria; phylum Bacillota; class Clostridia; order Oscillospirales; family CAG-272; genus RGIG2000. The sequence goes on from JAZPYB010000008.1 coordinate 9,327, forward strand.
CCGCATAAGCCCATACCGAGAACCTCAGTTAAGCAGTTCATAGAGTTGGCTGTGTACATACCAGAGCAAGAGCCACAGGTAGGACAAGCCTTATTTTCAAATTCGCAGAGTCCACACTCGTCAAGTGTTCCTGCTTTGTATGAGCCAACTGCCTCGAACATACTGGAAAGACTTGTTTTATGTCCGTCAACACGGCCAGCAAGCATAGGTCCACCACTTACAAAAACAGTAGGAATATTAAGTCTTGCGGCAGCCATAAGTAAGCCCGGCACATTTTTATCGCAGTTTGGAATCATAACAAGGCCATCAAAGCCGTGAGCCATTACCATTGCCTCTGTTGAGTCAGCAATTAAATCACGGGTAACGAGTGAATATTTCATTCCCACGTGCCCCATAGCAATACCATCACATACAGCGATAGCTGGGAACATAATTGGAGTTCCACCTGCCATAGCAACGCCAAGCTTTACAGCCTCTGTAATTTTATCTAGGTTCATATGTCCCGGCACTATCTCATTATATGAGCTAACTATACCGATAAGAGGTCTATCTAGCTCCTCCTTGGTTAGTCCAAGAGCCTTATATAATGAACGGTGTGGAGCATTGTGTGAACCATTTACAATAGTATCTTTTTTCATTTTTGCACTCCGTTTATTGTTAACGGGAGGGGCAACCCCTCCCCTACAATTTTAGATTTTTGATTAGTTGTTGATAAACTTCTCTTCATCAGCCCAGCTATAAAGCTTTCTGATGTCCTTGCCAACTACCTCTGATGGATGCTCAGCGGCAATCTTTCTCATTGCGTTGAAGTGAACCTGGCTACCAGCATCGCTCATATCAAGTAGGAAGTCCTTTGCAAATGTTCCGTCTTGAATGTCAGAAAGAACCTTTTTCATAGCCTTCTTTGTGTCCTCAGTGATAATCTTTGGACCTGTGATATAGTCGCCGTATTCAGCTGTGTTAGAAATTGAATATCTCATACCCTCAAAGCCACTTTGGTAAATAAGGTCAACGATGAGCTTCATCTCGTGGATACACTCAAAATATGCGTTTCTTGGGTCGTAGCCAGCCTCAACAAGTGTTTCAAAGCCTACTTGCATAAGTGCGCAAACGCCACCACAAAGAACTGCTTGCTCACCAAAGAGGTCTGTTTCTGTTTCTGTTCTGAATGTTGTTTCAAGAACGCCTGCACGTGCGCCACCAATACCGAGAGCATAAGCAAGACCTAGCTCAAGTGCGTCACCTGTTGCATCTTGATGAACAGCGATAAGACAAGGAACACCCTTACCTACTTGGTACTCTGAACGTACTGTGTGACCAGGACCCTTTGGAGCTACCATTATAACGTTAACGTTCTTTGGTGGTTTAATGCAACCAAAGTGAATATTGAAGCCGTGAGCGAACATAAGTGTTTTGCCCTCTGTTAGGTTTGGCTCAATGCTTTCCTTATAAAGCTTTGCTTGCTTTTCGTCGTTGATAAGAATCATAATCATATCTGCATTCTTAGCAGCCTCAGCTGATGTCATAACCTTAAGACCAGCCTTTTCAGCCTTTGCCCAGCTCTTTGAGCCCTCATAAAGACCAACGATAACGTTAACGCCTGACTCCTTTAGGTTAAGAGCGTGTGCGTGTCCTTGTGAGCCGTAGCCGATGATTGCAACAGTCTTGCCGTTTAACTTGTTAAGATCACAATCTTGTTGATAATAAATGTTTGCCATGATAAATTTCTCCTTAAAATTATATATCAAATTTAATTATTCGTTAGTTTTGTGGACACCTGTTTTTGTTTCCTTTGAAAGAAGTGTGCCCTCTCCTCTTTCAAGAGCGACAATACCTGTACGGCACATCTCTAGTATGCCATATGGTAGCATATATTCAATAAATGCATTGATTTTTGATGGATCGCCTGTGATTTCAATGCACATTTCTGTGGCTGTAAAATCAATTACCTTTGCGCGATAAACATCAACCGCTGATAAAACATCTGCTCGAGTTTGCGAGCTATTCTTGATTTTTATAAGCGCCAATTCTCTCTTTATAGATGAATTCTCCTCAATAACCTCAACCTTTTTAACATTGATGAGCTTGCGCAGTTGATTTATCAGCTGTTCTCGTGCGTAGCCATCTCCACTCATACAAATAGTAATGCGGGAATAGTCCGGGGACTCAGTTTCTCCAACTGTCAAGGCATCAATATTGAAGCCACGACGTGTAAACATACTGGTTACTCTTGTAAGAACACCATATTTATTGTCAACATAAACTGCAATTACAAATTTATTTGTTTTTTCCATCGTCATACCCTCACTTTTCTGTGATGATGTCGTCTATTGAGCCACCAGGTGGGAGCATTGGAAGAACGAACTCATCCTTGTCAATTAGTGTGTCGATTACTACCGGACCATTTATGGTTATTGCCTTTTTAAATGCATCTTCAAACTCTTCTACTGTGTTTGCTCTCATACCAACAGCGCCAAACGCCTCCGCAAGCTTAACAAAGTCAGTTTTTCTTTCGAGCACTGTGTTTGAAAATCTTTTGCCGAAAAATAAGTTTTGCCATTGACGAACCATACCTAGAACACCATTGTTGCAAAGAACTATTACAAGTGGAACGTTGTATGTAACCGCTGTTGCTAGCTCATTTAGATTCATACCAAAGCTACCATCACCTGTTACTAATACTGTTGGGTCATTTGTTGCCACCTGTGCGCCGATTGCAGCACCCAAGCCAAAGCCCATTGTACCAAGACCACCACTTGAAACGAAGCGTCTTGTTGTGTCAAATTTAGCATATTGAGCAGCCCACATTTGATGCTGACCAACATCTGTTGCAATGATTGTTCTTGGCAATTTATATTTATTAATTACGTCGAACATCATTTTAGGTGTCATACGGTCGCCTGCCATTTTAGCGGCTTTTTCTGCAATTTCTTGCTCCTTAGCTTTATAAGAATGAACCTCTTCTACCCATTCTGGCTTTTTGCTTTCGTTAACCTTTTCCAAAATTCTCAAGAATGAATCGCGAACATCGGCAACTATACCGAGATCAACATTTACATTTTTATTAATCTCTGCAAAGTCTGGATCAAGCTGAATAATCTTGGAATTCTTAGCGAATTTAGCTGTATTTCCTGTTGCTCTATCGCTAAAGCGAACACCGACACCGATTATTAAATCTGCGTGCTTTTGTGAAATTGATGATGCGTAATGTCCGTGCATACCTTGCATACCAAGGAATCTATCGTAGTCATCCGGAACTGCTGAAAGACCCATAAATGAGCAACCGATGCAAGCATCAATTTTTTCAGCAAGGTCGATAATTTCCTTACCCATTTTAAGACCGGCTGCACCACCACCGATGTAGATATATGGCTTTTTAGACTCATTGATAAGAGCAACTGCCTCGTCAATTGAAGCCTCATCCGCCTTTGGAAGTGGAATTTTTTCCACAATTGCTTGTGGCTCAAAATCATAAATGGCAACCTGAACATCCTTTGGCACGTCAACAAGAACAGGACCGGGTCTGCCTGATTTTGCGATTTGGAACGCCTCTCTAATGGAGTCAGCCAAATCCTCTACTCTATTTACAAAATAGTTATGCTTAGTAATTGGTAATGTAACGCCTGTAATATCAATTTCCTGGAATGAATCCTTTCCGATAAGCGAGCAAGGAACGTTTCCTGTAATTGCCACCATCGGAATTGAGTCAAGCATTGCAGTTGCAATACCTGTAACTAGGTTAGTAGCACCAGGGCCTGAGGTTGCAATACATACGCCAACCTTACCAGTTGCGCGTGAGTAACCATCTGCTGCATGAGCTGCGCCCTGCTCGTGTGCTGTTAAAATATGATTTATTCTATCACTATTTTTATAAAGTGCATCGTAAATATTAATAACTTGTCCGCCTGGGTAACCAAAAACATCAGTTGTGCCCTGCTCAATCAAGGTATTAATAATTATTTCTGCGCCTGTCATTTTCATATTGTTTTCCTCCTTGTAGATTTTTTGGGGGATTTTATTTTTCAAGCATAATATTTACTGCGCTTACTAGTGCTTTAACTGAAGAAACGATAATATCGCTATCAATTCCTGCGCCGTAATATGCTTTATTATTCAACTTAATGCTAACGTATGAGGAAGCCTTAGAGCTTGATTTACCCTCTAGGTCATGCTCGGTGTAGCTGTCAAATATATAATCTATTCCGATTACATCCTTTATTGCATTGGAAACGGCATCTAAACGACCATTTCCCTCGGAGACTCGAACATAAGAAACTCCGTTATATTTAATAGTGCATTCAGCAATGATTCCACCATCCTTGTCTGTATAAACAGCCTTCTCCACATCGACTGGTGCATTTACATTTACAAAATCACGAATAAAGATATCATAAACCTCTTTTGGTTGAAGCTCTCTGTGCTCGTGGTCAGAAATGCTCTTTACGTGATAGCCAAATGCTTCTCTCATTTTAGGCGGTAAAACATGCTTGAATTGTGTTTCAAGTATATAACCAATTCCACCCTTACCCGATTGAGAGTTAATTCTAATAACGTCTGCCTCATAGACTCTACCAACGTCAGTTGGGTCAATTGGAAGATATGGAACGTTCCAAACCTTATTTTCGCCCTCTCTATACTTCATACCCTTTGCAATTGCGTCTTGGTGTGAGCCACTAAATGCTGCGAATACGAGTTGACCACTATATGGCTGTCTTTCGTAAACGTGCATTCTTGTAACCTTTTCGTAAACCTCGGTAATAGCAGGGAGATTTGAAAAATCAAGTCCTGGGTCTATGCCCTGCGAGTACATATTAAGAGCTAGTGTAATTATATCAACATTACCAGTTCTTTCGCCATTGCCGAAGAGCGTACCCTCAATTCTATCGCCGCCAGCTAAAAGTCCCATTTCGCTATCTGCCACAGCACAGCCACGGTCATTGTGTGGGTGAAGTGAGATAATAACGTTTTCTCGGCAATTAAGGTTCTTTGACATATATTCAACTTGATTTGCATAAACGTGTGGCATTGAGTGAGATACAGTAACAGGAAGATTGATAATAACCTTATTATCAGGTGTTGGCTTCCAAATATCTATAACCTCATTGCAAATTTCAAGAGCAAACTCGGGTTCGGTTCCTGTAAAGCTTTCAGGAGAATATTCAAATGTAACCTTGCCCTTTGCCTTAGCCTTGTATTCATTGCATAGGTTTGCGCCGAATTTAGCAATCTCTATAATTTCTTCCTTGCTTTTTTTGAACACCTGCTCTCTTTGAGCAACTGAGGTTGAGTTATAAAGATGAACTACTGCGTGCTTTGCGCCATCTATTGCCTCAAAGGTTTTAGCAATGATGTGCTCTCTTGATTGAGTTAGCACTTGAATTGTAACATCATCTGGGATTAAATTATTTTCAATAAGTGTTCTGCAAAATTCATATTCAGTTTCAGAGGCAGCCGGGAAGCCAATTTCGATTTCCTTAAAGCCGACCTTACATAAAAGCTTAAAGAACTCTAGCTTTTCTTCAAGCGACATTGGGATTATGAGTGCTTGATTACCGTCACGCAAGTCAACACTACACCAAATAGGTGGGGTATCAATTGAGTCCTTTTTTGTCCATTCCATAGTAACGCCTTGTGGAGCGAAATACTGCTTGGAATACTTTTCGAAATTTTCCATAGTTAAATCCTTTCCTTGAGTGAGCATGGGATGTGTATAACCGAGCACTTTAAAAACAAAAAGCCTCTTTACGCAACTATCCCTGTGCATAAAGAGACGAAGTATTCTCCGCGGTACCACTCTTACTTGACGAATAAACGCCCACTCGTGTTCTGTCAATCAACAAAACTCCTCGCTAACGGGAGGACCCGTCCAAATCTACTAGATAAATTATCGTTGGGTTGGAAACTCCAGGATGAGACAAATATATTTACCTTATTGCCTTACACCAACCGGCAACTCTCTTAAAAGGCGCGTATATTCTATTTCCCTTCTTTGTCTATATGCTATGTATTTTATACTATTTATTTTGATTTGTCAATAGTTATTTTTATATTTTTTTATTATATGCGAGATAATTTATATATTTAGTTGATTCAGTTAACAAATTTATTAAAAAAAGCAAGCCAAAAGGCTTGCTTTAATTATTTTGTTACTGTATATATCCAACCGTACTTGTCCTCTATTTTACCCCATTGCATACCAGTTAATGTGTCATAGAGCTTTTGGGTTGTTTCTCCGATTTTGCCACCGTTTACATCGTATTCCTTGTCATTATAACGGAATCTGCCTATTGGGGAAACAACAGCCGCTGTACCGCAGCCCCAAGCCTCCTCAAGCTTTCCATTTTCAAGTGATTCTATAAGCTCATCAACAGAAATAAGTCTTTCGCTAACCTTATATCCCATATCCTTTAGGACCTCGATACAGGATTTTCTTGTAATACCAGGCAAAATTGAGCCAGTGAGCATAGGTGTTACAATTTCTCCATCTATTTTGAACATAACATTCATAGCGCCAACCTCTTCGATATACTTTCTATGTACACCGTCAAGCCAAAGAACTTGTGAATAGCCCACTTGACTAGCCTTTTCGCCTGCGCGATTAGAGGCTGCATAGTTACCGCCACATTTAACAGCACCAGTACCACCCTTAACTGCTCTTACATCCTCTGCTTCAATCATAATTTTAACTGGATTTATGCCTTCAGCATAATAGCTGCCACTTGGGGATGCTATAATCATAAAGGTTGCTCTTTGTACTGTGTGAACACCGAGAGTTTCGTCATTACCAAACATATAAGGGCGAAGGTAAAGTGATGTGCCGAATGAATATGGAACGAAATCCTTTTCAAGCTCAACAAAGGTTTTTAGTGCTTGTAAAAAGTCATCCTCGTCTATTTTAGGTAGGCACATTCTATCAGCTGAGGCGTTCATTCTCCTTATGTTTTCCATAGGTCTGAACATACGGATTTCGCCTGACTCTGTTCTATATGCCTTTAAGCCCTCAAATATTTCTGCTCCGTAATGCAAAACGGTTGAAGCTGGATGCAAGGAAATTCTACCAAACGGCTCAATTCTTGCATTGTGCCAGCCCTTGCCAGCCTCATAGTCCATAATGAACATATGGTCGGAAAAGAATTTTCCAAAACCAAGCTCGTTTTCGGGAATCATTTTTTTAGGGGTGTTAGTTTTTGTAATTTTAATTTCCATAGTATTTACCTCAAACACACTATTTTTTCAGTTTGATAAAAATAATAATAGCACACATATTTTGTCAAGTCAATGCTTTTTTTGAAAAATTTTAGTCTTGTAAAGCATTAAAATATTAATAGGAAGAAATTATTTCAAAATTTGATGTGATTAGAGTATATTTTCAATCTCGTCAGCACTATTAACTATGTATGTCGCGCCTGCCTCCTCAAGCTCTTCCCTTGAACCATAGCCAAAGGTAACGCCAACCGAATCAAGTCTGAATTTATTTGCACTTTGAATATCAAATTTACGGTCACCTATCATAATAGTTTTTTGTGGATTTGCATTTGATGTTTCAAATGCATATTTCATTACGTCATCCTTTGTGGCACGAGTTTTTTCGTCCATTGTTGCACCACATGCGTGGTCAAAATATTTCATTATATCAAAATGATTTAAAATCTTTTGTGCATATACCTCTGGCTTTGAGGTGCAAAGAACTACCTTGTAGCCCTTCGCCTTTAAGCTAGATAAAAGCTCGACAATACCTTCATAAACATAGCACTCGAAAATGCCCTTTTCTCTGTAATATTCACGATAAATTTCGATACCCTGTGTCGCTTTTTCGTCACTAAAGCCATAAAATTCCTTATATGATTGAGCAAGCGGTGGACCTATAAATTTAAGGGCGTTTTCTTTAGTTTCTTTTATTCCAAATTTTTCAAGGGCGTAAAGAACAGAATTAGACACTCCTTCGCCTGAATCTATAATTGTTCCGTCCAAATCAAAAAAGACGGTGTCATATTTTTTTGCCATTTTCCTTCTCCTTAGGTTATTATGCTTATATTATCATAGCTACACTTTTTTGTCAAGAAAAAAGGGTGCTAGTGCACCCTCTTTTTATACGTTTTGTAGTTCTTTTTCTTCTTTTGGTTGCTCTTCAATTACAACCTTGTTATTCTTCTTTCCTACAAGGTATCTTACAAGATGGCAAATGCCATAAAGCGCAAGAACTGCCGCAAAAAATACTATCGGATTGATAATCATAAGTGACCATTTTGGAATAATTCCATCTTCAACAAGTCCGATATAGAAGGCATCCTCCTCTAAGAAGAACCAGTTGTGGTCGAGAATTAGGTTTCCAAATTTTGCCCAGATTGTGATTGCAACCAAGGTGATTGCTGATTTATAGCATTTTTTAATATTTGGCTTTACAATACCAAGGGAAATATTAAGAATACCCCAAGCGAGTAAAACACCGTGATAGAACATAGTTTGAACTGTTTGGTAGCACCAAGGCTCGCTATCTCCTATGCTTGCGGGAACAAAGATATACATAAGTGGTGCAAGTGAGGCAAGCATAACCACAGGCTCTTTTATTTTTTCACCATATTTGTTAAATTGTGCAAACAAAGCAAGCGGACAAAGCAAAGTGCAAATGTGGAATGGGAGCTTATCCATATTTAGTCCACCACCGGAAATTAATGCTCCTGTTGCTTCGTCATATGAAGCATATACAAAATCGTGTACAAAGAAGTCTGATATGTAAGAAACTGCAACGGCAACTATAAGTATTTTCATTACCGCAACCTTGCGTTCCATTGTACATTTTCTAAGTAAGAAATAGCCGCCAACTATTCCACCGACAATTAAAACAAGATAAAAAATATGTGCTATTGACATTGGTGTTACGGTTATACCAGTATCAAAATGTGATGGCTCAAAAAGCTTGAAAAATAAATCTCTCATTTGTGTTCTCCTTTCAGACTATATTCTTCGTTTTCATTGCTATGATGACGAAGCTTATAGTACCATCTTTCCTCTTTTGCAAGTACAAAAAATTCAACCGTTGCGCCTATTAAAAATGTTACAATAATTCCCATCACGCCAATAGTTACTGTATTTATCCAAGGCATAGTGTTGAATGGCAGCTCCTCCAGATACATTGAGTTTACACTAGGCATATCAAACACTTTATTTAATAGATTTATCAAAGAGCCTACCGCAATAAAGATGCCAAGCCCTGTAAGTACACCGAAAACACTGTTCACTCTTATTTTTACATATTTGCCAACAATTAAGTAAATACAACCCATAAGCATTGTCGAGTGGCTTAAAAGTCCTCTTACAGAATCATAATCTGTCATTCCATTAGAGTTGTAAACCTCGTTTACAACAATTCCTATCACAGCGCATACAATACCACCGATTGCCAAGAAGTTAGAAACCAGCTGAATGAATTTATTGTCCTTTTTGGCAAATGCAACAATAAGTAAAAGCCACATACAAATATTACATGGATATGCCGGCATAAGCATAGGTAATTCAAGTGCCGGATTTTCTACCTTGACAATGAAATAATCATAGTAAAGAGAACTAAAATGTATTACAACTGTTAATATTGCAAAAATTTTTAGTAAAAGATCCTTTTGCTTTTGCGTTTTTGCAAAACGATATGCTAAAACCATAACCAATGCCGTAATAATAGCCGAAATGACCATATACAGTATGTGCGCTAAATCAAATAGCATATAGTTAACTCCTTTTATAATATAATGTTCTGCCAAGATTGTATCACTAGTTGTTTACAAAGTCAATGATTTCGCTCAAAAAATACATCTTTCGTTAATCAATTTTACAATTTGTTAATATTTAATAGAATATAATTTTGAAAATTTACCAGCTTTTAATAGTCAATATATATCTTTTGGCTTGACTTTGTGATATATTCTGCTATAATATACTTCAATATTTGCTTTTGAGAGGTTTTATGAAGATACAGTTGTCTGATCATTTTACATATAAAAGACTTTTGCGTTTTGCCTTTCCTCCTATTGTTATGATGATTTTCACATCAATTTATGGAGTGATTGACGGACTTTTTGTTTCCAATTTCATAAAAGACAATGGTGCTTCATTTGAAGCAATAAATTTTATAATGCCGTATCTTATGATTTTGGGCGCTGTCGGCTTTATGTTTGGCACAGGTGGTGGCGCATTGATTGCTAAGCATCTGGGTATGGGAGAAAAAGATAAGGCAAACAGCTTATTTTCTCTTTTTGTATATTTACCGGCTATTTTAGGCGTTATCATTGCAATTTTAGGAATTTTACTTTTAAAGCCAGTTGCAATTTTACTAGGAGCCAAGGAAGGCTCACAGATGCTTGAATTAGCACTAAGATACGGACAAATTTACTTGCTTGGAACTCCGTTTTTTATGCTACAAATTGAATTTCAAGGTCTTTTTTCAACTGCTGAAAAGCCCAAGCTGGGACTTCTCTTTACTGTTGCATCGGGAGTTACAAACATTATACTGGATGCGTTATTCATTGCCGGCTTTGGTTGGGGTGTGGAGGGTGCTGCAATTGCCACGATTTTAGGTCAATTTGTTGGATTTATAGGCCCTATTATTTATTTTGCAAGACCTAATTCAAGTCTTTTAAGGCTTACTAAATTTGAGTTTGACGGACGTGCTGTTTGGCAGGCTTGTCTTAATGGCTCAAGCGAGCTGATGTCTAACATTTCAATGTCGCTTGTCGGTATGCTCTACAACATACAGCTAATCAAATATGCTGAGGGCTTTGGAATCAAGGCTTATGGAGTACTTATGTATGTAAACTTCATTTTCATTGCAGTTTTTATTGGATATACGGTTGCTGTTGCACCAATTGTGGGCTACAATTATGGTGCAGGAAACCACAAGGAATTAAAAAGTGTATTGAAGAAAAGCATAATAATTATAGGTGCTTTATCGGTTTTGATGTTCGCTCTTTCAGAGGCACTTTCCGTTCCTATGGCAAATCTTTTTGTAAGCTATGACAATACTATAAAAGAAGAAACGATTCGTGCATTTCTGATTTATTCCTTCTCCTTCTTGTTTGCAGGATTTGCAATTTTTGGCTCGTCATTCTTTACCGCCTTAAACAATGGTCCTATTTCTGCTATTATTTCATTTGTAAGAACATTGGTTTTCCAAGTGGCTGGGGTTTTCCTTTTGCCTCTAGCTTTCCCAGATGGGCATAAGGTTATCGGAATTTGGCTTTCCGTTGTAGTTGCTGAGGCACTTTCCGTTGCTGTAACAATTATATTCTTAATTGCAAAACGAAAAAAATATCACTATTAAAAAATGCACTTGCCCTTTGTTTTTTAGAGCAAGTGCTGTTTTTTACAAAAATAAAATTTTCTTAAATTATTTTAAATTTACTATTGACAAATCAAAAGTGCTTTGCTATAATAGTAGGGCAATCAAGAAAAGATAGCAAATCGAGATGTAGCGCAGTTGGTAGCGCGCATGGTTTGGGACCATGATGCCGTAGGTTCGAATCCTATCATCTCGACCATAAAAATGACCTACTCATTTGGGTAGGTCATTTTTATTTTCTATGATGAACGAGGATTCGACCTACCTTCAAGCTCTGCTTGAATTAGGTTCGCCTAGCGAGTGAAGTCGATGCAAGCTCGCTTGTAATCGACGCACGAAGTGTTACGAGCAATTTATTGCGAAGTCATCCTATCATCTCGACCACGCGTCTCTAATTCGAACCATAGGGATTATGAGCCCGTATTTGATTTAGAAGCATGAACAAAAAAGTCCTGCCGAATTAAATCGGTAGGACTTTTGTCTATCTTCTGTTTTGATAATGTCTTTCAAGCAAATCGTTGGCTATTGTTATATCTTCTTTTGTGGTTTTCTCAGATTTACAAGCAAGGAATATTGGATCGTGCATTAGTTCTTTTATCATAGCTTACACCTCGTTATATCTTCACTTGATTATACCACGAAATCTATCACTTTTCAATATCATTAGTTCAAAAGGAAACACAGAGTGCTTCTGTCTAAGATGCACACCATCCCACATCTTCTTGATGGTTTTACCTTCAACTATTGAAATATATTTCTATTTATGTTATACTTTAATAGAGCAAAAATTTCAATGTTTATTACATCTATTTGATTTTTTGCCAATTTTATTTTAAAGGAACAACCAAATGAAAATAATAGATCTTACTCATACGATAAAAGAAAATATGCCTGTATATCCTGGAACAAAACCTCCGATCCTCGCCCCAGCCAGTAGTTATGAAAAGGACGGCTTCAAGGAAACACTTCTTAGTATGTTCAGCCATACGGGCACCCACATTGATCCACCTTCTCATATTTTTTCGGGCAAGGCTACGCTTGACAGTTTTCCTGCTTCTCAATTCGTTGGTAAAGCTCTGGTTATTGATTGTCGTTCTCTTCTAGATGGAGAAGTAATAACCTTAGAGCTTATAAAGAAATACCGTGAAAAAACACATAAAGCTGATTTTCTACTTTTCAACACCGGTTGGGATAAGAAATGGAATGATAACGCATATTTCGGCAACTATCCGTATCTTTCAATCGAAGTATTGGATTACATAATAAACGGAGATTACAAAGGAATTGGATTTGATGTTATCGGTCTTGATCCCATAAGCGATGCTTCTCTTAAAATGCATAAAAAACTGTTTATGTTGAAAAAAATAATAAATATTGAAAATCTGAAAAACCTTGACCTATGTGGAGATGAGCTTTTTACATTCGTTTGCTTGCCTATCAAGATCGAAAATTCTGATGGTGCTCCTGCAAGGGCAATTGCTATTATTGAAGAATAAAAATATCAAAGCTTAAAAACTTTTTCCTACAACTTTCTTTTTACTATGGCAATCCGGTTCAAATTACAAACAAAATGCTCATGTTTTTGTAGAAAAATGCAAAATCTGCCTTTTGATTAGTTAAAGTTTAATATATCCAACCACGCGTCTCTAATTCGAATCATAGGGATTATAAGAACCTGCTTTGCAGAACCTTGTTACTACCTTGCTCGTAATAAGCCCATATAAAAATTAGAGATTTGAAAAAAGACTACTTTTTTAGAGTAGTCTTTTTCGTTTTCATTATTTTTGATACTTATTAAAGCTTTTTCAGTTTCGAACTATTAAGCTTCTAGCTCTTTGATAACACGAAGCAGACCGTCTATCTCTTTCACCTCAAAAAAATGAGCACGCTCAAACATTTTTCGTTCCGGTGAATGAAGGCACATACAGCGCTTTCCGTCACGAGTATCAAAAAACATTGCATGTCCTCCGTCTTTATCAAATAGCATCTCGGTAATATGTTTCCAAGGTCCTTTAATATTTCCATTTTGGGAAACGGCGCTTAAAACGACGTAGTTGTCATTCAAATACGGTGACCACGTAAGAAGTAATGAGCCGTCGGACAGCTTTTGTACGAAAGGCGCATCCGAGCCGTAACGCACGCAATTTTGACCATTGAGAACATTGTGGTCAGGTGTTGCCTTGGAAATAGGCGATTCGTTTGATGCAAAAACGACCCACGGTTCTCCAACAATTTGAGTAAGATCAGCACTCAGTTGTGCTGCACAGATCTCACCAACATACGCACTCTCTTCCGCGACATAATTGTCGGGCCAATCATGTGAGTAAAATATGTAAGGAATATCGTCCTTTACAAACAGCGTTCCATCAATGCAGCTCTGCTCGTACGGAGTTACTGCACGCCCTGTGAGTGGTTCGAAGGGACCAAGAGGACTGCTTGATTTCAAAATGTATGTTCCAAACATTCCTTTTTCAGTTGGAAATGAAGCAAGCATATAGTATTTTCCGTTGTATTTATGCACCTCGGGTGCCCAGTTTGCTCCAGTGTTCATATTGAACTTTGCCGAATCAAAGCATTGCCTTGGATCACTCCAACAAACGAGGTCGGACGATTCGTAAACATCAAAACCTCCAACACATATGCCATAATTTTCGCCTCGTGTTCCATACATATAGTATCGTCCATTTTCAAATATAACAAATGGGTCACGAATATGGATGTCGCAAATTTTCATAGTACCGATACACTCCTTTTTTCTTTAATTGGTTGACTGTCATTTCAACTTTATATACAATAAGAGTTTGTAGTTCTACATAAAGCATAATTTTCAACCAGCAAAAGCATAAGTTGTTCAATGTTATTATAACATAAAGCATTATCTTATGCAACCACATTTGAACAATTCGTTTCATTTAAAAATTTAAAAAATCCTTATCTCGCAAGGCTTCAATGGTCTTTTTCAAGCGTGTTCAAGTCAGGCAAGGGATTGGCTAAAGTGAATTATGCAAGGAGCATAGCTTACGCTTATATACCAAAAAACGAGTGCAAAAATGCACTCGTTTTCGTTAATTATACCTCTGGAATTTCTACCTCAATTTCTTTGCCGAGGTTAGCTGATTTAATAATGCCATCGATTATTGCTTGGTTTATTATAATTTGCTCACTTGGAACAGGGGACTTGCCACCTGTTATGATTGCGTCAAGGAATGAGCGAAGCTTTTCATAGAAGATATCAGGAGACTGCAAAATAGGAATTTCTGTGCAAACCTGAGAGCCTGCCATCTCGCTATAAATTTTCATAGGTCCACCAACTGAACCATTCCAGCACTCTGTTGATGGAATGCGTAGTGAGCCTTTTTTACCCATAATTATTGTGTCGCCTGGGGTATCAAGGTTCATTGCCCAAGCGATACGGAAGTCAAGGATTATTCCACCCTCTAGACGAATAAAGCCGGCAGCAAAGTCCTCAACACCAAATTTTTCTGCATACTCTGGATGCCAAGTATATGTTTTGGGGTCCTTGCCAAAGAAATCAGATTTATAACCGCTAACGGTTAATGGCTTTGGATATCCTATTGCGTTTAAAACCATATCAAGTGAGTAGCAGCCGATATCGCCCATTGCGCCAATTCCCGCAGTTGCATCCTCAATAAATGTTGTGCCATAAGGGGTAGGAATTCCCCTTCTGCGTCCACCGCCTGTTTGAATATAGTAAATGTCGCCTAGTATACCGGACTCGACAATTTCCTTTATCTTCTTCATATTAGGGTCCATTCTAGGTTGGAAGCCGATAGAAAGAAGCTTACCACTTTCCTTCTCTGCACGGCGCATTTCTACTGCTTCATCAAGAGTAACTGACATTGGCTTTTCACAAAGAACATTTACTCCCTTTTTAAGTGCATATATTGTACATTCTGCGTGGGTTCTATTATATGTACAAATGGAAACCGCATCTAATTCCTCATTATCAAGAAGCTCCTTGTGAGATGGGTAGCATCTTGCGCCCTCAATTTCCCATTTCTTTGCAAACTTTTCTGCCTTACCGGGAACTAGGTCAGCAAGTGCAACGATTTCAACATCGTCCATTTCCTTATACTTGCTTGCGTGTGCATCTGCAATCCAGCCAGTACCTATAATACCAACCTTTAAAATTCTTTTTGATGTGATTTTTTCTTTTTCTGGAGCATTTTTAAATTCATTCATTATGCTCATACTATCTTTTTTAGCCATATCGTCCTCCAAAACTTGTTTTATAGCTGTTTTTATTTTACCATTACTGCAAATACAATGTCAATATAATTAAGAAAAAAGACCTACTTTTTTGTAGGTCTTTTTTGTATTTATCTAGCAACTGCAGGATGTGGTGCTTTATGCTTGCCTGCGTAAGCAGAAAGCAAGAAATAATAGTTGTCGGCTAGGTAGTTATAGCCACAGCGTACGCCTTCCTTTGTGCGCCAGTCAACGCTTTGACAATAACCCGGCATAAGTCCTGAGTGGGTCATTTCCTTTTCATAGGTGTCAATAATTGCAAACAGGATTTTGTCAGCCTCCTTTGTGAGCCCAACCTCATACATTGAGGTTAAGAAATGGAAGCCATTCATACCGTTCAATCCGCCGTTTTCATATCTTCCCCAATCGCTCATACAAGGCCAATTGATTGTGTCCTCTTGTGCAACCGGCACAACATTCCCCGGTATTCCAAAGCGAAGGTTACCATAGCCCTCTTTTTTCATTATAGCAAGTAGCTTTTTGAGCATTTCCTTGCCCTTGTCGTGAGGAATTAAGCCCTCGTTTATTCCCATTGAAACAGCAAAAGTAAAGCCGTAGTCGTGCACCTTTCCATTTTTGCTAATCCATCCAGCCATAAGCCCGGTTTCCGGATTATAGAAGGTATCAAAGAACGCTTTATCAAATTTTTCAAGCTGGCTTCTATACTTCTTTGCTTCTTCCTTCATATTAAGCTTTTCTAAAAGAGCTGAAAGCTCACGAAGGGCACGATGGCAAAGATAGTTAAAATAGATATCCTTGTGACCGAATGCGAAGTTGTCCCACCAGTTTGTTTGCAAGCCAAATTCAGACGGCTGGAACATATAATCGCCAGGATATGGAGACTCAAATATTCCGTCTCCATCAACGTCGCGAGACATTAAATAGTCAGCGGCTTTGATTGCGTTTGGAATCAATTTTTTAGCAAAATTCAAATTCCAATTTGAAATTCCGGTAAGAGAAATTATAGCGCCGGGGGTTGAATCAACTGAACAACCGAAGCCACTTTCCTTTTCCCTGTCAAAAAAGGACACGCTGATTTCTCCATCGTACGCTTGACATCTTTTAAAGGTTCTCTCAACTTGATTTTCAAAAACACGACGTACTATTTTAAATTGCTCATCGTTTTCGTCTACTATTTGTAGCATATCGGACTTCATATGTATTGCTAAATGTCCTGTTCCGTGGAAATATATGTTATCTCCCAGATCGTAAAGCTCCCTATTCATAGCAAAGGCATTGATCCAATTGCGCTTTAAGCCATTATATTTTTCGTCACTGTCTTGAGGGAATTTGGGGTAGCATTCGTCCAAAACCTTAAAGGTTAGCTCCACCTTTTCGAGTGGCTTTTTGGACTTAAAGGTTAAAAATGAGCTACCATAATGTAATGAATGAAGTCTATTATGATTATACGAGAAATTCTTACCACCTAGCTCTATGCCGAAAAAGTCCTTTGACATTTGAAGCTCCTCAACGCAGAAAACATCTTCTGAGCTTGACGAAATTTCAACTCTACCAAAGTCAGGAAAATGAATAATTAGTGGTAAAATGAATTTGGTTTTATATGTAGTTAATGGGTTGTTGTTTTGGAGTTGCTTAGGTGATTTTTTTGTCCAAATTGTCGGAGGAGCTGTTTTTATTGATAGTCTTGTTGAGAAAATATCATTGTGATTAATCTTATCAAGCTCAACCCTCATTGTTTTGTCGTCTATAAAATTATATGATACACTGCTACCCTGTTCGTTTTTAAAAAATGCTGTGTCATCCTTTATTTCAAAGCTTGTCGGTAATGATTTTTTAAACGCACCAAAAACACCGCCATAGCCCGGAAGCATTAAATTATAGCTTGCGTGCTTATCTCTGTCGCGTCCGCCTGACTCTATTCCAAAAAAGGCAATTGAGCCTGTTTGCTTATTAAATGTAACTGAGAGAAAATTACTCTCAAAGGGTGCATATTTATCGTGATTATTCTCTATCATTTTGTGCTCCTTAATTCTGCTTTTTATTCCTCTAAAAGAGGTGCAACTACATTTTCAAAATCGTGGTAATCGTCTATTGTTAAATAATTAAAGTCAGAGTTATATACGCTTTCGTCATTTCCACCCTTACCATAGTCATCTCCTATATAAGCAACCTCTTGGTGTGAAATGTCATTTTCCTTGCAATAAAGGTCAAGCGCGTAGTATTTATTGTATGGCTTTGGGGACATATCAAACGAGGACGAGCCACCGACAAAAACATTATAACCATCAAAGTGAGCCACTACCTCGTCGTATATTGCGCGTCTCTTTTTTCTGTCGGGGTCAAAGGCTAGCTTTTCCTCTTGAATTGCTTTTGTTCCTAAGATTGGAAAGGTAATGCAGCCTGATTTATGATATTCGACATTGTCTCCACGAAATGAGGTATAGCCATATTTTTCTCTAAAATATGTAACTCTTTTTTCAATCTCTTCTCGGTTTACAGGAAAGGCTTCATCTCTCTTTATTTCAAGCTCATTAGTTTCTTTATTATAGGTTGCGTATTGAAGACCATAATTCCCTATTATATCTATTGGGTACTTGTTTAATTGGTTGAAAATTCTACCAACCTGTCCTGCGCCCACCATTATTAGCTTATACTTTTTTGAAAGCTTGTCAAGAACTGCTTTATTTTTTTCACCTAGCTGTTCCCTATGCTGAGTAAGAGTGCCGTCTAAGTCCATAGCGACGAGCTTTATTTTATTTTTATCCATTTTCTTTTTCCTTTGGTTTGTTTTATGCATTAAATTGTTGAATTTATTTTATAATACTCCGCCCACGTCGTAGTTAAGCCACAAAACAGTATATCTGTCCTTTAAATCCTTTGCGTATTTTACAGCGGTTAAAATCTTTTCCTTGCCATAAATATCGTGAAATTCGCTTATGTCAAGCCCACAAAGTGCTAGCATTTCTTTAATTTCAACCGAGGTCGGCATTTTTGAAAGAATGCTTTTTATTTCTTCCTCATTTGCACTATATATCGGCATTCTGTTTTGCCCATATCTTCCCATTTTTTCTTGCAAATCAATACAACCATCTGCAACTGAACCATATACTTCATTCATTTTACTTATATACTCTTCTTTTGGTTCATTGTATTGCTCAGATGGAAACTCTTTTTCTAAAAGCTTCTCTCTTATTCTGGCTGTAACTACGGTAGAATAAGCAACGTCAATTCCATGAGGCAAGTAGGGCTGATTCTTTACAATTCCTGTTATTTCAAAGAAGTGTGAAAGATGATGCTCACTGCCTGAGGCTGGGCGAGAGGTGGTTGCAAAGCTCATCATTATACCAACAACTATAAGAGCCTCAGTTAATGCCTTGACACTCTCTTCATCTCTTTCTAACAAGCCCTTTGCGGTTTTCAAGGTTTTTTCTATCATTTCATAGGTTGTATCATATATGTATTGGCAGAAATATTCTCCATTTACTATGCGAGAAAGCTCCCAGTCATTAAGTGCGGAATACTTACCTATAATATCGCCATATCCCGCCTTTATCATTTCAATTGGGGCATTTTTTAAAACCTCGGTATCGGCAATTATTGCAATTGGAAGCCCAGCTGAAACTGTTTCCTTCATTCCCTTTAAAATCATAGCGGCGCCACTTGAGGCATAGCCATCCATTGATGGTGCTGTTGCAACTATCATATAAGGAACGCTTGAAAAATGAGAAACATATTTACAAAGGTCTTGAATAACACCGGAGCCTATACCTATTATTAGATCTATCCCCGACATTTGGCTATTTACCTTATCTATTGCTTCCTCGTTTGGAATAAGAATAGTTTTTCCAGAAAAAATTACTTTTCTTATCTGCTTACCAGAAAGAGAGCGCACAACACCCTCTCCACCTGCATTATATGTATTTTCATCTGCCACTAAAAGAATGCTTTTATGTTTTTTGACAAGATCACTAAGATGACTAGTAGCATTGTTTTCTATATAAACATTTTCTATTGGGCACTTGTGGTTTTTTCCACAGGCTTGACAGCTAACGCCCTTTAAAATCTCATTTATGTTCATATTTACTCCTTTTGGTTAAGCTAATCCCCACGTGAGCACTTTTCTGCATCTATTGAAATTACAACCATAAGTGCCATTAATGCATCCTGTGGATTTATAACATCGATTGAATATGTATCAGTCCAGTTCCAAAGCTTCTTTTCCATGGTAGCAATTAGACTACCATTTGAGTTTACTATTGTATAATCCCACTCTGTCCACTTGCCTTCTATTTTCCAGCCATTGTAATCAATACTAAATTTAGGTCTGAAAAAAGTTAATTCCTTTTTAATTGTTCCTATAAGTGTGTCATTTAAGTACATTTCAAACTTTGGTAAAAATGTCCATATTTTTTGTTTTAGGGTAGCAAGCTCATTCTCATTTGAATCATAAATTTTAAAAAGATGCCCCCAAGATGGATTGCCCTTGACTATATAAACAGTGTTTCCGTTTTCGTCGAAAATTTCATAGCTGTCGAACCACGAAAAGAGCTTTTGTTTAAATAAAAGTGTCATAATTCCTCCAAAATTTAAAACTATTTATAGTATATACTTTTTTATACTCTTTTTCAAGCCAAATAGAATAAAAAAAGAGCCAAAAGGCTCTTTTTTTATTCTTTTGAAAAGCTAATTTTGCCAACGCCGCAAAGTGGGCACACAAAATCCTCAGGTAGATCCTCCCATTTTGTGCCTGGAGCGATACCGTTATCTGGATCGCCTAGCTCCTCGTCGTACTCGTATCCGCATACATCACATACGTATTTCATTTTTGTTTCCTCCTGTTTTAATATATATTTTTTTAAAAATGACTAAAATTATTCTAACCGAGCAAAAAATCAAATGCCATCATTATTATAAATCCGATAAGTAAAGAATATGTTGCATATCTTTCGTTGCCGTGTGAATGTGTTTCCGGTATCATTTCATCGCTTATAACATAAAGCATCGTGCCACCTGCAAAGGCAAGGGCAAACGGCAATATTGCCTGGGAAATACTTACAGCAAAATAGCCTATAAGTGTACCAACAACCTCAATTATACCAGTTGTAAGCGCAATCAAAAATGTGCGTTTTTTTGAAACTCCTGCCGCTAGCATTGGTGCAATTATAATCATTCCCTCGGGAATATTTTGTAATGCTATACCTCCTGCAATTGTTATGGCGTGGGCTGTATTTTCTGAGCCGAAGCTAACGCCAGCTGCAATACCCTCGGGTAGATTATGTATTGCTATGGCAATTACGAAAAGCAAAACCTTGCTTAATTGTTCGTTTTTGTGCGGATGCTTTTCAATATCTACGCCTGTTATTTTATGAAGGTGTGGAACAAGCTTGTCGATTAGATTTAGGCAAACAGCACCTGCCAAAACGCCAATAATTGTAACTATTAGTGAACCGTTTTTATCTGACAAGGAAGGGACAATAAGTCCAATAACCGCGGCGCACAGCATAACTCCTGCGGCAAAGGAAAGGACAATATCATTAAACCTATGTGAGGGCTTTCTTATAAGAAAACCTATTAACGCACCGATAACGGTTGCCCCACCGACACCGAGCGCAGTTAAAAGTACAACATACATAGGCTAGTCTCCTTTACTTTAGTATTTTTGCAAGCTCCTCTATTTCTTTTTTATTATTATCTGTCATAGCCGAGCGAATAGTAACTGTGTTTTCTAAAATTTCAAGCCCCTTTGCCTCTTCAAGAATTGCCCTTATTCTTTTTGCGGCATTTGGTGCCCAAGTACCATTTTCAATAATGGCAATTTTTCTGTTTTTATATCCCCTTTCAAGAAGCTCATATAAAAACTCACGCATAAAAGGGAAAATATCGTTATTATATGTCGTGGTTGCGAGTACAATTTTACCATATCTAAATGCGTCCTCAACAGCCTCGTGCATATCGACTCTTGCCAAGTCATTTAAAACAACCTTAGGACAGCCGTTTTTTTGAAGCTCTTCTTTTAAAAGCTCAACTGCCTTTTTAGTGTTTCCATAGATTGAGGTATAGGCAATTACCACGCCCTCGCTCTCTACCCCATAGCTAGTCCAAGTTTTATATAGGTCAAGATAATAACCTAAATTTTCAGCAAGAACAGGACCGTGTAATGGACAAATTGTATTTATTTCAAAAGCACTAGCCTTTTTTAAAAGATTTGATGCCTGCATACCATATTTGCCAACTATACCAAAATAATATCTGCGCGCCTCACAAGCCCAGCCGTCCGCATCCTCAATGTCCAGTGCACCAAATTTTCCGAATGCATCGGCACTAAATAAAACCTTATCATAGCTATCATAAGTAACTATAACCTCTGGCCAGTGAACCATTGGCGCAGTTAAAAATGTAAGATTATGCTTGCCAAGAGATAATGTGTCACCATCCTTAACAACTATTCTATTGTCAATATAGTCGATATCAAAAAATTGCTTCATCATCAAAAATGCCTTATCGCTTGCAACTACCTTTACATTTGGGTATTCATTTTTAAAGGCAACAATGCTTGAAGAATGATCGGGCTCCATATGCTGAACTATCAAGTAGTCTGGATTTTTTCCGTTTAACGCATATTTTAGATTTGTTAGCCATTCGTTATCGAAGCGTACATCCACTGTATCAAAAACTGCGATTTTTTCATCTAAAATCACATAAGAGTTATATGACACACCGTTAGGTATAATGTACTGACTTTCAAACAAGTCTAAATCATAATCGTTACAACCGATATATCTTATGTCTTTGCTGATTGTTACTTCACTCATTTAAAATACTCCTTACCATAGAAAAGCGACCGAAACTCGGTCGCTGATCAAATTGATATTATAATTCAGCGATTACTTCAACTTCAACCAAAACATTCTTTGGTAACTGCTTAACCGCAACACAAGAACGTGCAGGCTTACTACTAAAGTATTCCCCGTAAATGCCGTTAAATGCGGCGAAATCTTCCATATTTGCTAAAAAACAAGTTGTTTTGATAACCTTGTCAAGAGTTGTGCC
>JAZPYB010000009.1:0-66731 GCA_045543955.1 Eubacteriales bacterium
GCAGAGCCTTGAAGACAGCTCGAATACGCCGAGCACGCCAACGAACAAAAAAAGGCAGTACCGAAATGGTACTGTCTTTTTGTTGGCGCGCCCGAGAAGGCAGGATACATTTTCTACGAAAATGTGCTACGGCACGGCTTATGCTAGCAAGCTGACAACGCCTTAGCCTTGCATCCGAACCTAATTCAAGGCAGAGCCTTGAAGACAGCTCGAATACGCCGAGCACGCCAACGAACAAAAAAAGGCAGTACCGAAATGGTACTGTCTTTTTGTTGGCGCGCCCGGCAGGCATTCCTTCTTGCATTTTCCAAGGCATAATTCGCACTTGATGTTAGTGCCTTGAAAAATGCTTCGGTCAACGCCTAAAACCATTCCCCGAAAGGTTTTTTAACGGCTACTTCGAATCCTGCCGATGAAGTTTGCAAATGAAATAAAAATGGTAGCACTCACGAGAAGTACTACCATTTTTATTTTGGCGCGCCCGGCAGGATTCGAACCTGCGACCTACCGGTTCGTAGCCGGGCACTCTATCCGCTGAGCTACGGGCGCGTCTATTTGCTAA
Organism: Eubacteriales bacterium; assembly: GCA_045543955.1. Taxonomy (GTDB): domain Bacteria; phylum Bacillota; class Clostridia; order Oscillospirales; family CAG-272; genus RGIG2000. The sequence goes on from JAZPYB010000009.1 coordinate 563, forward strand.
GTGCGACTAATATATTACCACATAAATTCTAAATTGTCAATAGCTTTTTTCAAAATTCTTATTTTTAAAATTCGCCTTTCCCCATTGATAAAAATTATCAACTATGCTACAATTTATATGTAACTTGTTACATATTTTGCCAAGAAAGGCATAAAAATGAGGTTAATATGAAAATATCTACTGAAATTCACTCAACTTCAAGACACGTAGGAGAAGAAAAGGCAATTGAGCTTTTAGCCAAGGCAGGGTTTGACTGCTGGGACTTTTCTATGTTTGAAATGGCGCGCATTGACTGGAATAAAATGGCTCCTGTAGAAAGTGACCATCCACTTTCAAAGGCTGGTTGGCGTGATTTTGCTAAAAAGCTACGCCACGTAGCTTGCGAGTGCGGCATCGAATGTAACCAATCCCACGCGCCATTCCCAAGCCGAATTGTTGGTATGGACTACATAAAGCGTGCAATTGAGTGTACTGCTATTGCAGGTGGAAAAATCTGTGTTGTTCATCCTGATAATAATGCTTCAGCTGAAGAAAATGCCCAAATGTACAACGACCTTTTACCATTTGCTAAACAGCACGGTATAAAAATTGCAACAGAAAATATGTGGAACTGGGCGAACGGCGCTACCCAAAGCTGCTTTGCCGCTTGTTCAACTAGTGAGGATTTTTGTAAGCATATTGATGTAGTAAACGACCCCTATTTTGTGGCTTGTCTTGACTTAGGACACGCCGAAATGCGTGGTTCAGGAGATGGTGCGCCAAATATGATACGTGCGCTGGGTGCTCGCTTACAGGCACTCCACATTCACGATAATGATTGCCTACACGATAGCCACCAAATCCCATTTTCAATGAAAATGGATTTTAAAGAGATTGCCAAGGCGCTAAAGGACATAGAATATCAAGGAGAATTAACTCTTGAGGCTGACCAATACTTGGGCGCATATAATAAGGATAATGTTGCCCAGGGCGTTTGCGAGCTTGCCAAGAGTGCAAGAAGACTAGAAGAATTAATAAAGGAAGCATAATTATGATTATCTCAACTACTAAAGAAAATAGATGGCAAAATGGCAAGAGTGCCGACACTGGAATCAAACTAACCTTTGGCGAGAAAAAACAAAAAATCCGTGGCTTTGGCACTTGCTTTAGTGAGCTAGGTGCAAAGGCATTGAACAGCCTTGACCCAAAGGAAAAAGAGAAGTTTTTAAACGAGCTTTTTGACTCTGACAAATGCAACTTTAACTACTGCCGTACACCAATTGGAGCTAGTGATTTTTCACTTGATTTTTATTCATATAATGAAACAGATGGCGACTACGAGATGAAAAATTTCTCGATTGAACGCGACAAAAATCTACTTTTGCCACTCATAAAAGAGGGAGTTAAGCGCCAGCCAGATATGCAAATGTTTGCATCTCCTTGGTGCCCACCGCTATGGCTTAAAACTAAGAAAGCGTACTCAAGTGGAGTGTTTAACCCAACACCTGAAAATTACAAGGCTTATGCTCTTTATTTTAAGAAATATGTGGAAGCATACAAGGAAAATGGTGTCCCCCTTGTACATATTCACCCACAAAATGAGCCTTGCTCAAATCAAATTTTCCCATCCTGCATTTGGACTGGCGAGAAGATGGCTGACTTTATCGGTGGTTATCTAGGACCTTTGCTTGAGGGCACAGGCGTTGATATTTTCTTTGGCACAATAAACGGACCGGAAACTGACCATCGTTGGTCATATACAAGATACCACAACTACCTAGGCTACGCAATGCAAGATGAAAAGGCTAGAAAATACATCAAGGGCGTTGGCTACCAATGGGCAGGCAAGTACGCACTTGACCAAACACGCGACGACTACCCAGAGCTTGAAATCATTCAAACAGAGAGCGAATGCGGCGGTGGAGAGAACTCTTGGGAGCATATGATGTACATTTTTGAGCTTATGCGCCAATATTTTAGACACGGTGCATCCGCTTATGTATATTGGAACATCGCACTTGAGGGGGATTCCTCAAGCACTTGGGGCTGGTGCCAAAATTCACTTATGCACGTGGTTGATGGAAAGCCAAACTACACCCCTGAATTTTACCTTATGAAGCACTTTGCACATTTCGTAAAGCGTGGCGCTCGTTACATAAGAATTAACGGCGAGTTTTCCAGTATGTGTGTTGCGTTTGAAAATCCAAATGGCGAAAAAATTGTCGTTGTATCTAACCCATATAAGACTGAAAAAGCGATAGAAATTGAGGGAAAAGCATACACCCTGCCTGCCGAGTCTATTAATACAATTGTAATTGATTAATTTAGAAAATCACAACCGTATGAACAGGCGTTCTCGACTGTCCGTAGTAAAACAAAAACGGAGAAAATATGCAAAGAACAAAATGGCTCCTTTGTGCAAAGGGAGCTGTCAACAGAGTTGACTGAGGGATTGTTCATTAAAAGCGATGATTTTTAGGAGATAATATATGCAAAGAACAGATTGGTTTTACGAAGCAGGCTTTGGTATGTTTGTCCATTGGACAACAGCAACACTACCCGAAAAGGGAGAAAAAAAGGATTATCATCAGGCAGTCTTGGATTTTGACCTTGACACCTTTGTTTCGCAAATTGTATCAAGTGGCGCGAAATTTGTCTTTTTTACTGCCTCTCATTCCGAGATGCACCTGCCATTTCCACTTGACGAGCTTGACAAGATTTTACCAGACCACACCTCAAAGCGCGACTTGATTATGGAGCTTGCCGATGCTCTTGAGCCACACGGTATTAAGCTAATGCTTTACTTCAATGGTGACGGTTGTACAGACGAGCCTTGGCAAGAAGCAACCTATACCTACACAAACAGAGAAAGGCACGCAGAATACTGCTATAAAATTGCAGAAGCAATCTCTAAAAGATATGGCAAAAAAATCCACGGCTGGTGGATTGATTGCTGTTATGTAGAGGGGCTTTGCTCTGGTTATGGCACAAGCTATGACTTTGTGCGCTATGCAAAGGCATTGCGTTCGGGCAATCCCGACTCGATAGTTGCCTTTAATTTTAAAGGAATTGAGGAGTGGGACTGCGATTGGGGCAAGGGAATTTCCGACTACCAAGCAGGAGAGGAAAACTATATTACAAGATATCCAAGTGGTCGTTTTTCAGGCGAGGGTGACTTGCAATGGTTTAGCCTTTGCTGGATGGACGATTTTTGGGTGCACGAAAAAGAGGGAGAGCCAACGCCTCGCTATACAAACGAAGAGGTTCTTGACTATATAAACAAGGTAAGAGAGGGCGGAGGAGTCTTTGCCTATAATGTTGCCCCGTATCAAGAAGGGCACATTGCTCCCAAAACTGCCGAACAGCTAAAATGGATAGGAAAAATAATATGATAAAAGTATTTAATGGGGGTCTGCTTGACTCAAATACCTATGTTTATTCAACTGATACGGCTCACGCTATGATAATTGACTTTGGAGTACCACTTGAAAAGGTTAAGGAATACGTGGATGAAAATAATCTAACAGTTGACTATTTAATTTCAACCCACGGGCACTATGACCATATAAATTACGTTGGCGACTATAAAAAGGAATACCCAAATGCTAGTCTTATTTGCCACGAAAAAGAGCTTGAGCTAATTCGCGACCCCGAGGGCAATTTGTCGCTCTACTTTGGGCTTTATAATTCCTATGATGTAGGCTATACAGCAGTAAAGGACAATGATATTGTTTCACTAAAAAACGGTGGTGAGAGTGCCGATTTTTCTATTCTTCACGCACCGGGACACACAAGTGGCTGTATGTGCCTTTATAACGAAAAGGAAAAAATAATGTTCACAGGAGACGTCCTTTTTGCAGAGGGCTATGGGCGAGTTGATTTAAAATACGCAAGTCCTAGTGATATGATAAAATCACTAAACAAGCTTTATACCTACAAGGGCGTTAAAATTTACCCGGGGCACGGTATCTCCGGAATAATATAAAAGAAAAAGGAGGCAAATAGCCTCCTTTTTTATTGCTTAAAATCCTTACGATACTTAGTTGGAGTAATACCAAATTCACTCTTAAATATCTTGGTAAAAAAGTTGTAGTCATTGTAGCCACAGCGCGATGAAATCTCTTGTATAGATAACTCACTGTTAAGTAATAAATCAATAGCTAACTGCATACGTAATTTAATTATATACTTAGTAGGAGTAGTACTCATATACTTTTTGAAATGCAAATTATATGTTGTCATACACATGCTTTCCATTTGAGCAAGGTCTGTTATTTTTATATTTTCACTAAAGTTTTCGTTTAAATATCTAACTGATTTATGTAGTCGTCCTGTGCCTGTGCCCTCGGTTGATAAGACTCTTGCAATCTCAATTAAAACCCTGTCGCAAAGAGCAGATAAGTCCTCATCTCTAAAGTCGTCTTTTATAGCAAATGCGTCAAATAATGTTTTGAATCTTGCGTCAATGTGGTTGTTTATGCTAATTTTGTGAATGTGTGGGAAAAGGTGTAGCTTATATTTTTCAAGCAAAGCACCAGCCTTGCTGCCGGTAAAATGTAGCCAGAAAAACTGCACATTTTGTTCACCCACTATACATCTATAATTGTATGAGGTTTTTGGTGGATAAATTATCAAATCTCCACTTGATAATTTTGTAGTCGATTCGGTATCAAAAAACTCTATTTTGCCGGAAACCAAGTAAATTAAGTAATAATCAAGTCGCCCTTTCGGGTTTATATTTGTGTGGTTGTAGTTAGCATTAACATATCCAGCACAGTTGACAACCAAAGGGGCAGATAAATCCTCACGGCTACCAAAATTCAAATCCTTGTAGTCGAATTTTTCATTAATTGGATTTAAATAATGAGAAAATGTTTTCATTTTTTCCTCCACCGAACGTCAAATAATACTAAAATTCCGTTAAAGTCTACCTTTTATTGTGTTTTATAATATTGTACCATATAAATGTGCAAATGTCAAATAATTTACAAAAGGAGAAAATTATGAAAAAGAAACTTCTATTTAGCTTAACCTTGATTTGTCTATTTGTTTTTCTTTTCACCCTAGCTATAAGTGCTGAAGAGAAGAACCAATATGTTGAATTCAAGGTAATGCTTGCTGGTGATACGGAATACACAACCGTTTACACCGTAAACAGCCACGATACTTGGAACCCGGGTATAACTATGTCCTACGATTTTTATACCGATTCCGAAAGAACTGCTGTTCTTGACAAAACTCAAATAGTTATACTTGATTTGTCAGAGCCTGTGGTTCATACACTTGATGCATCAGCAGCTCCGCTCAGAAAATCAACTATTACTAGATTGGTAGGAGATGCAAATAATCCTTTAACCAATGTTACTCACATTGCTTTACCGCTGATCGTTGATAGCGTGCCAAATAATATGTGTAAGAATTGGACATCACTTACAACAGTTGACTTTGGTGGTGCAAATAAAATTGGTGACAACGCATTTGAAAACTGTACATTTACTGAATTTACAGTTCCCGAGCAAATCACACAGTTCAACAACAACGCATTCAAAGGCTGCGCTAATTTGCAAAAGCTGACAGTTCTCGGCAATGCAAACTTTGGCTCCGCTGTTTTCCAAAATTGTACGTTACTGACTGACGTAAATCTTGTTCAACCAAAGCTTATTGGTGGCAGCATGTTCCAGGGCTGTTCAAGCCTTGCTGAAATTACAATTCCGGAGGGCACAACTGAAATAGGCAATTGTGCTTTTATGGGAACAAAAATTGCTTCGCTCCACATACCATCAACAGTAACAAAAATCGGTTATCAGGTTGCAGAGGAGGTAACAACACTCAAATCCCTTACATTTGCTGAAAATAGCCAATTAACAACTATCTCACACCGTACATTCCAAAAATCAGGCTTGGTCGGCGAGATTGTTTTGCCTGAAGGTCTTACTAAAATTGATTACAGTGCATTTACAAGCACAGCAATAACATCGGTTAAATTGCCAAGCACCTTGACAACAATAGGAGATAGCGTATTCCAAGGCTGTACCGGTCTTACCGAGGTTACAATCCCTGATACAGTTACATCCCTTGGCACAAGTGCTTTCCAAAACTGTTCAAATCTTGAGGCTGTAAACATTTCTGCAAGCTCTCAAATTAGCAACAGATGGGTAAGCATTTTTAGAGGCTGTACAAAGCTTGAAAGTGTTTTTGTTCCACCACTTGTTACAGAAATTGGATATGACAACTTCTGGGACTGTAAGGCTCTTACAGAAATAACATTCTCTGAGGGACTTACAAAAATTTCTGGTGGTAACAACTTTAATAATTGTGAAAAGCTTACAAAGTTAGAATTTCCAAACTCACTTGAAACAATTGGGGGCGGAAATATTAACCATTATATCAAGGAAATCAGATTTGGTAATAGCCTTACAACCTTGGGTGATGGTGCTTTAACAAGTAAGGCACTTGAAAAGGTATATCTCCCAGCTTCTCTTACAAGCATAGGTGCTCATATTCTTGGTTATTCAAACGCTAATGACTCCTCAACTAATATTACCTTTATCTTCACAGGTACAAAAGCACAAGCAGAGGCACTTCAGTTAGCCCTTAAAGAATATACAGAAGCAAATGCGTCAGGACACGTGCCGAATAGCTCAAAGTTCTATGATGCAGCTCTTGTTTCAGCAACAGAATATGATGCCGATACAACAGCACCAAGTGGCTATCACTTAGTTTACGATTATAGTGCTTGCAAGGCGTTCTATAAGGATGCTCACGTTGACAAAGCACCAACCTATGACTTCTGTGGTCAAAAATACATTTCAGATCTTTATTCATATACAGCCTGTGAAAGATGCACAGTAGTTAAGGAAGCTAAGGCTGCAAACGCTGTTTTTGTATCAAGAGGCTACTCAATAAACGAAAACGATAAGGACAGCTTTGTATTCGATGTTGTAGTTGACTTTGAGGCTATGCAAACCTATTATGAAAAGGCAGGAGCAACAGAGGAGCTTAGCTATGGTCTTGCATTGTCAGGCAACACATCATTGGCAAGCCTAATCAATGCAGACGGAACAGTGGTTGATGAAGGTAGTGTTTTAAAGGTTGATTTCTACGATACAAATTATACAAAGATTCAAATCAAGATAAACAACATCAAAACCGAAGCAAACAAGGCAACAAAGATATTTGCTTGTATGTATGTTATCGAGAATGGCGCTGTAAAATATATTGGTAATGGTGTAACAACCGACATACCCGAAGCAGTTTGCTATAACGACTTAGTTGAATAAACAAAAAAAGAACCTCATATGAGGTTCTTTTTTACTTGTTGTTAACCAAATCGTCGAGATTGATTTTTACAAACGCAGGGTAGCCTCCTTTGTGCAAAGGGAGGTGTCAACGCAGTTGACGGAGGGATTGAAAAATTAATTATTAACTAAATCGTCAAGATTTATTTTTACAAACGCTGGGCGTTCATTCGGCGTATCATTAGGCTGATGGAAAACGAAATTATCGTTTCCTTGCAGGTCTTTAAAAATCATACCGTGGCCACCGTCTTTTTCGTAAATGAGCTTATCATCAATTGTCCATTTGCCAAGAATTGAGCCGCTCTCGCTTCTCGCAATAGCCTCACAATATTCGCCCTTGTAAAAGCTTGACCAAATAGAGAGAAGTGTGCCGTTGTGCTTTACTAAAAACGGGCCATCGGTAACATAAGCACCGTAATCTCTTATGTCGTGTTTCCAAGAAGCATCGCCTGCCGCCCAAAGCTCAAATGGCTTTCCAACCGGATGCGTTAAATCCTTTGATAATTCAACGGCACACACTGTGCCATTTTTTATTTGAGTCCACTCGTGGCAGAAAATCATATATGGGGTATCGCCTTCTAAATAAAATGTCCCGTCAAGGCAGTACCAGTCGGCAGGAGTAATAAATCCACTTGAGTGCAATGTAAACTTGCCGTCTGGTTTATTTGATACCAAGATAGCAGTGCCGCGAGGTGCGTTTTCCGGATGGAATGTGGCAAACATATAGAATTTTCCGTTGTATTTATGCACCTCAGGTGCCCAAAAGTCTTTAACACCTATAAAGCCATCATAATATTCAAACACAGGAATTGGTTCACTCCAGTTTTCTAAGTCCTCGCTTACATATACGTCAAAGCCAAAGTCATATTTTGTGCCACAGTTTCCCCAAGTATATTTAGCTCTTGTACCGTACATATAATATTTGCCCTCGTGTGTCAAGATAAAAGGATCGCGTATATTGATATCACTTAATTTCATTTTTTCTCCCTGATTTATTGAAAAATTTTTATCAGCTAAAGTGCAGAACTTCTTGATTAGTTCAATTTTTGGGGTCTACCTACCTCCTTGTAAAGTGAGGGAAATCACGTTAGTGATGGAGGGATTTTGTCTTGTATATTTCGAGAAAATAGATTCAGATAAAATGAATATTTATTTCCTTCTTTCTACAAAATCCTTTAAAATTTCTGGGATTTTAATATTTTGTGGGCAAACAGCTTGACAAGCACCACAGGAAAGACAAGCGTTTGGTCGCTTGTTTTCCGGCAAGGAATTTAAGCTCATACCAACAATAAATCCACCACCGGAGAAAACCTGCTCGTTGTAAAGGGATATTAGCTTTGGAATGTCAAGCTCCATAGGGCAGTATTCCGTACAGTAGCGACAAGATGTGCATGGCACACACGCAGTCATTTTTCTGCCAAGCGCCAAGACCTTTTCAAATTCCTCACTGTCAAATGGCTTGAATTCTTCAAAGGTTTTAATATTTTCCTTAATTTGCTCAAGGCTAGACATACCAGAGAGGGTAACCAAAGCCTCGGGAATTGATTGAATGAATCTGAATGCAAACGAAGGCGCAGTTTCATCTTCGCGTATAGCCTTTAAATCGGCTAGCTCGTTTTCGTTCAAATTAGCAAGTCTGCCACCGCGCACCGGCTCCATAACCCAAATTGGAATATTTAGCTTTTTTAGATAATCAACCTTAGCCTTTGCATCTTGAAATTCATAGTCGAGATAGTTTAATTGAATTTGGCAAAACTCCATATGCTCGCCATACATATCTAAAAACCTTTTGAAATTCTCAAAGGTTGCGTGGGTAGAGAAGCCTAAATGCTTAATTCTGCCGTTTTTCTTTTGCTCAAGTAGATATTCAACTGTTTTATATTTAGGGTCTAAATAATACTCTATATTAGCCTCACAAACATTATGTACAAGATAAAAATCGAAGTAGTCAACCTGACATTTTTTTAATTGCTCCTCGAAAATCTCGGCAACCTTGCCCATATTGTTAACATCATAGCCTGGGAATTTAGTTGCCAAATAAAAGCTCTCTCTTGGATAGCGCGCTAGGTTTTTACCAACAACAAGCTCACTCTTGCCCATATGATAACCCCAAGCAGTGTCAAAATAGTTAACACCGTTTGCAAAAGCATAGTCAAAAATCTCGGCAGTCTTTTCCTCGTCTATTTTTGATGAATCCCCATCAATTGTAGGGAAGCGCATTGTGCCAAGCCCAAGTGCAGACAATTTTAGCCCCTTAAAATCTCTGTAAATCATAATTGCTCCTAATAATATCTTGATAATTTTATTATAGCACCTTTGATTTTTCAATGCAACTAATTCTTTTGATATTTCTCCATTCGCTTCCAACTAATAAATCCATAAATATCGTTTGCCAAGAACATTACAAAGCAGAGAATCATTGGAATATACGACGGATTTTCAATGGAAGCCAGCACCCAAAGAATAATCAAAACAATGTCGTTTGCCGAATAGCCTATTGCGTAATACGGGCTTCGCATAAAGGTCATATAAACAGCTAAAAAGCTAGTGGTTACAGATATTGTGCTAAAGATAAGATTTTCAGTTCCAAGTGCCTTTAAAATAAAATAGAATATAGCTGTTACAATGGCGGTAAAGAAAAGCATTAAAGCAATTTGCTTTTTTGTCATTTTGTGAACTTTTACTGTTTTGGTGTTATTGTATGGGTTGCGAGCCCAAGAAATAATGGCTAAAATTGCCATCGGTGCACTCATACCAAGATAAGTAATCATTTCTCCATAATATCTAAAATGGAAGGAAATAATGCCATAAAAAACCGCGAAAACAACACAAAGCGCTTGACCTATCACATACCCCTTGGCAACAAAAATAAGAGCCGTAACACCGACTAAAGAAGCCGAAAGTGTTAAATAATCCTTTTCGGGCACGCAAAGAAAGGAAATGGTAACTACAATAAGCGAGGCAATCCACAAGGCGCGCTCAAAAATTGTTAAATCCTTAAAGGGATTAGAAATCTTTTTCATATAATCTTCCTTTTATAAGCCACAAAAAAATAGAGCACTTTTATGTATCTTCAAAGACCTAACGATACACAAAAATGCTACCCGGTGGCAGTTTTTATTTTTTCTGAAACAATTATAGCACCTTGATAATTATTTGTCAATAAAAACTATTGCAAAGACAATTTTTTTGTGATATACTATCTAGGCTAATAAATTTGCAGGATTACTCAAGTGGTTTAAGAGGCGTGACTCGAAATCTCGTAGGGCGTTAATAGCGTCGCCTGAGTTCAAATCTCAGATCCTGCGCCAAAAAACCGACAAGCTGTTTGGCTTGTCGGTTTTTATTTGTTTTACCTTATATAGTTTTTGGCAAAGCATATTTTTGCGAATAGCTACTATAAAGCTCGTTGAAGTTTTTGCCACCCGCCTTTATTTCACGAACAGATTCGTGAAGGTTTAGATTGTCATTCGCTGTGTCGATTATACAAGCAGCAATGTTTGAGCAGTGGTCAGCTGTTCTTTCAAGATTGGTAAGAATATCAGACCAAACAAAGCCGGCAGAAATAGAGCAGTTGCCCTGTTGTAAACGATAAATATGTCTTGTTCTTAGCTGTTCCTTTAGCTCGTCCACAACCTGTTCAAGCGGTTCAATTTTATAAGCAATGCTTAAATCATTTTTAGAGAATGCCTCAAGGGAAAGGTCAAGTATTTCTCTTACTGCATCACTAAGAACTACAATTTCAGCCTTGGCATTGTCGGAGAATTCAATTTCCTTTTCCTTCATTTCCTCAGCTGACTCAACTATGTTGACTGCGTGGTCGGAAATTCTTTCAAAGTCGCCGATTAGTCTTAGTAGCTTAGCAGTTTCATCACCCGATTTTTCATTGATTTGATGACTGCTGAGCTTGACAAGATACGTTCCTATAACGTCCTCATAGTGGTCGGTTTTGTCTTCAATTTTTCGTATGCTTTCTGCATCCTCCTTTGAATAGCTAATAAGCGAGGACAAGCTGGTATCAAGTGCACCGATTGCATCCTTTGCCATTGTAACAGTTGCATCACGGCAAACGCCAAGAGCAACAGCAGGAGTATTTAAAAGTCTTTCGTCAATAACAAGCTTGTTTTCCTTTTCGTCATTTCCCTCTGGCATAATCTTGTATGCAAGCTTTTCAAGAAGGTTGGCACAAGGAAGCAGGATAAGTGTACCGATAACGTTAAAGAGAGTGTGCATTGTAGCAATGCTGATTTGTGTTGCACCATCGTCCATTATAGGAATTAGCTTTAAGAAGTAAATGAATATGTAGAATGCGATGAGCATTATAGTAGTGCCGATAATATTAAAGGCCAAGTGAACAATAGCAGTTCTCTTACCATTTTTATTAGCACCTGCTGAAGAGAGAACAGCAGTTATACAAGTACCGATATTCTGACCCATAATAATAGGTAAGGCAACGCCGTTTGTAATTCCAGAGCCTGCAGTTGCAGCAAGCGCTTGAAGAATACCAACAGATGCAGATGAGGACTGAATAATAGCTGTGAAAACAGCACCGGCAGCCACAGCCGCAATTGGCGCAAACCAGCCAAGAGGTGTACCCTCACCAAAGAATGCAAAGACCTTATTTACAACAGAGTTTATTGCCGGCGTATTTGCAGAATCTGACATAATAGTCATACCAAACATAAGTGTAGCAAAGCCGAGCAAGATCATACCGATGTCCTTTTTTCTGCTCGATTTGGAAACCATATAAAGAACTAAGCCAATAAGAGCAAGAATAGGAACAAATGTATCAGGCTTGAAAAACTTTAGCAAAAAGCCTGCCTCACTTGGGATTTGGTCAAGGGATAAAATCCAAGCAGTGATTGTTGTACCAACATTTGCACCCATTATTACGTGAATTGCTTGTCTTAGAGTCATAAGGCCCGAGGTAACAAAGCCAACAACCATAACAGTGGTAGCAGATGAGGATTGAATAACCGAGGTAACGACCATACCTGTTAAAAAGCCGAGCATTTTGTTTGATGTGAATTTTCCAAGCAATGCTTGAAGCTTATTACCGGCAGCCCTTTCAAGCGACTCGCCCATTACGTTCATACCGAACATAAAAAGGCAAAGACCACCAAGCAGGGTAAGAACCGAGAAGCCTATACTGTCCATAAAGCTTTCAATTCCGTCAAGGCCGAATACAGCTGCGCAAATAATTATCGCAATTAACAGAGTAGCTATAACGCCTATGCTTGAAAACATAATTATACGTTTTTTCTTTGTCATATTTTTCTCCTTTTTGTGTGATATTTGCATCACAAAATACAACTACATTTTATCATTTTGTGTCGAAACTAAAAACCATTAGACAGTAAAGCCTATGTAAATTTAGTGTAAAGGAAAAGCGAGATGACTAGCATCTCGCTTATATTATTTTTTAAATACGACCTTGATAGTAGTACCAACATCAAGCTCGCTTTCAATCTCTAGCGTTGCACCATAAAGCGCACAAATATGCTTGACGATAGCAAGACCAAGACCGGTGCCCCCTGTCTTTTTTGAGTGAGATTTGTCAACGCGATAAAAGCGCTGGCAGAGCATAGGAATATGCTTTTTGTCAATTCCAATTCCCGTGTCGGAAATTGAAATGGTTGCACTCTCTTCATTTTCTGAAAGCTCAACCCTAATGCTGCCATTTTGCTTGTTATAGTTAACTGCGTTAGAACAGAGGTTGGAGGCAATCTCGTATATCTTTTTCGGGTCAGCGGATATTGTTGCATTTCCTATTAATTCATATGAAATATTTTTTTGCTCCATTTTTTCGCTAAGCTCGTCAAAAGCCTCTTTAAATGTGTCACCAAGATTTATATTTATTGACAGTAGCTCAGGCTCCTCGCCTCTTTCTAGGCGGCTGAGCTTTAGCATATCGGAAATTAAAGAGCCTAGACGTATGCTTTCCTTGTGGATTCGTTCAACTCGCTTAGCTGTTGCCGCGCTTATTTCCTCGTCCCCAAGCAAAAGCTCGGAAAGACCTTGCATGACAGTGATAGGAGTTTTTAATTCGTGTGAGGCATTAGCAAAGAATTCACTTTTTTGCTTAGCAATTAAGCGCTCGTTTGTAATATCGGTAATTATTATAATCGAGGAGATTTTGATATCGTCCTTTGCCACCTCGTGCGTGGTTATGGCAAGGTATCTGTCGTGTAATTTGAATTCAATTGTGGCATTTTCAGAAAGATGCTCGGAAATCTTATTATAAAGCTCCACATTGTCGATAAGCTCAAGTAAGCTTTTGCCAGATTTAAAGGTGCTATCTAAAATCGTTGTCGCACTTTTGTTAGCAAAAACTGCTTCGCCCTTATCGTTTATAGCAATAATGCCTTGAGAAATATTTTCAAGGAGCTTGTTTAGCTTTTTGTGCTCACGCTCCATTTCTCGTATGTGCGCGTGTGTGCTTTCATTAAGCTCGTTTATCTCGCAAAGCACCGAGTAAAATTCAGGCTCGCTTGCCTTTGCTTCAATAGGCACGTATTCGCCCTTGTTTAAGCTCTTTAGGCTATTTCCCACCTTGACAATTCTTTCGGAAATTCCAAGGGATAAAAAGTGAGAAATTATAATAGAGAGAACAAGCGCAACGAATAAAACGACTATGAGAAGTGGCAAAATAAGTGTCAAATATGAAGAAATCTCACTGCTTCTGATGGCAAGTCTTAAAATTACGGTTTTGCCACTATCAAGCTTAACCTTCATTGCGTAATACGTCATTTCACAATCAAATGTTTCGGAATATCTTTTAATGGTTTTTGGGGTGTCGTTTAATGCATTTTGAAACTCCTCACGGTCCAAGTGATTTTCAAGCTCACCACGTGTATCACTTTCCAAAAGCACATTACCATTTGTATCAAAAATAGTAACACGGAATTTGTCATTTCCCTCGTAAACCTTAAATTCGTCAAATTCGCCCTCGTCGTTCAGGAGCAGAGCAACGATTTTTGTTTCCTCAATAAGCCTTTCTGTCATCATCTTTTCAGCATTCAGCTTAATTGCCAAAAAGCCAAAAATAAACATAAGAAGGGTAGAGGCAAGAGTTACTGCAAAGAATCTAAAAAATATTTTTCTTTTCATTTTGTCTCGTAGCGATAACCAATGCCACGCACGGTTACAATGCTATCCTCTCCGCCAGCCTGTTTGATTTTTTCACGCAGGGAAGCAATATGCATATCAATAGTTCTTGTTTCTCCAATGTAGCTCTCGCCCCAAACCTCACGGAAAAGCTCCTCACGTTCAATAGTAATTCCTGCCTTGCTAATAAGTAGCTTTAGGAGCAAAAATTCCTTCATTGTAAGACCAAGGTCCTTGCCCTCAAAAAATATTTTATAAACATTGTTGTCAACATTAAATCCGTCAGCCTTAGTTATATATAGGTTAGCACGTCTTAGGTTGGTTTTGACTCTTGCTAAAAGCTCCATAATGGAAAATGGCTTTGCCATATAGTCGTCAGCGCCCTTGTTTAGCCCCTTTACAAAGCTGATTTCATCACTTTTTGCACTAACTATAATTACAGGCACACGTTCATCAAGCTGTCTAATTTTGGAAAGAATAGTATATCCATCCATATCGGGGAGCATTATATCTAGAATTACAAGGTCAGGTCTTTTGAGCGAAAACTCAGCTAAAAAATCAGTGCCGTTTTCAAAGAACATAGTTTTGTAGGTGTCCTCAAATGCGCCCTCATAAACCTCGCAAACACCCTCATCGTCCTCGACAATATAAATAAGTGATTCCATAAAGCCTCCTAATTGTGATATATTGACAATTATACATAATAATTATACCATAGTGTGAAAATCAAATCAACAATTCATTTGTCAAGCCTTTGTAAATTTTATAAGCTCTTAAAAACAAGCAAAATCTGTTGACACGTGTCTGGTTTTGTGGTAAAATATAAAAACAAAGGAAAGGACGGAGACTATGGCTAACAATAAGAATTTTCTTACATTTGAAAATGAAGACGGGACAGAAAGCGTATATGAGCTTGTTGCTGAGTGCGAAATAAACGGAAATACCTATGTTGCCGTTACCCCAACTGAATATTACGTCCTTAAAAAAATCAAATCAGGCAAAAAGGAAGATACCTATGTGCCGGTCGACGGCGAGGAATTAAACAAGGTTTGCCCGATTTTTGATGCAAAAATTAACATTATCGACCACGATAATGAATAATTGAGGCATTTAATACATAAACTAGTTTTACTTTGAGGTATCAACCATTTAAAACGGCATCAAAGCTTGTGGCTAAGCCTTCTCAAGTGGGAGAAGGTGTCAACGCAGTTGACGGATTAGGTGTACAAAGGCGTTACTAAAATTTAATAATTAAAACCTGCTATGTTTGTGATAGAGTGATGTATTCGAGCTACACTTATTAAAAGGAGTCTTATATCCTATACCGGTGTGCAGGCCTCCTATCCCCTCCTCTTAATGAGACAAAGGTCGGACGAGGGCAAGATAGATGTTGGAAGCAGAAAAGGTATTATGCGGACACCACCTTGTTTAGAACAAGGTTCAAATGGTTATTCTACACGGCACGGTGGGCTAAAAATAAAAGAATGCCCCTATAAAGGGGCTTTTTATATTTAACTAAAAATGCTCAAATTGTAAAGAGAACTTTGTTATATAGTTATTAAAAATATGCTTTTTTTGTTTAAAATGCGCAAAAATAGAATTTTTATAATTTGTTAAAAAATACAAAAATTGTGCAACCTGCCAAAAACATGCTAGGTTGCATTTTTTTGTTTACATTTCAAGAATTTTGTGATAAAATTATTATGTATAAATATTATTTAAGGAGAAAAATTATGAAAAAGAAGATTCTAATCACTGTACTTATTATTGTGGCAATGGTTTGTATGTTTGCGATTAGTGTATCTGCTGCAGCACTAGCTCCACAAAAACCAACTCTTGATGTTTCTTTTGGAGATGTAACAACAATTCCTGATTTTGTTGCTCCATCAGAGCTTTATGTTGACACTGACGAGCGCTTCGTGCTTGACCTTGGCGATGGTAACTATGTTACATACCCAACCTACTACATTACAAAGAATCAAGTAGCCTTTGATGTTGACTTCGGTAAGTTCAACACAGCACTTGGTGGTACATCCTATTCAAAAGCAAACATTGCAATGCTTGAAATTCCAGAGGGAATTACAACAATTAACAACTCAACCTTCTCCGGCACAGGCTATACAGTTTGTCAATACGTTCAATTTCCAAGCACTATAACAACCTTCGGAAACAATGTGTTTTCTACAAACAAGGCAGCAAAAATTGTTGAATTTGTTGATGGCGAATCAGATTTAGCTATTGGCGATAATATGTTTAGTGGCGCATGGAACGGTGGCACAGTTATTGAGTATGTTAAGTTCCCTAACAACGCTGTCTCAATAGGTAATGGCACATTTGGAAAAACTACAACTAACAAAACCATAATTTTGGGTGAAAACCTTAAATCAATAGGTACAAACTTCTTTAGTGAATCAACACCAAGAACAACAGACACATTTATTTATGCATCAACTAATTTCTTTGCTGACACTGCTATGTTTAGTAATCTTTTTGGTAGCTATGACCAACATCACAATGCCCACCATAGACTCACGATTTTCTACACAGGAACTCAAGCGGAAGCACAAGCATTTATTGATAAGGGCTTGGCTGTTCAAACAGGCTATATTTGGGATACCGCAGTTACTCTTGTAAGTGCAAGTGATTACGTTTATGATACTCATAAGCCAACGCAAGACAAGGGATTGACAATGGTTTATGACTACAATATTTGCGATGCATTCTATAATAGTGTTCACGACGAGAATGCGCCATACTATGAATTCGCGGGCGAAAAATATATTTCTGATTTGAATGAATGTGTAGCCTGCAACAAATGTGACAACACAATCAAAACAAAGGTTGCAGACCCTGCGTTTATTTCAAGAGGCTATTCAAAGGATGAGTCTGCTGGTAGTTTTATGTACGATATTGTTGTGAACAAAAAGGCTATGGCAATTTATACAGAAAAGACAGGTGTTACACTCAGCTACGGATTGGTTGTTTCAGGCAATACAACAATAGATAAGCTAATAAATGAAGATGCAACAGTTGCAAGCAATGATGTTTTAAAGATTGATTTTGACGGGGCTAATTACAATAAGCTTCAAATTAAGTTTACTAATGTTGGAGCAAATACAACCTTTAAGGTTCATGCATGCGCATATGTAATTGAAACAAACAATGGCGCAAAAGCAGTAAGATATATTGGAGATGGAACAACAAAATCAACCTCTACACCTATTTCATACTCAGAGATAGAATAAAAAATTATCAAATAAAACCACGGAATATTCCGTGGTTTTTTCTTATTCTTCTATTTTATTCTCGCCAAATTGCTTAACAACAATAATTTCCTTTGTTTTATATGCTTCCTCGACTAGCTCGTCAAATGGAAGTCTGTTTTGCTGCTCAATTACCTTATCAAGCTCTGGTCTTGTCCTTGGGTGTCGAGGAGTAAATACTGTACAGCAGTCCTCGTATGGCAAGGTTGAGGTCTCAAATGTACCGATATTTCTTGAAATCTTTATAATTTCTTCCTTGTCCATACCGATAAGAGGACGGAAAATTGGAATGTCGGTCATTGAGTTTGTAACATTTATTGCCTTCATTGTCTGGCTTGCCACTTGCCCTAGACTCTCGCCTGTGATAATAGCCTCACAGTCATAATCGTGAGCTAGCTTCAAGGAAATTGCCATCATATAACGACGAAGCATAAGGGTAAAATATTCTTCCTCGCAATTATCGCGCAAAAGCTCTTGAATCTTAGTTAAAGAAACAACGTGAACACGCAAGCGCATTGTGTAGTTGGTTAAAATCTTTGCAAGGTCTAAAACCTTTTCCTTCGCACGCTCGGATGTGTATGGGTAGCTTTCAAAGTGAATAGCCTCAAGCTGTACTCCGCGCTTTGCCATCATAAAGCCAGCAACAGGGGAGTCAATTCCACCGGAAAGCAAGAGAAGTCCTCGACCACTTGAGCCGTAAGGAATACCACCTGCGCCCTTTTCCTGTCCTGCGTGAACAAAAGCCTCATTTTCACGGATTTCAACGCGTACAACAATGTCGGGGTTTTTAACATCAACCTTGATTCCCGGTACACTGGAAAGAACAGCGCCGCCAACCTCGGCAGAAATATCAGGAGATTTCATTGGGAACTTCTTGTCAGAGCGCTTAGCCTCAGCCTTAAAGGTTTTATAGCCCTTTAGCTTTGGTGCAAGCTCTGTCCTTACGACCTCTAAAATTGTGTCTATATTTTTTTCACAAGCAAACGCAGAAGAAACACCGACAAAGCCAAAAACATGCTTTGCTTGGTATGCCATTTCCTCAATATTTTCAATTGCTTCCTCATCAAGAGGCTCAATATATACTGTGCTTTGTGAGTAGTAAATCTTGTAGTTGCCAATGCGTCTGGCTCTTTGTCTTAATTGCTTTAGCATCTTGGCTTCAAAATCAGAACGGTTAGCGCCCTTTAAAATGACCTCACCGTACTTACATAAAATTACTTCCTTCATCTAACTTGTCCCTCGCCCTTAATGATATATTTCTGGGTTGTGAGCGCACTAAGGCCCATAGGACCACGTACGTGTAGCTTTTGAGTAGATATTCCTATTTCTGCACCCAAGCCAAATTCTCCACCATCAGTAAAACGAGTGGATGCGTTAACATAAAGAGCACACGAGTCAATAGCCTTTGTAAAATAATCTGCGTTTTCTTGGCTCTTAGTGATTATAGCCTCGCTATGCCCGGTTGAGTACTTTCTTATATGCTCTACAGCCTCGTAAACGTCATTTACAATTTTTACACTGACAATATAGTCGTCGTATTCAGTGTTGTAGTCCTCGTCACTCGCTAAAGAAATACCATCTAAAATCGCACACGTGTCCGCACATCCTCTAAATTCAAGGTTGAATTTGCGAGTAAGCTCATAGAACTTTGGCAAGAACTTTTCAGCCACAGCCTTGTTGACCAAAAGTGTTTCAATTGCGTTACATACAGATGGACGTTGGCACTTTGCGTTTAATGCAACATTTAGCGCCATTTCAATATCAGCCGACTCATCTACATAGAGATGGCAGTTTCCGGCGCCTGTTTCAATTACAGGCACGCGAGAGTTTTCAACAACATTTTTAATTAGCCCCTTACCACCACGAGGAATTAAAACGTCAATGTAACTACGCATAGACATAAGCTCGTTTGCGCTATCACGAGTGGTGTTTTCTATAAGTGAAACCGTGCGTCTGTCAAAGCCACAAGACTCAAGCGAGTCGCCGATTAGCTTAACCATACACTTGTTTGAATTAATAGCCTCCTTGCCACCGCGCAAAACAACTGCGTTACCACTCTTCAAGCAAAGAGTAGCAGCGTCCGGGGTAACATTTGGACGTGCCTCGTAAATCATACCAACAACGCCAATAGGCACACGATGGTTTTCAATTACAAGTCCGTTAGGGCGCACGTTTGTTTCATAGCCGGCTAGTGGGTCGGGGAGCTTAACAATTTGCATAATAGCATCCGAAATTGCGTAGATTCTATCCTTGTTTAGCATAAGTCTATCAAGCATAGCATCGGCAATTCCGTTTTCCTTAGCCTTGGCTAAATCTATTTTATTAGCTTCAATAATTACCTCGTAATTAGATTTTAAATTCTCGGCAATTTTCGACAAAAGGTTGTTTCTTTCCTCACATGAAGCGAGTCCGATTTTTAAAGAGGCTTCCTTTGCACCAAGGCAAAGTGCCTTTATTTCTTCGTTAAGAGTCATAATTTCTCCTAAATTTAATTATTTCTTTGCGGCAAAGTATGTTCCTGTATGCTTGCCATCTAAAATATCATAAAGAATGCGTGGATTTTCGCCATTCAAGATTATCATAGGAATACCGTTTTCTGTGGCGATTTTTGCCGCGTTTATTTTTGTGAGCATTCCACCGGTTCCACGCTCACTGCCAGCACCACCGGCATATGCGATTATCTCATCAGTGATTTTGTCAACTCTGCCGATAAGCTTAGCATCTGGATCCTTTCTTGGGTCAGCGCTATATAGGCCGTCAATATCAGAAAGATTGATAATGATGTCAGCATCACAGGCTATTGCAACATAAGCGGAAAGAGTATCGTTTCCACCAAAGCGAATACCATCACAGGAGACAGAGTCGTTTTCATTAACAATAGGAATACAGTTCATTGAAAGAAGGGTGTTGAATGTGTTTTTAACAAGTGACAGGCGATGCTCGTCATCAACAACGTCCTTTGTCATTAAAATTTGCGCAACTGTATGTGAGTAGTTTGCAAAAAAGTTTTCATAAATTTTCATAAGCTGACTTTGACCAACAGCAGCACAGGCTTGCTTTTCTTCCAAGGTCTTTGGGTATTCAGAAAGTGCGAGCTTAGCATAGCCTGCGCCAACAGCGCCCGAGCTAACCACAACGACCTCGTGTCCTGCGTTTTTAAAATCAGCAATTGTTTGAACCAAAACCTCAATTCTTCTTAGGTTTAGAGAGCCATTTGGGTAGGTTAAGGTTGATGTACCGATTTTTATAACTATTCTTTTACAGTTCTTAATCATAATAATGCTCCAAAAAATAAAATTTGTCTTGATAAAATACTAAAGTTAATATATAATTGAAATGTAAGTTATACTTTATTATAGCCTCTTACTTCAAAAATTGCAAGAGGTTTGGGAAGGAAAAGAGAATGAAAGAAAAGATTTATGTAGAAATTGCTGGAATAAAGCTCGGAATTGTTAGCGAGGACGGAAGAGAATATGTAGAGCAGGTTGCAAAAACTGTTAATGACGAGGTTAACGCAATACTAAAAAGCAGCAAGGGAAGAACACTCGTTGAGGCGGCTCTTTTCTGTGCTATGACTCACGTTGGTCAAGGTGGCGAGGATTCCTTGAAGGTTAGAAATTTGGAAACTCAAATAGCACTATACCAAGCAAACATTAACATACTAAAAAGAGAAAATGAGGAGCTTCGTGCAAAGCTTGAAGGAAATAATGAAGAATACTACGGTTGAGATTCTGGCACCTGCAGGGGACTATGATGCCTTGGTTGGTGCAATCCATTCGGGTGCAGATGCAGTATATCTCGGTATTGGCGAGTTTAATGCAAGAATAAGGGCTGAAAACTTTACACAAGAGTCAGTATCCGATGCTATAAGGCTTGCCCACTCGCATAATGTTAAGGTTTATATTACCTTGAATACTGAGCTATATGACAAGGAGCTTCCTAAAATGCTTGAATATGTAGCAAAGCTATATAATTTAGGCGCAGATGCATTTATTGTTGCTGATTTTGGTGTAGCCAGTCTGATAAAAGAAAGCTACCCAGAGATTGAAATTCACGCAAGTACACAATGCTCAATTCACAATCTGGATGGCGCGAATTTAGCAAATGAAGCCCTTGGCTTTTCAAGGGTTGTTTTGGCGCGCGAGCTTGACGCAAAAAACATAGAATACGTGACGAAAAATGCAAATTGCGAAACTGAGATATTCGTTCACGGCGCGCACTGTATGTCTGTTTCTGGTCAATGCCTTGCAAGTTATTTTCAAGGTGGTAGAAGTGGCAACCGAGGAGAGTGCGCACAGCCCTGTCGCTTGCCATACACAATAAATGGTAAAAGCGCATACCATCTTAGCCTAAAGGATATGAGCTTAAACCAACACATTCCGGAAATTTTAAATTCAGGTGTCGCTTCCTTGAAAATCGAAGGACGAATGAAAAGTAAGGAATATGTCAGCGGAACAGTTGCTGTTTGGAGAGAATTTGTAGATAAAAAAAGGAACGCAACAAATGGCGAAATTGCGACACTGGGTAACCTTTTTTCACGCCAAGGCTTTACGGATGGCTATTATATAGGAAAGATTGACAAATCTATGCTCGGTATTCGTACACAAGATAACAAGGATGCTACAAAATCACAAAAGGAAGTGGAAATTACACTAGAAAAGCCAGAGATTGATTTGTATGCCGAGTTTTTTATAGGCGAAAAATCCAAGCTTACGCTTTTATCAAAAACCAAGAGCGTAACCGTGTATGGCGATATAGTCGAGGGCGCAATTAACGCCCCAATTTCTAAGAAAGATATAATAAAAAATCTCTCAAAGCTTGGCTCAACACCGTTTTCACTAGGCAAAATCGAGGTTTCAAAATCTGACGATATTATGGTTAGAGTGTCGTATATTAACGCCTTGCGCCGACTGGCTATTGAGAAGTATTTTGAGCCTGAAAGCGAGCTTGTACCAAAAGAGTACGCACCTGTTCAGCTGAAAGTACCTAAAAAGATTAAAACAGCAGTATTTGTTAGCGAGGAGCAAATCCCTAAAAACCATAACTATTTTGATATTTGTTTTATTCCATTAGATAAATACAAAAAAGGCTCACGCGCAAATGGTGTGCAAATGCCACCGGTTGTTTTTGATAGTGAGTGGCAAGAGATTGATAGAATGCTTGACATAGCAAGCGCAGATGGAATTGAATGGGTGTTGGTTTCCAATATCGGTCAAATCAAGCGTGTAAGGGAAAAGGGCTTTAAAATGATTTTCGACTATCGTTTTAATGCTTTTAATGCACCCTGTGTCGAGTTTTTATCAAAAAATGGTGCAGAAAATGTTGTGATTTCTCCTGAGCTATCTAAAGCACAAGCAAGAGAATATAAGGGCTATTCTATAATTGCATATGGACATATTCCAATGATGACAACACACAAATGCATTTTAAAGGACACAGTAGGATGCGACAGATGCAAGGGTTATATGAGTGACCGTCAGGGAGCTAAGCTTTTTGCTCACGGCATCTACGGACACAGAAATCTAATTTACAATAGTGTGCCTGTCTATATGGCAGATAAGCTAAACGAAATTGACGATTTTTCTTGGCACTTTATTTTTTCCTCTGAGTCTAGGGATGAGTGCGAAAAAATTATTGAAGCCTATAAAAACAAAAAAGCTTCAAATGGAAGCTTTAGACGTATAAAATAGAGGTGTATATGAAGCTAGTTTTAGCATCAAAATCCCCACGCAGGCGTGAAATTCTTTCTATGGTAACAGAGAATTTTGAGGTGCGCGTGAGTGGAGCAGATGAAGATATAGAAAATCCAACTAATATATTTGATATTCCAAGGCTTTTAGCTGAAAGGAAGGCAGAGGCGACTCCGATTTATGACAATGAAATTATAATCGGCTGTGATACTGTCGTAATTTATAAAGATGAGCTTTTAGGTAAGCCGACCGACAAAAATGATGCTATAAGAATGCTAAAGCTTTTGTCGGGCACAACTCATTATGTTGTTAGTGGACTTGCACTAAAAACTAAAGAAAAAATTGTGTCAAAAACAGCGAGAACATCAGTTGTGATGCGTGAGTTAACCGATGACGAGATTTTATCGTATGTAGAAAAATACAACCCAACCGATAAGGCGGGCGCATACGGAATACAAGAAATGGCTGGCTCATTTGTTGAAAAAATTGATGGAGATTTTTATAATGTTGTTGGCTTGCCACTTTGTGAGCTGATTGTTACCTTGCGCCAGGAATTTGGAGTTGAACTTAACTAAAAACAGAAAAACAGTGAGAGGAGTGTCTAAGTTTTGACTAAAAAAGAGAAGAAAGCCAAAATTGAAAAGGTGGTTGAAATACTTAAAAAGCAATACCCGGAGGCACTTTGCTCACTAGAGTACGAGGGAGACGGATGGAAGCTGCTTGTAATGGGCAGACTAAGTGCTCAATGTACCGACGAAAGAGTAAATATTGTTTGCAAGGACCTTTTTAAGGTCTATCCAAATGCAAAAGCATTAGCTGATGCTCCACTTGAGGATATTGAAAGAATTATTAAGCCCTGTGGCTTATATAAAATGAAAGCCAAAAGTATAAAGGAAGAGTCAAGAAAGCTCCATTATGAGTATAACGGAGTCGTACCTGACACAATGGAAGAGCTTCTTACCTTTGAGGGCGTTGGCAGAAAAATTGCCAACCTCCTTTTAGGCGACCTTTATAAAAAGCCTGCAATTGTTGCAGATACACATTGTATGCGCATTTGTGGTCGTCTTGGTATGTATAAGGAGGGTATGAAGGACCCACTCAAAACAGAAATTATAATGTCAGAGCTAATTGCACCCGAGGAGCAGAGCGATTTTTGTCATAGAATGGTTCTTTTTGGGCGCGAATTTTGTACAGCAAAAAGTCCAAAATGCGACACGTGTCCCCTGAAAACGGTCTGCAAAGACGAAATTAAGGTAGAAAAGCTAGGAGTAAAAAGAATTGGCGAGTGTCTTGACCTTGTTTGGCAAGTTTTCTCTCAATTTGAGGTGCCTGTTTTCCCACCGGAGGGCGCAACTGAATACAAAAGAATAATAGAAGAAACAAGAGAAAAGAAAAATATCGTTTTCTATGCAGCCATAGTAAATGGCAAGATTGTCGGTGTACTTGGTATGCGTGAAAGCAACCATATAGGTTACTTTTACGTTGATAGCATCTACCATAAAAGAGGAATAGGAAGGTCGCTCTTTAATCGAATGAAGCGCGATTATGATATCAAGGAGTTTACAGTAAACGCAGCACCATATGGAGTGCCGATTTATACTCGTCTTGGCTTTGTGCCAACAGATACCCAAAAGAACGTAAACGGTGTTATTTTTACTCCAATGAAATATAATGAAAATTAAAAAAGCAGGGGTTTTCCCTGCTTTTATTTTTTCTTTTGTTGCAATTCGGATTTTTTCTCTTCCTCAGCCTTTTTTTGCTTGTTTTGTGCGCGCTCACGCATTAATTTATCGTGAATTGCAAGGGTTGCAAAATAAACCTTTGTAACAACATCTTTTTTGCTTGTGTAACAGACAAATGTGTTATCTGCCACGGAAATTTGTATACAAGGGTCGCGACGCTTAAAGCAATAATTATATTCTATGTGAATGTTATAAAGACCTCTTGATGGGCGGGAAATTTTATAGCTTTGACCATTATAGAAGCCGTCAAGCGTCATACCATTCTCAAGTGAGTGTTTCAAAAATGCCTTGCCTAATGGAATAAATCTTTTGTAGTTTGGCAGAGCATAAACGTCAACATCATCCTCAAAGTGATATGTTCCGTCTTCAACCTCTTTTCTGACATTGTCCCATTGCCAATTATACCAATCGGGAATGTGAGAAAACTCGGTCTTTCCGTTTTGTGCACGCATTTCGCCTAACTCAGTCATAACCCATCGTTTGCCACAGTTCATACACCAAAGGGTAATGCCACGTGAAAGCATTTGATGCTCCTTCTTGCAATGTGGACATTGGTAAAGAATCTTGTGCAAGCCCTCGGCACGCCAAGGCTCGTCGATAACTATACTGTTTTCCTTTTGATATTTATATTCGTCGTAATACATTTCCTTACGAATAAGATCGACAATTTCTTGGCTTGTCATTCTCTCAATGTCCTCAACATCGAGGACCTTTTTCATTGTTGTATGGGTTTTTACATTTCGCTTTCTTTCCCAATCCCAGAACGGAGAGCGCAAATAATTACCCCTGTGGACAACAACGACAACAGGCTTTTTTAGTTTTTTTATCAAAGCACCATACGAGTCTGGGAATGGCGCAAGAACACCTGCGTTTGAATATGCAGCCTCTGGGTAAATTGAAAGAATATCGCCATATTCCTCAAGCACAGTTTCGCACGAGGAAATTAGGTGTGGGTCGGTTGTGAAGCGCCTTTTGGGAATACAACCAACAAGCTTCATAAGCCAACCGCGAATACCCCAAAACCCATAGTGTCCCTCAAAGGTAGTTATGCTATGGAAATCGTAAGGGTAGGTTAAAATAGCATTGATTTCCATATCACTAAAGGTTTGGTGGTTTGAAAGAATTATGTATGGAGGCTTTAACCCCTTCATATTAATTTTTTCAAGCTTTTTTATTTTGCCACGCATAAGGTTTCTACTCATGGTCTTAACAAACCATGTCAGAAAATGCCAGCATTTGTGGGGCTTTTCTGAAGTATCAAGAGGCTTTACGTGTCTCTTATACTTAATTTTATTAAGCTCCATAAAGTCCTCCCGTTACTCAAATTACTCAAAAATAGTACGATTTTACGCCTTTACAGTACCATCGGCATTGAAGAGTGGTAGCTCCTCAATATAATATAAATCGTCACGGTCAATAGCATCGCCCTCGGCTAAAATACACATTCTGCCAACAACATTGCCACCCGCCTTTTCAACAAGCGCCTCAAGCGCCTTCAATGACTCGCCGGTTGAAATAACGTCATCGATAATAAGCACTCTTTTGCCGTTCATAAGCTCAGCGTCCTTGCCGTCAAGGTATAGAGTTTGCTCCTTTTCAGTTGTGATTGACTTAACAGTTGAAGAAAGGATGTTGGTCATATAAAGCTTTGGACCTTTTCTTGCAAGCATATATTTTTGATTGCCCTTAATTCTTGCCATTTCGTGAATTAGCGGAATGCCCTTAGCCTCAGCTGTAATCATATAATCATACTCGGGAGCGTTTTCAAGAAGCTTGTTTGCACAAGCGGTTGTAAGCTCTGGGTCGCCGAAAATAACAAATCCTGCTATGTAAAGGTCATCGGTAACTCGGCAAATAGGCAAAGCTCTTTCAAGCCCTGCAATGTTCATTTTATAGTATTTCATTTTGCGCCTCTTATTTCTTAGTTATAATTGTGTTTCCACCCATATATGGTTGGAGAGCAACTGGAATATTGATAGAGCCATCAGCGTTCATATTGTTTTCTAGGAAAGCAATAAGCATACGAGGAGGCGCTACAACTGTATTATTTAGTGTATGCGCGAAATATTTACCGTCCTTGCCGTTAACTCTTATGCGTAGTCTACGCGCTTGAGCATCGCCAAGGTTAGAGCAAGAGCCGACCTCAAAGTATTTCTTTTGTCTTGGAGACCAAGCCTCAACGTCGATTGACTTAACCTTTAAGTCTGCTAAATCTCCTGAGCAGCACTCAAGGGTTCTAACAGGAATATCAAGGGTTCTAAAGAGGTCAACTGTGTTTTGCCATAGCTTGTCAAACCAAACAGGGCTCTCCTCAGGCTTGCAAACAACAATCATCTCTTGCTTTTCGAATTGGTGAATTCTATAAACACCGCGCTCCTCAATACCGTGAGCGCCCTTTTCCTTACGGAAGCAAGGAGAATATGAGGTCAATGTGTGTGGGAGGCTTTCCTCTGGGAGAATAGTATCAATAAACTTACCAATCATAGAGTGCTCACTAGTACCAATGAGGTAAAGGTCCTCGCCCTCTATTTTATACATCATTGCATCCATTTCAGCAAATGACATAACACCAGTAACGACCTCGCTTCTAATCATAAAAGGAGGAATGCAATAGGTAAAGCCACGATTAATCATAAAATCACGTGCGTATGAAATTATAGCAGAGTGGAGTCTTGCAATATCGCCCATAAGATAGTAGAAGCCGTTACCAGCAACCTTTCTTGCGCTTTCCAGGTCAAGACCATTTAAATTTTCCATAATTTCTGCGTGATATGGAATATCAAAATCAGGAACTAAAGGCTCACCATATCTTTGAACCTCAACGTTTTCGGAGTCATCCTTGCCGATTGGAACAGATGGGTCGATGATGTTAGGAATAACCATCATAATGCCCTTGATTTTTTCTAGATATTCTTCCTCGAGCTTTTCAAGCTCAGCTAAGCGTAAAGCATTGGCAGCAACCTGCTTTTTAACCTCCTCGGCCTCATCGCGCTTGCCTTGACCCATAAGCATACCAATTTGCTTTGATAGCTTGTTTCTGCCACCACGAAGAGTATCAGCCTCGTTTTTATATGCACGATATTCAGCATCGAGCTTAATAACCTCGTCAACTAAATGAAGCTTTGAGTCTTGAAATTTATTTTTGATGTTTTGTTTAACAATTTCTGGATTTTCTCTTAAAAATTTGATGTCTAGCATATTTTTCTCCTATATAATGCACGTAATTAATAAAATTATAGCACTAAAAAGCACGGGTGTCAAGTAATAATTATTGCTTCTGTTGCATAAGTTATACACAACAGGTGGCAAATGCCATTAATCGAAAATAATAAGGAGAAGGAATATGGAAAATTCTAGCCAAGAGAGAAAAGAGGGTCAAATATTATTGGGTATTTCGGACGACACAACCATAAATCACGAGGTAAGTGAGGAATTTTCCTTGCCTGATTATGTGCCGGAGATAAGAAAGCTTTTAATGACACGTGCACAGGTATTACCCGAGAGCAAATATATATCAAACAACACAAACCCACCAACAATGGAGCTCGGTGGCACGGTTACATACTCTATAATCTACACAAGTGAGGGTGGAGAATTATGTGCACTTCCGTTAAATAGCTCATACGAAGCAAAAGCACCTATTTTAGCTAATGGAACGGTGTTTATTGATACAAGCGTTGAAAATTGTCAATCTAGAGTAACAGCTCCGAGAAAGCTAACAATAAAAACTAAGCTAAAAAGCAGAGTATTAGGCTTCCAGGAAAATAATCTAGAAGAAAATATTTCTCCAAGATCCAGTGCTGACGAGATGTTTATTGAAAGAAAAACAGAGGAGAGAAAATCTATAAGTGTAATGCCGATAAGCTTGCAAAACATCCGAATGAATGATAGATTTGATATTTCTGGTCTTGAAATGGTAAAGCCGATTTGGTGTGATGCTTCGATAATTCTTAGCGATGTCAAGATGCAAAATGGTTCAGTTAGCGTTCGTGGCGATGTTACTGTGAAATGCTTGTGCACAACATCCTCGGGAGAAAAAACTATAACAAAAACAATTCCGCTCGTTGAGGAAATTGAAGCCGAGGGTGCATCAATTGATGACTATGTAATGGTAATTCCAAGATGCGTTTCACTTTCAATATCAAATTCTGAAAATGGAGAAAGCAAGGAGCTATTCTTCGATTTGGTTTGTGAGCTTGAGGGAGAGGTTTTGAGAAACGTAGATGTAGAATTGACAAGGGATGCATATTCAACAAAAAATGAAACGCAGGCAAGCTACAAGGAAATTGATTTATATAGAGGAGTAAAAGGGCAGAATGCTTCCTTTACAGTTAGTGAGGCTCTTGTAAGAGAAAAGGATGGAATTTCCAAAATTATAGAGCTAATTGCCGACCCTGTGTACGAAAAAACGGAAATCAAGGGCGCAAAGGCTAACCTAATCGGCAAGCTTTTAGTACATGTGATAGGCACTAGTGAGCCAAACGAGGATGGTGTTAGTGAATACTTACACGAGGACTATGAAATTCCGATTAAATATGAAACAGATATTGGAAAAACAAATGGGGAAATAATAACTCGCGCAGAGTTTAGCCTAGGCAATTTAAATGCAAGATATGACAATGAGCGTTTCTATGTAACAGCCGAGGTATTCCCATCATTTACAATGTATGAAAAAACGAGAGAAGAGGTGCTAGATAAGGCAGTTATCAAAAGAGATGTGGAGTTTAAGAGGGATTTGTCCTCGGTTAAGGTGTGCTTCCCACACGAAAATGAATCTCTTTGGGACATAGCAAAAAAATACCATATATCAGCATCAAAATTAGCTGAACAAAATGGAATTTCAGTCGATGCACCGTTGAATGTTAAGAGCTTGATTATTTGAGCATAAATATTAAAAAATAGAGACTGGGTGAAGAATTTTTAGAAATTGCTTGGCTAGCGTGCGATTAAATATAAAAAAAGGAACAGATTTTGTCTGTTCCTTTTTTAGTTAATCCTTATAATCGTTTAATGCCTTTTTTACATATTTTCCAGTGTATGAATTAGGGTTCTTTGCAACCTCCTCGGGAGTGCCTGTCGCAACAACAGTACCACCATTATCGCCACCCTCAGGTCCTAGGTCAATAATGTAGTCAGCAGTCTTTAAAATATCAAGGTTATGCTCGATAACTATTATCCTGTTTCCGGCATCAACCAGTCTTTGTAAAACATAAATTAGCTTTTTTACATCATCTGTGTGAAGTCCTGTTGTTGGCTCGTCAAGAATGTAAATTGTTTTACCAGTTGAACGCTTCGAAAGCTCGGTTG
Organism: Eubacteriales bacterium; assembly: GCA_045543955.1. Taxonomy (GTDB): domain Bacteria; phylum Bacillota; class Clostridia; order Oscillospirales; family CAG-272; genus RGIG2000. Next base: position 30,949 of record JAZPYB010000009.1, read on the forward strand.
CAAGCTTAACTCTTTGTGCCTCGCCACCCGATAAGGTAGTTGAGGACTGACCAATTTTAACATAACCAAGACCAACATCACAAATTGTTTGGAGCTTTTTAGAAATAGATGGTATTTCGCTAAAGAAGATAGCACCCTCCTCGGCGGTCATTTCAAGCACATCTGATATGTTTTTTCCCTTGAATTTAACCTCTAAGGTATCTTTGTTATAGCGCTTGCCCTTACATACATCGCATTTAACATAAACGTCAGGTAAGAAGTGCATTTCTATCTTTTTAACACCATCGCCCTCACAGGACTCACATCTGCCACCCTTAACATTAAAGGAAAATCTACCAGGACCAAATGAACGCATTTTTGCATCTGGAGTTTTTGCAAACAAATCGCGTATTTCTGCAAAAAGACCCGTATAAGTGGCTGGATTTGACCTTGGAGTGCGTCCGATAGGTGACTGGTCTATAGCTATTACCTTGTCAAGATTTTCGTAGCCCTCAATCCTGTCGCATTTGCCGGGATATGTGATTGCGCGATTTAATTTTCTTGCAAGATTTTGCAAAAGGATTTTGTTAATTAGTGAGGATTTTCCCGAGCCAGAAACACCACTTACAGCAACAAAACAGCCTAGTGGGATTTCGACGTCGATATTCTTAAGATTATTTTCTCTGGCACCGTAAATTTTCAAAAAATCTCCGTTGCCCTTGCGCCTTACCTTTGGAATTTCTATCTTTTTTCTACCGCTTAAATATGCACCAGTTATGGAATTTTGGTTTTTCATAACCTCGCTGGGGGTTCCTGCAGCAACAACCTCGCCGCCGTGAACACCAGCCCCTGGACCAATATCTATGATATAGTCAGACTCAAGCATTGTTTCCTCGTCATGCTCAACAACTATAACGCTATTTCCGACATCGCGCAGACTTTTTAGCGTGTTAATTAGCTTTGAATTATCGCGCTGGTGAAGTCCAATTGATGGCTCGTCAAGAATATATAAAACGCCAACAAGCGATGAGCCGATTTGAGTAGCAAGACGTATTCTTTGCGCCTCACCACCAGATAAAGTCGCGCTTTTTCTTGCAAGAGTTAAGTATTCAAGACCGACACTCTTCATAAAGCCAAGACGAGCCTTAACCTCTTTTAAAATTTCCTTTGCAATCTCCGCTTTTCCGCCCTCAAATTTTAAATTTTCAACAAAATCTAGGGCGTGGGTAACTGACATACGGCAAAATTCGTCAATGTTTTTGCCACCTATCTTAACAGATAGCGCTTGCTTATTTAGTCTTTGACCATTACAAACAGGACACGGAGTTTCCTCAATAAATTGCTCATAGTATTCATTGCCCATCATAGCCATTCTTTGCTCAATGGTTTTAATTACGCCCTCAAATTTTACTGTTTGGCGTTTGTGTTGCTTTGCAAAATACCTGTCAACTGTGTAATATTCGTCGCCCGTGCCGTATAAAATCGCGTTCAATTGCTCCTTTGAAAAGTCCTTAATAGGAGTGTCAAGCGAAACACCAATTTTTTCACAAACTGCGGCAAAAAGTGGACCAGTCCAGCTCTCCTTGTCAATGGTTTTAAAGCCATTAACCTGAATTGCGCCCTCTGATAGAGAAAGGGTGTAGTCAGGAATAATCTTGTCAGGGGAAATATTTCTCATCTCGCCAATGCCTAGGCAATGTGGACAAGCACCAAATGGATTATTGAACGAGAATGAGCGTGGCTCAAGCTCACCAAAGCTAATGCCGTGTTCCTCACAAGCATAGTTGGTGGAAAACTCGTAAAGCTTTCCATCACCCTCTTTAGGCATTGTCAAAATATTAACCTTGCCATCACTTGCGTGTAAAGCACTTTCAACAGAGTCGGCAAGACGTGGACGTAAGCCGTCCTTCATAACTAGACGGTCAATAACTATATCAATATTGTGCTTTTTTGTAAGCTCAAGCTCAATATCCTCGCTTAAATCATAGGTAACACCATCAACAAAAAGTCTGCCATAGCCGTTTTTACGTGCATCGGCAATAACCTTTTCGTGGCGTCCCTTTTTACCACGAACAACGGGAGCTAAAACCAAAAATCTTTCTCCCTCGCCAAGAGTGAGAATTTTATCAATTATTTGGTCAACGCTCTGTTGTTCAATTTCCTTGCCACAAACAGGGCAATGAACAGTACCCAAGCGAGCATAGAGAAGTCTTAAATAATCATAAATCTCGGTAACTGTACCAACAGTTGAGCGAGGATTTTTAGATGTGGTTTTTTGGTCAATTGATATAGCAGGAGAAAGCCCCTCAATTGTGTCAACATCTGGCTTGTCAAGCTGACCTAAAAACTGACGAGCATATGAAGAGAGCGACTCAACAAATCGCCTGTGCCCCTCAGCATATATTGTGTCGAATGCAAGAGAAGATTTACCAGAGCCTGAAAGACCTGTCAAAATAACGAGCTTATCACGTGGGATTGTAACATCGATATTTTTTAAATTGTTTACTCTTGCGCCTTTGATTTCTATTTTATCCTTCATTTTTTCTATCTTTACTTCTTTGTAATCCTTAATTCTTTGATTTGGTCGCGTAAGTATGCCGCTTTTTCAAATTCCAATTTAGCTGAAGCTGAGCGCATTTCCTTAGTAAGCTCGGCAATTAGCTTTTCCTTGTCTTCGCGCGACATCTTTGCCTTTGTCTTTTCTGTCTTTTTGCCAAGGTCAATAATATCGTACACACCCTTGATAATAGTCTTTGGCACAATACCATTTTCCTCGTTATATTTCATTTGAATTTCACGGCGACGGTCAGTTTCACTAATCGCACTTTTCATTGAGCGAGTGATAGTGTCAGCGTACATAATAACCTTACCCTCGGCATTTCTTGCAGCACGTCCGATTGTTTGAATTAGCGAGGTCTCAGAGTGGAAAAGCCCCTCTTTGTCCGCATCAAGGATAGCAACAAGTGAAACCTCGGGAATGTCAAGTCCCTCGCGAAGCAGGTTAATGCCCACAAGAGCATCAAACTCACCAAGACGTAAGCTCCTTATGATTTCCATTCTTTCAAGGGTGTCAACATTGTGGTGAATGTACTTTGCCTTTAAGTCGTTAGCATTTAAAAAGTCAGTCAAATCCTCTGCCATTTTGGTTGTAAGAGTAGTAACAAGCACTCTTTCTCCCTTTTCGGCGCGGATTTTTATTTCGCCCATTACGTCATCAACCTGAGAGGCAATAGGACGAATTTCAATGGTCGGGTCAACAAGTCCCGTTGGGCGAATAAGCTGCTCGGCAAACGAGGACGAGTTTTGCTTTTCAAATTCCGCTGGAGTAGCTGACACAAATATAGTTTGGTTTAATTTTGATAAAAATTCTTCAAAGTTCAAGGGTCTGTTATCGTAAGCAGAGGGAAGACGGAAGCCAAAATCAATAAGATTTCTTTTTCTTGCTAAGTCGCCGCCACTCATACCCCTAATCTGAGGAACTGAAACGTGGCTCTCGTCAATAAACATAATATAATCCTCTGGGAAATAATCGAGCAGAGTATAAGGTGTTGAGCCGGGAGCACGACCCGAAAGAATGCGTGAATAGTTTTCAACACCAGAGCAAAAGCCTATTTCACGTAGCATTTCTATATCGTATTTTGTTCTTTCTTCAATTCTTTGCGCCTCAAGTAGCTTGTTTTGAGACTTGAAAAACTCAACCCTTTCTACCATTTCTGCGTAAATCTCTGCAAGTGCAGCCTCGCGCTTTTCGTCAGAAACAACATAGTGGTTGGCAGGGAAAATAGCCGTGTAGGAAAGGTGTCTTAAAACCTCACCGGTTAGAGTATTTATCTCGCAAAGCTTGTCAACCTCATCGCCAAAAAACTCAACTCTAATCGCCTTCTCGCTTGACGAGGATGGGAAAATTTCAACCACGTCCCCGCGAATTCTAAACTTATTACGCACAAAATTGACATCATTTCTTTCATAGCTAAGAGTAATTAGCTTTCTTACAAGTGTATCACGCGATAGAGTCATTCCCTCGCGTAAATCTATGAGCATATTGTGGTATTCATTTGGGTCGCCAAGGGAGTAAATGCAAGAAACACTCGCAACAATAATTACATCTCGCCTCTCAAAAAGTGCACTAGTCGCACTATGGCGAAGCTTGTCAATCTCCTCGTTTACTAAGGCATCCTTTTCAATATACATATCCTTACCAGGAATATATGCCTCAGGCTGATAATAGTCATAGTAGGAAACAAAATATTCAACCGCTGAGTCGGGAAAAAGCTCTTTCATCTCAGAGCAAACCTGAGCCGCAAGAGTCTTGTTTGGCTCTAAAATAATGGTTGGACGGTTTAAATTTTTAATTACATTAGCCATAGTAAAGGTCTTACCCGAGCCAGTAACACCAAGTAGTGTTTGCATTTTTTCGCCTCGCAAAATGCCATCAGTAAGCTTTTTTATCGCGCTTGGCTGGTCGCCCGTTGGCTTATAATCGCTCTTTAAAACAAATCCGATCATTTTATCTCCTTTCTAAAATCAACAATTATTGTGTACTTATTTTATCATATATAATTTTAAAAGTAAACAAGAAATAGATAGAAATTTTGCACTTTTTTTCATAAAAAAACGGGCAATTTCGCCCGTTTAATTATTAGTCAAAAAGCTTGTCAACATCGGTTTTATCAAACCTGTAGGTCTTATCACAGAAATGACAGGAAAGCTCAATATAATCCTTGCCATCAGACTTTTGCTCGTCCAAAATCTTGTATGCTTCTGATTTGCCAATTGAAATAAGCGCTCTTTCTGTACGCTCGCGTGAGCAGTTACACTTGTAGTCAACTTCTAATTCATCGAAAATATCAAATTCAATGTTTGTAAGCGCAACATTTAAAATTTCCTCGTTTGTCATACCCTTGTCAAACATTGAGGAAACATTATTTAAAAGTGGAGCATTCTTTTCAAGCTGAGAAATAACCTCTTCGTCAGCAAAAGGTAAAAGCTGAACCATAACACCACCGGAGGCGCGACAGGAAAAGTCGGTGTCAACCAAAACACCAAGTGCGCAAAGGGTAGGCGTTTGTTCACTTACTGCATAATATTCAGTGATATCCTCGGCAACCTCTCCCGAAACTAATTCAATGTTTCCGTTGAATGGAACCTCGTCACCAACATCCTTAGAAACGGAGAGAATTCCCCCACCAACAATACCGGAAACATCAAGCTTTCCATTTGGCTTTGGTGGCAAATCCGCATTAGGATTTTGAATATAGCCTTTAACATTTCCCCAGTAGTCAGCTGTGCATAGTGTTGTTCCTGCAATACCATTACCACGAATTGCAACAGTTAATGTGCATCCGTCCTCAGGGAGCATAGTTCCCATAATGCTGGAGGCAGTTAAAAGTCTGCCTAAAAGGGCAGTTGCAGTTGGAACAGTTTTGTGGTAGGAAATTGCCTTATTTACTATATCAGTAGAGTTAATTACATAAGCACGGGCACTGCCATCCCTTGTCATTGCGCGTAAAATTTTAGACATATAAACCTCTTTTATTATTTTTTACATCTCGCTACATAATACCATTTTTCATCAGTATCAGTAGCTTCTTTTTTATTAATATCGCCATAAACGGCTAAAATTTCAAAGCCACTCTCTAAAAGAGCATTCTCAATTTGCTTTTTTGAGTAGCATTTTTCTCTTTGAACCTCGTCAAAGCGCTCGTATAAGCCATTTTTGTTTTCCATAAAAATACTTAAATAGAAAGAGCAAATTTTGGTCTTGTCGTTATACTCATTTTGCCAAGCACAAAGAGAACCTTCATTTTCCAAAATGTAGTCATTGCTTGCATAAATTTCCTTGAATCTATAGGGGGTATTTATGTCAAAAACGAACACTCCCTCGGGGATTAGATAGTTGTGAACAAGCGAAAAGCATTTTTTTACATCACTAATCTTTGTTAGATAATTTATGCTATCAAGCGTACAAACACAGGCGTCAACCGTACCATACAATTCAAACTCTGTCATATCTTGACAAAGGAATAAAACATCATTTATATTGTTTTTGTATGCGTATTTGTGCGCTTGTGAGAGCATACCCTCACTTAAATCCACACCGGTCATATCGTACCCGCGCTCCCTTAATTTAAAGGTGAGCTTGCCTGTGCCACACGCAAGGTCTAAAACTAAGGATGTATTTACTTTTTCGTTTTCCTTTATAGAGGAGTCTAAAAAGTCAGCTAAAGAGTCATAGTCGTAATCGTTATTTAACTGGTCATAGACATATGAAAGATTAGAATATTGCTCCATAAATACTTCCTCCGTTCGATATTTTCGCAAGTATTATATCACACACGCCCAAAAAAGTAAAGCAATATTATAGATATTTTTTGAAATTAGTAATATCACCAGCCCCCATTAAAAGAATTACATCGCAATTTGTTTTGTCTATTTTACCCTTTAATTCGCTAAATCCATTCAAAAGCGTACCACCACAGTCGGCGGCAAATTTTTCCTCGTCAAGTGAAAATACATTTGTTTCTCTTGCGCTAAAGGTCGGCATAATATAAAGCTCAAAGACACCGTCAAAGCTGGAGATAAATTCATTGTACAAATAATGTGTTCTGGAATATGTGTGAGCTTGAAAAGCACAAAGTATTTTTTTATAGCCCATTTCCAAAAGCGAGGAAATCGTAGCCTTGATTTCAGTTGGATGATGGGCGTAATCTTCGAAAACAGGCAGGGAAGTGTCTGTTTTTTTAATAAATTCCAGTCTTCTTTTAACCCCCGAAAACTCACTTAACGCACAAGAAATTACAGATGGAGAAATAGAAGCTTGATGAGCTAAGGAAAAGGCGCAAAGCGCATCGTAAACAAAATGCTTACCTTTAAATTTCAAAGAACAGCCTGATAGCCTTTTGCCCCTATAATATACATCAAATCCACATTCGGTAAGCTTAGCGCGATAGTCAGCCTCATTATCTATACCATAGCTTATTGTATTTTTTGCTTTTATTACTTTTGAGCCAATGTCATCACTGTTCACATAGACCACATCTGTCATTTCTGCTAATTTACAAAATGAATGTTGTATATCCTCTAGTGACTTAAAATAGTCTGGATGGTCGTATTCAATATTTAATATTCCCAAGCTTTTCGGTGGAAGATACAAGAACGAATCCATATATTCACAAGCCTCGTAAATGCAAATATCATTCTTGCCGAGCAAAATACCACCACCGTATTCCTTCATATAAGCACCACAAAAAACAGTAGGATAGCGACCTGAATACTCAAAAATTTTTGCAAGCATTGAAACGGTTGTGCTTTTTCCGTGTGTTCCTGCAATTCCAATGCTGTTTTTGTGAGTTGAAATTATGTAACCGAGTAAATTTGCACGGGAAAGTGTCGGAATTTGGAGCTTTTTTGCCATTTGGTATTCAAAGTTGTTTTCATCAATAGCGCAGGAATAAACGACCAAGTCCATACATCTTACCCTGTCTGGTGTGGAGTAGTATTTTATCTCTGCTATTTGTTCTAATTTTTTAGTTAAAGAGGTTCTTTCTCTGTCGTAGCCGAAGATTTTTTTGCCCTTGTAGTGCATATAGGTGGCGAGTGAGCTCATGCTGACTCCACCTATGCCTATGAAGAAAATTCGCTCACTTTTTTTGAAAATTTTATCAATTTCCTCATTTGAAAAATGCGTATTTTTTATTGACATACGACAAAATCCCCCGTATTCTATTATAATCTTACATAGTTTCACAAAAACTACCAGTCAACTTCACAAAATTATTTCATATTGTACTAAATTTGTTCACAATTTACTGTTATAATTTAATTGTCATTAATAAATAAGGCAATTTTTACCACGTTTGGTAATATTACCGACAATTTTAAAGGAGAATTAAAAATGATTATTTCAGACATCAAAATCAGAAAGTTTTTTAACGAAGGACCAATGAAGGCTGTGGTTTCAGTTACATTTGACGGTGCTTTGGCAGTTCACGACATTAAGGTTATTAATGCAAGGGACAAGTTCTTTATTGTAATGCCAAGCCGTAAAAATCCAGACGGAACATACAGAGATATTGTTCACCCAATCAACTCTGAGTTTAGAGCTGAGCTTGAGGGAGCAGTTATCAAGGCATATTTCGATGGTCTTGAAACAGCTGAGTTTTCTGATGTACAAGAGGAAGCAGAGGTTTAATTAAAGAATTAAAATGTCGGTCAAAAGCCGACATTTTTTATTTTCTCTTGCCAAAAATATTGACAGACGGGACAAACATTGCTATAATATATTAATAACTTTAATATATCTTATGCAGATTTATATAGACTGTGAGGTTAATAATGGCTAATAAAATTCAAAAGCCAAGAGGCACAATGGATATTTTTCCAAAGGATGCACTCATTTGGCAGAAAATAGAAAGCAAGGCAAGAGAGACAGCAGCTCTTTACGGCTTTGGCGAGGTAAGAACTCCTACATTTGAGGAGCAGGCGCTATTTAAAAGAGGCGTTGGCGAGGTAACAGACGTTGTACAAAAGGAAATGTACACCTTTGAAGATAGAGAAGGAAGAGTTTTTGCACTCCGTCCAGAGGGAACTGCTTCCGTTGTTCGTTCAATTATTGAAAACGGAAAAACCTCAGATGCTATGCCACTTCGTTATTACTATTTAATAAATTGCTTCCGTTATGAAAAGCCACAAGCAGGACGTAGCCGTGAGTTCTTCCAATTCGGCACTGAAATGTTCGGCACTCAAGATGCTAGTGCGGACGCAACAGTAATAGCTCTTGCAAATACCCTTATTAACTCCTTGGAAATCAAGGGCGTTTCGTTGCACATAAACTCAATAGGCTGTCCAAATTGCAGACCGAAATATAGAGAAGCATTGGTTGAATATTTCAAATCACACGAGAGTGAGCTTTGTCCAACCTGTCAAGAAAGACTAAAGACCAACCCACTTCGCGTGCTTGACTGCAAGAGCCCAATCTGTTCAGAGCTTGCTAAAGGCGCACCAAAAACAATAGACCACCTTTGCAGCGAGTGCCACGAGCACTTTGAGGACTTGAAGGGCTATTTGGAGGCGCAAGGTATTAAATATACAGTTGACCCTAAAATTGTAAGAGGACTTGATTACTACACAAAAACAGTATTTGAGTTTATCTGTGATAACATCGGCGCGCAAAGTACAATTTGTGGCGGCGGTAGATATGACGGACTTATGGAGCAGCTGGGTGGCCCATCACTTCCTGGCATTGGCTTTGGTATGGGACTTACCCGTCTTATCTTGGCTATGGAAGCATCAGGCGCATCTAACCCCGAGGAAAATACCCCTGTTCTTTATATCGCACCAATGGGTAAGGACGCAAGAAAGAAAGCACTTTCAATAGTTTCCAACCTGAGAAATAGTGGCGTGTATGCCGAGTGTGATATTAGTGCAAGAAGCTTAAAGGCACAAATGAAATACGCTGACAAAATCGGTGCAAAATATACATTGATTTTAGGCGACTCTGAGCTTGAAACTGGAAAAGCACAGCTAAAGAATATGGCAGAAAGCTCACAAGAAGAAATTGAAATAGACAATATTTGCCAAATAATTTTGAGCAAATAGTGGAGGAAATATGGACATTTTTGAAAAGAATGATAAGCGTACACATTATTGTGGCACACTTTCAATGGAAAATATCGGACAAAGGGTAACAGTTCTTGGTTGGGCGCAAAAGCAAAGAGACTTAGGCTCTCTTATCTTTATCGACCTACGCGACCGTACTGGTATTGTTCAGCTCGCATTTGACGAGAACACAGAAAAGGAAATTTTTGATAAGGCTTTCGTTGTAAGAGCAGAGTTTGTTCTTATGGCAAAGGGCGTTGTTAGAGAAAGAGCGACAAAAAATAAGAATATTCCAACAGGAGACATTGAGGTTGTTGTTGACGAGTTTAAGATATTAAACAAAGCACAAACTCCACCATTTGAAATTACAGACGGTGGCGACGTTAAGCCAGAGCTTCGTATGAAGCACAGATATTTAGACCTTCGCCGTCCTGAAATGCAAAATAACATCATCGCTCGTTCAAAAATTACAAATCTTACAAGAAACTACTTTAATGAAAATGGATTTATTGATGTAGAAACACCAAACCTAATTAGACCTACTCCAGAGGGTGCGCGCGACTATTTAGTCCCTAGCCGTGTACATAAGGGTAACTTCTACGCACTTCCACAATCTCCACAAATTTACAAGCAACTGCTTATGTATTCGGGCTTTGACCGTTACATTCAAATTGCTCGTTGCTTCCGTGACGAGGACTTGCGTGCTGACCGTCAGCCAGAGTTTACACAAATAGATATGGAAATTTCCTTTACTGATGAAGAGGAAATTATGACAATCAACGAGGGCTTCCTTGCATACATTTTCAAAAACTTTATGGGCAAGGAGCTAAAAACCCCATTTCTTCGTATGACTTGGCACGAGGCTATGGAAAGATACGGCTCGGATAAGCCTGACCTTCGCTTCGGCTTTGAGCTTACAAACATTTCCGATATCGTTGAAAATAGCGAGTTTAAGGTGTTTAGTGGCGCAGTTGCCAATGGTGGCTCGGTAAGAGCAATCAATGTTAAGGGTGGCGCTAAGTTCTCAAGAAAGGAAATCGACCAGCTAACAGAGAAGGCAAAGCACTACCACGCAAAGGGTCTTGCTTGGCTAAAGAACGCAAATGGCGAAATTTCTTCATCATATGCTAAATTCTTAACAGAAGCAGAAAATAACGCAATCATTGAACGTCTTGGCGTTGAAAATGGCGACCTTGTGCTTGTTGTAGCGGATAAAAACAAGGTTGTTTTCGACACTCTCGGTGCTCTCCGTTGTGAGTGTGCAAAGCGCCTAGGTCTATGTGACCCATTTGACTTCAAGTTCCTCTGGGTTACTGAATTCCCACTCTTTGAGTACAGCGAGGAGGACGGACGTTTCTATGCTATGCACCATCCATTTACTCAGCCTATGGTTGAGGACTATCAGTATATTGATAGCGATCCGGGCAGAGTAAGAGCAAGAGCATACGATATCGTTCTTAACGGTACTGAGCTTGGTGGTGGTTCAATTAGAATCAACACAACAGAAATGCAAGAGCATATGTTCTCAGTTCTTGGTATTTCAAAAGAGGATGCAAACGAGAAGTTTGGCTTCTTGCTAGATGCTTTCAAATATGGTGTTCCACCTCATGGTGGACTTGCTTTTGGTCTTGACCGTTTGGTTACACTGCTACTTGGTCTTGAGGACATCCGTGATGTTATTGCTTTCCCAAAGGCACAAAACGCATCAGAAATTATGTCCAAGTGCCCATCATTTGCAAATCCAGACGATCTAAAGGAGCTTGGTATTGCAATAATAGCCGAGGAAGAATAAATATAAAAGGAGTATGCCGTCTGCAAAACAGACGGCATATTTAGATATGAATTATACATATATATTAGAATGTAGCGATGGCACACTTTACTGTGGCTGGACAAATAATTTAGAGGAGCGCTTAAAGACTCACAACGAGGGCAAGGGGGCAAAATACACTCGCTCACGTTTGCCAGTAAAGCTTGTTTATTACGAGGAATTTGAAACCTCAATTGATGCGCAAAAGCGTGAATACAGAATAAAAAGGCTTTCTCGTGTGGAAAAACTAAATTTAATAAAAGGGTTGAATAACGTAAAATAATGTGATATAATGTAGAAAAATTAAGGAGGGTACTAAAATGGAATTATTCAAAATCAATTATTTTGATCGTGCAATGAGCATTTTTAAGGAAGCTTTCAGCTTCAAGAAATACAAGCTTATGGCAATGCCTTTTGCTATTATCACAGCGATAGTATTTTTGCCATTCCAAATTATCAGCTTGGCTCTTGGCGCAATTATGCTTCTAGCTTCATTATTCCTAAGAATTAATTTCACATTAACAACCGGTTGGCATAAGATTGTTACCGCTGAGGGACAAATTGTTAAGCACGCAGGACAAGTAGTAATTTATTTCTTCTCTTGGCCATTCGTTCTTTTCTCATATGTTCTTTCAGGAATTTTCCTATGCTTAATCGCTGTATGCTATGTAATCTTTGGTTGCATCTCATATCTATGGTCACTTGGTGGAATTAAGTTCAAGGCATTCATTGGAGATAGCGAGGATTGCACAGTAAACGCAAAGGGTAGATATCCAGTTGCAATCCCAACGGTGTTTACAATAATCACAGGTGTGCTTTTGGTTGTTGCACCTTTGATTGCCGCAGTTGTAATTGTTATCGACTTGACAGCAAACAATTTAATGGATTTCTTTATCTATGATTTTGGAACTGCAATGGCTGTTTGCGCGGGAATAGAGCTTGTATTTGCTCCACTATATTCATTCTTTGCATATGCAAGATATCCAAAGCAAGAAAACGAGCAAATTGAGGAATAATTAAAGAAAAACAAAAACGGACACCTCTGTGTCCGTTTTTTCTGTTTAACAAAGATTAATCAGCTGAATAAAGCTTGTATAAATCGGCGTATATGCCATCTTTTTTAATTAGCTCTGCGTGAGAGCCGCTTTCCTCAATTCCGTTCTCGGTCAAGACTAAAATCCTGTCAGCGCCCTTAATAGTTGTTAAGCGATGGGCAATAGTAAAGGTTGTCCTACCCTTAGCAAGTGCCTCAAGTGACTTTTGAACAATTCTTTCACTTTCATTGTCGAGCGCACTGGTCGCTTCGTCAAGAATAAGAATGGGTGGATTTTTAAGAAATACACGTGCAATAGAAATGCGTTGCTTTTGTCCGCCGGAGAGCTTAACACCACGCTCACCAACGTATGTATTATAGCCATCGGGCAGAGAGGTAATAAACTCGTGAGCACCAGCCAATTTAGCCGCCTCGATAATTTCCTCGTCTGTTGCATTTCTCTTGCCATAAGCAATATTTTCTCTTACACTGCCGGAGAAAAGATAAACATCCTGTGCAACAACGCCAATGCTTTCTCTTAAAGAGTTCAATGTAACATCCTTTATGTTAATGCCGTCAATTCGTATTTCGCCCGATGTGATTTCATAAAAGCGAGGAATTAATGAGCAAAGTGTTGTTTTTCCACCACCGCTAGGACCGACTAAGGCTATGCTTTCGCCTGCTTTAACGTTCAAGGAAAGGTCGGTTAAAACCTCGTTTCCTTCGCTTGTGTATTTGAAGGTGACATTTTCAAAATCGACACGTCCCTCGACGTTTTCTAAAATTTTTGCTGTTTTTGAGTCCTTTATCTCTGGTTCAATGTCCATAATTTCGGTAAAGCGTTCAATTCCTGTAATTCCACGCTGGAACTGCTCGGAAAACTCGACAATTCTACGCACAGATGTAAGAAGTGTAGAAACAAACAATAGATAAGCAGCATAGTCGCCAACTGTGATTTTGCCATTTGCAAGGAAGATGCCACCGGCAACTACAACCAAAATGTACATAACACCATCAAAGAGTCTGGTTGTCGACTGGAAGCCGCCCATTACATAGTAAGCCATTTTCTTTATGCTTAAAAATTTATGGTTGCTCTTGTCAAACTTTTCTTGCTCAACATCCTCGTTAGCAAAGGATTTTACAACCCTTATACCCAAAAGGCTGTCCTCAATTTGTGAGTTGATAAGGCCTGTTTGCTCACGAGATTCCTTGAAGGCTCTTTTCATTCTTTTTCTGAAGAACATAAGAGATAGAATTATCAAAGGAATTGATGCAAAAATTATTAATGTTAGTGGAACATTAATTGTGCAAAGAATAATAAATGCACAAATAATTTTGATGCTTGAAATGAAGTATTCCTCAGGGCAGTGGTGCGCAAACTCGGTAACATCAAAAAGGTCTGAGGTTATACGAGACATTAAAGTTCCTATTTTTGTGTTGTCGTAATAGGAGAACGAAAGCTTATTAAGATGAGAAAACAAGTCGTGACGCATATCGGTTTCGATTTTTGTTCCCATAATATGACCGACTGACGCCATATAAAAGTTAGCTGCGGTATCAATAACTCTTAAAACTATGTATAAAAGACCGCACCCTAAAATAAGCTTTATAAAATCCTCTTTGATAAAGCTAGGACCGAAGTTTTCGTCAGCGTAAGAGGTTATTTCTCTTACAATCATCGGTAAAACTAATTCGCAAACAGTGGTAAGAGAAGCGCAGAGTAAATCTAAAAATAAAATCCACTTATATTTTTTATAATAGGGCAAAAATCTTTTTAAAAGCCCAACCTTGCTTTTTTTCATATAATCTCCTTTAAAAATTTCAGGGATTTTGCACAAGGCAAAATCCCATAATATCAAAAGTCCTTTTTGTTGTCATAAGCAATATGAGGAATTGGCACATCTATTGTAACGGTGTTGATATCATCAATATCGTTGTCATAATAATTTGCTCTTTTCTTCTTAGTGCTAATGATTTTTTCATTGTAGTGGCTGTCAAGACCCAAGGAGCTGTCGCCGTTTCCGGACTCAAAGTCAATTATCTTATAAATTTTAGGGATGATTCTGCCGCCAACTATGAATTGCTCAACCTTTAATTTGTCGAACATTCCGTATTGAACAGGAACGGTATATTGAGCATTTAATTTCTTAGAAAACCTTGCAGCGTCTATAATGTTCATTGAACCGAACGAGCCGCTAATTGGAATAAAAGCAGCATATAAATCATCTGGTAATTCAGCTAAAAGCTCTTCACTGTAAAGAGTGTTTGATGCAACATAATATTTCTTTCCGTCGTCATTGTCAGTAATTATAACACCAAAGGCACTTCTGTCGTCGGTCTTTGCGCCAACAGCAGTAATAGTCATATCTCCCAAGGACCACTCAAGCCCCTTCTCAAACATAATGTTGTTAGCCTTCTTTAGCTTCCACGACTCGGATGCAATCTTAAAAGCAGACTCACATGCTAAAAGAGTGGGCACATAGCTACCGCTACGCCTTCTTTCAAACTTTCTAATAGTTTTAAAGTCAGTGCGGTCAGGGTGAGAGCTTGTCAAAATAATAACATCAGGTCTTATTGTGAAAAGCTTGCTCTTGATACCTTTTTTTCTCTTTAAAAGCTTATTGGTATTTTTTAATGAGTCGGAAAGATAAGGGTCAATAAGTATTTTGTTTTTACCGGAAACGAAAAGTAAGCCGCCATGGCCTATCCACATAACCTTCATTTTAATACCTCGATAAAAAATCTATAACATATATATAATATCACAAAAATTTCATTTTGTGTTAAAAAAGTTATATTTTACTTGGAATTTTGTAAAAAATATTGTATAATTAATAAGACAAAAGCGAAAAAAAGCAAAAAGGAGGGCTAAAATGGAAATTTTTGACCTAAAAACTATGGCAAAAACAGAAATAACTGAAAAAACGATAGTAGCCCTCGGCACGTTTGACGGGTGCCATTACGCTCATCAAAGAGTGCTCTCAAATGCTTTTTATGAGGCAAAAAGGCTCGGCGTGAAATCGGTTGTCTATACCTTTAGGCAAATCCCGAGGTCATCAAAGGGCATCTTCACTCTGGAAGAGAAAATAAAGGCCTTCGCACGTGCTGGTCTTGATTATGTCGCTATTGACGATTTTGACAGAGTTAAAAACATTAGCCCGTATGAGTTCTTTGATAAGGTGCTTATAAGCACGTTGAATGCAGTTGGTGCTTCTTGTGGCTATGACTATAGATTTGGCAAGGGCAGAGAGGCTGGCCCAACTACCTTAACCACCTATTTTAAGGATTTTTGTGGGGGAAGTGTACAGGTTTGCGAAAAAATCTCCATCGGAGACTATACTGTTAGCTCCACACTTTTGCGCTCGTTTTTGGAAAATGGTGAGGTTGAAAGACTACATTCATTTGGAACTAACTTCAGTATTTATTCTAAGGTAATAACCGGCAAAAGGTTAGGTAGGGAGCTTGGCTTTCCAACAATCAATCAAATGCTACCAAAGGGCAAGGTTGTTCCCAAAAAAGGCGTTTATATTACCGAGTGCGAAATTGGCGAGGATGTTTATCCGGCCATAACCAATATTGGCGTGCGTCCCAGTGTGGAAGATACAAGCGAGATTAATATTGAAACCCATATAATTGGGTATGATGGCATTTTGTATCATTCATATGTAAGAGTCAATTTTTACAAATTCTTGCGTGAGGAAATAAAGTTTTCTTCGGTTGAAGAGCTTAAATCACAAATTGCCAAGGACACTCAAAAGGCAAAAGAATACTTCAAATAAAAAAGGTCGTTGTAAAAGTCCGGCAAAGGACTTCTTAGCGCCCCAACGGGGTCGGCGCTATTACAATGACCTTATTTATATTATATGCGCGTGCTCGTAAATTATACAATTAATGAAAAATTTACAAAAAAGCCTTGCTTTTATGTCTATAATATGGTAAAATACACAATAGATAATAATTTATTTAGTACAAGGAGTACATATGAAAAAGAAAATTTTAGCTGTAATTCTATGCGTGCTTATGATTCTTCCTTGCTTTACTTGGATGGTTTCAGCAGTTGATGAGGCTGGTCCAAACGGAGAAGTAATCAAGAATATAGCACCAAATGGTAAGACTTACCAATCCAGTAACTGGAACCAAGACAGCTCTGCAAGATTCCTTAACAATGGCGTTTTGCATCACTCATGGCAGTTCTGGCGTCCTAACTCAATATATCGTCCAGATTCTGTCGGTGTTACTGAGGGCTTCCAGCATGTTGGTATGAAGTTTAATAACTATTATTCTGTAAATGAAATTACAATTTATGGAATGAAGTATCCTGATAATAATGGTGCATACTGTGGTAAGTGCGATAAAATCATTACTGATAATGATTATGAAACTACATACAAAACAGTTAGCGGAAAAGAAGTTGTTGATAAAAGATTGTGTAAGACCTGTGGTACTAACGTTTTAGACCTTCAAATGACTGTAAGAAATGGTCATAGCATTCAAAACAACATCAAATACACAGTTAAAATTCTTGTTCAAGGTCAATGGATTGAGGCTGGACATGGCTACAACAATGATATGACCTATTGCGTAGACAAAGATTACCAAGTAATTGGTGGAGACATGGGCGCTCTTACAATCAAGCTTGATAAGGTTCTACCTCAATACGACGCAAAGGGAAATGTTATTGTTGACGAAAACGGCGACCCAGTACTCACTAACTACGCAACAACAAAAAATATTATGATTGAATGTTCAGAATATGGTGGTGCTCCTTATAACAAGGACCCAAATGCTACACAACACGAGTGGTGGCTAGTACCAATTCTTTACGAGGTTCAATGTTGGGGCTTCTTAACAGTAAACAAGCCTAAGTTTGACGTTCCAGAGGGCGCAGAGGTTGTTTCTGATGCTGCACTTGGTGGTATGGCAGGTGCGACAAGCTCAGCATTTCTTCAATACCCACTTCTTGGTAATGACCGTAATGCTGCAACTCAATGGAGAGCTAGCGATTATGAAAATCAAGAATATTGGGTAGATTTTGACAAAGAATATGAAATAAAAGACGTTAAGTTTGACTTTGGTAGTAACCCAGAGGGTTATGTCGGCGCTGAATATGTATATGATGTGTCCGTCAAGAAAAATGGCGAATGGATAAAGCTTTACGAGGGGCAAAAGGCAACAGCAGTAGCCGAGCTCTTGACCGAGGATAAGCTTGCTAAATTCGATATAAATGATACAATTGAAGGCGTTAAGGTTACATTTACATCATCAACTCTTGATGGCGAGCCAGTACAGCCTTCCGTAACTGAGGTTAAAGCTCCTATTTCAAATGGAGAGCAATGCGTGTTCCTTTCAAAATATCTTGACGCATTTAGAGCTTCATCATCTGCTCAAGGTAACTTAGCTTGCTATGGCGAGGCATATTGCTCATCATCATTTGACTATTCAAACGTTTCAGATGTTAACTATATTATAGACGGTCAAATTTCAGACGATGCATTTTCTTGGTTTGCTGCTGATTTTATAAAGGGTACTTATTGTGGAGTTAAATTGAACAAAACTGAGGATGTTACAAAGGTTGTTCTTTTCTTCAACGACGCAATTGTAGGAAATGAGCCTGAAAAACATGTTATGTCCTTTGATGTTGAGGCTTTTGTAGATGGAAAATATGTAAAGGTTGCTGAAGGCACATCTTACGATTCTACTATGAAAGAATCAAAGGTTTCAATTGAGTTTGATGCTGTTTCAACAAACGATGTTCGTATAGTTTATAAGACTAACGGAATGGTGTTCCCATATCTTAAGGAAATGGAAATATATGCAGGCGAAAAGGTGTTTAGCGCATATGATGGCTACCTACTTGACACATCAAGAGTACTTCACGGACGTTATCCAACTATGTCCTTTGGAGAAAGAACATCAACACCACGTGCACCTTATATGAACTTAATTTCTCCAATTGCAAGAATTGTTGCTGTTGAACAAATCGCACTTGCTTTGCAATACGGAATAGATATTAATAGTATTATCTAAAACAGATAAAAGCCACCATTTCGGTGGCTTTTGTTTTTAAAGAAAAAGGGTACGCTCGCGTACCCTTTTTATTAATATTCAAATTTAACTGTTTGACCAAGCTCAGCTGATTTAAATGCGTATTCCATAATTTTCATATCAAGACGCATTTGGTCGTGAGTAACATTTTGAGTAGCCTTGCCATCAATAGCTTGACAGAAGTTGCGATAAAAGTCGTGCACATCGCTCTTTGGAATTTCAAGCTCGTAGGTATCAAGTGTAATGCTATCACGTGGAGCCATAGTCTTTGTAAGACCTGCCGCGGTTTGAACTGGCAAAACATCGTTTTCATGCCAATATTTACACTTAGCAACCTGTGCCTTTTCTCTCCAGTCAACGATAAGAGCAGAGCCCTTTTCCGCTTTCATATAGAATCTTGGAAGCACAATAAAGTTGTAAGTGCCAACCTCAACGAAAGCAACCTTGCCACTCTTAAATTTGATTGTAAGATAAAATCCGTCATCAACCTCTTTGTTGGTAATGTTAGTTACCTCGCAGTTGATGGTGTCAATTTCTTCATTTTTATATATAAGCATAAGCTGGTCGATAAGATGAATACCCCAGTCGAGTATCATACCACCACCGTGCTCCTTTTCGCCTCTCCAGTCAGAAGGAATGCCGCGTGAACCGTGAATTCTTGATTCAATTCTTAAAGGTGCACCAATCTCGCCAGAGTCAGCTAATTGTTGCATAGCAAGATAGTCAACGTCCCAGCGTCTGTTTTGGTGAACTGTAAATAGCTTTCCACTCTTTTTGGAAGCCTCAATCATCTCTTCAAGGTCAGATGAGGAAAGAGCCACAGGCTTTTCACAAATAACATGCTTTCCACCTAAAAGGCATTTAACAACGGTCTCAAGATGCACATCATTTGGAATAGCTATGGTAACTATTTCAACACTTTTATCATTAATAAGCTCATCAAGAGAAGAGTAGGAATGAATGCCTAAGCTCTTAGCCTTTTCCTGCTTCTCAGGGTCAATGTCATAAATACCAGCTAGCTCTAAAACATCACTCTTTAGCGCGTGGTTAACGTGCCAAGAGCCCATTCCACCAAAGCCGATAATTGCAATTTTCTTTTTCATAATGTACCTCGTTCAATTAGAAAAATTACATTACCACTATTATATCAAATATAATTAAAAAGTCAAGTATTATAATAAAAAAAGAGGAACTGCATTTTACAATTCCTCTTGTATTTTGTTTTTGGTTATGCCATAATATGGCAACCCACTTAGTGAATAATGTATCTTTGAGTATCCTTATCAAATAAGTGAATTCTACCAGCTTCAACAGCAACTTGAATCTTGTCGCCAGCGCGAGCTTGTGAACGGGATGAAACCTTAGCGATAGCATTTTGCTCACCGATATTGATGTAGAGGTAAATCTCAGCACCCATAAGCTCTGTGATTTCAACATCAACGTCGATAACATTTTCAGGCATTGTGGAGAGGTAGATTGGCTCGTCGTGAATGCACTCAGGACGGATACCGGCAATAACCTCCTTGCCGATGTAATCAGTAAGAGCAGGGTCAGCAGCCTTTTCAGCTGGCAACTTGAGTGAGTTACCCTCGAATGAAACGTAAAGACCGTCATCCTTCTTTTCAAGAACAGCATTGATAAAGTTCATTTGAGGTGTGCCGATAAATCCAGCAACGAACATATTAACTGGCTTATCATAAAGTGTTTGAGGAGAATCAACCTGTTGAATAAGACCATCCTTCATAACAACGATACGAGTAGCCATTGTCATAGCCTCAACCTGGTCGTGAGTTACGTATACGAATGTTGTACCAACGCGCTTATGTATCTTTGTAAGCTCAGTTCTCATTGTTGCACGGAGCTTAGCATCAAGGTTTGAAAGAGGCTCGTCAAGCAAGAATACCTTAGGATTTCTAACGATAGCACGACCGAGCGCAACACGCTGCTTCTGACCACCTGACATAGCCTTTGGCTTTCTGTCAAGCAAGTGAGTGATGCCGAGGATTTCAGCAGCCTCTTCAACACGGCGCTTGATTTCTTCCTTTGGAGTTTTACGAAGCTTAAGACCGAATGCCATGTTTTCGTAAACTGTCATATGAGGATAAAGAGCGTAGTTTTGGAAAACCATCGCGATATCTCTGTCTTTAGGTGCAATATCGTTCATTAGCTTGTCGCCGATATATAGTTCACCCTCGGTAATTTCCTCAAGTCCTGCAATCATACGAAGGGTGGTTGATTTACCACATCCAGAAGGACCAACGAAGATAATAAATTCCTTATCTTGAATTTCAAGACAGAAGTCGGAAACGGCAGTAACGCCACCTGGGTATTTTTTGTAAATGTGTTTAAGTGATAAACTAGCCATTGTTTGAATTTCTCCTTGCTTTTTGGGCATTAAATTGAGCATCAACCGGAAAAGTTGACACAATTATTTTATTTTACAATAATTATTATAACAGAAACTGATATAAATTTAAATATCTTTTTTTAACAAAAATTATAAATGTGATTTGTGCAAATTATACAAAAATGGAGTTTTTTGTTTGATTTTGCACAAAAAAGCAGTTCTTAATTTGTTCAAAATGTTCAATTCAAGCTCGAAAAGTATAATTACATCTTCATTGTCAAGCTGATACGCTTTTTGTTTAGGTCAACGCCCTTAATTTTAACTGTTACTATATCGCCAACGCTGAGAGCCTCGCTTGGATGCTTGATGTACTTTTCGGAAATTTCTGAAATGTGTACCAAGCCGTCTTGGTGAACACCGATATCAACGAAGGCACCAAAGTCAATAACGTTACGAACGGTACCGGTCATCACCATACCCTCCTTTAAGTCCTCCATACCGAGAACATCATCACGGAGAATAGGAAGTGGGAGTGAATCACGTACGTCACGACCTGGCTTTTCAAGCTCGCCAATGATGTCAAGCAAGGTTGGTTCGCCAATTTCAAGCTCCTCTGCTAGCTTCTTTGTGCCATATTTAGCGCACTTTGCACGTAGGTCGGAAAGACCCGAGCCAACGGACTCAAGTGTGTATTCAAACTTTTCAAGTAGCTTCTTAGCAGCCTCATAGGACTCTGGGTGTACGCCTGTGTTGTCAAGGATTTCCTTTGAGTCAGGAACACGCAAGAATCCTGCACATTGCTCATATGCCTTAGCACCAATCTTTGGCACCTTTAGAAGCTCATTTCTCTTAGTGAATTCGCCGTTTTCCTCGCGGTATTTAACAATATTTTTAGCGCTTGTCATATTAATACCGGAAATGTAGGAAAGCAGAGAATATGATGCAGTATTTACGTCAACACCAATTTTGTTAACGCAGTCCTCAACAACGCCACCAAGAGCCTCGTCAAGTCTAGCTGGCTTCATATCGTGCTGATATTGACCAACACCGATAGATTTAGGGTCAATCTTAACAAGCTCTGCAAGCGGGTCTTGGAGACGTCTTGCGATTGAAACTGCTGAACGTTGAGTAACGTCGAAGTCAGGAAATTCCTCAGCACCTAGCTTAGATGCAGAGTAAACTGAAGCACCAGCCTCGCTAACCATAATATATTTTTTATCGCCCTCGATTTCCTTTAAAACGCCGGCAATAAAGATTTCACTTTCCTTAGATGCAGTACCATTACCGATAGCAACAACATCAACGCCGTATCTCTTTATAAGTCTTGTAACAATAGCCTTTGAGCCTTCAATGTCCTCACGTGGCTTTGTTGGGAAGATAACTGCAGTATCAATAACCTTACCGGTCTTATCAACAACCGCAAGCTTACAACCGGTACGGTAGCCGGGGTCGTAGCCAAGAACGGTTTTGCCCTTTAGAGGTGCGCCCATAAGTAGGTTCTTTAGGTTATCGGAGAATAGCTTAATAGCGCCCTCGCTTGCGTTGTCAAATAAATCGGTTCTAATTTCTCTTTCAACTGAAGGAGCAATAAGTCTGTCGTAGCCGTCTATGATAGACTCTGTAATATAAGCCTTGGCTGGACTAGCCGAGCTTACAAGAAGCTGTGAATATAGATAATTAAGAATAATTTCGGAGTCGATTTGAACACTAACCTTTAAAAATTCTTCCTTTTCGCCTCTGTTGATAGCCAAAACTCTGTGCCCAGGAATCTTCTTAACGCTCTCGTTATAGTCGTAGTAGGAGCTATAAACCGAGTCCTCGTCCTTTGCTTGCTTAGAAACGATAAGACCGTGCTCGGTAGTCAAGGCTCTAATTGCCTTACGGAAATCAGCATTGTCGGAAATGTCCTCGGCGATAATGTCCTTAGCGCCTGCGATTGCATCCTCAGCGGTTTTAACGTGGAGCTTTTTGTCCTCAGCCTCGGTTGTAACAAAATCCTTTGCTACCTCCTCAATGCTTGGCTCATAAGACTCTCTTTGCTCCATAATGAGATTAGCAAGTGGTTCAAGCCCCTTCTTTCTTGCAAGAGAAGCACGTGTCTCTCTCTTTGGCTTGTATGGACGGTAAATATCTTCAACCTCGGTAATTGTTTGTGCCTTTTCAAGAGCTTCAACAATTTCGGGGGTAAGCTTGCCTTGACCTTCAATAAGGGAAGCAACCTCGCTCTTTCTGGTTTCTAGATTTCTTAGGTATTTAAGACGGTCGTCAAGGTCACGTAAAACAGTATCATCAAGTGAGCCTGTAACCTCTTTTCTATAACGTGCGATAAAAGGAATTGTGTTGCCGTCGTCGATAAGTCCAACAGTTGCTTCAACTTGACTTACCTTTAGTGAAAATTCTTTAGCTAGTGTTTCAATAATGTTCATTTTGTTCTCCGATATTTTGATACATAGATTTTGATACATAAATTTTTGTTGCGTTTTTATTCGGTTATACAGTCCTTAACAAAGTAACAGCCTGTATGTGCGTTATTTCCATATTTATCTCTTACAGTAATACGGAAATAAACCTCGTTTTTGTCAAGAGGAAACTCTGCGTGTGTGATTTCCTTGCCATTTGGGTCATCGAAAAATCTATAAGCTCTTGCATAACCGTTTAAAAAAACAGTCACAGCAGGGGAGCAGTCCACCTTGATTATATTGTCCTCAACATAAAGGGAATGAATTAGAGGTGGGTTTTCACGTCCGCTGGTTGAGTAAACGTGACCCTTTTCCATAGCCTCAACAATCTGGTCGTACTTTAATTCCTTTGCGCCAATCATTGTTGAGCCCCCAAAGGAGTGAGATACTGATTTGCCTCTATTGTGGTTGTCATCTCCCATAGTAGGAAGAAGCTTATACATTCCATTTGCAACCATCTCGTCGTATATGTAAGGGCAGTATTCCTTACCGGTTATGCGCTCGGTTGCGTAGTTTAAAATTTCAAGCGACCAAAGCCCCTTTAAATTGAGATAAAGGTCTTTATCGTTAAGCGACCACGCAGGATGGTTATATTGAACCAAAAATCCCGCTTCGTTTGCTCGTCTTATGGTTTCATTTATGCTTTCAAGCGCGTATTCACGCCTATAGCCGTCGCATTTGCCAAGCCCCTTGTATTTACCATCACACGCCCACAAGGTGTCGTCGTGTGCAGCGGGCTGAAATTCATTGTGTGGGTCCTTAGAAAAGAGATTCATATGAATTACTCTTTTTCTTTGCCAGTCATTGACAGAGAAGTCGTTTCCCTTTTCTGGGTAGGTGGGCTCTGCCTCGTTTATAGAATATTCGGTAGCGGTAAGCGCCAAAAAGCTTTCGTCATTCAAATCAGAATGGTCCAAAAGAATCTCGTGGTCGGTGTAGGCAACTATTGAGTAGCCTTGAGCCTTGTATGCCTCCTTAACCTCCTCGGGTGTTAAATTTCCGTCGGAAATTGTGGTGTGGCAGTGCAAATTTGCTCTATACCAATTCACATTTTCGGGTAAAAGATATTTTTTCATAGGAGCCTCTTATTTTTCAAGATAATCCTTTACAAAATAATTGTGTGTATGCGCTACATTTCCATACTTATCGCGCAAGGTAACACGGAAATATACATCACTTTCACGTAGAGGAAATTCTGCGTGAGTCAAATCCTTTTCGCCGTCTTGTCTTGTTATGTGTCTGTCAGCGCGACCGTAGCCGTTTATACAGATGTTTTCACAAGGAGTGCAATCGATTTTAATCATATTGTCCTCAACATAAAGAGCTAAAAATTGAGGTGGGTTATCGCGGCCGGATGCGCAGTAAATATTACCCTTTTCCATAGCCTCGATAATTTGGTCGTACTTTAATTCCTTAGCGCCGATAAATGTTGAACCACCAAACGACTCACGAAGCCCTGCGTGGTTATGGTTGTCGTCACCCATTGTACAAACGAGATTATACATACCATTTCTTGTCATATCATCGTAGATGTAAGGACAATATTCGCTACCGGTTTCAAGCTCGGTTGCGTAGTTTAATATTTCAAGGCCCCAAAGTCCTTTCATATTTATATAGTCCTCTCGCTCGTTTAAAGACCAGTATGGATGGTTAAGCTGAACCAAGAAGCCTGCATCATTACAGCGCTTGATTATTTCGTTTAAGCCGTCCTTTGAATATTCACGGAAGTAGCCGTCGCATTTAGTGTCTGGATAGCGGTCCTTCAAAATCCATTGCTGCTCAATAGCAGTTGCGGGCATAAAGGTATTGTGCTGTTCCTTTGCGAATATATTTAAATGAACGCATTTTTTACGTACCCAGTCATTTGTTTCAACATCAAATATTTTTGGAAACTGAGGCTCTGCTTGGTTTATAGCATATTCACAGGATGTGAGCGCCAAAAATCCGTCATCATTTAGGTCTGAGTGGTCAAGCAAAACATCGTGGTCGGTATAAGCCACAATAGAGTAGCCGTGATTCTTGTAAGCCTCTTTTACTTGCTCAGGCGTGTATGCGCCGTCTGAATGCTTTGTATGACAGTGGAAATTGGCTCTATACCAATTTACGCCACTTGGAAGTAAATCCTTTTTCATTTCTTAAATACGTCCTCCTCATCGGGTGTTAAATATCTCCACTCGCCACGCATAAGATTCGGGTCGAGCAAAATTGTACCAAAGCTAATTCTTTCAAGATAAGTGATTTTATTGTTAACCGATTCAAGCATACGCTTAATTTGATGGTATTTGCCCTCGGTTAAAGTTATTTCGCCACTTGTTAAATTATTGTATAATTTAATTTTGCAGGGCTTGGTTAAATAGCCACCAATGTCAACTCCGCTCTCAAGTCTTGCAACATCGTCGCTTGAGAGAGGGAATTTAGATTCAAATTTATATACCTTTTCAACGTGATGCTTTGGGGAGAGCAGTCTGTGTGCGCCTTCGCCATCATTTGTCAAAATCACAAGCCCAAGCGTGTTTTTATCAAGCCTGCCACAAGGGAAAAGTCCCTTGCGCCTGTCCTCGTCGCTAACTAAATCTAAAACGGTTTTTTCTTTTTCGTCATCGGTTGCTGACACATAGCCCTCTGGCTTATTTAACATAATGTAGGTAAATTTTTTGTATGTTAGCACCTCGCCGAAAAGTGAAACCTCGTCATTTTCGGGGTCAATCTTAAAATCAGGCTTTTTTACAATCTCGCCATTAACTGTAACCTTGCCCGAGCGGATAAGCTTGCCACCCTCTGAGCGTGTGGCTTTGCCCAGCTCACTTAAAAGCTTGTCAAGACGCATAAAGTCTCCTCCCAAAAAAATTCCATCTTGTATTATAACATATATAATATAAAAAGTAAATAAATTTTTATAAATAATAACCAAAAAAATCACAAAATCTGTTCGTTTTTTAAAGTTAATTTCAAAAAATAAAAAATTTAATAAAAATGTTGATTTTAGTCGCTAAATACGATATAATAGATACGGAAAAAATTTATTTCAAGGAGAAATACATATGATTTATTCACATGAAGTAGAACAAATGTGCTCCGTTGCCAAGGGACCAAAGCACGGTCCAGCTCCAATTCCAGAAGAGGGCAAATGGGTACAAGCAAAACAAATCACTGATATCTCTGGCTACACCCATGGTATCGGTTGGTGCGCACCACAACAAGGCGCATGCAAGCTTTCATTGAACGTTAAGGATGGCGTTATTGAGGAAGCACTTGTTGAAACAATCGGTTGTAGCGGTATGACACACTCTGCAGCTATGGCAGCAGAAATTCTCCCAGGCAAAACACTTCTTGAGGCTCTTAACACAGACCTAGTTTGTGATGCTATCAACACAGCTATGAGAGAGCTTTTCCTACAAATCGTTTATGGTAGAACACAATCTGCATTCTCCGAGGGTGGTCTTGTTATCGGTGCTGGTATGGAAGACCTTGGTAAGGGTGCTCGTTCAATGGTTGGTACAATGTATGGTACAAAGGCTAAGGGCGTTAGATACCTCGAAATGACAGAGGGCTACTGCACAAGAATGGCTCTTGACAAGGACAACCAAGTTATCGGTTATGAATTCGTTTCACTCGGCAAAATGACAGACTTCATTAAGAAGGGTATGGAGCCAAATGAAGCATACGAAAAATCAAAGGGTACATATGGTAGATTTGCAGAAGCAGACCACTATATCGACCCAAGAAAGCAATAAGGAGGTAGAATATAATGGCATTATTTGAAGGATACGAGCGCAGAGAAGCGAAGATTCTTGCTGCTCTTAAAGAATATGGTATCAATTCTATCGAGGAGTGTAAGGAAATTACACTTGCAAAGGGTATCGACTGCGATAAAATCGTAAGAGAAACTCAACCTATTTGCTTTGAAAATGCAGTTTGGGCTTACACAGTAGGCGCTGCAATCGCAATTAAGAAGGGCTGCACAAAGGCTGCTGATGCGGCTGCAGCTATCGGTATTGGTCTTCAAGCATTCTGTATCCCTGGCTCAGTAGCAGAGAACAGAAAGGTTGGTCTTGGCCACGGTAACCTCGGCAAAATGCTTCTTTCAGAAGAAACAGAGTGCTTCTGCTTCTTAGCTGGACACGAGTCATTCGCAGCAGCAGAGGGCGCTATCAAAATTGCTCTTAACGCTAATAAGGTTAGAGTTAAGCCACTTCGCGTTATTCTTAACGGTCTTGGCAAGGACGCTGCTATGATTATTTCAAGAATCAACGGCTTTACATATGTTGAAACAGAGTTTGACCCATATGCAGAGGAAGTTAAAGTAATCTCTGAAACACCTTACTCAAACGGCCCAAGAGCTAACGTTAAGTGCTATGGCTCTGACAGCGTTCCAGAGGGCGTTGCAATTATGAGACTTGAAAACGTTGGTGTATCTATCACAGGTAACTCAACTAACCCAACAAGATTCCAACACCCAGTTGCTGGTACATATAAGAAATGGTGTAACGAAAACGGAGTTAACTACTTCTCAGTTGCATCAGGTGGTGGTACAGGTCGTACACTTCACCCAGATAATATGGCTGCTGGTCCTGCTTCCTACGGTATGACAGATACAATGGGTAGAATGCACGGCGACGCTCAATTCGCTGGCTCCTCATCCGTTCCTGCTCACGTAGAAATGATGGGTCTTATCGGCGCAGGTAACAACCCAATGGTTGGTATGACTGTTGCAGTTGCAGTTGCTGTTGAAGAAGCTTCAAAATAAGAGGCTGTCAGATACGGGTAAAACCGAAATCACAAAGACAAAATAAGGGCTTTCCTAATTTAATATAGTAAGGGTGTGCATTGCACGCCCTTCTATTTATTTGAGCAGAATAAGGTAGAAAGCACACTAATATGTGCTTTTCTTTTTTTGTGATTTCTATACGCGACTATCGCTCCGACGTACGCAAGTACGCCTCTCGCTCAATTCGCGCATTTTTCCTCCGCTCTGAAGCCTCTTTGGGAGGATACAATATGTTTAGAACACTTTTCTGTTCTGTGTCCACTACTGTCCCTCTTGGCAAAGCTTTTCTGTCATTAAATCAAATAGCATATTACACATTAGAACCTTGTTACTCGCTAAGCTCGTATAATTGACCGAAAGAAACGAATAAACTAATAAAACAAAAAAGAGAGAGGCTTATCCTCTCCCTTTTTATTTTATTGCATTTTTTATTCCCACCAAGAAAAGGTTTCTTTTTCAAATCGTGCGGAGCTGTCTCCATTAAGGTCAATTTTGTTTTTTTCCATATAATAGAAATACTTAAACTCGCTAGAGCCTGGAGTATAAAGAATAATTGAGTCTTGATCAAGCATAGATGTGTGCTTTTCACACCACTGCTTTGAAACATACATATATGAGTATTCATTCTTTTCTCCGTTTATAACCAATGTGGCTGTTCCGTCCTTATTAAAGGTAACATAGTTATTATCGGAATATTTATATGTTCCATAATATGATTTGGGGTCATACATTTTATCGGCAAAAGAAATCTCCGTGTGAGAAAATCTAAGACCGGTAGAATTAAGGAACATAGCTTCAGTAGTAAGCCAAAAAACATTAGCCTTGCTGTTGTCGCCGTCCTTGTTCTTGGTTATGATGGCTGGGTCTCCTACAAAATTGGTGTTTAAAGTGATTTTGCTTGCGTCTGAGTAAGAAATAACCTTAAATTCTTCTTTAGTTACTGTTTCTTTGCCTTTCATACCATTAGAAACAGTCATTGTGCAAATATTTTTACCAGCTGCAGTTTCGAAATTTACAGTGTAAAGCAATAAGCTTTCGCTGTCATAGGCGTAGTATGTGCCGAGCTTTTCGGGTTCAATCTCAATTTCTTCTAGTTCGTCATAATCATAGTCTGTAATATCATCTAATAAGCCTGAAAGCTCGCCCATAATTGAAAGCACAGCAATGATTACTGAAATAAGACCAACAAGGAAAATGAAAATGGAGGATAAGACGGTTTTGGTTTGCTTTTTGTTAAAATTTTGTTTATCAAATGTTTCGTTACTCATTTTTTGCTCCTTCCTTATTCAATTTCATATCGGTTGTAGGATATTCTACTGTCGCTAGTACGCCCGTCGTGGTAAAGATAAATAGAACCACCACTTTTGGTAACAACCTGCTTTAGTGTTTTTCCACAGCTTGGGCATATGTAATAGTCATCAAAGTAGTGAGTGAAGGAATGCTTATTATACTCGTTGAAGCTTGATATTTTTTCAGTTGTGTTGGACCAATATCTTTTGTGCTCTCTTTTTTCGCCACATTCTGGACATGTTTCCATGCGTTTTTTATCAGCAACTACGAAAAGAACAATTGATGCAATTATCTCAATAAATCCAGATCCTAGCAAAATGAGATTTCCTATACCATAATCAGGAATTAAAGCTATGATAATCGAAATTACAAATACAACACAAACGACTAAAGCAAAGCTTATTTTAAACTTCTTTTTCTTCTTTTTTGGATTTCCACTTGCTTGGTTATTCATCATTTGGTTAAGAGCGGCAGCTCGTGCATCTTGGTTAGCGGGAGTGGAAACCATTTCTTCATAGTCTTCGCTTTGCGCTAGTGGTGTTGCAGGCACTCTAATTGTCGTGCTTGTCTCATGTGGTGTAAAAGGCTGGTCTTCTTTTTCTATCTTATGACCACACTTGTTACAAAAGTTTGCATTGTCGGGAAGCGCATTCCCACAATTTGAACAAAACATTTTTTTCTCCTTAAAATATGTATTTTTCGGTGAAAATAAAAAGTGCGCCCAACCGGAGTTGAACGCACCGAAAAACGTAGAACCCCAATTGTCGCCAAACAAACTCTATACAATATGGGTTACATACTATAATTAGACGGGGCACTACATTTTTACCAAATGTAATAAAAGCCTAATTATAGCATAGACAAAAAAGGGTATAGTTATCCCAAGAAAAAACACCCATAATTGTATTATTTAGTTTGTTTGGCAATTTTATTTTATCATATCGAAGTCAATTTGTAAAGAGAAAAATATATAAAATCAAGCATTGGGAGATAATTCAATTCGTGGTACATAAAAGACAAATTTAGAATAGATATTTTTCTAATAAGTAAAAATAAAAAGCACCTCAAACGAGGTGCTTTTGTTTATGTAAATTAATAATATAGTCCGCCGAATGAGCCTAGGAATGAAAAGATGAATACAACATAAACAATAGAGATGAGTATGCTCACGCCTGCGGAAATGGCAAATGTAATACCCCAGCCCTTAATAAATGTGCTTCTTGCAACAGTACCAGTTGGGTAAATCAACAGTCCAATTACAAGACCGATTAGTCCAAGCAATATAGCAAGCAAAACACCCATACCTGTTTTAGACAATTGGAACTCAGGATTGCTCGCTGGGTTGTTTGGGTTATTAACAGCAGCGCCACAGTGTATGCAAACAACTGCGTTGTCATTAATTTCGTTTCCACAATTTTGACAGTACATAATTTATCTCCTTTTGTCGAATTTTGTAGTAAATATATTTTATCACAGATGTTTTATTTTGTAAACCCTTATTAAATATATTATTGAAAACTTAGTCGATTTATGATATAATTGATTTTAGATTTGAAGTTAAAATCAAGGAGACTAAAATGCTTAAATATACAAGAAGTGTAATAGGAGATACAATTGACGCGGTAAAAAGAATAGCGCGCACTATTGAGCTTATCGTTCAATTTGTTTATATAGCATATTTAATAATTGCAATAGCCTTGGGCAATGGTATTCTTTTTGCCAACATAGCGCTGTTGACTCTTTCCGTCGCTTATCTGGTTTACGATATCGCCTCGGCTAGAGAATGGTACACCAAGCTACAGGAAAAAATCAGAGACAATGTAAAGCAGGTTGTAAAAATCACAAAAAAGGTTATACATATTGTAATTATCACAATAGCTATAATTGAGCTTTGCACCGAGCCGTTTGACCCCGTTTCACTTATTATGACATTTATAATGATTATTGGCTTTGTTGTTTCGCTTTTGTTCGAAATAATAATTGGAGTGGTTGAGGACAGGAAGGAGTTACTGGTAAATGCAGTCGCGCTTGACCTCAAGCCTAAAAAAATAATAGATGTCGTGCATAAAATCACTCGCCACCAGCCCACCGAGGAGGAGCTGGCAGAGGAAAAAATGAGAGAAAGGCTCGACAAAATTTACGAGGAGCAAAAGGAAAAGAAGCAAAGAAAGAAGCTTTGGAAAGTTAGAATAAAGGAAAAAGAAAACGCAAAAAGAGAAAGAGCCGAAGCCAAAGAGAGGGAAGAAAGAGAAGAGCCCGAAAAGGTAAAATGGAAATAAGAAAAGCACCCCAATGGGTGCTTTTTTGTTTGATTGTAAGTCTAAAGCCTTCCCCACTGGGGAAGGTATCAATGCAGTTGACGGAAGAGGAGAGCATTTCACTGTGAATATCATTGCAATTCGCTACGCAAACATTAAAATAAAACTTACAATCCGGATTTTATTAGCTCTCGCCGATAGCTTTCGGGTCTGTGGGCATCTATCATTGAGTAGCGCCCACGCGCGCCAATCTCAATCATATTTCCGACGTGAAAATAGCCGAGTGCACTCGGTGGCAAATGTGTAATCAAATCGTCAATGTTTTTAATAACAGTGAAATTAGTCCAGATTTTTTCGTGCTCTTTGGTTTTTAGTCCCCATAAAACTCTCGGGCAGCCAAAGCCATAGCCCTCAATTTTGTCCTTCAAATCAGGGCGCACTCTCCATACATATTCGTGGCATAAAACCGCAAGTGCTGCCCCGTGGGAGTAACCCGAAATAACAATTTTACTCCATTCGTTGTCTAAAATTTGCTCCTTTAAAAGATCTTTTGCACTCTCCCACACGCCCAAAAACCCTCGATGTGCAAAAAAAGAGCCGTGAATTTTTGCAGGAAAGTCCAAATTATTCTTCCAGTCAATAGCTCCACTTGAGTCTTGAAAGTAGATATAAAGCGCATCTCCCACTACTCGCGTGGCATAGTCAAGGTCGTTTTCTGCGTGAATATACGCAATGTGCGTCAAATTATAAAATAATGTAGATAATTTCATAGTACATTTTATGCTTTAACCCTTGAAATGCGTCAAATGTAATGTTAAAATAGAAGTAATTATAAACCAAAAGAGGTAAGCTATGTATAATTTTTCCGACCTTGAAAAATATCTTGAAACAATTCCCGCAAAAGAGAGTACACCGGGTGGCAGCATTCGTGTTTACCATCACGGCAAGGAGGTTTTTGCCCATTCCTTCGGCTATGCCGACAGAGAAGAGAAAATCAAAATGACGGGTGACGAATACTACTTTATGTATTCAGCAACGAAGCCACTCACTTGTGCAACAGCATTGGCTGCTTATGAGGAGGGCGCTTTTATACTTGCAGAGCCTGTTTGGTGGTATCTCCCGGAGTTCAAAAACACCCAAGTAAAGGTGTATAACCCTGACTGCTCATTTAATCTCGTTCCACAAAAAAGAGAGATGGTTATTCAAGACCTTTTCACTATGAGCGCAGGGCTAAATTACGACACAGAGAACGCCGAAATTAGAAAAATAGCAGAAGAAACAGATGGACGTGCCCCTACCCGTGAGGTAATGAAGGGTATTGCAAAAATGCCGCTTGAATTCCAACCACGCGAGCGTTGGAATTATAGTCTTTGTCACGATGTTTTAGCCGGCGTTGTTGAGGTTGCAACAGGCGTCAGATTCTCTGAGTATATGAAAAAGAAAATTTTTGAGCCACTCGGTATGACAAAATCAACCTTCCGTGTTAATGATGAAATCTTGTCTAAAATGGCTCAACAATATACCTTTAATTATTCGAATGGCAAGGCAGAGGTAAAGGGCAAAACAAACGCATACATATTTGGTAGTGAGTATGACTCGGGTGGCGCTGGACTAATTACCACAATTGATGATTATGGTAAATTCGTACAAGCTATGTCCTGTGGCGGCAAAGCGCCCAACGGCAACAGAATCTTGTCAGACCTTACAGTAAAATTGATGGGCACAAATATGCTCGACGAAAAGAGAATGCAACAGTTTTCAACGTGGCGCAACAACTGTGAATATGGCTATGGCTTGGGTGTTCGCACCAAAATTTACGAGGGCTGGGGTGGTAACCTCTGCGCTCTTGGCGAGTTTGGTTGGGACGGTGCCGCAGGCTCCCTTTGCTCAATCGACCCAACAAACGAAATAGGTATAGTCTATACACAGCATATGCTAAACCCACACCACGAGCAAATACATCCTCGTATCAAAATGCTAGTTAACCTAGCGCTAAGAACCAAAGAATAAAATGAGAAAACCGCAGCACGCGGTTTTCTTTTTTGTTCTATAAAACAAGCCTCCCCGTGTTAGGGGAGGAAATAAAGGAGGGGGAGTTTAGACACCTCATCCGTCAACTTCGTTGACACCTTCCCCGTCAGGAGAAGGCAAGTTAACAAAATGAAAGAATGTTGTGTCGTTTCGACCGAAGTGGAGAAATCTTAAAAAGAGCCCAATTCTGTCATTCTGAGCTTGTCGAGAAATCTGAAAACAACGAATTTACAAAAAATTAACAATTTGGATTGATTTGTACAATTTAAACAAAAATTCCCAATTTTCAAAAAATATCTAAAAATGCTTTGAACCGTTGTCGCTATTGACTTTTGCTAAAAACCACAAAAACAAAAAATCTTAAAAAAATTTTAAATTGTATTATTTTTGTACATTATTCACAAAAACAATGCATTTTTTTTTTTTTTTTGTTCAACTTGACAGTTTTCCACATATATGTTAATATACTACCATAAATAATGCGACACGCGTATAAAGGAGAATAATATGAAAAAGAAAATCTTTTTAACACTTGCAATAGTTATGGTTTTGACCTGTCTATTTGCAATTGCTGTAAGTGCTACAAGAGTAGAGAATTATGAAGATACCTTTACACTTGTAAACTCAAGCATGATTCAGCATTATGAAAGACACTATTACAACGAAACCCAGTACCACAAAAAATATTACACGGATACAATCACTGTAGAGTTTATTGACGAAGATGGTAATAATCTTACAACCGTTCCAATGTGGGAATATGATGTGGAAGAAGGCAGATACTACAGTCTTGTTTGGTATATCTCCGCTTTCGAATTCGGAAAAGAGACCGCAACCACGGTGATTTCTGATGTTGAATATACTTATGATAAGTACACATCAGCGGTTTACACTCTTTCAAAGGTAAGGGCTGTTGATATTCGTTATGACCATACTTATACTGAGAGCTGGTCATTCTCAACCTCAAATGTTGGATATGATTACAACTACAAAGTAGAAAAGCCACTTTGGGGTATGTTCCTTGATGTGAACAACACACCTGACAATAATGATGACGACTACGTTCTTCAAGCTTCAAGAGGAATAGGTAGAGATACTTCAGACTATGGATATATCGGTTGGGATGCCCAATTTGCAGCACAGGGCAACAAAATTGTAGTTGCAAACTTCCGTGACTGTGATTTTGATGCTGACTGCACAGGTAACTATGGAACGAAGAACACTTGGTCACTTGCTACAAACCTCCAATGCCTATGGTATCCGGATACAGTTAAATACTTGTGTGGTGGTATCAATAGTGTATATGAGATTGATTTGGGTGATGAAATAGAGGTTATCGCATGCCAAATTCTAAGAGACAACAAGCGAGTAAAGGAATTTGTAATTCCTAACTCTGTTCTTTTCCTAGGCAACGAGGCTTTCCGTGGCTCAGACCTTACAAAGCTTACAATTGGTGAAGGCTTAATTACTTGTCCAAGCAATAATGCATTCCTATACACTGGTGGCGCTGATTATATTTATATATCTAAAAATATATTAAACACATATGTGGGTAATATAAGCTCATTGGTTGCAAACCAAAATGCTACAATTTATTTTGACGGCAACCTTGAGGAAGCTACTGCATTGATGGCAAAGATAATTGAAAAAGACTCGGGGTATAACAATAAAATTACTCTTGTTGATTACAATGAAACTCAAGCAAGAGGCGACATTAAAAATGTTTGCTTGTTCTACAACTACAATAGATGTGACGCATTCTACCGTGGCTCGCATGACCTAATATCAGAGTCTGGTAACACATGCTGTGGCACTTGCTCAAAATGTGCTAAATTCGCACTTCTTCCAAACCCAGTTCATACAGAGGAATTAAAGCTTGTATTTGGCGAAAACAAATCAGAAGTAGTAGATTACTACGCAGATATGTCTGTTCTTCATATATGCAAATACTGCGAAACAGAGACATTAGATGCTGAGGCGTACGGCGCAATGTTTGAAAACAAGGGTATGTCCGCATCCTTGTCAGGCACAGTTGCAATTACATTTGATATTTCTATAAATTATGGTGCATTAAATGTATATAAAGAAATGACAGGTGCAACACTTGTATATGGTCTAGTAGTAAGTGCAGACCCAACAGTAGCTCCAATTACATCAGTTGTAGAT
>JAZPYB010000010.1:0-117697 GCA_045543955.1 Eubacteriales bacterium
ATTGGAATTTGTAATGCTGTTAAGCGCAGTTATCTACCTAATAGTTGTTCGAGTGCGGGAGTTATCGTATTTGTAAGCACCTCGTATCCTGCGGATGTTAAGTGACCGCCATCGGTCGTATATTCTGCATATATTTCGCCTGTTTCAAGATTCAAAAGTGGAGAATACAGATCGACAAATTCGTATCCGTATTTTTCTGACAGGAGCTTTATTTTAACGTTGTTATAAGCTGCTTTTTGATTATTTTTGCCCCATTCCTGACTCATAGATGTAAGAGATAGCAATACTATTTTGGTATTTGGCAGATTTTCCTTAAATCCCTTCAAAATATTTTCATAGTTATCAAACATTGTATCAAAGTTGTTTGCCCCTATGAGCATTACTGCCACTTTAGGCTTTAAATCATAAACCGATACCTTAAGACGTTTTTCAAGACCAAAGGTCGTTTCACCACCAATTCCGCGATTAAGAACAAGATATTGCGGAAAGTATTTTTCAAGATCGTATCCGTCGGTAAGGCTGTCGCCAAGGAATGCAACGTCCACCTCATAGTCATCATATTTCTCGTTTTCCGCTGTATACATAGCAAGCTTTGCGTCATAATACTCCTGCGCCGCTTTTAATAATTGCTCCTTCTCTCGCTTTTGCGGCAATGCCACAGCAAAAATATATGTAAGACTTACCCCTATAACCAATAAAATAGAGAACGCTACCGTTGCAAGAATAATCTTCCTCTTTTTAGTCATAAAGATCCCCTCCTAATTTGTTAATCATCTTAAAAGTAGCCGTCAAATTCTTATTTACTGGTGAGTTTATTATATCACACAACATAATATAATTTCAATTAATTTTTTCCATGTTTATAACTCAAATCTGCGTTCGCCCATAACGATTTCTATTTTAATGTCTTTTGCATATTTATCGTCACGATAATGCTTAAATTCTTTTAGGATCTCCACCATTGTTTTTGCTTCGTCGCCGAACTTTTGTTCCACGATATTAAGGCCTATAATTTCAATGTGTACAGGTCTGCCGACCATATCAGTTAAGCAATCCCAAAACGCATCCCAATTACAGCCATAATAATCCGGAAAATCAAGCGCTTCCTTTATGACAAAATGCATTTCTAAAAAGTTCTTTACATCCGTAAAATCTATTGTGTATTTTTCTTTGTGTTTATACATTTTTTCTCCATCAATCTTCGCTTTATCAATTAGATTATAGCACAACCGCGAATATAGTTCAAGCAAAAACGGTGTTAAGGTTGGATTAACCAAAGGTACAACACTTACAACTAAGAAAAGCATTGAGTGTAAGAAAATTATTTTAAAACACTCAAAAGACTTTGGTGGTACACTAACTGACCTTGATGTAATTAAACTCTGTGGTTGTTCAAGACAAAGCTATTATAAATATAAGCAGGCTCTTAAAGTTTCAACAATTTAAGAGCCAACAGAAAAGCGAGTGCCGAAAAATCAGCACTCGCCATTTGTTTTATTGAAAATCGCAACATTTCTTTACTTTTGAAACCAAAGCCTTAAATCTTTCCGTTTCCCTAACAGGATTTAGCCACTCCCACCCCTCGGACTTTGTTAAAACTCTATATAAGAATTCCAAATGTTTTTCTTTCCAGATATTATCGACCCAAACAGAAATCAAGTCGAGGGAAGGACAATTGTACTTTAATTCTGTACCTGTAGGAATGTTCCAATACTTTATATACAAATCAACTGATTTCTCAAGTGCTTCAAAACCTTTTTCTGTTTCACCTGTACCAACTAGTCCGGCTGCTAATCTTAAATATGCCCAAGCTCTTTCAATGAGCCAAGCATCTATTTCTTCTGACGGATTTCTCATCACATCCATAATTTTAAGGATAATTTCCTGTCCTTGTACACGGGACTTTGCATTTCTGTATGTCTTTGCATCTCTTTTGCAAAA
Source organism: Eubacteriales bacterium (assembly GCA_045543955.1). Lineage (GTDB taxonomy): Bacteria > Bacillota > Clostridia > Oscillospirales > CAG-272 > RGIG2000. Next base: position 1,942 of record JAZPYB010000010.1, read on the forward strand.
ATCACTGCCAAATATAGTTAGCAACTCATCTACTATATTCCGTTGTATTTGCTCGTTATATTTTTCAATTTCATTTCGATAATCATATCGTGTAGCCATAATATTTGGTAGCGAATCATCTGAAGTATCACTAACATATTTTGTCCAAGCTTCAAGCTTATCCTCATCCTCTACTCGTATCATTATTTTTATACAACCTATACGAAAATCTCTGTATTCAGACATATCGTTTTCTATAACAAACAGTGAATATTTTCGTAATGCTTCTAAATTTTTCTTTGCACAATCAATTCCCATTCGCCAATATAAGCTACATAGCTTCCATTGGAAAAATACATCCTTTGGAAAGCTCTTGATTGCTTCCTTGAGAGTTTTTTCAAATCTTTTGAAATCCTCATCATTATATATATTTTCCTGTTCTTTGATTGTTTTCAAATATTCCTGTCGCTTATATTCTATGGTTGTTTCATCTGTACCAAAAAGCACATCAGTAGTTACATTAAAATAACTTGCAATCAACGGAATAAGCTCGACATCGGGATATGCAAGGTCATTTTCCCACCTGCTGACAGATTGATATGTTACGTTTAGCACCTTGGCTAATTCCTCTTGTGTGATATTCTTTTCTTTTCGTAATCTTTTTATTACTTGTGAAATAGGCAATCTCATATTCTCACCTCAATATTAAATTCAAAGTGCACCTTGTACCTTTATTTTAATCCAAAAACGCATATATTTCAATAACTTATCACGCATAATGAACTAAATCATTAAGTGAATTTTTCACCAATCCATAATTCCACACAGAAAGTCACAAACACAATGCAAAATTTCTATTAGAAAAGTCGGTGTAAAAATAATTCGATACACGATATAATTAAATTAAAAACTTTCCAAAATTTTAATTTCCACTTTTTGACCATTTTCCAAAATCGATATCTCAAAAATTCCATAAAAATTCCATGTTTTTGTGGAAAAATAAGCAATTTAAGCAAACAAAAAAGGAACAGATTTCTCTGTCCCTTTATGTATTCAAAGTCCTTGTAATATAAGGCTTCGTGGTATTACTTAAAGTATCTATTCAAAAGTCCCTCAAATGCCTTTCCGTGTCTTGCCTCGTCGCGAGCCATTTCGTGAACGGTGTCGTGGATAGCGTCGAGATTTAGCTCCTTTGCGCGCTTTGCAAGGTCAAATTTACCCATTGTTGCGCCGTTTTCAGCCTCAACTCTCATTTCAAGGTTCTTCTTTGTAGAATCAGTTACAACCTCACCAAGAAGCTCTGCAAACTTTGCAGCGTGCTCAGCCTCTTCCCAAGCTGCCTTTTCCCAGTAAAGACCGATTTCAGGGTAGCCCTCACGATGTGCAACTCTTGCCATTGCAAGATACATACCAACCTCTGTGCACTCGCCCATATAGTTAGCGCGAAGGTCAGCGATAATGTCCTCACGTGCGCCTTGAGCAACTCCAACAACATGCTCAGCAGCCCAGTAACGATTTTCCTCTACCACCTCGTTGAATTTTTCAGCTGGAACCTTACATTGTGGGCATCTTTCAGGTGCGCTATCTCCCTCGTGAACGTAACCACAAACAGAACATACAAATTTTTTCATAATAAATCTCCTCTTAAATTATATATTTTTATTTTTTGATAAGCAATTTTTACAAGTGCCATAGCAAACAAGCCTTTCGTAGCTGACGTCAAATCCGTCACCCATCAGATGCTCCCTTGCCGAGGTTGGCAATTCAAAGTCAAAAATGTTTTTGCATTTTTGGCAGACAAAGTGTGCGTGGTCCTTTATAAATCCATCATAAAACACACACTTGTCGCTAGTTTCCACAGAAATTATCTCGCCACTTTCGAGTAGAGTAGAGAGGTTTCGATAAACTGTGCCTAGGCTAATATTAGGAATTTTCTCTCGGACGGCATCGTAAATTTGACTGGCGCTATAATGCTGACGCTTGGAGCGCAAAAACTCCAAAATCGCTGCTTTTTGCTTTGTTTCTCTCATTGCGATTCCTCCTTATCAGTAATAGTTCCTATTATCATTATAGTGACGTAACTGCGTTTTGTCAATAGTTTTTTTAAAATTTTTCAAAATAATTTTTAGTTTCGTAAATTTTTTCGAAAAAATATTGTTTTTTCCTTTAATTTGTAATATAATATACTAATAAATATAACTATTTAACTTATTACGGAGAGACTAATGAAAAAAATCAAAACAAGCAAGGGGCAAACAGTTGCTTGGGTTCTTTTGGTTGGCGTTTGGTGTGCTATTTTAAGCGCTGTGCTTGGTGCTGTTGCGTGCCTCACTATTGTGGGCATTCCCGTAGGTATAAAACAGTTTAAATTTATCAAGCTTATTTTCACAACTGATGACGTTGCCGTTGCTTATAGACCAGATGCAAAGCACAGATTTTACGGCTTATACTGGTATGCATTTGGTGGTGTTTTAACAAAGCTTTTGACAAAAATCATTTTCACGGTTCTAGGTGTTTTCGACTCTGCCGCACCGCTTGTTGCTCGCTTTGAAAAAATTTCATCTTATGTCAGCTGTCCATTTGATGTTGAATATCTTGAAAACGGACAATATTCTGAAAACGGAACAACTATTTACGACTACAAGCTTTTGCAAAGAAGAATTTACAAGAGCCCTACTACCGCTATCTTTGACGAGCAAAGAGGCAAGCTGATTACTGTCAGAAGATATTTAAAGAACTTTGAGGGCGAGGCGTTTGCAATCAAGCGCAATACCTTGATAGTTTCCTTCCTTTTCTTTGCGCTAATTATATTCGGCTCTGCATTTCTATTAAATGGTGGTATGGGTCTTATCGTTGGCTCATTCCTTTGCTCTGTCGGCTTTATTGGCTGTGTTGTCACAAGCATCATTCAAACATCCCAGTATCTAAAGCTACACGATGTAAATTTGAAGAAGCTTTTCGATTTGTATGACGACAGCGACCCATACGATATAACACCTGTGAACATTTCCCTCTGTTATGTTTTTGACCGTCTTTACAAGGACAGAGAAGAGAGAAAAAGGGCACAAAACACAAGAAGAAATTCATAATAAAAGCACTCACACGAGTGCTTTTTCTTTTGTGTCAAATTTTCCCCAAATGAGTATAATATTAAAAGCTTACATATGGAGGAAAAATATGGGTAAATATTTCGGCACAGATGGATTTAGAGGTGTAGCAGGTGAGGAGCTTTTGTCTACCCACGCGTACAAAATAGGCAGATTTCTTGGTTGGTACTTCAAAAAATCGGGCAAGCGCCCACGAGCAGTAGTCGGCAAGGACACACGTCTTTCCAGCTATATGCTGGAGTACTCATTAGCATCAGGGCTTTCAGCATCGGGGGCTGATGTTTATATGCTTCACGTAACAACAACGCCGTCGGTTTCTTACACTGTTCATCACGACGGCTTTGACATCGGCATTATGATTTCGGCAAGCCATAACCCCTTTTACGATAACGGTATCAAAATAATAAATTCTAATGGGGAAAAGATTGACGACGAGCTTATAGAAAAAATAGAAGAATATATAGATAAGGAAGAAACCGATACAAATATGCTCCCCTTTGCGAGTGGAAAGGACGTGGGCAAAATCACGGATTATTCCGAGGGAAGAAACAGATACATAGCTTACTTAATTTCTTCCTCAAAGCGCTCTTTTAAGGGCTTGAAAATCGGCATTGACCCGTCAAACGGTGGCGCTTTTATGATAAGCCGTGCGGTTTTTGACGCCTTGGGTGCAAAAACATATTTAATAAACAACGAGCCAAACGGAACAAATATAAATAAAGGCTGTGGCTCGACACATATCTCCGCACTATCGGATTTTGTAAAGCTGAATTCCTTAGATATGGGCTTCGCATACGACGGAGATGCTGACAGATGTATCGCAGTTGACTCAAATGGCGAGGTGGTTGACGGAGATAAAATACTATATATTTTAGCAAAGAATTTGAAAAATCAACGGGAGCTAAATGGCTCAACTATTGTAACAACCATAATGTCAAACAGTGGGCTATATTCGGCGCTTCAGGAGATTGGTATTAATTACAAGGAAACAAAGGTTGGAGACCGATTTGTCTATGAGGAAATGCAAAGAGGTGGCTATTCCTTAGGAGGAGAGCAATCAGGACACATAATAATCTCAAAATACGCGCAAACCGGCGACGGAATCCTTACGTCAATAAAGCTTGTCGAATGCTTACTTGAAGAAAAAACAACTCTTTCCAAGCTTGCTAGCGAGGTGGTTTTATACCCTCAGGTCTTAAAAAACGCACACGTGGTCGACAAAAATGCAGTTTTAAGCTCACCAATCGTAAAGGAAGCTCACGAAAAAGCTCACAATGAGCTTTCAAAAAAGGGTGGCAGGGTGCTTTTGCGACCAAGCGGTACTGAGCCACTTATAAGAATACTTACCGAGTGTGAAAGTGAAAGCGATTGTGAAAGAATCGCAAAAGAACTAATGGAAGCGATAGAAAAGGCAAACAAAGGCTTGGGGGGTGCAGAATGAAAGAGCTTGAGGTGTGTTCGTTTTTTGGAAGTGAGGGGTCAATTGCCATAGAAAAAATAAGCGAATATAAATACCCTTGGCAGGCAGTTCCCAATATTGGCAAGATTATTAGGTCAATAATCCCCAGCTTATCGAGCGAATATGAGGAAATTAGCGAGGGAGTGTTTGTTTTTTCAGGTGTTGAAATTCCAAAAAGCGCGTGTATTGTGGGTCCTGCTATCATTTGTGAGGGTGCCGAAATTAGACATTCTGCTTATATCAGAGGAAATGTAATCGTTGGCAAGGGTGCAGTGGTCGGAAATTCAACGGAAATTAAGAATTCTATTCTTTTTGACTATGCCTGTGTACCACATTATAATTACATAGGCGATTCAATAATCGGCTATAAATCACACCTAGGTGCTGGAGCGATAATTTCTAATTTAAAGTCGGATAAAAAAAACGTGAAATTGCGCTATCAAGATAGAATTATCGACACAGGTATGCGCAAATTGGGTGCGATAATAGGCAAAGAGGTCGAGGTCGGCTGTGGGTCGGTTTTAAACCCCGGCACTATAATTATGGACAGCGCCCGAGTCTACCCCTTATCGCGTGTGCGTGGCACGATAGAGAAGAATATGATTTATAAAAATGAAGGTCAAATAGTTAAGCAAAATTAAAGAGGCATTTTGCCTCTTTTATTTATTGTTAATTAAAGCCTTTGCCATCTGAAAGCCGTGATAAAACGCTTCCTTTTCGGCAAGTCCTACATAATCCCAAACATAGCCGTCAAGATGCTTATAAATTTCTATTTGCTCACATGTCATTGTTTTTATTAGCTTTTCTTCAACCGTATTTATTGTTCCCATTAATAAATTTTGTGTATCAAGATACTTTTGTGAGCGCAAATTCTTTCCTATCTCTCTTAATTCCTCAAATATCATTTCGTTTGATTGCATAAATTTTCTCCTTTTTTATTTATTATAACATTCAAACGAATGTTTTTCAATCATTTATTTGAATGAAATGATAAAATTTATTTAAAGCTATTGAAGGGGGAGAGTAATATGGTCGTTTATAGTCGTTTGAGAGATTTGCGAGAAGATTTTGACAAAACACAAGCCGACATTGCCGTTGTTTTAAATATTACCACTCAACAATATCAGCTTTACGAGAGTGGAAAACGCGAAATGCCAATGCACCATTTTATTACCTTGGCAAATTATTATAACGTTTCGCTTGACTACCTAGCAGGAATTATTAGTTCCCCAAGAAAATTGAAATAAAAAAGAGGTCGTTTGACCTCTTTTTAGTTTGTATAAAATTCATCTGTCTCCCAGTTTATAGGATTTTCATAAATATATCTTGAAATTTCTTCGTAGTCGTTTTGGTTTCTTATTATGTGGTCGTGGAATGAGCGTTGGAATTGTTTTTGCCCCATTGTATTCATCATAATGTTGATTTCTTTTGTTGCTTGATATTTTAACCAACCGATAAACGAGGACACCGTAGGGGAGGGGTCTCCCCTCCCGATATCATAAACAGATATTAACAAATGTATGTGATTCGGCATTATTACGTAATAATCAACAGAAAAGTTTGAATATTTTGAAGGAATGTTTTCAATAAGATTTTTAATTATCTCTCCTTGCTTGGTTAAATCTGGGAGGGGAGACCCCTCCCCTACAATTTTTGATAATGTTTTTACCCTGCTTTGGGTACAAATCGTTATAAAATACGAATACCCTGTGCTATAATCAAACCCACCTAATCTATTTTGCTTTCTTTTCGGCAAATCTTTATTCATTTGATACCTTCCAAAAATCGCAGAGGAAATCCTCTGCGATTTTTTGTTTTCTTGTGATTTCGGTTTTACGCGTTCTCGCGCACTCCAAACTTAAGTACGTCTTTTGAAGGACGAGTCTTATACTTTCCACGTGTAAAGTCTGGAATCTCCATTGGCTTGCCACCATTTTTAATTGACTCCTCAGATAAGCAAGAAATAACCATCCAAGCAGCTGCATCGTAAACGTCGCATTGCATTTCGCCCCCGTCCTTTACGCGGTCAACGAACTCGCGGAGCTCGACATAATCCATTCCACCGTGACCAGCCTCTAGCGCCTCTGGGGTAATAATCTTCCATTCCTCAGGAAGAAGGTCCTTGAATTCCTCAGCGGTATTCATATACTTTTTGATATAATCAAGGCTTGACCAGAACTCTGGTTGGCCATCAAAATATACGCTATTTGTGTTTTGCTCGTACATACCCTTTGTGCCACGGATAGTAAACTCTCTATTATATGAGCGAGGAAGTGAGGTATCAAGACGGAGAAGCATAGTTTCTCCATTTTCGCAGGTAATGATTGTGTTAACAACGTCGCCTTGTGCAAAATCAACGCCTATTAGGTCCTTATTTTTGATTGTATCCTTGCGCGCCTCAACATATTCCTCCATACCAAACGAGCCAGTAGCAACAGAAACAAGAGAAACCATACGGTTGCCTCTGTTTATGTCGATAACCTTAGCCATAGGACCAAGCTCGTGAGTTGGGTAGTTTTCACAGTTTCTATGTAGGTATTCCTCTAGGCGATAATGTCTGTTTTCCTTACCACCTGTAACCTCGCCACGTAAATCGTGTGAGTATGCGCCACTTAGATGAACGATTTTACCAAACGCGCCTGTTCTTGCAATAGCAGTAGCCAAAAGCTCGTCACGGTTATAGCAGCAGTTTTCCATAAACATAAACTGCGCGCCACTCTTTTCTTGTGCATCAACCAAAGCCCAGCAGTCCTCAACTGAATAAGCACCACCAACCTCAAGGGCTGTCGCCTTGCCAGCCTTTAAAGCGTCGATAGCGATAGGGAAGTGCATATTCCAGTCTGTTGCGATATAAACCGCATCAACCTCGTCCATTGCGAGAACTTCCTTATAGTTAGTAGTACCGAATGGCACATTTCCCTTTTTTTCCTTAACTCTGTTTACAGCGTTTTCAACTCTGTCCTCGTATTTATCACAAACAGCAATAACCTCAACGTCGTCAAAGCCGAGCAAAATATCAGTCATACCATAGCTTCTACAGCCATAGCCTATTATTCCCATTTTAATTTTTTTCATAGTAGCCTCCGAAGTTTTTAAATTCTTCTTTGATTTTACCAAAAAAATACTGTAAAGTCAACTAGCAAAATAAAATATTGACATTTATATAATATAATGATAAAATTATATTACTAACTACTTAAGGAGAATATTATGAAAAAGCTTTTATTAGCACTTTCTTTAGTTATAATAGTTGTGATGGCTCTTTCGTCCTGTACGCTTGATTTTAGCGAAGAGATTGATAGTAGCATGGACGGCCTTGACCAGTCAATCAAGGACACGCTTCATCCGTTTTTAAAGGAGGATGAAAAGCATTCCGGCTCTGGCTCGACTGAGGATTCATCAAATCCCGATATCAACCTTGACGATTACGAGGTTGGCTATGAGGTTGGCAACCTTTGCCCATCAGTTACCTTGCAAAAATTTGATGGCACAGGACTTCTTTCAGAGAATATAGATATTTCAAAGAGTGGCAAGGTTACTGTTATAAACTTCTGGGGCGTTTGGTGTCCAATTTGCTTGCAAGAGCTACCATATTTTGATACAACAGCAACCGAATATAAAAACGACGTTACCTTCTATGCTATCCACACAGACGACCAATTTTCAATTAGCGGTGGTGGCATTGACTATGTAAATGCTAACTACAATGAGTCGAATATTGTGTTCTTGAAGGACCAAAACACAACCGGTGGACTTGATGACTGCTATACCGAGCTAGGTGGCAACGGCTACTACCCATACACATTGATTCTTGACGAATTTGGTATTGTCACATATACAAAGGTTGGCAAGGTGCCCGAGGCTACCTTGATTGAAGAAATCGAAAAGGCATTAGCTAAATATGAAGTTGAATGATATTATATCCGCCCTAAATTCCTATGGGGCGGATAATTCTAATGAGGAAGCATTTTTAATAATCGAAAGTGTTTATGGCATTTCTCGTGCAAAAATTATTGCCGACAGAGAAAAATCGTACACATCTCCACGTGTTTTGGAGATTTTAGAAAAAAGAAAAGAGAGAATACCCCTTCAATACATCCTTGGAAAATGGGAATTTATGGGCAAGGAATTTTTTGTTTCGCCCGATTGCTTGATTCCAAGGCCAGACACGGAAATTTTGGTTGAAAAAGCGCTCGAAATTATAAAAACTGGCGACTCTGTGGCTGATTTATGTACTGGCAGTGGCTGTATTGGAATATCACTTGCCCTTTATAAGAAGGGGATTGATTTAACCCTTGTTGATATTTCCGAGGGTGCTTTAAAAATGGCGCAAAAAAATGCAGAAAAGCACAAGGTCAATGCGCGTTTTATTTTAGGAGATATACGCACATCACTTGAGGGCGAAAAATTTGACGTAATTGTTTCAAACCCACCATACATTCCAACAAAAGATATTGAAAATCTCTCTCCTGAGGTAAAAAAAGAGCCTCGCCTTGCGCTCGACGGTGGAGAAAGTGGCTTAGACATTATTGAATTTTTGATAAACGACGGGCTTTCTCTTTTAAACGACGGCGGAAAGATGCTAATAGAATTTGGTTATGACCAAGAAAAGCAGCTTGACACGTGTCTCAAAAATAACAAAAGCATCTCGTCTTTTCAAATATTTTATGACTACGGTTCAAACCCGAGGTGCGTTTTAATTTTTAAGTAGTTTTATAAAAATTAAAAATTTTCTTGAATTATAAAATAATATATGATAAAATATTATATGGACTTATATAATTTTAGAGGGAGCGATTAAGGCTTTTATGAAAAAAAGAACACTTGGCGTTGACTTTGGTGATGCTCGCACAGGTCTTGCCCTTTCTGATATCAGTGGCTTTTTGGCTAGTGGTATCGGCACAATAAAAAGCACTAGCTTCACATTTACCGGCGATGAGGTTTGCGCAGCTGCTAAAAAGCACGATGTTATGCTCATTGTCCTCGGCCATCCGATTAATATGAATGGCACATTAGGTCCTCGCTCTGAAAAAATTCAGGCGTTTAAAAAGTATCTTGAGGAAAAAAGCGGTATCCCTGTGGTTCTTTTTGACGAAAGACTATCAACCGCAAATGCTCACGTTATGCTAAATATGACAGGCACAAGAGGGCAGAAAAGAAAGCAGATTATTGACGAAATGTCTGCCTGCTTAATTTTGCAAAGCTATCTCGATTCGCCTACTTCAATCTATAAAAATCAGGAGGAAAACAATGGATAAAAACCACTCTAACCTCATCAACCGTCATAATATGGTTGGCGGTCAAGCCGTTATTGAGGGCGTTATGATGAAAAAGGACGACCGTGTTTCTTTAGCTGTCCGCAAGGAAGACGGAACTGTTGAAGTTAAAAACACCCAATTCAAAACATCAAGAAAAAAATTCAAGCTTCTGAACAAGCCAATTATTCGCGGCATTGTTGCTTTTATTGAGTCCTTGATTCTTTCATTTAAAACTCTTTCATTGTCAACAGATATGCTTGACCTTGACGACGATAAAAAGAAGAGCCAAAAGCCAGAGAAGAAAAGGAGCGCATCGACCGTGCTTATTATGGCAATTTCCGTTGTGCTTGGTCTTTTACTTGCGCTTGTGCTGTTTACAATAATTCCAATGTATGCAACCGATTTCTTGGTTGATACAATCAAGCTTGACCCAAATGCAAAGGGACACTTTATTATAATTGCACTTTGCGAGGGCGTAATTAAAATCGCTATATTTATTGCTTATCTTTTAGCAGTTTCACTTATGAAGGACATCAGACGTACCTTTGAATATCATGGTGCTGAGCACAAGGCGATTGCTTGCTTTGAATCAGGTCATGAGCTGACTGTTGAAAACGCGCGTAAGTGCACACGCTTCCACCCAAGATGTGGCACAAGCTTTATGTTTGTTATGCTTATTTTGAGCATTTTAGTTAGTGCCTTCATTCCACTTGAGGCTGGCGTTGCAAGAACTGTTGTTAAGATTTTAGTTCTTCCACTTGTTATGGGCATTGGCTATGAGTACATAATGTACGCAGGCAAAAACGAAAACGGAATTACTAAGGTTCTTTCAGCTCCTGGTCTTTGGATGCAGAGAATCACTACCCGTGAGCCAAGCGATGACCAGCTCCAAATTGCTATCTGCGCTATAAAGGCTGCTGTTCCTGAGCTTTATCCAAAGCTTGACCCAAGCGAATACAATATGCCATATGAAAAGAACAGAGACCACATTGGAAACACCGGAAAGAAGTTTCCAAAGGAGGAGCCACTTTATCAGCTCCCAAAAACAGAGCTTGACCTTTTCTATAAGGAAGCAGATTGTATAATTGACGACGCACCTATGACAGTTCGCACAAAGAAGGGCGAAACCAAGTTTAAGGCAAGCGCATGGAAATACAGATAATATCAAATAACCGAGTGGCAAAAACTTAGCCACTCGGTTATATTTTTTATGATATTTATCTCTTTTTCCTTTGAAATTTTTCATTTTTTGCCCAAAATTTGCAAAAAAATGCAAATTTTTTCTATTTTATTATATATTTTTATATATATTATATTGCAATTTTGTAACTTATATGTTAAAATATGCTTGTAATGAGTATTCTAAAAGGAGGTAGAAAAATGGCTGAATTTAAGTATGATATCGTTAAGGCATTTGGTAACGTTTCCGAAAACGAGAACGGTTGGATCAAAGAAGTAAACCTTATCAGCTGGAATGAGCGTGAGCCTGTTTATGACATTCGTGTTTGGCAAGAAGGACACGAAAAGCTCGGAAAAGGAATTACTCTAACCGAAACTGAAATTAAGAATCTAAAAGCATTGCTTAACAAAATGGATATCTAATGATACATAAAAAAGCACCGAGAAATCGGTGCTTTTTTCTTGATATATGCGTGCATATATGTTAAAATAAATATAACAAAATTTCAAGGAGCTATTATGAAAATTGAGCTTTGTAAATATTTAGGCGGTGCAAAGAGCGCCTTTTCCTTTACCTTTGACGACGGCTGTTATTATGACTCCAGCCGTGAGGTTTTAGAAAATTTTAAAAGTACCTACGAAAAATATGGTGTAAAATTCAAAGCGTCTGTTGGAATTACTGTCAATTTTATGAACAACGCACTAATTGATTTTTGGAAAAACGCGACAAGGGATGGCTATTTTGATATCACTTCTCACTCGGTTGGACACGATGTAGCATACTGTCAGGAAACTCCTTTTGAAAAAAGAGAAGGCGATGCAAAGGAATCTAAAAAGCAACTAATGGATCTGTTTTCGGGCGAGGAGGTTGACACCTTTATTTTCCCCGGTGGCACAAGAGACGAGGGGGGAATACAGGTTTTAAATGAATATTACATTGCTGCTCGTGGAAATACCGACGGAATTAACTATACAAATGAAATAAATTGGCTTGATGTAAAGTGCTTTACAGCTATGCTAAAGCGCCCAATTAAGGACTATACCGACTATATTGACGAGGTTATTTCAACCGGTGGCTGGGGTGTCCAGATGAACCATTGGATAACGCACAAGGCTGAGGACATCTTCCACTCACAAAATGCCGACACATTTGCCGAAGAATGTGAATATCTCGGCAAAAAAGCAAGTGAAAACGAGGTTTGGGTCGGCTCATTTAATGAGGTCGCAAGATATATAAGGCGGTACGAAGAAAGTGAGCTACGAGTTAGTGAGCAGGACGGGAAGCTGGTTGCCGAAATTTTAACAAAAAATGATAGATTTTTGGACACTCCCCTCACTGTTTTAATAGAAACGGACGTTCCAATCATATTCTATCATGATATCAAAAAAACGACAGAAATCGAGCCAATAGACGGAAAAATTCTTGTAGATGTGAGAGATTTTGTCCTTTTCGAGCCTAAAATTTAGCAATTTTAGAAATTAAAGCCACTCTTGTGAGTGGCTTTTTTCTTATTTTTTTGCAAATATTCATTTTTTTTAGAAAAAACTCTTTTATTTTATAAAATTGTGTGTTATAATATGCACGCTAAATTTTTTATTATATTAAATTAAAGGACGAAAAGATGTTTAGAGAAGATTTAAGAAATGTTGCAATTATCGCCCACGTTGACCACGGAAAGACAACTCTTGTTGACGGACTTTTGGAGCAGGGCGGTGCTTATCACGAAAATCAAGCTACTACCGACCGTGTAATGGACTCAAACGCACTCGAAAAGGAGCGCGGAATTACTATTCTTGCAAAAAATACAGCTATTCGCTATGGCGACAAGAAGATTAATATAATTGACACCCCAGGCCACGCAGACTTCGGTGGCGAGGTTGAGCGTATTCTTAAAATGGTTAACGGTGTTATTCTGCTTGTTGACGCAGCTGAGGGTCCTATGCCTCAAACAAGATTTGTTCTTCGCAAGGCTATGGAATTGAACCACAGAATCATAGTTGTTGTTAACAAGATTGACCGTCCTGATGCCCGTGTTCACGAGGTTATTGACGAGGTTTTGGAGCTTCTTATTGACCTAAACGCAACCGATGAGCAGCTTGACTCTCCTATGCTTTTCTGCTCAGGCAGAGCTGGTACAGCTTCCTTCTCTCCTGATGTTCCAGGTACAGACTTAAAGCCACTTCTTGACACAATTATAGATTACATCCCTGAGCCAGAGGGAGAGGAGGACGAGGATTTACAGCTTCTCGTTTCTGCTATTGACTACAACGAATACGTTGGTAAAATAGGTGTTGGTAGAATTGAGCGTGGTACTCTTAAGGTTAACCAAGAGGTTGCAGTTTGCAACTACCACTCGGATTCCGCACCTAGACGTGCAAAAATAGTTTCTATCTACCAATTTGAGGGTCTTTCACGTTCCCCAGCGACAACTGCTACTGTTGGCGATATTGTTTGCTTCTCCGGTGTTGAGGAGCTTTCAATTGGAGATACAATTTGTGCTCCATCTAACCCAGAGCCACTTGAATTTGTTAAGGTTTCCGAGCCTACAATGGAAATGACATTCAGCGTTAATGACAGCCCATTTGCAGGTAAGGAGGGTAAATTTGTTACCTCCCGTCAAATTCGTGATCGCCTTTACAAGGAAACCTTGAAGGACGTTTCACTCCGTGTTACCGATGGCGACACAACCGACTCATTTAAGGTTGCGGGCAGAGGAGAAATGCACCTATCAATCCTTATCGAAACTATGCGCCGTGAGGGCTATGAGCTTTGCTGCTCAACTCCACGTGTTCTTTATAAAACAATCGACGGCACTCTTCACGAGCCTATGGAAAGAGTTTCAATTGACGTTCCGGACGAAAGCGTTGGTGCTGTTGTTCAAAAGCTTGGCTCACGTAAGGGCGAGCTACTTGAAATGGGCAAGGCAGGAACCAGATCACGTCTTGAATACTTAATTCCATCAAGATGTCTCTTTGGTTACAGAAGCGAGTTTATGACTGACACCAAGGGCGAGGGTATTCTTAACACCTTGTTCGACGGCTATCAACCATTCAAGGGCGATGTTATCACAAGATACACAGGTTCACTTATTGCATCCGAGGATGGCGAGGCTACCTCTTATGGTCTATTCAATACTCAAGACAGAGGTGCTATGTTTATTGGCGTTCAAACCCCTGTTTATGAGGGAATGATAGTTGGCGAATGCCCTAAGATGGAAGATATTGTTGTTAATGTTTGTAAGAAAAAGCACCTAACAGCTGTTCGTTCAAAGGGCGCAGACGAGGCTTTAATTCTTACCCCGCCAAGAGTAATGTCGCTCGAGCAAGCTATCGAATATATTGCTGAGGACGAATTAATTGAGGTTACACCTAAGTCTCTTCGTCTAAGAAAGAAGATACTAAATACTCAATTAAGACTTAAAGCAAACGCAAAGTTAAAATAATAAAAATATGCAAATAAGCGACACAGGCAGGGCAAAAACCTTGACCTGTGTTTGCTAAATAAGGAGAAATAATGATTTCCGAAAAGCTTTTAAAAATAGCCGAGGAGGCAGAAATTGACCTTGCGCCAATTTACAAAAGAATAGACGAAAATTCCTATAAAAACACTAGCCGTGTGCTTGAAATTTTTAAGGAGCATAGGGTAAGCGATAGTATGTTTTCTGGAACTACCGGTTATGGCTATGACGATATCGGCAGAGATACTCTTGATAAGGTTTATGCAGATGTTTTCGGGGCGGAGAGTGCTTTTGTTAGACACACTATTCCTAACGGAACAACAGCGCTTTCGATAGGTCTTTTTGGACTTTTAAGACCAAATGACGTTTTGCTTTCTGTTACCAATGAGCCATACGATACTCTTTGCGAGGTTATAGGCTTAAATGGGGCTAATGGCGACGGCTCACTCGCTGATTTCGGTGTGAAATATGACCAAGTAAATTTTAAAAACGACGAAATTGACTTTGAGGGAATTGAAAATAAGCTAAACGAGTATGGAAAAGCTGTTAAGGTTGTATTTGTTCAGCGCTCAAAGGGCTACCTAAATAGACCTACCTTAACAATTGAGCAAATCGGAAAGATTTGTGATTTTGTACATCAAAGAAGTCAAGCATATGTAGTTGTTGACAACTGCTATGGCGAGTTTTGTGAAGACCGTGAGCCTTGCCACGTTGGGGCTGATATGATGATTGGCTCACTTATTAAAAACCCAGGTGGTGGAATTGCCGAAAGCGGTGGCTATATAGCTGGTACAAAAAGGGCAGTGGAGCTAGCGTCCTACCGTCTTACCTCTATTGGTACCGGATGTGAGGTAGGAGCTTCACTCGGTCAAAATAGAAATCTATTCAAAGGCTTTTTCCTAGCCCCTCACGTAGTTGCTCAGGCATTAAAGACAGCTCATTTTGCAGCTTATGTGCTTGAAAAATTAGGCTTTGATGTTTCTCCAAAATATAATGAATATCGTTCAGATATAATCCAAACAGTTAAGTTTGGCTATGCTGACGGGCTTATAAAATTCTGTCAAGGAATTCAAGCGTCAAGCCCAGTTGACTCATACGTTACCCCTATGCCTTGGGCTATGCCGGGATACCAAGACGAGGTAATTATGGCAGCGGGTGCATTTACCCAAGGCTCATCAATTGAGCTTTCGTGCGACGGACCAGTCCGCCCACCTTACACCGCGTTTTTCCAAGGCTCACTCACTTACGAAAGTGGCAAATTGGCTATTCTTTCCGCTTGTGAAAAACTAATTGGTGAAAACTGATGCTAAATATTAAAATTATAGCCACAGGGTCGCTAAAAGAGAGTTATTTAAGGGATGCCTGCTCGGAATACAAAAAGCGCATAGGCGCGTGGGCTAAGGTTGAGGAAATTGAATTAAAGGAAGAAAAATTACCTGAAAACCCAAGTCAAAGCCAGATTGACTCTGCTCTTGAACGCGAGGCAAGGGCGATATTTGATAAAATTTCAACAAAATCCTATGTAATTGCTATGTGTGTTGAGGGTAAGCAGCTTTCCAGTGAGGAATTAGCCTCCAAGCTAGAGGAAATTACCTCAAGCGGAAAAAGTGAAATTTGCTTTATTATTGGCTCGTCCTTTGGTCTTGCGCCTTCAATTAAACAAAGAGCGGATTACAAATTGTCAATTTCAAAGCTCACCTTTCCTCATCAGCTTTTGCGTGTAATTCTATACGAAACAACATACCGTTCACTCTCTATTGTGAATGGCACAAAATACCATAAATAATTAAAACACCCCGTTACGTGTCTGTTTTCAAGATAAAAATGGGATGTTAGAAGGGAGTTTGTCATGTGTACTAATAAAATAGATGTTGCCGTTGTTGGCGCAGGTCATGCAGGCATTGAGGCAGCGCTTGCTAGTGCCAGAATGGGACTTAACACCATTCTTTTTACAATGTCTTTAGATTCTGTTGCAAATTTGCCCTGCAACCCCTCTATTGGTGGAACTGCCAAGGGGCATTTGGTTTACGAAATAGATGCCTTGGGTGGCGAGATGGGAAAAAGCGCAGATTTAGTTACTCTGCAAACTAGAACCCTAAACTTAGGCAAGGGCGCAGCTGTTTATTCCAAAAGAATTCAAGCCGACCGTCTAAAATACAGAGCTATTATGAAGGGGGTTCTCGAGAATACTCCTAATTTAAGGCTCGTTCAAGCCGAGATTTGCGACATAAAAACAGTAATTGAAAATGGCGAAAAGAGAATAGATGCAGTAGTTACTCGCTTGGGCGAGGAATTTAAATGTAAGGCTGTTATTCTATGTACCGGAACTTACTTAAACGCAACCGTTCATACAGGTAACATTTGCTATCATTCAGGCCCTGACTCACTTATGCACGCATCATTTTTGACTGATGCGCTTGTGCGTGAGGGTATTTCAATGATGCGCTTTAAAACCGGAACTCCTGCAAGAATCCACGCTGATTCAATTGATTATTCCAAGCTTGAAATTCAAGAGGGCGAATATGAGGCTTTCCCGTTCTCCTGGCAGACAAGTGAGGACGGCTACCCTATAAAGGAGCAAATCCCTTGCTATATTGCATATACTAATTTAAATACTCATAAAATAATTAATGACAACCTAAAAAAGAGCGCTATGTATTCCGGAAACATTCACGGAACAGGCCCTCGCTATTGCCCATCTATTGAAGATAAAATTGTTCGCTTTGCCGACAAGCAAAGACATCAGCTTTTCTTAGAGCCCACAGGCGCTGACACAAAGGAAATGTATCTCCAGGGCTTTTCAACCTCAATGCCAATAGAGGTGCAGATGGAAATGCTACACTCTCTTGAGGGCTTTGAAAACGCAAGAGTTATGCGCTATGCATATGCAATTGAGTACGATTGCACCGACCCACAGGAGCTTTTAGCTACCCTTGAATACAAAAAGATTTCAGGTCTTTATGGTGCAGGACAATTTAATGGCACCTCAGGCTATGAGGAGGCAGCAGCACAAGGACTTGTGGCAGGTATCAACGCTTCCCTTAAAATTAAAGGTCGTGAGCCTATGATTTTGCCCCGCTCCTCTTCTTATATTGGAACACTAATTGACGATTTAGTTACAAAGGGCACACACGAGCCATATCGTATGATGACATCAAGAAGTGAATATAGGCTTCTTTTGCGTCAAGACAACGCTGACCTTCGCCTAACTCCTATTGGACGCGAGGTTGGACTTGTTTCTGATGAGCAATGGGCTCATTTTGAAAAGAGAAGAAATCAAATAAATGACGAAAAAAATCGTCTTTCAAAGGTAATTATCCATCCGTCAGACGAGATAAATAAGATAATAGAAAAGGCAGAAACTACTCCTATTTCAACTCCAATTTCACTTGCAGACCTCATAAAAAGACCACAGCTTAACCTTGAAATGTTTGAAAAATTAGACACAGGTAGACCAAATTTGCCAAAAAGTGTTATTTTCACAGCTCAAACAGACATAAAATATGATGGTTATGTAAAAAAACAGCTAACCGAGGTTGCAAGGGCAGAAAAAATGGAATCTCGTCCTCTCGACCCCGACCTTGATTATTCAACTGTCAAGGGATTAAGAATAGAGGCTATTCAAAAACTAAATAAGGTTAAGCCTCTTACCTTAGGTCAAGCATCAAGAATTTCGGGTGTTTCCCCTGCCGATATATCTGTTTTGATGATTTATTTACAAGCAAAATAAAAGAATTTTAAAAAACAACCCAATAAGTGGTTGTTTTTTTATTGATTTTTAAAATTATTTATGCTACAATAGACTAAAGAGGTGATTTTATGTTTTGGCTTGCAGTTACTCTTTTGGTGCTTCTAATTCCCTTAATGCTTATCATCTTTGGTATTGTCTTTTTAAGAACCTCATTTATCGGTATTAATGCCTTTTTTGGTTACAGAACAAGGCGTTCTAGAAGAAGTAAGGAAACATGGAGATATGCGCACAGTAAATTAGGCAAGATTTGGTTAATTCTTGGCTGTATCATTTTCCCTATTTATCTTATTGTTATGCTTTTCCTTATTAATCAAGGGGACAGCGTTGTAGGCTTAGTTGGTGGTATTTTAATCTTGCTTAGTGTTATTCCTGTAGCTATTCCAATTATTCCCGTTGAAAGAGGATTGAAAAAACATTTTGATATTTTTGGAAAAAGAATTAACCCAGAGGAGTAATCCTTTGGGTTTTTCTTGATTTTTCATATATATAATGTTATAATATATTAAATATTACATTATTGAGGTATTTTTATGAAAAATGTAAATGTAAGAGATTTTGGTGCTATTGGCGACGGTGCAACTCTTGATACAGTTGCTATTCAAAAGGCAATTGACTCGTGTGATGCGGGAGATACTCTTGTTTTTGACGGTAAAGGAATTTTCCTTTGTGGCACTATAAGATTAAAGGGCAATATTAAGGTTTATATAGAAAAGGGAACCGAGCTTTTGGGCTCTCGCAACCTTAATCATTATTATGTTAATGAGTTTTATCATAATGAAATGGAAAAAACTATTTCATTAATTTATGCGCTTGACTCTGACAACATAGAAATGTATGGTGGAGGAAAAATTATTTTAAGTGGCGATGCTTGGGCTAATTTTACCTGTGGCTCTCCTGATTTTATGAAAGACGAGCACCTGTGTCTAAAATATGAGGAGCAAACTGTTATTGGACCTGATGTAAAAATTGAAAGACCAACTCAGCCAATCTTCTTTAACAACTGCAAAAATATACATATTCACGACCTTAAAATATTTAATTCTCCTTGCTGGACCTTTACATTTTCTAATTGTGAAAATATAGTTTTTGAAAGATGCTATGTTGATAATCACAATAGAATTGCAAATAATGATGGTGTTCATTTTTCAGCATCAAGAAACATTATTGTTCGTGATTCAACCTTCCTTTGTGGAGATGACTGCTTTGCGGCAACCTGTATTACAAATACTGAGGGTGTTTGTGAAAATATGGAAATCTCAAATTGTCTAATGTCTTCACGTTCAGCAGCTATTCGCTTTGGCCATCTTTATAGCAAGGTTAGAAATGCTAAGATTAAAAATGTTGAAATTTTGCCATCTAACCGTGGAATTTCAATTTTTACTGGCGATGATGGTGTAGTTGAAAACATTGAAATTGAAAATGTAAAATCTAAAACCAGCATTCACGCAGGCTGGTGGTGGGGCAAGGGCGAGGGATTTGTTATCTGCGCCAAAAACACTAATGGTCAAATTAAAAATATATCAATTAAAAATTGTGATTTTGTTGAGGAAAATCCATCTATCGTTATTGGAGATGGCGAAAATTTAAGTAATATTACAATTGAAAATTGTAGCTTCAAATATGAAAAGGGCGACACTCATCCATACTATTATGGCAAAATTGATATTCAACCAAATGTTCAAGAGCTTAATAAGGCTCCATTTGAAATTGGAGATTTAATTTATGTTGATGGTGCAACAAATGTTACCCTTGATAAAAAAGAGATATCAGGCTCAATTAAATAAAATCGATTGGAGACAATCTGAAAATGGCATTAACTAAAGAAAAAATTCGCGCATATACAGATATTTTAAAGGAAGAATTAATTCCTGCTATGGGCTGCACTGAGCCAATTGCAATATCGTATGCTGCATCTATTGTTTCTCACGTTTTAGGAGATTACCCAACTAAGGTTAGTGTTGGTCTTAGTGGAAATATTATTAAAAATGTAAAAAGTGTAATTGTTCCATCAACCGGTGGTATGCACGGCATAAATTCTGCTGTTTGTGCAGGTATAATTTGTAAACGTCCTGACAAAAAATTAGAGGTTCTTTCCATAATTACACCCGACCAAGTGGATGAAATTCGGGAATATCAGTCAAAATGTAAAATGGAAATATATGAGCTTGAGGATTCTTTACCCTTTGAAATTATAATTGAGGGAGAGCTTGGCAAAAATATTGCATTTGTTCATCTTGCAAAAAGACATACTAACATTGAAAAGATAAGGCTTAATGGTAAGGATATCACATCTAATTACTATTCCCCTGAGGATGTAGTAGAGAAATCATCAACCGACCGTTCACTTTTAAATGTTGAAGATATTATTGAATTTGCCGAAACAATTGACCTAACTGAATTAACACCACTGCTCGAAAATCAAATTTCATTCAATATGGCTATTGCTAAAGAGGGAATTTCTCGCGATTGGGGTGCTTCAATAGGTAGATCCCTTTATTTGAATTCAAACGGCGATACTCGAATTTTGGCGCGCGCTATGTCCGCAGCTGGGTCTGATGCTCGTATGAATGGCTGTGAGCTTCCCGTTTACATAATTTCCGGAAGCGGTAACCAAGGAATTACTGCAACTGTTCCTGTATGTGTTTATGGCGAAAAAATAGGCGCAAAAAAGGAAGATATTTATCGTGCGCTCATTATTTCTAATTTAATTACAATTCATCAAAAAACAGGCATTGGCTGTCTTTCAGCTTATTGTGGCGCTATATCTGCTGGTGCAGGTGCCGGATGCGGAATATGCTATTTATACGGTGGAAGATTTTATGAAATTGCCCACACATTAGTAAATACAGTAGCTATTCTTTCTGGTACTATTTGTGATGGTGCAAAGTCCTCATGTGCTGCAAAAATTGCAATGGCAGTTGAAGCTGGTATTATGGGCTATGAAATGACAAAAAGTGGACATCAGTTTTATTCCGGCGAGGGAATTGTTACAAAGGGTGTGGAAAATACAATTACTAATGTTGGAAGACTTGCATCTGTTGGTATGAGTGAAACAGATAAAGAGATAATTAAAATTATGTTAGGAAAATAAAAATAGTTAAATTCAGACACTCTATCGACTAAAATTTTAAGGGTATATCATTTTTGATATGCCCTTTTTAATATTTTTTAATTAAATTTATAGTTTATTTTTATTAACAAAATGTAAATTTTTTATTTCAAAAATGATACAATTTTTATTAAAAATCCTTATTTTTCAACTAGTTTTCCACTAATATGTTTAATTATGTATATATAAATAAGTAGAAATTTTTCAAATTTTGTTGACAGTTTTCCACATGTGTGTTATAATATTTATAACTATTATTACCGTGCCTAACTCTGCCTATTTTGGCTTAGTTTTGCATTTTTTCTTCACGCGCGTGTGCGTGTGTGACGCATAATGCGTGCGTACACATACGCGAGGACTACTAAAAAAGGAGATTTTTAATGAACTTTAGTGCTATTGACTTAGAGGGTATTCGTTCAATGCTTATTGAGTTACTTTTAAAGGAAAACTCAACTACCGCAGTTAACTTATGGTTTGGAGATTTAAAGTTAGCTTCTCTTGACGAAAATGAAGCAGTTTTTATTTCTCCTACTGACCTAAAAAAGAAAATTATTCAACAGCGCTTTGCTTTATCTATGGCTGACCACTTAAATGAAATTTTAGGCTTTGAGCCATCTGTTGTTATTCACTCATCTGAGCAGGGCGAAATTGATTTATCAAGAAAAAATCTTGAAACCTTTGAAAAAATAGAGAAGGGAGAAATTAAATCCTCATCTCTTTCCCCTAATGAACAAATTCCTAATAACTATCGTTCAGAATATACATTTGAAAATTTCGTTGTTGGTGCATCAAATAAATTTGCAAATTCAGCAGCGGTAGCAGTTGCAAATCAGGATTTTGATAATTTTACCAAAAAGGAATACAACCCATTATTTATTTATGGCCCATCCGGTGTTGGTAAGACTCACTTGCTTTACGCTATTGTAAATAGAATTTCAAAGAACTTCCCAAACAAAAAAATTGTTTACATAAAGGGTGAGGAATTTGCAAATCAGCTCTTTACCGCAATTTCTAAGCACAACACAGCCGATTTTAAAAATAAATATAGAACAGCTGATGTTTTATTAATTGACGATATTCACTTTGTTGCCGGTAAGGAATCACTTCAAGAGGAATTCTTTAATACCTTTAACGCTATTTATGATGCAAATAAGCAAATGATATTTACATCTGACCGTCCACCTCACGAAATGAAATCACTTGAGGACAGACTAAGAACAAGATTTATGGCAGGACTCATTGTTGATATTCAATTGCCTGACTATGATTTAAGATGTGCAATACTTCAACAAAAGTCAATTATGAACCATCTTAATATTTCAAATGAAATTATTTCCTACCTTGCTGAAAATGTTACATCTTCAATAAGACAGCTTGAGGGCGTTGTTAAAAAGCTTGGTGCAATTCAGCTCCTTGAGGGTGGAGAAATAAATATTGAAAGAGTTAAAAGCTCAATTCACGAGTTTGTTCCTAAAAAGGATTCAGACACAAAAAAGATGGATGATATTATTTTGGCGGTTTCCAAAAAATTTGGTGTTACTCGCGACGATATTTTATCAACTAAGAGAAATAAGGAAATTGCAGTTCCTCGTCATATATGTGTTTATATTGCTCGTCAATGCACACAGCTTTCCCAATCCCAAATTGGTAAGGTTATAAACCGTGACCGTACAACTGTTATTTCAAGTGAGAGCTTTGTTAAGGATTTAATGGAAAAGGATTCATCCTTTGCATATGAGGTTAACTCAATTATAAGAGAAATTTCATCTACCTGATTTTTCCACTTTTTATCAACATCAAGTTAAAGCTATGCAGATTATGGACTTGTCCCACTTTTCAACATATGTTTTTTCAACGGTGGATAAAAAGTAACGTAAATTTTTGGATTTTTAAGATTTTGTTTTTCTAAAATTCGACAAAATTATCAACAATTATTAACAGGTAAATGTTAACAATTTTGATTATAAAATCCATAATTTACAAGCATTTTAATGGTTTTCAACAAATCAACTACCCCCTACTACTACAACTACTACAACATTAATAAATTAATAATTAAAAAAAGAAATATAAGAAAAAAGACCAACTACCTGTTGAGTTTTGAAAGGAATTTTTATGATAGCTGTTTTTGATAAGGACAAATTATTAAACGCATTAGTTCCAATTATGTATACTGTTTCTGGTAAGAATACTAACTCATTTACTGAGGGTATTTTAATTCAATGTGGAGATGACAATATTTGTACTCTTACATCATACGACTTTGAAAAGGGTATGAGAACACAAATTGAGTGTGAGATTTTAGAAAGAGGAAAATGTGTTATTAATGCTAACAAGCTTTTCCAAATTGTAAAAACAATGCCAAAGGGAAATATCAAAATTACTGTTGAAACATCATATAAAACTGTTATTGAATCAGAGAATGGTTTTTCACATTTTGATATTAAAGCATTAAGCGCTAGCGAGTTTCCTGTTTTACCGGAGCTACGCGCAGAGAAGGGCTTTAAAATCCCACAATATCTATTTAGAAAATTTGTAAATAGAATTTTGTTTGCAATTGGTCAAAATGATAGCCGTCCTGTTTTCAATGGTGCTTACTTTGAGGTAAGAGATAAGAAAATGACAATTGTTTCATGTGATGGTAACCGTTTGGCTCATTTAGAATATGAAAGTGAATTAGAAAATACAAACAACGATAAAAACCCACTATATCTACTCTTTATTGTTCCCGGTAAAACACTTGTTGAGCTTTTAAAGCTTGTGAAGGACACTGAGGAAACAATGGAAATTAGAGTTGCTAACCGTCAGCTTTTATTTATTGTCGGAAAATATATTCTATTTTCAAAGAAAATCGAGTCAGCATATATTGACTATGAAAGAATTTTACCAAAATCAACTAATATTGAATTTTTCTTAAATGCTGAAGAGTTAAGAGGTGCTTTTGAAAGAAGCTCACTTATTATTGAAGATAACCTAGCAGGAACTCTTCGTCCTTATGTTAAATTTACTATTGATGAGGTATTATCAATTTCAACATTATCTTCAAACGGTAATGTTTATGATGAGATTGAAATTGAAAAAATAAAGGGAGATGACCTAGTTATTGCATTTAACTGTAAGTTCTTCCTTGATGTCTTGAAGGTTTGTGACCAGGGTAAAATGAAATTAAGCTTTGTTAACCCATTAACTGGAGTTTTGATTGAGCCACAAAATACCGATGAGGGCAAATTTACATATTTTGTAATGCCTATGAGAATGACACACTAATGATAGTAAAAAATATTGAATTTGAAAATTTTCGCAATATTGATAGTGAAAAAATTGAATTTAGTAATGGAATTAACGTAATTTACGGAGAAAACGCACAGGGAAAAACCAATATTTTAGAGGGCATTTATCTTTTTGCGAGGGGAAAGAGCTTTCGTGCCTTTAAGGACAAGGAGCTTATTAAGTTTGATAAAAGCGTTGCCTATGCAAAAATGAATTTTGAGTCAAGAGATACTGAAACACTTTTGGGTGTTGAAATTTCGAAGAGCCTGCCTAAGAAGTTTTATAGAAATAAAGTAAAGGTTGCAAAAACCTCAGAAATTATTGGAGAATTTAGGGCTGTTTTATTCTGTCCCTCACATCTTGGAATAATTAAGGATTCTGCTTCTGTTCGACGTAAGTTTTTAGATGTTGCTATTTCTCAGCTTCGCCCAGTTTACATAAAAATGATGGCGCGCTATAACGCAGTTATGGAAGAAAGAAATGCAATACTTAAAATGATGCCAGAGCTAAGACAAGAAAATGAAGCCTTAATGGACATTTATTCAGAGGAACTAGCTTCACTATCTGCCGATATTGCTGATATAAGAAATGAGTATATTAAAAAGCTTGACTTTTGGGTATCTGTCTTTTTTGAAGATATGACAGGCGGACGTGAAAAGCCAAAAATCAGCTATGAAGCAAATGTTGATAAAAATGACTTTGAGTCAAGAGAAAGTCTAAAAAACCGTTATTTAGGGCTCTTAAAAAACAACAAGGAAAGAGAATATAAATACGGAGCAACACTTTTTGGTATTCATAAGGACGACTTAAAAATAGAAATAAACGGCAAGGATTCTCGTTTTTATTCCTCACAGGGTCAACAAAGGTCCTTGGCTCTTGCTATGAAAATGGCAGAGGGAGAAATCAGCCGAGAAAATAAGGGAGAATATCCTGTATTTCTATTTGACGATGTTCTTTCTGAGCTTGATGATTCAAGAAAAAAATATGTTCTTTCAAATATAAGTGCGCGTCAGGTTATTATTACCGGCTGTGACAAGGGTGTATTTGAAAACACAGATGATTGTAATTTTATTTACATAAAAGAGGGCAAAAGAGAAGAGGACTTGAATTTTGCTGAGCCATCGCTTGAGAATGAAGAAAATGAAGTTCAAAAAAATGGAGAAAATGAATAAAATGTACATTCATATAGGAAATAACAAGGTGGTAAGAAAAAGTGAAATTTTAGGGGTTTTTGACCTCGACTCAGCCACTGTTTCAATAAATACCAGAAACTATTTAAGTAAGGCTCAAAAGGAAAAAAGAGTTATTACTTTAGGGTACGACCTACCCAAATCATTTATTATTTTAAAAAATCAAGAGGTATATTTATCCCCATTCAATACCTCATCAATCATTAAATAAAATTCCCGAATAAAAGAAGGAGAAAATAATGGAAAACTTGGAAAACAGAGTTGAAAGAGAATACGGCGACGAGCAGATTCAGGTTCTTGAGGGTCTTGAGGCTGTTAGAAAGCGCCCCGGTATGTATATCGGTACTACATCAATAAGAGGTCTTCACCATCTTGTATATGAGATTGTTGATAACTCTATTGACGAAGCAATGGCAGGACATTGCGATAAAATTACAGTTACACTTTTGCCAGACGGAAGTGTTGCTATTCAGGATAATGGACGTGGCGTTCCAGCCGGTATAAATGCAAAGACAGGAACACCAAACCTAGAGGTTGTTTTCCTTGTTTTGCACGCAGGTGGTAAATTCGGCGGTGGCGGATATAAGATTTCAGGTGGACTACACGGTGTTGGTGCATCTGTTGTTAACGCGCTTTCAGAATGGCTGGAGGTTGAAAACTGCCACGACGGAAAAATGTATACTGAAAGATTTGAAAAGGGTCAGGTTGTACGCCCATTTGCTTGTGTTGGAGAGGCTCCAAGCGGTAAAAAGGGTCTTTATGTAAGATTTAAGCCAGATGACACCATTTTTGAAACTGTTGAATTTGAATATGAAACTCTACTTACAAGACTCCGTGAGCAAGCGTTCTTAAATGCGGGAATTAGAATTTTATTCCGTGATGAAAGAGATGAAGAAAATATCAGAGAAGAGGAGCTTTATTACGAGGGTGGTATCCGCGAGTTTGTTAATTTTATTAACAATAACAAGGGTGGCGGACTTATTCACAACGAAGTAATTTATATGAAGGCAGAAAAAGGGGATATTACTGCCGAGGTAGCTCTTCAATATAACGACTCATATAGTGAGGCAATTGTTACCTTTGCTAATAATATGGCAACAATTGATGGTGGTACACACGAAATAGGCTTTAAAGAGGGCTTACGTAAGGTTACTAATGCATATGGTAAAAAATTGGGCTTTTTAAAGGACGGAGACAAGCTTTCAGGCGAGGACACTCGTGAGGGACTTACTGCTGTTGTTTCAGTTAAATTGCCAGATGCACAATTTGAGAGCCAAACAAAGGCAAAGCTAGGTAACAGTGAAATCAGAACTATTGTTGATAATATAGTTTCTGAAAAGCTAAGTGAATATTACGAAGAAAACCCAGATGTTGCAAAGATTATTATTGATAAATCCTGTGCTGCATCTCGCGCACGTGAGGCTGCAAGAAAGGCAAGAGAGCTAGCCCGTCGTAAAGGTGTACTTGAAGGATCAACACTACCTGGTAAGCTTGCTGACTGTCAAGACAGACGTGTTGAATATACAGAATTATTCCTTGTAGAGGGAGATTCCGCGGGTGGTTCAGCTAAGGATGGACGTGACTCTCGTTTCCAAGCTATTTTACCACTTAGAGGTAAGGTATTAAACGTTGAAAAATCTCGTCTTGACAAGGTTTATGCAAATGAATCACTAATTCCTATTATTCAAGCGCTCGGCTGTGGAATTGGAGAGGAATTTAACTCAGAAAAATTAAGATACGGAAAAATTATTATAATGGCCGATGCCGACGTTGACGGCTCCCACATTCAGGTTCTTCTTTTGACCTTCCTATATCGTCATATGCGCCAGCTAATTGAGGATGGCCACGTATTCCTTGCAAAGCCACCACTCTATAAGATTACTAAGGGTAAGGCAGAGAGATACGCATTTTCCGACGAGGAAAGAGATAAGATTTTTGAGGAGCTTGGCGGTGGTCAGGCTGAAAGATACAAAGGTCTTGGAGAAATGGACAAGGAACAGCTTTGGGAAACAACTATGGACCCAACAAAGAGAACGCTTATCAAGGTTGAGATAGGCGACGCTATTAGATGTGACGAAATTTTCTCACTTCTTATGGGCGATAAGGTAGAGCCAAGACGTGAATTTATCGAAAAGAACGCTAAATTCGTTAAGAACCTAGACGTATAATAAGATGACACAATAAACTCAAACCAATGTGCATTGAAAATACAATGACCGTCTATTTTATCAGGCATTGATTTTGAATGTACAAAGCAGTTTTATAAAAAATTAAAAACTTTCTAAACATATAAATATAAAACCACACTGGATTAAGTCCATTGTGTCATAGGAGTATAAAAATGAGTGAAAAAGATATAAATCAATTAGATTATGAAAATACCGAGCAAATGATTGTCGGTAGATCCATTGAATCAAGAGTGCCAGAGGCATTCCTTGAATATTCAATGTCGGTTATCGTTTCCCGTGCGCTCCCTGACGTACGCGATGGTATGAAGCCTGGTCAAAGACGTGTTATGTACGCTATGTACGAGGACCATCTAACAAGCGATAAGCCATTTAGAAAATCAGCTACAACCGTTGGTAACGTTCTTGGTAGATACCATCCACATGGTGACCAATCCGTATATGGAACAATGGTAAGAATGGCACAACCATTCTCACTTAGATACCCACTTGTTGACGGACACGGTAACTTTGGTAACGTTGACGGCGATGGAGCTGCTGCTTACCGTTATACTGAGGCTAGAATGAGTAAGCTCGCTAATGAGCTTATGAGCGATATTGAAAAGGACGTTGTTGATTTTGTTCCAAACTTTGACAACTCCCGTAAAGAGCCAACAGTTTTGCCTTCCCGTTTTCCAAACTTCTTGGTTAATGGTAGTGTTGGTATTGCAGTTGGTATGGCGACAAACGTTCCACCTCACAATCTAGGCGAGGTTATTGATGGTACTGTTTATCTTATGGAAAACCCAGATTGTACAGTTGCCGACCTTATGGAATACATAAAGGGTCCTGACTTCCCAACCTGTGCAACAATTTATGGTAAAAGGGGCATAATCGACGCTTACGAAACAGGACACGGCAGAGTTATGGTTCGTTCAAAGGCTAAGATTGAAGAGGACCACCACAGAATTATAATTACTGAAATTCCTTATATGGTTAATAAGAGCCAGCTAGTTGAAAGAATTGCTGATCTAGTTAAGGACAAGAGAGTAGAGGGCATTACCGGTATTCGCGACGAGTCAGGTCGAGCTGGTATGAGAATTGTTATCGAATATAAACGCGATGCAAATGCTCAAATTATTCTTAATACTCTTTATAAGAATACACAGCTTCAAGATACATGTGCTGTTAATATGCTTGCGCTTGTTAAGGGCGAGCCAAAGACACTTAACCTAAAGCAGGTTCTTGAAAATTATGTTGAGTTCCAAGAGGAGGTAGTTCTCCGTAGAACTAAGTTTGAGCTAGCTAAGGCACAGGCAGAGGCTCATATTTACGAGGGCTACAAAATTGCAATTGACAATATCGACGAGGTTATTTCTATAATCCGTTCAAGCGAGAGCACTCCTGTGGCTAAGGAAAAATTGAAGGAGAAGTTCCTTCTTTCCGATGAGCAGGCTCAAGCTATTGTTGAAATGACACTTGGTCGTCTTTCCGGTATGGAGCGTCAAAAGATTGAAGATAGAATTTTGAAGCTTCACGAAATTATGGCAGAATTAAATTCAATTATCGCAAGTGAGGACAAATTAAAGGCTCTTATCAAAGAGGAGCTTCTTGAAATTAAGAGAAGATTTGCTGACGCGCGTCGCACTGACATAATTGATAGCGAGGAAGAAATCGACATTGAGGACTTAATTGAACGCCACGAATGTGTAATTACACTTACAAACTCCGGCTATATTAAGAGAATCCCAGCTGACACATATTCTGCTCAAAGAAGAGGCGGTAAGGGACTTATCGCTATGCATACAAAGGAAGAGGACTTTATTGAAAAGGTTCTTGTTGCTAACAGCCACGATTATCTACTTATGTTTACCGACAATGGTAAGATATTTGTTCGCAAGGTATATAGAATTCCTGAGGCATCAAGAACAGCTAAGGGCTCTAACCTAATCAACCTAATTGAGATTGAAAAGGGCGAAAAGGTAACCGCTATGGTAACTCTTTCCGAGTTTACTCACGGTGAATATCTAACAATGGTTACACAAAACGGTGTAATTAAGCGTACCGATATTGCAGAATATGAATATCAACGCAAGGGCGGTAAGATTGCTATCAATCTTGACGAGGGAGACAAGCTTATCTTCGTTGGACATACTGATGGCACAAAGCACGTGCTTATTGCTACAAAGAACGGCTATGCTGCTCGCTTTGATGAGAATAAGGTTTCAATAGTTGGAAGAACTGCAAGAGGTGTACGTGGTATTGACCTTCGCGAGGGCGATATTGTATGTGGCGCTGTTATAGTTGATAACGACAAGAAATTGCTTACAATTACGGAAAACGGCTACGGAAAGAAGAGCTGCTTTGACGAATTTGAGCCAAGAAACCGTGGTATTATGGGTGTTATTGTTCACAATATCAACGATAAGACTGGTAAGCTAGCATCAATTTCTTGCGTTGACGACGACAAGGATGTTATGGTTATTACCAACGAGGGTGTAATTATAAGAACAGCAACAGATGTTATTCCAACATACAAGAGAAGCACAACAGGTGTTAAGATTATGCGTCTTGACGATGGTGCAATCGTTGCTAACACAACCTTAGTTGATAAGGAAGACGAGGAAGAAAACGAGGTAGTGCTTGACGAAAACGGAAATCCAATAGTTGTTGAAGCACAAGAGGGAGAGGTAGCTGAGTCAGTAGTAGAAGGCGAAAATAACGACACTCCCCCAACCGAAAATCAAGAAAACGTAACCCCAGAGGAATAAAATGGGAAAATTTAAAAGAATAATTTCATTTGTGTTCGCTATGCTAATGGTCATTTTGACCATTAGCTTGTGCGGATGCGCAAAGAAAATTACAGAGGCTGAGGCAAAGGAGCATATTAAGACCCTTGTCGATGCTTCCTATGAGCTAAACGAAATCGTATATGGAAAGGGCTTGCCATATTACGAAAGAACTGACACACAAAGCTCACTTTATGGGCCAGTTGTTGACAATGGAAAATATAAGTCAACAGGCGAAATCAAGCTCGCAATTAGAAAAGTATTTTCCGAGAGCTATTCTGCAATTTTAGAGGCTGTCGCATTTGAAGGGCAGGAGGGCGCAGAGTTTGGATACCATACTCAGCCAAGATATGTCGATGTTTCCGGCGAGCTTATGGTTTTAAAGGACTACTATAACGAGGACTTTGATAGCGACAAGTATGGAGAATACGAGGGCATAAAGGTACAAAGATACAACACAAAGGAAATAGAAATTGTAAAAATTTCTAAGCGCTTTGTCGAGGGCAAGCTAAAAAGCATAGATGGAAAAACAACCATCACAGTTACCCTTATTTTAGAAAATGGCGAGTGGAGACTTGACTCTCCAACCTATTAAAAAACCGCACCCTGTGTGCGAAATTTGAAAAACTCAATATTTTATGCGTAAAATACGCGCGCCCAATGTTTTGTGGGCAAATATAGAAATATTAGGAGAAGAAAATGGCTAAAAAAACAACTAAGGTGGTAAAGGCTGAAGCTGTAAATACAGACGCTGAAAAGAAAAAAGCACTAGATACTGCCTTATCTCAAATAAAAAAGGAATGTGGCGAGGAGTCAATCAGACGCTTGGGCGACAAGGCTGATATGCAAATTGGCTCAATCTCCACAGGCTCACTAACTCTTGATTTAGCACTTGGCGTTGGTGGACTTCCTAAGGGAAGAATTATTGAAATTTACGGTCCGGAATCATCCGGTAAAACAACAATTGCGCTCCACGCAATAGCAGAGAGCCAAAAAGAAGGCGGTACAGCTGCATTTATTGATGCTGAGCACGCACTTGACCCAGTTTATGCAAAGGCAATCGGAGTTAATATTGACGAGCTTCTAGTTTCTCAACCAGATAACGGAGAGCAAGCGCTTGAAATTACAGAAAAATTGGTTTCCTCCGGCGCTGTTGATATTATCGTTGTTGACTCAGTTGCGGCGCTTGTTCCAAGACAAGAAATTGAGGGCTCAATGGGCGACTCTCATATGGGTCTTCAAGCAAGACTTATGTCTCAGGCGCTTCGTAAGCTTTCCGGTGCTATTGCAAAAACAAATTGTATAGTAATCTTTATCAACCAGCTTCGTGAAAAATTGAATGTTATGTATGGCAACCCAGAAACAACAACAGGTGGTCGTGCGCTCAAGTTCTATGCGTCAGTTAGAATTGACGTAAGAAAGGCAGACACACTAAAGAACGGAACAGTTGCATACGGCAACCACGTAAAATGTAAGGTTGTAAAGAATAAGGTGGCAGCTCCATTTACTACTGCTGAATTTGATATGATTTACGGAAAGGGTATTTCAAAATCCTCCGAAATTATTGATATCGCTATTGAGCTTGGTATGGTTATTAAGAGTGGCTCTTGGTTCTCATACAACGGTGGAAAGATTGCTCAAGGCAAGGACAACGCAAGAAAATACTTTGAGGAAAATCCAGAGCTAATGAAGGAGCTTGAGGAAAAAATCAAAACCAGACTTGCAAACGGCGAGGTAGTGGAGAGCGACGAGTTCGATATCGACGCTGACGACTTCGACCTTGACTCACTCAACCTAGATTAAAAGATACATTTTAAAATTTTAGCCGAGGGCGTGGATGATTTTAAGCTCTTCGGCATCGACAAAAAGGGCAAAATAAATGGAAAAAGAAATCTATTACAAGGTAGAAAAGATAAAGAAAACTCCTGCGGGAAGAATTTTCTGCATAAGATCAAATATGGGCACTGTTTTTGAGATGTTAGTTTCTAATGAGCAGTATGAACGATTTGATATTGAGGAGGGCGAAATTATAGATGACGAGCATTTTCTAAAGATTAGAGAGGAGATGCTTTTTGATAACGCACGTCGCGCTGCATTTTCAATTCTTTCCTGTGGAGAGAATAACAAAAAATCATTGGTAAGTAAGCTCCAAGCGCGTGGCTATTCTTATGAATTATCAAAGAATATGGCTATTTATATGGAGCATCGTGGCTATATTGATGAGAAAAAGCAGATTAAGCTTTTGTGCCAAAACTACCTTAAAAAGAAATACGGCAAATTGAAGATAATTAATGAGCTGGTTGCTCACGGCTATCAAAGAGAGGATGTACAGGACTTTGTCAAGAAAAATCTTGACAAGGTTAACTTCGCCGAAAACTGTGCTTATATTATCGAAAACAAATTTATGCCACTCCAAAACAACTCGGAGGAAATTAAAAAAATGATGGGTACACTCTTGCGCTATGGCTATAACATAGGCGAGATTAAGGAAGGCATAAAAATCGCTACCGAAAGGCAGAAGGACGATGAGTAAGATAGGCTTTGTTTCTCTTGGCTGTCCTAAAAATCTATTAGATACTGAGGTTATGCTAGGTCATATTGCCTCTGCGGGCTATGAAATAACTCCTGAGGAGAGCGAGGCTGACATTGTCATTATCAACACCTGCGCGTTTATTAATGACGCAAAAAAGGAGTCAATTGACAATATTTTAGATATCGCTTGGCTAAAGGAAAACGCAAATTTAAAGGGAATAATAGTTACCGGCTGTCTTGCCGAGCGCTATCGCGACGATATTCTTTCCGAGTTTCCCGAGGTTGACTGTGTTCTTGGCACGGGCAGTGTTCACTCAATTGTAGAAGCAATTGAAAGAGTGGAGAAGGGCGAGCGCTTTTCGGAATACAAGGACAAAAACGAGGTCGCTTTAGGTGGGGACAGAATCGTTACAACAGGCGAGGCTTATGCTTACCTAAAAATTTCCGAGGGCTGCAATAATCGTTGCACCTACTGTGCTATTCCTTCAATCAGAGGAAAATTCCGTTCTCGTCCTATGGATGAGTTAATTTGCGAGGCTAAAGAGCTAGCCGATATGGGAATTAAGGAATTAATTGTTATAGGACAGGATACCACCGCCTATGGAATTGATATCTATGGCGAATATAAGCTATCCGAGCTTCTTTCTCGCTTGGCAAATGAAACCTCGGTTGAGTGGTTACGCATTCTTTATTGCTACCCAGATAAGATTACCGACGAGCTAATTAACGAATTTAAAAATAACAAAAAATTAGTAAAATACATAGATATTCCTATACAGCACATCAGCGACGAGGTTTTAAAGCGTATGAACCGTCGTGGAGATGGTGCGCTCATTCGCTCTGTTATGAAGCGCTTGCGCGAGATTGACGGGATTACCATCCGTTCAACTGCGATTGTCGGCTTCCCGGGCGAAACAGAAGAAAACTTTACCGAGCTTTGTGAGTTTATTCGCGAGGTTAGGTTTGACCGCTTCGGCGCATTCCCATATTCGCGCGAGGAAAATACTCCGGCTTATAATTTACCTGACCAGCTTGACGACCAAGAAAAGCAGGACAGATACGATATTATAATGCGTGAGCAATTAGCTGTTATGGAAGAATATAACGAGGCGCAAATCGGCAAGGAGCTTTTAGTTCTTTGCGAGGGCTATGACAAGGTGGCAGAGACCTACTTTGGAAGAAGCCAAGCTGACGCGCCCGACATTGACGGAAAGGTATTCTTTAGCGCCAAAAAGCGCCACGAGGTTGGCGATTTTGTAAAGGTTTTGGTCGAGGATGCTGACGACTTTGACCTGTACGCAAAAGAAGTGTAAAACAAAGCACCCTGTGTGCGACTTTTAAATAAAATGATACCAAAAAGCAAAAATCGTGGGGGCGTGTATGGTTTTTATATAAAGGACTTGACACGTGTGCGATTTTAAGAGGATTATAATGGAAGAAAACAATCAACCAAGCGTTCTTAGCGAGCTTCCAAGCAATTATAAGCTTGATTATACGCTTGATTTACAAAACAATAAAAAACAGTTAATACTTGTTAATATGGCTGCGGTTATTGTGGCTATTATATTAGTTGTACCGATGGTGTTTTTAGTGCCAATTGTAAAGCTGTTCACCCTTGACTCTCTTGGCGGAGTTGGGCTACTGCTTTATATACTTCGCTTTGGCACCTTGGTTGTGGGAAGTGTAGTTTATATACTTTTGCACGAGGCAACCCACGGTATTATGATGAAGATTTTTGGCGCAAAAAAGGTTAAATTCGGCTTTACATTTGTTTATGCTTATGCTGGCTCAAAGGACGAATACTTTAAGAAGTGGCCATATATTGTAATAGCTTTAGCACCTGTTACTATTTTCTTTATCGTGTTTGCTCTTATCTGTCCGTTTTTATATAATACCCCTTGGTTTTGGGTGGTTTACTTCTGGCAGGTGCAAAACGTATCGGGCGCTATGGGCGATATTATTGTTTCATTTTTGTTTCTTAAAAAACCAAAAAATGCGTATATTAAGGACGAGGGCACAAGTATGAAGGTATTTGTTCCTAAGGACTAAAATATATTCTATAATTAATCTTTGGAGGCTATTATGAATTTACCAAACAAATTAACAATTTTAAGGGTGCTTTTAGTTCCTGTTTTTGTGGCTTGCTTGCTATATATTCCTAATCCTATCGTTTGTGGACTTGTAACAGCATTAGTTTTTATTATTACCTCACTTACCGATATGCTTGACGGAAAAATTGCAAGAAAATATAACCTTGTAACAAACTTCGGCAAGTTTATGGACCCACTGGCTGACAAATTTATGGTTTTTGCAGCTCTAATTACTATAACAGTTAAGCTTTTTGTAAGCGCTTGGACAACTAACGATAAGGTTCTTGCTCACGTTATGCTTTGGGCAACTATGATTGTTGTTCTTCGTGAGCTGGGCGTAACATCTATCAGAATGGTATGCTCAGGCACAGGGGCTGGCGTCATTGCCGCTAATATGTTCGGCAAATTAAAGACTGTAACTCAGGTTATTGCAATAGTTGTTATCTTGGTAGAGTACGCAATAAATAAGGGAACTGACCTAAATACATTCTGGATTGGCTCGTATGTGTTTATCGTGGCTATGACAGTTATGACAATTGGTTCGGGAGTTAATTATCTTAAATCTTATTGGAAGTACATCAACCCAAATCAATAGGCGAGGGCGCATTAGTAGACGTAGAACGAAAAGCACAAGTGTTTTGTAGAAATTGTGCAAAGCAATTGTTCGTATTGTTTATTAAAAAGTAAAAATGAAGAAAACACGCATATTGCGTGTTTTCTTTTATGTGCTTTTCTAATCGCGACCAACATCTCTGCCGTACACAAGTACGTCGACGAGCCTGTTGTTCGCACTTTCTACATCCACTAATGTCCCTCAAGGTGGGGCTTGTGCTAGTCGTCAGAAATAGTTAGATAATAAAAAAGAGGTCAAATGACCTCTTTTTTTATGTGATTTCTATAATCGACCAAGCCCTCTGCCGTACGCAAGTATACCCCCTCGGGCACAGGCGCCGACGTTGGCTTGGTCGTTCATTTTTCCTCCGTCCTGTTGCCTCTTTTCGAGGGCGCGGGCGCCTCTCGGTCGTGCTCGTCATTTTTCCCTACCTCCCTGTCCCTCAAGGTGGGGTTGGTGCTAATCCTTAGGAATAGTTAGATAATAAAAAAGAGGTCTTGCGACCTCTTTTTTTATTTAATTATTGCATTAATTCAAGTAACATATTTTCAATGCTTTTGTAAGCGACGTTAAATGCCTGAATAGCATCATCAATTGCTCCATCTTCGTCTTCGAAGGCTTTGCTATATGCGCTATCGAACGAATCGGCAAGCGAATCATACAGGTCCTTGAGGTCCAAGTCGACAAGGATGGTTGCTGTATTTTTAAATTCTTCTTGCATATTAGAAAGTTGTCCTTTTAAGGCCTCGCCTCTTAACCATTCTCCGGTTCCTGGATGTTTTAGTAGGTATTCAAGGTCGTTTAAGCCTTCAAGAATTCTAGCGAAGGTCACGTCTTCTTGATGGCCATTTTGAATTAAAAATTTGCCAATATCAACGCCTTGATTTATTTTATTTATTGCGTTTTGAGTATCGCTGATTTCTGTGTTTTGATATGCTGCTAATATTACCTCGCTCTTTTCGGCGGTAAAATCTCCACTATCGTCGCAAGTGCCAATCTCAATAAAAAAGAATGTGCTCATTTGCGGGAAAGTATAATAAATTGCCATATTTTCTGTAGAATCCTGTAGAATCTCTAAAAGAATTGGATCTCTGTTGTTAGTCGTAATTCTAATCCAGTTTCCAACAAGTGCAACATCGTTGATTGTAACGATATTTGAGATGAAACTTGCAGAACCAATAGTTTTTAAAGGAACGCTATCTGTGTGTAAAACCAAAACAGTTCCACCATTTACAATAATTTCGCTAGAATTTATTTTTTCAAGCAGATAAACTGTACCGTCATTTATTTGAGTTGTAGGCGCTTTTATTGCTGATTTGTCGGCGTTTATAAAAATATTTCCGTTTTCTATAAGAACTGTATCAGCTGTTAATCCTCTTTCCGAGGCGAAGATTGCAAAATAAAGTGACTCGCCCACGAGGGTTATTGTATCAGCCTCAACTGCATCATTTTTTGTGCGAAGATAAAGCTCGCCGCCTTTTATTTCAGCCTCGGCTGTATTGATTGCATCCTCATAGGAATCAATACCGATAAGTCCGTCGCTTATTGTTGCTTTCCCATCAGCCTCTATGCCCTTGCAGTCTCTACGAACATAGAGAACCGAATCGCTTGAATGGATTAGAGAATCATATTTTACATAGTTATTATTTATGTAAACATATAATGTTTCGTTGGATGGGGTATCGCTTGTCGCTTGCTCGTAAACGGGAGTGGTTTTTATATAGAGAACACCAGTTGTTGAAATGGTAGCATTGAAAGAAGAAATACCATTTCCTTTAGTTATTAATTTTACGTTAGCATCATTGCTAATTGTAACATCGCCGACAGTCGTTATTGCAGATTTATATGAATCAAAAATTAAAATACCACCATTAATTGTTACATTTAATGTTGCATCAATTCCGTTGCCTTGAGAAGCTTTGCCAATAATTTTTCCACTAGAGATATAAACTGGACCATAGCAATTTATGGCATTTGTGACACATGTGATGTCAATGCTACCATCAGTGATATTTACATAGCCTTCAACTGCGCCATCTATCTCATCAGGGTCTCCACTTTTTATACCACTTTTACCAGCGGAAAGAGAGAGATTGCCACCATTAATATTTACTCCTCTTTTGCCGTAAATTGCGTGGCCGGGTGCGGTAATGGTTATATTTCCTCCGCCTATTGTCAATTCCTTAGTGTTGGCAATTCCGTTCTTTGCATTGGCATTGATGTTGAGCGAACCACTACCAATAATTTCTAAATTACAGGAGCGAACACGAAGAACTGCGCCCTCGCCGTCGTTTGAAATACTATCGGCTAAATAGTTTTCTGTTCCATTTACCAAAACAATTGTAATAGAGGAGCAATTTTCTGCATAAATAGCAGGGAATTCTAGAGACGTTATATAAACACCGTCTAAAACTAGAATAACGTTTTGGTTTGGTGCTTTAATGTTTATGCTACCTTCCATTTTGCCATAAAGTCTATAAGCACCACCGTCGATAATATCATAGCCTTGGTTGTCATATTGCGAAAGGTTTATACTATCAAGAGTGGTATAGTCCATTATATTGCTATTGTGGATGTATTCAGTATCAAAAACCTCAAGCTCGTTTTCTAATACAGCATCAATTGAAGGCACAGAAACGGTAGGGCGTATAGCTGGTTGGGTTTCTGTATTAGTTGAAGTTTCAGTGTCGGACTCTGTGCATATGTCGGTTTCCGTTTCCGTTTCTGTTTCTGTTTCAGTTTCAATTTCATCTTGTTCGATTATAACTACTATTGTTTTTTTGCCGTCTGGGAATGGAATTTTGTTTGATTCTGGTAAAATGTATCCCTCGGGAACATAGTTTATTTGAACCATGAAATCGTTCTCAAAGTCAATGGTAAACCTTGCTACACCATCTGCATCTGTTATTTGAGGAGCAAGGCAAAAGGAAAGATTACAAAGTTGAAGGTTAACGCCCTCAACAGGCTCTCCTAATTGATTTACAATGTAAACTGTATAAATAAATTCCTTAAACTCACTTTCGGATGATGTGTCGGTTTCCGTACTTGTATTACTTGAAGAGCCTGTACCCGAGCCTCTCTTTTTCCATTGTGCGTAGTAGGTTGTGTCAGCATTTGGCACGGTTATAGGAAATTCGACAGTCTCGCCGTCGATAGTAACCCAAGAAATGAAAATATAGCCTAAGCGCTCAACGTCGGGGGCTAGGGCAAACTTAGTGCCCGGCTTTGCCTCAATTGATGTTTTGCCATTTGTTATTGTGCCTCCGTAAGTGTCAAAGGTAAGAGTAACCTTGTCGGGTATGCTTTCTGTTTCGGTGTCGGAGTCAATCTCGGTTTCGGACTCGGTTGACGATTCGAGTTCACTCTCCGTATCTATGTCTGCATCCGTTTCTGTTTCCGTCTCGGTTTCACTCTCTTTGCTTGAATCAAGTGATGAATCCGTGTCTGTGTTTCTTAATTCGGGCCTTAAACAAGAAGTTAAAGGGAAGAGCATAGCAAAACAAAGAATTATTGATAATAATATTAAAAATTGCCTTTTCATTTCAATCTCCCAAATAGTTATTATATATTAATATTAACATTTTTAGTTAACAATGTCAATAGCAACAAAAAAGAGGTCTTGCGACCTCTTTTTATTCTTCATTTGTAGGAACTACAAAGGCGGAAAGCTCGCTCCAGTAGTCTGTACCATTGGATGGAGATTCCATAGTTACAACAATTTTTGTAACAAAGGCGCCGATGGTAAATGCTTTAGTTGCGGTGTCCTCTGAACCAAATGCGCCAATGCCGATATCCTTGTATGTTCCGTTGTTATAATAAACAGTTACATAATAGGATGCGGAGCCATAGCCTGTCACAGTAAAAATATCAACATAGGTCGATTTTTTTGCAGTTAAGGTGACAGTAACGGTGCCTGTACCTTTACCACACACATCCTTGTTGGTGTAGTTACCGTCTATAAGGTTGGCACTTTTTTCTGCTCCCCAGCAGTCGCCATCAACTGATGGAATATTAAATGATTCAAATGTGATGTTGTTTAGTGGGTCTTTTTCCTCAAAGTCACAGTTTATGCAAGAGCGCATTCTCACAATCCCGGTTGAGGAAATGATGGTTGACCAAGCGCTAAGCTTGTGCCCAGTTGATGGCGCAGTTATATGAGAGTCTGTTACGCCACAAGAGGTACAAGTTCTTATTTCTTGGGCAGGTGTTGTGCAGGTAGCCTCGGATGTTGGCTGCCATACGCCCCATTGGTGGTTTTCTGTTCCGTCAGTACAAAGAATGAGCTTTTCCCAAATTGGAAAGAGAAGAGTATCTTCATTTAATTTAGATGTAAGAGTAACAGCCTCGCCCGATTCGGTTTGCCAGCCCAAGAATTTGTAGCCTGATTTAGTGGCAATTGGCATAGCATCTAGATAGTTTAAAGCTCTATCGCCTGCTATCATTTCAAAATATGTAGGCTCAATGCTC
The DNA here is from genome assembly GCA_045543955.1 of Eubacteriales bacterium. Lineage (GTDB taxonomy): Bacteria > Bacillota > Clostridia > Oscillospirales > CAG-272 > RGIG2000. The sequence goes on from JAZPYB010000010.1 coordinate 42,358, forward strand.
AAGATCTCGTCCTCTAAAAGAGCGAACTCTACCATAATAACCTCGCCTATTTTTTCCCAATAAGCAACGAGGGACATATCGGTGTCTTGAACAACAGTCCTTTTGTCAACAAGATAGCTTAAATCTCCATTTTCGTACCAGCCAAGAAATTCATAGCCTAGCCATGTTGGTGTTGGTAGGGCGCTACCGAGCTTTTCGCCAACGACAGCTTCAAATTCGTCAGCTATACCCTCCGGCAAAGCACCACCATTAGTGTCTAAATAAATAGTAACCTTTTGAATTACCTCTGTTTCTGTATCTGTTTCAGTGGTAGCTTCGGTATCGGTATCAGTGGTGGTTGTAGCCTCTGTATCAGTTGCAATTTCGGTATCGGTATCAGTGTTCGTTGTTGTCTCTGTGTCAGTTGATATTTCGGTATCGGTTTCTGTATTTGTGTCTATATCTGTTTCTATTTCAGTTGTAGTATCGGTTTCAACCTCAGTCTCTGTTTTGGTTTGGGTATCTGTCCCGATTTCTATAGTTTCACTCTCGGTTTCGGTATCAAGCTCTGACTCTGTTTCAGTGCCGATTTCAGCCTCGATTTGCTCCCATTTAGCAACAATTATTGCGTTATTGTCAGCGACAAACGGGAATTCAACAGGTTTTTCAGCCAAGAACCAGCCAAGGAACTTAAAATTGTCCTTTGTAGGGGTAGGGAATGAGGCTATTTTTGTACCCTCATCGTAAAGATTTATTGCTTTTTCGCCATTTGGCAGCTCGCCACCGTTTAGCTTATATGTAATAGCGACAGTGTCAATAATTTCCTCCCAAGTGGCAGTGAAGGTAACCTCGCGCTTAACCGTGTATGGGAAAAGTGCTTCGTTTCCGTTATCTAAAATCCAGCCGTCAAAAACATAGCCGTCCTTTGTTGGCTGGGGTGGACTTTTAATAACTTCCCCCTTGTCGTAGCTGTAAGAGGTTTTTGTACCACGTGGCATAGTACCGCCCATTGCGTTGTAGTAAACCTTTATAGTATCTGGCTCTACGGGCTTGCTTGCCTCCTTTAAGTAATCTAAAACTGAGCAAGAGGTCAAAGAAAATATAAAAATTGATATAAGTATCAATGAAATAATCTTAAAAAAGCTACTTCTTTTCATAATTCCTCCCAAAGACATAGTTTAACAGTTTAATTATATCACGATTTTGTAAATATGTAAATATTTTTTTATTTTATAAATAAAAAAGCTCTATAATTTTAGATTATAGTTAAAATGGAAGAGTTTTGTATTTAAGCAATAAAAAAAGGACGGAAAACCGTCCTTTTTTATTTAATTATTCGCTTGGTGCAACAAGCACGGAGAGCTCACTCCATTTATCGCTACCATTTGATGGTGTTTCCATTGTAACAACAACCTTAGTTATCTTTGCTTTTACATTGAATGCGGTTGTTGCTGTGCTTGGCTCTGTTTCTGTGGCTTCTGCGCCAAAGTTGCCAGTGCCGATGACAGCGGATTCGCCATTTTCGTAATATACAGTAACTGTATATTCAGAGTAGCCATAGCCTGTTACTGCAAATGCGTCAACATAAACCGCTTCCTTTGCTTCCATAGTAACGGAGAATGAACCAGTGTTCTTAGGAGCAATTGGTGTGTCGGTGTAGTTGCCGTTTACAAAGGCGCTTGTGTCGTTACCCCATGCATCACCACTCATAGAAGGAGTATTAAATGCATCCTTGGCTATGTTGTTAAATGTAATAGTTACCTCTTGTGAGCATACTGAACAGGTGCTTGTTCCTTGAGCAACACCATCAGTAATAGTTGTTGTCCAATCTCCTAGTGTGTGTCCAAATGGCTCTACAGTAATTTTGTAGTCCTTTTCGCCACATACTTCACAGGAGTTTTCAAGCTTTGTTGGGTTTGTGCAGTCAGCCTCGGAAATTTGTGTCCAATTTTCCTCGTTGAAGGTGTGTCCGTTTGCTGGGATTACTACGTCAGTTACAGAGTATTCACAATGCTTGCATTCGCCGTTCTTTAAACCGGTTTCGGTGCAAGTAGCGTCGTTGGTAACATCCCACTCAAACTCGTGGTTAATTGTGCCATCGGCACAGAGAATAGCAGGGGTAATAAGGATTTCGCCTGCATCCGGAACTGCGTCAACATAAACATAACCATTTTCTACGAAGAAGTCAAGCTCCTTGCCGTTTTGTGTTGCCTTAATGCCGTAATCTACCCAAGAGTCGTCAATGTCAACCTGAATTGTAAGTGGTAGGTTGTACATATAGTCATCAAGTGTGTCAGTTAGGCTTAGTCTGATTTTACTATCAGTTCTTTCGAGCATTGTAAGTGTAGCACTTAATTGCTCCTTCATATATTGAATAAGCTCGGTGTAAGAGCATACCCAAATGCCTGTTTGGTCAAGGTATTGGAACTTGGAGTTGGTTGCTGCGTAAGTTGCCCAAATTGTACCACCCAAGCCGATTTCGTGCAAGCACTCAACAGTCATACCGCCAGCTGCCAAAATCTCGTTGATACCCTTTTCGTAAGAGCCAAGAGAGGTGTGCCAAATCTTATAGCCAGAATCGTCGTCTGCGCTATAAACAAGCTTTCCGTCTTGCTCAATGTAAGAGCCTTTATCACGCCATACGTACATTCCGTCGATAATTTTGCCGTTGCCATCTCTTTGTTCTATGTATTCATAAGTACCAGTAGTTGATGAGGAAGGAACAAGTCTATTTGTTGCTTCATCAAAAACGTAGTTTTGTGGAGTAGAATATTCGTTAAGCTTTGCCTTCTCAATTACGAAGTAAGCTCCGGAAAGATTCTTAAAGACTATGTATTTGCCGTCTGAAGGGGATTTAGTGCCATCCTCTTCGGATTCTGTATAAGCAAATTTACCTGTTGAATCTGTTGAATAGCCCTTGAGCCAGCTGTCGCTCCATGGGTAAGTTGTTTTATCACCGTCAATCACAGGGAATTGACCAAATGAGCCTTCTGTATTAAATATACCAGCATAGCCGGTTTTTGAGCCATCGGTTACATAGCTTACTTTACCGTCAGCAATTTGTACAAACATGAACATACCCTCTGTTTGGTCAGCCTTAGAGATGTATGAGTTCATGTTACCCCAAGCACGTCTTGTAGTTATCCAAGTAAGCTCGCCATCAGACTTATTAGTAGCTTGTGTGAAGATAACCTCGCCTGTTACCTCATCTATTGTGATAGAGCCAACAAGTGGAGATTGACCATAGCCATTGCCAGCCAATTCTTCAATTACATTATAGAAGTATTTTGAGTTACCGCCGTTACGAGCGCTTGACATAACGCCAGTTACGTATTCGGATGTACCAACGGATGTTGCACCGTTAGGTGTTGCAAAGCCGAGAAGTCTTTGACCTGCAAATTTATTCATAAACCAGTAGTGAGCGTTTACTACGTCGTTAAGAAGTGAGTTTTCACTAATTTGACCTGAGTAGTAGCCACCGTGAGTATATGAGTGAGAGCCGAGGTCGAGCGCGCCGGTTGCAAAATAATCATTCCATTCGTTTACATACATATCAACATAGCAAACTGAAAGCACAGCAGTTGCCTTCCAGCCGTACTGTTGTAGCTTAGGAATTATCCACTCGTAGGTTGACATATAGTTACCATCGTCAAGTGTTTGCGCCCAAGCAGCAGGAGCATTGCCTTTGTATGTTGTAATCTTTGAATCCTCAAAGTCGTTATAGTAAGCAGTAGATTTTGATGCATCACAGCCATCTCTTAGACAAGAGGATTCTTTAGTTCCGGCAGAAGTGCCTTCAGCTGCGGTAGCAACTACATATTCACTCCAAATATGTCCGTATGCGTCAATTGCATCAGTCTTACACTGGAAGCCACAGCCGTAGCATTCCATTAGAGTATAGCCTGCGTTTGTACAGCCAGGTGTAACGGTTTCAACTGCTTTAAATGAGTTGTGTGCACATCCATCATAGTAAGCAAGACCTGCGCCTTGTTCAACAGCAGTATATGGAATAAACTCGTAAACATAAGCAGACCATTTGTCAGCATCGTGATTATCTATTACAAGCTTAATTGCACTTGTGAACTTTGCAATATCGCAAGTAATTAGAGCTCTTTTAATATCATTGCCGTTTTTATCTTTGCCTGTGGTAATAACTTCGCCGTCGGCTACGCCGTCACCATTTGAGTCACCCTTCAATGTGATGGTTGAGCCCGTTTGAATGTTATATGTACAAGCCTTTTCCCAAGTAGCACCATCTTCACCAAGATAGTAAATGGAGAACTGCTTATTTACATTAGGGGCAACTGCAAATTGAACTGCTGTAACAAACTTATCCTCAGGGAAGGTAATTGTAGCGAATATTTCGCCAACCGTTGCCTTGTCCTTATAGTTTGAGTTCCAGAATGTGTCGTAGGAGCCGTCCATAAGTGTTTCAGTACCTGTTGCCCATGAGTTATACTTACCTGAAGAGGAAAGAGAAGCTGAGTTTATTAGGTCCTTGGAAACACGCTCTGTTTCATCGGTTGCTGCCATAACCTCAATTTCATAAATCATAGCAGGAGTGTTTCTTGTTGAGTGTGAAACAACGAAACGGAGCTGGTCGGTATTTACAGGAGCATCAAGCTCGTAAATAATTGTGCCGTTTGTACCGGCAGGAATAGCATTCTTGTCAGAAAGAACACCGATAAGCTGCCATTCACCATCTATCATAGCCTCAAGGTCATATGATACGTAGCAATCGTCGCCTAAATCCCAAGCATAGTAGTGTGGAACGGTTAGCTTAACCATACCGATATCATATGATTGTGGGAACGTCATAACAAGCACATCTTCTGTAAAGCTTGCGCCGTCAGCCAATGTGTCAGCACACCAGAAGGTGTTACCGCCACCGTCAATAGCGTTCTTTGCTAAACAAACTGTGTAGTATGATGTTGCAGAAAGACCTGCGTTCTTTGCTATGTCAACAAAGGATGCGTTGACATAGTCGCCACCTGTATAGGTGTAGTTACCAATGTCTATGTCCCAAAATAGGTTATCTAGCTCGGCAAGACAAGGAATTTTAAAGGTTTGAGCTTTACCGCAAACCTCGCAAAATTTTGCTTCCTCTCCACCAACGTATTGTGTTGGTGAAATTGTGGTAACATATTCTTTACTCCATTCGTGGTTTCCTGTTGCAGGAACCACGGCATATTTTCTGTCTTTGTCACAGCCTTCTCTTTGACAGTATTCGCGAGTATATCCGTCTGCCGCACATGTAACCTCGACAACCTCTGTTACAAGGTCGTGTCCAAGCTTAGGGATGTTTGTAAATGTTGTAAGCTGGCATTTTGTGCATCTTACATATTCTTTACCACCATTTTCGCAATCAGCCAGAGTTGACATTTCAGGAACTGGAACGGTTACCTCATGTGCGCATCCGCCACCGCCTTGGTACCAAGCTGTTAAGGTAACATCCTTGGTTACTGTCATTGTATCAAAATACCATCTTGATGATGCAGTAGTGCCGGAGAACCAACCATTGAAAATTTTGCCGTCAATTACCGGCTTAGGTGGCTCAGGAATTTTGTCGCCCTCTTTTACTTTGATAGAGAGCTCGCCCGAGAAGGTTCCACCCTTTGGATCAAAGGTTACTGTATAATAAACAGCATCAGGGTCATCGGTTTCAGTTTCTGTGTCTGAGCTTACAGGAGCTTTTGTCCATTTTGCGTAATATGTTGTATCAACGCTTGGAGCAGTGAAGGGGGCTTCAACTGTTTCGCCCTCCTCGGTAATCCAGCCCGAAAGCTCGAAGCCGTCGTTTTCAACCTCGGGGAAACCTTCAACTGTGCTTCCAGCCTCAACCTCAATTGAAGCATCTCCGCTTACTATTTCGCCACCATTAGGGTCAAATTCAATAGTAACGGTTGTGTCTACTTCGGTGTCAGTGTTTGTGTTTGTATCAGTATCAGTATTAGTGTTAGAGTCTGATTCGGTGTTAGTATCCGATTCAGTATTTGTATCTGATTCGTCAAGCTTTGTCCATTTTGCTTTCAAAATGACATCCTCGGAGAAGATAAGCTCATTAATCTCCTTATCATCAACAAGCCAACCATCAAACTTATAGCCGTCCTTTGTTGGTTTAGGAAGAATAATTTCGTCGTTTGCTTCCCAAGTAAAATCAGTAGCGTATTTAATTTTACCACCGTCTAGTATAAGGGTAACATTAATCTCGCTAGCCTCTGGTTCGGTATTTGTGTCGGTATTTGTCTCTCCACCACAAGCGGAAAGAGCAAAAATGGAAGCAAGACAAAAGATACATAAAACAAGAGCAAGTATTTTCTTATTCATAATTTCTCCTTTGCTTTGCTAGTCGCGTTTTAATAAAAGTTCCCTCGAAAAGCGTATTTTCGAGGGAACAAATGGTTTAAATTACTCTGACTTAGGAACTACAAGGATTGAAATTTCACTCCAGAAGTCTGTACCATTAGATGGGTTAGGCATAGTTACAACAAATTTTGTAACCATTGCTTCAATAGTAAACGCCTTTGTTGCGGTTTCGCCTGAGCCGAAAGAACCAGGAGGTAACTCTTTTGATGTTCCATCTGCGTAGAAAACAGTAACGGTATATGCCGCTGAGCCTTGACCTGTTACCGCAAAAATGTCAACCCAAACAGCTTCCTTTGCCTCTACAATAACTGTAAACGCGCCAGTTCCGTCACCACACATTGGTGTGTCAGTGTAGTTGCCGTCGAAAAGGTTTGCACCTTTTGCAGTTCCCCAACCTGAGCCATCTACTACAGGTGTGTTGAAGGCGTCGAAGGCGATGTTTGTTAGTGGGTCTGCTTCCTTTTCCTCGCATTCAACGCAAACACGTGAACGAACGATACCATTTTCTGTAACGGTTGTTGCCCAAGTGCCGAACTTGTGTCCTTTAGCCTCTTGAGTTACGTTGTAGTCAGTAGCACCACAAACGTTACATGTTCTTGTTTCTTGAGCAGGCTCTGTACATGTAGCCTCAGAAGCTTGTTGCCATGCATTCCATTGGTGGTTTTCTGTACCGTCAGAGCAGAGAAGAACTCTCTTCCAAACTGGTGTAAGAACTGTATCCTTTGTGATAATAGATGTAACTGTTATCTTGGTACCATTTGCATCTTGCCAGTAGTCAAACTTGAAGCCGCTCTTTTCGGCTGTTGGTAGCTTGCTGATGAATGATGAAATTCTTTCGCCTGAAACCATTTCGAAGTATGGCTCAACGCCTGCCTCTAGTGTTTCCTCAGAGCCTAAGCTGAATTCGATCATTACCATTTCGCCCTTTGCTTCCCAAAGAGCAACGATATACATATCGTAGTCCTCAACCTCGGATTTCTTTGTGATGTCGTATCTTTCATCGCCATCCTCAAACCAACCCTTGAATGTGTAACCAGGTCTTGTTGGAGTTGGTAGGCTAGCACCAAACTTAGTTCCTACAACTGCTTCCCATTCGCTTACTGCGCCCTCTGGTAATGTACCGCCATCAACGTCGAGTGTGATAGTAACTGTTGGGCCCTCTGGTTCACTTGTATCAGAGTCGGAAGAACCAGCGTTTGTGTCAGTGTTTGTGTCGCCAGCTGTAACCTTTTTCCATTGAGCATAATATGTTGTGTCTACGTTAGGAACAACGAAAGGAACCTCAATGATTTCGCCCTCTTCTGTCATCCAGCCTTCAAATGTATAGCCGTCTCTTTCAGCCTCTGGAACAAGAGCAAAGTTCTTGCCAGGAGTTGCTTCCTTTGTAGCTGTGCCGTTTGTTATTTCGCCGCCGTTAGCGTTGAATGTAAGTGTAACCTTAGAAGGAGCCTCTCCCTCGTTTGTGTCTGTTTCTGTCTCTGTGTCAGAAGTGCCTTCGTCAGTATTGGAGTCAGAGGAGCCTGAGTTATCAACGCCGTCTGTATCTGTGTTGGAGCCTGCATCAGTATCTGAATCACTGCTTACTGGCTCGAGCCACCAAGCATAGAGCTTGAGATCTTTGTCAATTGTGAATGGAGCAACTTGAGGGATAACAGTGTCTGTATCCTCTTCAACCTCGTCTTGCTCGATTGTGTACCAGCCAAGGAATGTGCATTCTTCTTTTACTGGTTCAGGGAGAGTTTTAACCTTATCGCCCTTTTGGTATTTAACGGTTTTGCTACCGTCCATGTCGCCACCATTAAGATCGAATCTTAAAGTAACGGTGTTTTCATCTGCACCAGATGTGTCGGTGTCGGTATCTCTACTACCACCACAAGCAGCAATAGAAAGAACCATAAATGACATCAAAACAATGCAGATGAGCTTTAGTAATGTGCTTTTTTTCATTTTGTTTCTTCCTTTCAGAATAATATTAAGCAAATTTAATAACTCTAAAAATAGAGCTACAAGAGATTTCCTCTTTGCGTTATAATTATATCATTTTAAAAAAATAAAGTAAATAGATTAATTGTTAAATTGCTTTTTTCTACATTTTGCACAAAATTTTAAACAAAAAAATAAAGTGCGCAACGCAAAAATTGTGCACTTTAACTATATAATATATAAAATTTAATGTAGGAAAAATCTATGTTTGATTTAGAAAAATCCAATTGTGAACAAGGCTTAACAAAGAGAAAAATTACTTAACAAATGTTAAATCCTTGGCGATTTTCTTTAGCTTTGCGTTGATTTGCCTACTTGTGTTTTCCGGCTCGTAAAAGACTCTTGTTGCATCCTTGCCAGTGAAAAATCCATACATTACAAGCCCTGCTAGGTATCTGCCATAGTCGAGGGAGAGGTGGAATCCGTCGCGGTTGATGTTTAATTCTCCTTGAAACTCGGGCAAGTCTCGTGATGCTTCAATTGCCTCGCCATTTGGAATTATGCGCAAGCCGTGCTTGGAAGAGAAGTGGTCGCTGGTCTTTATAATTTCCTCAATCATTTTCTTTCTGTTTTTTTGATAGTTGGCAAAGCCCTCGTGAGTGCTGTTGTCATCATATGCCCATGTGCGATGGAAAACAATTTCTGCTCTTGGGCATTTTTTGCGTATGAAATCTAAAATATTAGTAAGATATGGCTCATATGTATCTGGCAAGCCGGAGAAGTGAGAAACCTGCTGAACTGTGATATAGTCCCAATCCATCTCTAAAAGCGCCTCGTTTATTGATGTGTCGTACTCGCTGTCTGACCCATTGTCTTGACGCCCGTAAAATCTGTTAGAGGCAACAATGTTGTTCCAGTGTGTTTCAAGAGAGCAACCACCGATGTAGAGATTGCGCACGAAAATTTCTCCGTCAGATATTTGGTGCAAATATTTTGTTGCATCCTGTGAAAAGCTATTGCCTATGCAAAGTATATTCATAATTTTATCCTTTCGCCTATAAAATAAAAATCTAACATAATTATCTAGTAGAATAATAAATGCCTTGATACGTATTGCGATTGACAAGCTCCTTGTCAATGTCGTTTATTACAGTAACCTTTTTCTTGCTCCAAAGAGGGGCTAAAAGCTCGCTGTCCAGTCCGTCGCCGGTTACTCTTTCAATAACCGTCTCGGGTGGCAAAAGCTCTATTTGGTCGCAAACTGTTTTTATGTAGTCCTCACGAGAGAGCGGCTCGTATTTACCAGACTCGTACATCTTCGCTAATGGGGTGTTCTTTAAAACGTGTAAAAGATGGATTTTTACAAGGTCGGGGCGCAAATTTGCGACACAGGTCGCGGTTTTTTTCATATCGTCTGTTGTTTCGTTGGGCAACCCATTTATGATGTGGATGCCAATTTTTACGTCTGGCGCACCCTCGCGAAGCCTATAAAATGCATCCTTGAACGTGTCAAAGGAGTGGCAACGGTTGATTTTTCTTGCTGTTTCGTCGTTTGCAGTCTGCAAGCCAAGCTCAACAGTTACTGGAATTTTCTTTGAAATGCGACACAAGGTCGCTATTTTTTCGTTTTCTAGACAATCTGCGCGTGTTGCTATATCAATCATTACTGCGTTTTCAAAATCAGACACGTGGTCGAGGATTTTTTCTAAATGTTCGGGGGATGTGTGCGTATTTGTGTAGGCTTGTAAATAAGGGATTAGCATTTTTGTTTGCCACTTGCCTTGCATTATCTCTATGCCTTTTTTGTATTGCTCCAAAAGAGGTAAAACACTTCGAGTTTGCCCCCAAGAGCTACCACCTGAGCAATATATACAGCCACCATAACCACAGGTGCCATCGATGTTTGGACAGCTTAGTCCGGCATCTAGTGGAATTTTTGCACATTTTCCACCAAAGCGATGCCTGAGGTAATAGTCGTATGTGTGATAGCGCTTGTTGGTGTCCGAATAAGTGAATGGATTATTATCTACCTGCGACATTTTTACCTCCGTGTATTTCATACTTGACATTAATTTTACTACAAAGTTAAAATTAAATCAATAAGTTGTAGTGATAAAAGGGAGAAATTTTAAAAATCGCTTGACAAAGTCACTACTATTTGTTATAATAAGTTTCGCAAATGCTACTATGGCTCAGTTGGTAGAGCACATCCTTGGTAAGGATGAGGTCGTCGGTTCGATTCCGACTAGTAGCTCCAAAAGCCCCGCGCGAAAGAGTGGGGCTTTTACTTTTTCACTCTTCACTTTTCACTTTTCACTGTTTCGCGCATGGCTTTTGGGAGGTAATAGGTTATAGGTAATAGTGAAGAGGTATAAATGTTTGTGTTGAAAAGGAGCAATGCGATGGAAAGCCCGTTAATTTTAAAATCAAAATCGTTTGCACTTGATGTGATTCGTACATGCAAGGAGCTTCGTGATGCAAAATGCGAGGGAGCTTTGATAAAACAGTTTTTGCGCTCGGGAACAAGCATTGGAGCGAATGTACGAGAAGCGTTTTTTGCACACGGAAGGGCGGATTTTATTTCAAAATTGCATATTGCCCTAAAGGAAACGTCCGAAACGGAATATTGGATAGAGCTTTTACTTGAAAGTGGTTATTATTCTGATGAAACACTTTTGGAAAAGTGTGTAGTACTGAAAAAATTGTTAATTGCATCAATAAATACTGCGAAAGGTAATAAATAACCAAGCCCCTTTTCAAGCCCCGCGCGAAAGAGTGGGGCTTTTACTTTTTCACTCTTCACTCTTCACTTTTCACTTTTCAATGTTTCGCGCATGGCTTTTTATTTAGCATAAAACAAAAAAGACGAGTCAAATGACTCGTCTTTTTTATTGAACATATATTATTGAGCTTTATCAACAAGCTTGTTATGTGCGCCTGCCATCCAGAAGAAACTGAAAATTGGAATGCAGCAGCAAATAACCATCAAGAGTGCGTTCTTTGGAACGATGCCAGCTTCCAATTTCTTGTTTAGTCTAGAAACTTGACCGTAGAACAAGAAGAACCAAACAATTGAAGCGATGCCGAATGTTACAAAGCTGAGCAAGAAAGCGGCGATGAAGCTAATAATTTTCTTTTCTCCAAGCTTTTCAGCCATATGGTTGTGTTGCTCTGACATTGAGTAGTTTACGATAATTGCGTAAATACCAAATGTAATCATTGACAAGAGCCAAAATGCTAGACCGGAATAACGTTTGTACATAAAAATCTCTCCTTAAAATTTTATTAGGACTATGTCCTTAATTTGATTTTAACATAAAATGATGAGATTGTCAACATTTTTCAGCCGATAATACACTATATGAGATTTCTAAAAAAATAGAACAGATTTACAAATATTAAATTTATTTTTCCAGAGCAAGACGAACATTGGCCGTACATAAAATTGCTTTTGACAGTCAGCATCCATCTCACATAGAGGGGCAAGAGAGGAGAAAAAAGTGTGAGGGGGCTTGTCGGCACACTTGTGTATAGTAGAGCCTTTGCTCGTGATTTGAAAGGCGCTTAAAAGAAAAACACGCATTAAATGCGTGTTTTTTCATTGATTGATTGCAAGGATAATTGCTGCTTTGTTCTTTGCGCCATTCGAGCTATGCCTGCCAGCGCGCCCTTTAAAGCTTGAAGTCGTCGGGAACAGGAATCTTCGCATCCAGCTTCTTCTTTAGGTTATATTCCGAGCGTGGATTAATAAGCTCACGATAATCAAGGTCGCCTCTATCAAGAGCAGTAACAATGGTTTCTGCTGTTGCTATGTTAGTAGCGAGAAGGGTATTGTGAACATCACAAAGGCGGAGCAGATTTTGCTCAACTGCGTAGTGCCCATTATAAAAAGAATCATTTGAAGGGTTTGTTGAACGGAAATAGAAAAGAATATCAATCTCGTCATAGGCAATACGAGAGGCAATTTGTTGCTCTCCACCAAGCTCACCAGACAAGAGCTTTTCAATTTTTAGTCCTGTTGCCTCGGAAATATATGCGCCTGTCGTACTTGTAGCACAGATAGAGTGCTTGCTCAAAATACCACAATAAGCGATGCAGAATTGAGTAATTAGTTCTTTTTTTGTGTCGTCAGCTATAATTGCAATTTCCATTGGTATCCGCCCCCCTAAAAGAATTTTCTCCGTATATTATATTAACACACTAGAACATAAAATGTCAATGCTTTTTGTGTTTTTTAACAAAAAATGCTTTTAAAATTTGTGATTAAATCAACCGTTTTCGTCATTATAACCAAAATTCGTTCGGCTTAATCGTAAACTTGCACAAAAAATGAATTTCTGTTAAAAAATTTGAATATTAGAAAAATGAAAGAAAAAGCAAAAAAATATCAAATATAATAAAAATAATATTGACAAATTAAATATACTTTGCTATAATATTAAAAAATAAATCTGCGAGAATTCTCGACAAGATTTTATGTCGTTATACGACATAATATAGTATTACCTGTCTTGTCTAAAGATAGGTTTTTTTATGGAATTAAGCATATTTAAAATTTAAGGAGGCGCGACAATGAAAAACTATACTTTGTTTAAGGTTGATGAAAATTTTGTAAGTGCCGCTCTTTCTGGTAGCACCATTTTCGGTAATGATAATATTGTTGTTTTCCCCGGTTTTTGTGATGTACACGTACATTTCAGAGAGCCGGGATTTTCTTATAAGGAAACCATAAAAACCGGTTCGCTTTCAGCAGCAAATGGCGGCTACACAGATGTTTGCACAATGCCAAACCTAAAACCTGTGCCGGATAGTGTAGAAAATTTAAAGGCGCAGCTTGAAATAATAAAAAATGATGCTAAAATAGGCGTTCATCCCTATGGTTCAATAACCGTCGGGCAAATGGGCGAATCACTTTCTGACCTTGATGGAATGAAGGATTTAGCAATTGCCTTTTCTGACGATGGCCGAGGGGTGCAGAGCGATTCTATGATGGAAAGCGCTATGAAAAAAGCAAAGGAGCTTGACAAAATCATAGTTGCACACTGCGAAATAAATGAGCTACTAAAGGGTGGCTACATTCACGACGGAGAGTTTGCAAGACTAAATGGTATGAAGGGCATTTGCTCCGAGAGTGAGTGGGGGCAGATAAAGCGCGACATTGAGCTTGTCAAAAGGACAGGCTGTAAATATCACGTTTGCCACATCTCAACCAAGGAGAGTGTTGAGTTAATCCGTCAGGCAAAAAAGGACGGAGTAGATATTACCTGCGAGACAGGACCTCATTATCTTGTGTTTAATGACATGATGATAAAGGACGAGGGCAGGTTTAAAATGAACCCACCGATAAGAAGCGAGGATGATAGACTCGCACTTATTGAGGGCGTAAAGGATGGCACAATTGATATGATTGCTACCGACCACGCGCCTCATTCGAAAGAGGAAAAGAGCAAGGGGCTTAGTGGCAGTAATATGGGAGTTGTCGGGCTTGAAACTGCTTTTGCAGTAATGTACACACATTTTGTAAAAACCGGCGAAATAACAATGGAAAAGCTACTTGACCTTATGTGCTATAACGCAAGAAAGCGCTTTGGAATTGAGCTAGGGGAGTCCTACACGGTCTTTGACCTAGGCAAAAAATTCAAGGTTGACCCAGACAAGTTCTTATCAATGGGAAAAGCAACTCCGTTCGAGGGCGATGAGCTATATGGCGAGTGCTTGATGACCGTCAAGAACGGAAAAATAGTTGTTAAAAATCACAAGGAAAACTAAAGTAATAAAAAATAAAATTCACATACAAAAATCGAGAGCTTTAGAGAGCGAATGAAAAGCCGTGAACGCGAAGCCGTCGACGTACTTGTGTACGGCAGTGCGAGCGGTCGCGGATAGAAAAGCAAAAGAAATTTTTGAAGAAAAATTTCTACCTTAAAAGGTGCGAAATCGTCTTGAAAAATTAACTTTAATAAATAAAAATTGCTTTTCGTTTTCATCGTTCTATAAAGGTCTTCGGGAGGAGAAAATATGGCAAAAAGAACAGACATCAAAAGAGTAATGATTATAGGCTCAGGTCCTATTATCATCGGTCAAGCTGCAGAGTTTGACTATGCAGGAACACAAGCGTGTCTTGCACTCAAAGAGGAGGGCTATGAGGTTATTCTCGTTAACTCTAACCCTGCGACAATTATGACAGATACAACAATTGCAGATAAGGTTTATATGGAGCCACTCACACTTGAATACGTGGCAAAGATTATTCGTCATGAAAGACCAGATGCAATAGTTCCAGGTATTGGCGGACAAACAGGTCTTAACCTTGCTATGCAGCTTGAAAAGAAGGGAATTCTTAAAGAGAATGGTGTTGAGCTTCTCGGCACAAGCTCAAAGAGTATTGAAAGAGCCGAGGATAGAGAGCTTTTCAAGGAGCTTTGCCAAGAAATCGGCGAGCCTGTTATTCCTTCCGAGATTGCGAACAATATGGAAGAGGCAATGGCAGCTATTGAAAAAATCGGCTTCCCGGTTGTTCTTCGCCCTGCGTTTACCCTTGGTGGTACTGGTGGCGGATTTGCTTATAATATGGAAGAATACATTACGCTTGCAGAGGGCGCTTTGACAGCATCTCCTGTTCATCAGGTTCTTGTTGAAAAGAGTGTAAAGGGCTACAAGGAAATCGAGTTCGAGGTTATGCGTGACGGTGAGGACAACGCAATAACAATTTGTGGTATGGAAAACATCGACCCAGTTGGTGTACATACAGGCGACTCGCTTGTTGTTGCTCCCATCTTGACTCTTAATGAAAAAGACCACAAGATGCTAAACGATAGCGCAATCAAATTAATTAAGGCACTCAAAATTTCTGGTGGATGTAATGTTCAGTTTGCTTTAAACCCAGAAACCAGCGAATATTATCTAATCGAGGTTAACCCAAGAGTTAGCCGTTCTTCAGCTCTTGCATCTAAGGCAAGTGGCTACCCAATTGCAAGAGTAACTGCTAAGGTTGCACTTGGTATGACTCTTGACGAGATTGAGGTTGCCGGAACAAAGGCATCGCACGAGCCAAGTCTTGACTATATTGTTGCGAAGTTCCCACGCTTCCCATTCGATAAGTTTACAACAGTTCCAAACAAGCTAGGAACTCAAATGAAGGCAACAGGCGAATGCATGGGCATTGGCTCTAACCTTGAGGAGTGCTTGCTTAAGAGCGCAAGAAGCTTGGAAATCGGCGTTTGTCATCTCCATATGGCTAAGTTTGACGAAAAGAGCACAGAGGAAATTACCGAATATATTAAAGAGTTCCACGACGACAACGTGTTTGGTATTTGTGAGCTACTTCGCCGTGGTGTAACAACAGGTGAGCTCCACGAAATTACAAAGATTACCGAATATTTCTTAAAGTCCTTTGAGAAAATCGTTAAGATGGAAAAAGCTCTTTCCGAAAATGTTAATGATGCTAAGCTTCTAAAGGAAGCAAAGGAAATGGGCTTCTCCGACAAATATGTTGCTAAGCTATGGAATACTTGCGAAAAGAATGTTTATGCTTTCCGCCACGAAAACGGAATTATTCCTAACTTCAGAATGGTTGATACTGCGCACGTTGGAGCTTATACACCATATTTCTATTCCTCATACGAGGGCAAGAATGAGTCAATCCATACAGACAAGAAAAAGATTATCGTGCTTGGCGCAGGTCCAATCCGTATCGGTCAGGGTGTAGAATTTGACTATTCAACAGTTCACGCAGTAACCACAATCAAGAATTGTGGCTACGAGGCTATCATTATTAATAATAACCCAGAAACAGTTTCAACTGACTATACAACCTCAGATAAGCTCTACTTTGAGCCACTTACAGTTGAGGACGTTATGGAGGTTATCGAGTTTGAAAAGCCAGATGGAGTTATAGCATCTCTCGGTGGACAAACAGCTATTAACCTAGCAGCTCCACTTTATGAGCGCGGAGTTAAATTAATCGGTACTGACTGTCAAGCAATTGACAGAGCCGAGAACCGCGATACCTTTGAAAAGATTCTTGAGGAGTTGAATATTCCTCAGCCAAAGGGACAAGCAGTTACTAATATTTCAGACGGTGTAAGAGTAGCTAGCGAGGTTGGTTATCCGGTTCTTGTTCGTCCTTCCTTCGTTCTTGGTGGACGCGCAATGCAGCTTGTATCTAACGAAACACAGCTCCGTCATTACCTAAGAACAGCCGTTGAAATTGATGAGGATAAACCAGTTTTGGTTGACCACTACATCAGAGGTAAAGAGGTTGAGGTTGACGCAATTTGTGACGGACACGATGTATTTGTTGCCGGCATTATGGAGCTTGTTGAAAGAACAGGCGTTCACTCAGGCGACTCTATAAGCGTTTACCCAGCATTTAGTATTTCTGACAAGGTAAAGGGCAAGATTTTAACATATTCTAAAAAGCTTGGTCTTGGCATTGGAATCGTTGGTCTGTTCAACATTCAATTTATCGTTGACTCAAACGACGATGTTTATATTATCGAGGTTAACCCACGCTCATCTAGAACCGTTCCATTCCTCTCAAAATCAACAGGCTACAGTCTTGCTGATATTGCAACCGAGGTAATTCTTGGTAAGAGCTTGAAGGAGCTTGGAATTTTCGACCTCTACCCACAAGAAAAGAAGAGATGGTACTGTAAGGTTCCAGTATTCTCATATAAGAAAATTAGTGGCGTTGACGCTTACCTTAGCCCAGAAATGAAATCAACTGGCGAGGCAATCGGCTACGACGACACACTTAACCGTGCATTCTATAAGGCACTTCAAGCCTCTGGTATGCAGGTGCAAAACTACGGCACAGTTTTAGTTACTGTTGCTGATAGCGATAAGGAGGAGGCACTTCCTTTAATCCGTCGCTTCTACAATCTTGGCTTCAATATTGAGGCAACAGAGGGCACAGCTAAGTTCTTAAAGGAGCACGGCATAAGAACAAGAGTTAAGGCAAAGATTGGCTCAGGCTCATCCGATATTCCAGAGTCTATGCGTCAAGGTCATATCGCTTATGTAATCAACACAAGCGACCTAGATACCGACCAAGGCAAGAAGGACGGCTACCAGATAAGACACTTGGCAATTGAAAACAACATTTCACTATTTACATCTCTTGACACAGTAAGAATTTTACTTGATGTTCTAGAGGAAATCACAATTACAATTTCAACAATCGATGCATAAGGCGGTGGTAAACCCACCCCCTTTTGCCACGCTTGAAATAAAGCGATGGGCGCAAAATAAAGTTGAAAATAATTAAAAAGGAAAATAAAGTGAAAGACGTACTATTAACTATAAAAACAAATAAAAAAATCGCTAAAAACACCTACGAAATGGTGCTAGTAGGCGATACAGAGGGAATAAAGGCAGGCGCTTTTGTTAACTTAAAGCTCGATGGCTTTTTCCTTCGCCGTCCTATCTCGGTTTGTGAGGTTTCAGGCAATGAGTTAACTCTTATCTATAAGGTAGTAGGAGAGGGAACTGAAAAAATGGCAGGTATGCAGGCGGG
Organism: Eubacteriales bacterium; assembly: GCA_045543955.1. Lineage (GTDB taxonomy): Bacteria > Bacillota > Clostridia > Oscillospirales > CAG-272 > RGIG2000. Next base: position 60,143 of record JAZPYB010000010.1, read on the forward strand.
CGAGGAGCTATGGACCTTGACAGGTCTTGGCAACGGCTATGACCTTTCAAAGAGTGGACAAAGACCTCTTTTGGTTGGTGGCGGCGCAGGTGTGCCCCCAATGTATGAGCTTTGCAAGGAGCTAGTGGCACAGGGCAAAAAGCCAGCAGTTATTCTTGGCTTTGGCGGAGCTGATGAAATCTTTTACGAAAACGAATTTAAAAAGCTCGGCGCTGACACATATGTTACAACAGTTGATGGCTCATATGGTATAAAGGGCTTTGTAACTGATGCATTTGACAAGGTGGACTATACATATGTTTACACCTGTGGTCCTGAGCCAATGCTAAAGGCTGTTTACAATAAGAGCGTAACAAGTGGTCAATACAGCTTTGAGGAAAGAATGGGCTGTGGCTTTGGCGCTTGTATGGGATGCTCCTGTAAAACCAAATATGGAAACAAGAGAATCTGCAAGGACGGACCTGTGCTTGAAAAGGAGGAAATCATATGGTAAGCTTGAAAACTGAGCTCTGTGGTATTGAGCTTGATAACCCATTAATTCCTGCCTCTGGTACATTCGGCTTTGGCTACGAATTTGCAGAAATTTATGATATAAACTGTCTAGGCTCGTTTTCCTTCAAGGGTACAACTAAGGACCCTCGCTTTGGAAACCCAACACCTAGAATTGCAGAGTGCAAAAACGCAATGATTAACTCTGTGGGGCTTCAAAACCCGGGCGTTGAAAACGTTATTAAAAATGAGCTACCTAAATTAAGAAAATGCTTCCACAAGCCGGTAATGGCAAACGTTAGTGGATTTTCCGTTGACGAGTATGTTTACACAGTTGAAATGCTTGACAAGGAAGATGGCATTGGCTGGTTTGAGGTAAATGTAAGCTGTCCAAACGTACACGGAGGTGGAATGAGCTTTGGCACATCCCCTGAGGCTGCCGCTGAGGTAACACGCGCAGTAAGAAGGGTAACAAATAAGCCGCTTATTATCAAGTTATCTCCAAATGTAACAGATATTGTTTCTATCGCTAAGGCGTGTGAGGAGGCAGGTGCTGACGGCATTAGCTTAATTAACACACTTCTCGGTATGAAAATAGACTTAAAGACCAAAAAGCCTGTTATTGCAAACAAAATGGGTGGCTTTTCCGGTCCTGCTATCAAGCCTGTGGCTATTAGAATGGTATATCAGGTTTACGACGCAGTTAAAATTCCAATCGTGGGTGGTGGCGGAGTTGCTACTGCTGAGGACGTAATTGAGATGATGCTTGCAGGTGCAAGTGCTGTTGAGGTTGGCGCACAAAACCTTGTTGACCCAATGGCGTGTCCAAAAATTGTAGCTGATTTACCACGAGTAATGGAAAAATATGGTATTAAAAATCTAAAGGATATAATAGGAGGTGCCCACTAATGGGAAAGGACGTAATTATCGCTTGCGATTTTGCAAGCAAGGAGCAAGTATTTTCATTCCTTGACAAATTTGAAAATGAAAAGCCTTTTGTAAAAATTGGTATGGAGCTTTTCAATGCAGAAGGTCCAGACATTGTAAGAGAGATTAAACGTAGAGGTCATAAAATATTTTTAGACCTAAAGCTCCACGATATTCCAAACACAGTTAAAAAGGCTATGGCAGTGCTTTCACGCCTTGATGTTGATATGACAAACGTACACGCTAGTGGCACAATAGCTATGATGGAGGCAGCACTTGAGGGTCTTACCCGTGAGGACGGCACATGCCCACTTCTTATCGCAGTTACTCAGCTTACCTCTACAAGCGAGGAGAGAATGAGAGACGACCTACTTATTAATGAGCCAATGGACAAGGTTGTTATGCACTACGCGCAAAATGCTAAAAAGGCAGGACTTGCCGGTATCGTTTGCTCTCCACTAGAGGCTGAAAAGGTACACGCTACCTGTGGCAAGGACTTTGTTACAGTAACTCCTGGTGTGCGCTTTGCTGATGGCGATAAGGGTGACCAGGTAAGAGTTATGACACCAGCCGAGGCTAAAAAAATCGGCTCCGACTATATAGTTGTTGGAAGACCTATTACAGCAGCTGCCGACCCAGTTGCAGCATACCGTCGTTGCGTAGCTGAGTTTATCGACTAACAGGGCGGACTAGGCATCAAAAATTCAAAATAAAGAGAAAAACAAGGCTTTTAGAGGGTGAGGAAAAAAGCGTGAACGAGCCAACGTCGGCGTACTTGTGTACGGTAGAGGGCTCGGTCGCGATTAGAAAAGCAAAATGAGATTTTGTTAAAAATCTCTACCTTAAAAGGTTCGTTATCGTCTTGATGACAAATATTAAAAAATTGCTTTTCGGTTTTACCAGCCTGTAAATGGCCGCCTTAAGGAGTTAAAAATGGAAAGTTACAAAAGAGAATTTATACAGTTTCTACAAAACGCAGGAGTTTTAAAGTTTGGCGATTTTACAGCTAAAAGTGGTAGAAAAATCCCATATTTTATTAACGCAGGCGAGATTAAAACAGGCGAGAATATCGCAAAGCTAGGCGAGTTCTACGCAAAGGCATATTTTGACAAGGTAGGCAAAAAGCAAACTGCACTTTATGGCCCGGCTTACAAGGGTATTTCAATTGCAGTTTCTACATCTATTGCTCTAGCTAAGGAAGGACTAAACCTACCATTCTTCTTTAACCGTAAGGAAGCAAAGGACCACGGCGAGGGTGGTGTTTTTGTAGGCTACAAGCCACAGGCAGGCGAGGAGGTAGTTATCGTTGAGGACGTAATTACAGCAGGAACTGCCATTCGCGAAACTATGGAAATTATGAAAAGTGTAGAGGGCATTAAGGTTGCCGCTTGCTTTGTAATGGTTGACCGTAAGGAAAAGGGCAAGGGCGAAAAGGGCGCAATGGTTGAAATCGAGGAGGAGTTTGGCTTCCCAGTATATTCAGTTGTTGACGTTTACGATATTATTGAGTACCTTGAAGAAGATTCTGCAAACGAGGAAAATGTTGCAAGAATTAAGAACTATCTAACAGTTTACGGCGCTTGATGGTGAATAATGAGCGAGAACGAAAGGCAAAAGTAACCCCAAAAAAGAAAATAAGGTAGAAATTTGTAAACAAATTTCATTTAATTGCCTTTCTAAACGCGACCGCTCGTTCTGTCGTACAAAGTACGCCGACGACTTCGCGTTCACGCTTTCTCATCTCCTTATTTCCTCATCAAAATCTTTCTAAATATGGGAGAAAATATGAGAAGTTTAATAGATATTAAAGAGCTTTCAGTTGAGGAAATTGATTCTTTGATTGAAACAGCGCTTGATATAATTGAAAATCCACAAAAATATAGTGAGAAATGTAAGGGAAAGAAGCTTGCAACATTGTTCTTTGAGCCTTCAACAAGAACAAGGCTCAGCTTTGAGGCGGCTATGTATGAGCTAGGTGGAAACGTGCTTGGATTTTCCGAGGCGCAAAGCTCATCAAGTGCAAAGGGAGAGAGCGTTGCAGACACAGCTAAAATGATTTCCTGCTATGCAGATATTATCGCTATGCGCCATCCAAAGGAGGGTGCTCCTTTAGTTGCGTCTATGAACGCATCTATTCCGGTAGTTAACGCAGGCGATGGTGGACATAACCATCCAACACAGACTCTTGCTGACCTACTAACAATTAAGCGCAAGAAGGGTAGATTTAACAACCTAACAGTTGGTCTTTGTGGAGATTTAAAGTTTGGCAGAACTGTGCACTCACTAATTAATGCACTCAACAGATACGAGGGCATTAAATTCGTGCTTATTTCCCCAGAGGAATTAAAGGTGCCAAGCTATGTAAAGAATGAAATTACAAAGGCGGGCAAGGAATACATTGAAACTAAGGATTTAGTATCTGCTATGCCTGAGCTTGATATTCTTTATATGACAAGAGTACAAAAGGAGCGCTTCTTTAACGAGGAGGACTACCTACGCTTAAAGGACAGCTATATCTTAGACCCTGCAAAATTAGTAAACGCAAAGAGCGATTTATCTATTATGCATCCACTACCAAGAGTTAATGAAATTAGCGTAAAGGTTGATGCTGACCCACGTGCACACTATTTCGAGCAAGCCTTGAACGGAAAATATATGCGTATGGCATTGATTTTAATGCTTTTGGGCATTAAATAAGGGGGATAATTATGAAAATTGAAGAAATCAAAAATGGTATAGTTATCGACCATATTACAGCCGGCAAGGGTGAGGAGCTTTACAAGCTTTTGGGTCTTGACAATCTCTCTATTCCTGTGGCACTAATGAAAAATATGAACAGCGCCAAAATGGGCAAAAAGGACATAATCAAAATTGATGGTGCTCATGAACTAAACACAGATATAATTGGTTATATTGACCCATGTGCAACTGTTAATATAATAAAGGAAGGAAAAACTGTAAATAAGTATGGGGTTTCCTTGCCACGTGAATTAAAGAATGTTATTTCTTGCAAAAACCCAAGATGTATTACATCCTGTGAGCAGGAGCTTGACCAAATTTTTAAATTGACAGATGAGCACGAGAGAGAATATCGTTGCTTGTATTGTGAATCTAAAGCAAAGTAATATTAGAGGCAGTCAGATACGAGCAAAACCGAAATCACAAAACAGAGCACAAATAATGCGACTAATATAGCAATCTAATGTAGAAAACACGCATTAAAATGCGTGTTTTCTTTTATTTGATTTCTATGCACGATTGCTACTCTGCTGCACACAAGTACAGCGACGACTACGCACTCGTGCATTTTTTCTGTGTCCTGACGCCTCTATGTGAGGCTGGTTGCAGTCGGATACGGGCAAAACCGAAATTACACACAATAAAATAATCAAAGCAAACATTGTAGGGGAGGCTAATAGCCTCCCGCTTTTTTATTTAAAAAATAGCGAGGGGCCATAATATTTCCAAAAAATCCCCCTATTGAAAAAATTTTTTAATAATGTTACAATAAATATGTAACCTTTTCCTTTTAAAAATCGTTTTATTAGATGAAGGTACCTTAATTTACGCTTGCAAGGCGAGATAAGGAGGTGGAGATTTGGACGATTCAAGAATCATTGAGATGCTTTTTTTACGCGATGAAAAAGGCCTTACGGAAGCAGAAAAGCAATATGGCAAGCTATGCCATTATATTGCCAATAGCATTTTAAATTCTCCCCTTGATGCGCAGGAATGTGTCAATGATACGCTTTTGCGCGCTTGGAACTCCATTCCACCTAACAAGCCCAAAAGGCTTGGCGCATATCTTTCTAAAATCGCAAGAAATTTAGCAATTGATAAATATAATGCGACAAAGAGAGAAAAACGAAAGGGACAAAGCTCACAAATTGCACTTGAGGAGCTAGAGGGGTGTCTATCTGACAGCACCTCGCCCGTTGACGAAATTGTATTAAAGGAATGCATAAATTCCTTTTTACACTCGCTAAGCAAGGAAAAAAGAGTTGTTTTTGTGCAAAGATATTTCTATAATTCTTCTATCAAGGAGATAGCAGAAAACAACTCACTCAGCGAAAATAATGTTAAGGTAATGCTTTCAAGGCTGAGAGTCGCCTTTGAAAAGCACGTCAAAAAATATGGTTTATAGGAGGAACGGGTAATGAAGAACAAGAATCTTCAGGGTATGTTTAATCTGATAGATGACGAATTTATAGAAGAAGCTGACCCTACAAAGCGAAGAAAAAAACCGTCTATTTCTAAATATATATGGCTACAAATTGCCACATGCGCTGCGTGTCTTATTTTGACACTAAACACAATTATAGCAATCCCACTCTTGTTACTAAAGGACGATGACGACATAGATAATACGCCATCAACTGATGTAGTAGACGGAGATTATGACAAGCATCCAGGCTTCAAGCCAAGCCCTGACAAGGATAGCTCAACAGATACAGAAGCTGAAAGCACAAATAATGACACAGCCGGCACAGAGCCGGGTTCTGACACAGAGGTGGATGTTGACACAAACACAGACACAAACGAAGCGCCTGAAAATAGTGACACCGAGCTTGATACCGACACAAGCGAGGGAACAAGCACTGAAATAGCAACGGACTCAAGCGTGGAAACAGAAACCGATATAACCACCGACACAGAAACCGAGAGCGACGATAAAGATGATGCAAATGTAAAGATTGAATATATTCAAAATATTACTAACATCCATATCACAGTTCCGGGTAAGGACACAAATATTATTTCCCTTTCCTCTCCATTGCTTTCTGCTCCCAGCGAGTATGACAAGATAATAAAATCAATGCAAGAGATAGCAGATGGCAGACTTGATATTCTTGACAAGGACAAAGTCGACATCGCTATTAAAGATGAGAGTAATGGTGATTTAATTGACAAAGTGGAGGAAGAACTAGAAAACGCGGGTGAAAGCTCTTCTAGCTCAAACAAATACCACGAAACTACGGACTTACAGGTTGATGGAGTTGTCGAGGGTGATATAATCAAGCGCTCAGATAAGTATATTTATTACCTAAGTGGAACCGATTTAAGGGTTTATTCAATGGGTATGAATGCCGAGTTTTATGCCTATTTTTCAATAGAAGAATATGTGAATATTATAAAAGAATCTCTGGAAATCCCGTTGCCGGAGGGGGAGCTTAATGAATACGAAAAAGATAAAATTGAACAAGATAGAGCATCAGTTAATGAAATGTTCTTATCTCCCGACTGCAAAACTATAACTATAATATATGATGACTATATTGATATTGGCGATTATATTAATTCAAAAACCGAGAAAGATCGAATTTTAGAATATGGATGGGATCATCTATATTACACGGTAATGGTTTCGTTAAGCGTTGAGGACTTGAATAATATTCATCTATCTGGTATTACCACATTGTTTGGCGAATATCAAAGTGCAAGATATGTAGACAATGAGTTTCTTGTATTTACAAAATATATTCCTCGTGAGTATGATTTTATAATTCCTCAATACAACGACGGAGAGGGCTTTAAGCTGTTTCCTGTGGACAAAATTACAGAGCCATCCACATATTCCTGTGAGAATTATCTTTTAGCATACAGACTAAATGATAGCTGTAAGATAATTGACCTAGGTGCTTATGCATCTTTTGACGGTCATATTTACGTAAGTGGCGACAATATTTATCTAACCCGTGAATACTGGGAGGATTTAAGAATAGAAGAGCCAAAGCCCGAGGAGGGCATTGCTGACAAGCTTGATGACGTAAAAGAAGAAGAGGACTTTATAACATCTAACGAAACTTATCTTGTTGAAAGCCTAGTAACCGAGATAATTCGCGTAAGCTACGAGGATGGCAAATTTGTAACTAATGGCACAGTTAAGGTTGACGGTTATTTAAAGGACAGATATTCACTTTCCGAAAACGACACCGTTTTATATGTTGTTACAACAGAGAGCGGTAAATATTCGTATACTCCATATAAATATGATGAGGATGAAGATATTTTGTTGGACTGGATTGACACAAGTTCCAAAACAAGCGCAAGCATTTATTGTGTTGATATAGTAAATATGGAAGTTCTTTCCTCAGTTAAGCGCTTCGCACCTGAGGGCGAGATAGTGCGCGCTGTTCAATACGACGGCTTTTATGCTTATGTTTGCACCTCAGTTTTGGTAACTGACCCTGTGTTCTTCTTCAACCTATGGGATGTTGATAATATAAAGTACAGCGAAACAGGCACAATTCCAGGCTTTTCAACCTCACTTATCGACTTTGGAAACGGAGAGCTTCTCGGCATTGGCGTGGACGGAAAAGGCAATGTCAAGGTAGAGGTATATAAAGAGGGCGAAAACAACACCGTTGAAATAATTGACACTTATATAATAAAAGGCACATACTCAACCGATTATAAGTCTTACTATATAAATAGAGAATATGGTCTATTTGGCTTTGGCTTGTTTGATTCTTCCCAAGAGGATGCAAGCAGATACGTAATGCTACAATATAGAAACGGCTATTTAACTGAGGTATTTAATAAGACCTTGCGTGGAGTAAACTACTCAAAACGCGCAGTTTTCGATGGTAGCTACTTCTATCTAGTATCAGAAAACGACTTTACCTACTTTAAAAGATTAGTACAAAAGCCATAATTAAAAAAGGAGCGACCTTGGTCGCTCCTTTTTTGTATAACGAAAACCACGCGATAGTCGCGTGGTTCAAAAGAGGTTTAACCGATGAGCAAAAAGTAAACAAGAGAGACAAGATATATTTTGAGAAAGGCTCCTTTGAAAAGGGAGCTGTCAGCTTTGCTGACTGAGGGATTATCTGTTAAATTTCAAATATATTGAAAGGCAAAACTGTAAGAATTAGAATATAGTTTATATAAATAAATCCCTCCGTCTGCCTAACGGCATCCACCTCCCTTTACAAAGGAGGCACGAAAGTCAAACCCGTTTACGGGTTGCAAGTAGCAAACGCATGGCTGGCAGGCCAATTCTCAACGCACTTGTGCGTAGCTAGTAGTGTTTAGGGCTATGCCCGAAAATGAAACACCACCCGTTTTACGGGTGGATATTTATTGTAGGGGAGGGGTTGCCCCCGTAATTTTTAGGCTAGTATCCCACAATTAAGGGCGAAAGGCAACAAAAATTGCTTTACTTTACTAATATTATATGATACAATGAAAGCAGTCAAGATGTTAGCATCTTGAAGACTGATTTTAGGAGAAATATTATGAAAATACGTATTCCTGACTATGCTTGTCTTTATCACGAAAGCAAGGAGGAGTTTTTTAACGAATCACTCGCTACCAGCTTGAAAACAGACGAGTGTGAGATTAAATTTGAGATGTCGGGCAATAAATTAAAGGTTTTTGCAACTACATATAAAAAAGGGGCTAGATATGTTTGGCTCCGTTGGAATAACGAAATGCGCAAGGATGTCAAGGTTTTGGGCGATGCTTATGAGCGTGGCTATGGCGATTTAGCGTGGGACACCATTCGCCCAGAAAGAATGATGCCTTGGTATATGGCAGTATCAAACGGAAGCGACTCCTTGCTTGATTATACTGATAGATTTACTGAATGCTTTGGCGTTATGGTACAGCCTAATTCAATAGCAACATGGCAATACGACACAAAGGGAGTTACCCTTTGGCTTGACATAAGAAATGGTGGAAATGGCACAATGCTAGATGGCAGAATGCTTGAGTGCGCAACTGTTATTTTTGAGGAATACAAGGGCGTTAGCGCATATAAGGCGGTAGGGGAGTTTTGCAAGGAGATGTCCCCCGAGCCATATTTGCCTGAGCATAAGGTTTACGGCTCTAACAACTGGTATTATGCGTATGGCAAAAGCTCGCACGAGGAGATTGTTGCTGACACAAGGCTAGTAGCCGATATGTGTAAGGGCTTACCAAATATACCATATATGGTAATTGATGACGGATGGCAACCAAATTCAGTTGACGCACCCTGGGACAGAGGTAACGAGCGCTTCCCAAATATGAAAGGCTTGGCAGACGAGATGCGTTCGCTTGGCACTCGCCCTGGAATTTGGGTGCGCTATCTAATCAATGGTAGAGACAACACCGAAAGAAAGATAGAAAAGCCGGAATATTGGTATCTTGAAAGACACAATAAGGTCTTTGACCCGTCGCATCCTGAGGTTCTTGAATACGTGGCAGAAACGACTCAAAGGCTAACAAACGAATGGGGCTACGAGCTAATCAAGCACGACTTTTCAACCTTTGATATCTTCGGCTGGTGGGGCTTTGAAATGCCGGGAAAAATCACTTGGGATAAGTGGTCATTCTACGATAAAACAAAGACCAGTGCCGAGATTGTAAAGAATTTTTATAAGGTTATTAAGGACAACGCAAACGGTGCTGTAATTATCGGCTGTAACTGTATAGGACACTTGTGTGCGGGACTACATCAGCTCAACCGTACAGGCGATGACACAAGTGGTTACGAGTGGTCGAGAACTGCAAAAATGGGTGTAAATACACTTGCGTTCAGAAACACACAAAACGGCAAATTCTTTATGAGTGATGCCGACTGTGTTGGAATTACCGGCGCTATTTCCTGGGAGCAAAACAAGGAGTGGCTTTTTGCATTGTCACGCAGTGGCTCTCCACTGTTTGTTTCCTGTAAGCCAGGGGTGTTAAACGAGCAAGAATTAGCTGAATTAAGAGAAGCATATAGAGTTGCATCCTATCAAGCTGACGAGCTTATTCCTCTTGACTGGATGGAAACTACAACCCCTGAAAGATACCTATTAAATGGCGAAGAGATTTCATTTAACTGGTACACAAAAAGAGGAAACGAGTCATTTGCTGACACTATAAAGTAAAGAAAATCGTGCCTTCCATAGCGGGGAAGGTGGCTTGGCAAAGCCAAGACGGGTGAGTAGACTATTAAAAAGGAAACAAAGAAAGTATGCTTATTAAGAAAAACCCTGTATTAACAGGCTTTCATCCCGACCCTTGCATTTTAAGGGTGGAAAATGACTATTATATTGCGACATCTACATTTCAATGGTTTGGTGGAGTCGAGCTATATCACTCACGCGACTTAGTTAACTGGGAGCAGCTCCCTTGTCCTTTAAGGCGCACAAGCCAATTAGATATGCAAGGCAACCCAAATTCTGGTGGTGTATGGGCGCCGTGCCTTTCGTATTCTGATGGTGTGTTTTATCTGATTTACACTAATGTAAAAAACTTCCACGGAATTTTCAAGGACACGCACAATTATTTGGTAACCACCACCGACCTTTATGGCGAGTGGAGTGAACCGACTTATCTAAATTCGAGTGGCTTTGACCCATCGCTTTTCCACGATGATGACGGCAAAAAGTACTTGCTTAATATGCGCTGGGACCATCGAATGGAGAAGCACGATTTTGCAGGAATTTTAATGCAGGAATACGACCCCATAGAAAAAAAGCTGGTGGGAGAAATAAAAACAATTTACCGAGGAACGGAAATAGGTGCTACCGAAGCGCCACATCTATACAAGAGAAACGGCTACTATTATTTAATGGTTGCCGAGGGTGGCACAATGTATAACCACGGGGTGCGCTTGGCCCGCTCGCGTGATATTTGGGGCGAATATGAAAGCGATATTATGCCTCTTTTAACCACAAGAAATAATCCCGAAAAATATATACAAAGGACCGGTCACGCATCGTATATTGAAACACCGGACGGGCAAGGCTATGTTGCTTACCTTGGCGCTCGCCCGATAAGAACAAAAAAAGTACCAACCGGGGAATTAGGCTATTCAATTTTAGGGCGTGAAACCTGTATTGCACCTGTCAAGTGGGAAAATGGTTGGCTAAGATTGGAAAACGGTGGGGTAACACCACCAGAGGAATATTTTTCCAATATAAAAGAGGAGAAATTCCCACCAAAGCCACAAAAAGACGTATTTGATGGCGGAAAATTGCCACTACACTACAAAACCCTGCGCTTACCACTTGAAAGAATTGGCACTTTAACAGAAAGGCAGGGATATCTCCGTCTTTTTGGCAAGGAAGCAATAACCTCTCCGAATGAGCAGAGTATGGTGGCAAGGCGCCTTGGCGACCTTTGGGCAGAAGCTACAACCGAACTTGAGTTTGACCCAAAAACCTTCCAACAAATGGCTGGTCTTACAGTGTTTTATGACACATATAACTTTTTCTATTTATATATGTCGCGCGACGAGGAATCGGGCGAGAACTGTTTAAGAATTATAGTTCGCGACAGTTTGAAATTCTATAATCCTTTGCCAAATGGCAGAGTGCTTATAGGGCAAAATAAAAAGGTTCAATTGCGCGCCGAGATAAACGAGCTAACGCTTAGATTTTATTATTCATTAGATGGAGAATGCTTTAAGGAAATAGGTGGAGTGCTTGACTCTTCTAATTTAAGCGACGAGGCTTATTCGTCAATAGGGCACGAGGGACACACAGGCACATTTATCGGTATGGCTTGTCAAGATTTGACTGGCGAAAAAGCATATGCAGATTTTAGAAGCTTTGAATACAAGGCAAAAGACAAAGGGGAATAATTATGGCAAATTGGATTTGGCATCCTGGTAGCTTTGAATTATATCATTCAATGCTGCTGCACAATAGACGAACAACCACAAGAACCTACGAGGGTGGAAAAAGAAAAAGCGTTTATTACTACCCAATGTGGAGAATTGACGCCCCTCAGCACAACGCAATTTTGGAAAAAAAGGCGACAATAGATAAGCCTGAAACATTAAAGTTTTATGCTAACACAGATACTGCCAATATGATAGTTGACGGTACAGCTTACAGAGTTGGCAGCGAGGTAACGCTAGGCGTTGGCGAGCATACAGTTTGCTTGCAGGGCTTTAAAAGGGACTCTTTTCCTGCTTTTTATATAGAGGGCGATGTCTTTAAAACCGATAGGACCTATATAGTTGGTAGGGCTGACGACAAATCTGGCAGACACGCAGGGTATAGTGATTACTACACTAGCCCGAATGACAATCCCGAGATTTTCAAGTTTTTATACAAAAAAATGCACCCTGTGTCTAAAAAAGAGACAAACGGTGGCACACTCTTTGACTTCGGCAAGGAGGTTTTCGGCAAAATTACCTTAGAAAACCTTGATGGCAAGGAAAGATTCATATCTCTTGGCGAGAGCTTGGAGGAAGCGCTTGACGTTGAGTATTGTCAAATAGGCTTAAATGCTAGTGGCACAACCTTTGTAAGCGAGCCTGTGGCATTTAGATATATATTCGTGCCGGAATTAACAGGGGTTGAAGCTAACCTTGATTTTGAGTATTTGCCACTTGAAAACAAGGGCGCATTTAAGTGCGATAACGAAATGGTTAATAAGCTATGGGACGTTTGCGCTTACACTATGCTACTAAACTCGCGTGAGGGATTTTTTGACGGAATAAAGAGGGACCGTTGGGTTTGGTCGGGCGATGCTTATCAAACAAATTTTGTTAACTACTATTTAGCAAATGATTCCGACATTGTCAGAAGAACGATTCGTATGCTCCGTGGCCGCGACCCTATTACAAAGCATATTAACACAATCTCGGACTACACATTTTTGTGGATTGCATCTGTTTGGGACTACTATTTGCATACAGGCGACAAGGATTTTGTTAGCGATATTTACCCTGAAATTTTAGATATGTGGGGCTTTATTGAGCCACGACTTGAGGCTGACGGAATGTACAAAAGACAGCCCGACGACTGGGTGTTTATCGACTGGTCAACCTTTGATTTGGCAGGTCCTATGTGTGCAGAAAATATGCTACTGGCAAGAGCCTATGAGTGTACAGCCAAGTATGCAACTCTTATGGGCGATACCGCTTGGGAAAAGCACGCAAAAGAGCGCTTTGAATACATAGTTGACGAGATAAATAAGCGCTATTGGTGTGAGGAAAAGGGCGCGTTTGTTGACGACTATAGCTCGGGCAAAAACAATGTAACAAGACACGCAAATATCTTTGCAATCCTCTTTGATTATACGACAGAGGAAAGAAAAGAGAAGGTAATAAAAAATGTTATTTTCAATGATAAAATAACAAAAATCACAACCCCATACTTTGAGTTTTACGAGCTTGACGCTATGTGCAAAATCGGCAACTATGAGTATATGACAAATATGCTACATAGCTATTGGGGAGAGATGCTACGCTTAGGCGCAACAACTATTTGGGAGGAGTTTGACCCGACAAAGAAGGGAATAGAGCACTACGAAATGTACGGAGGAAAATATGAAAAGAGCCTCTGCCATGCGTGGGGTGCATCTCCTATTTATCTGCTCGGAAAATACGCCTTGGGCGTTAAGCCGACGGATGTGGGCTACAAATCCTATGAGGTAAAGCCAAGCCTTATGTCCTTTGGAAAAATTGAGGGCGCAGTGCCAACCCCCTGTGGCAATATTTATGTGTCGCTCGACAAGGAAAGGTGCGAGGTAGTGTCCGAAATTGACGGAGGCACACTTATCTTAGGCGAGAAAGAATACCCAATCAAAAAAGGCGAAAAGATAGTTGTTGAATTATAAAATATAAAAGCCCTTGCAGATATAGGCTGCAAGGGCTTTTTCGGTTTTTTATGTTGAAAAAATAACGGAAGGCGTTTTGCCTTCCGTTAGGGATTAAAGAATTTAAAATGGTTTTGCCAATTTGGGCTTTAATCAAATGCAAAAGCAAAATACTTAGGTGGCTCAAATTCCTCAAACGGGTAGAGCATAGTAAATGGTCGGCTATTGCCAACGCCTCTGAAGGTGCCACTTTTTACACCTAAGGCGCACAATATATTTGGCGCTTTTTCCGTATTTCCAAGAAATTCATATGCGTGGAGCTTGTTTTCATATATAGAATACGAAAGGAGAAAGTCCTCGCCTTTAATAAATGTGGCTAAGCTATGAAGAAAGTCTAAATTTTCCCCTTCTTGAATTACTGCGTCGCTTGGCAAATAGTCTTTGCGCAGAGTCGCATACTCGTTTTTGTCTATTTTTGAAAAATCGCACCCCTGTGTCGCACTTTCAACAGTAAATTCGCCGATTGATGAGGCGGTTTTATAGCCTATGCGCTCATAAAACCCGAAAAGTGATGGCTCGCTTGGTACTAAAATAGCACCAATGTAGCCGAGTGATTTTAGGTGCTCGTGCGTGCTTTCCATAAGCAACTGGCATAGCCCTTGTCCGCGATAATTTTTGTCTGTTGCCACAGCGTATATGTAGGCAAGGGGCTTTCCCATATACTCGCAGTCAAACCAATAGAGCATAGCAACAATTTGGTTGTCTTTATAAATTACCCTTGCGCGATTTTTATTAAATGCAACCTTAAAAAAGATGTCTATAAAATCGCCCTCGTCGCCAAAGGCTTGGGCAAATAATTCCTTTAAGCGAGGAATATCGTCTAATTTTGGAGAAGAAATAATCATTTGTCCTCCTTAAAAAACGCGCGATATTTTTCTGTCATATGGTGTGGGTGGTAGCTGGATTTTGCTTTTCTTAGCCCCTCAACACCCATATCCTCCTCACGGTCGAGAAATTTAATATCGTGGTATTTATTTTTAATGTAATTTGCAAATTCATAGTTTATAGCAGGGTACGCCTCGGGGATTGCTTTTTCAAACTGTACGTCAAAGGTGTCGTTTGAAAGACGCGAGCCCATAGTAAAGGCAATAATCTCGCCCTCGCATTTTATCATAATTCCGTCTAATTTTAAAGCTTCAAAATTTTCAAGAGCGCGCGAGAGGGCACTATGCTCGTAGGTTATATCATTTTCGGGGGCCTTCTCAGCCTTTTCATTGTACCACTTTTCTGACATTTCTACAATTTGAGGCAGAATATCTTTTGTAATTTTTTCAACCGAATAGCTTGGGAATTGCTTTTTAAAATTATTTAGGTGTGTGCGCTTTTTGTGGTATTTTTTGCCGGAAAGTGTGGCTAAATCGTCTATACTATAAACATAGTCGAACGAGCCAAGCTTGCCTTCAATAGTAACGCATTCGCCATATAGGGATAGAAAGTCATCTAGCTTTTCAGCTAAAATACTGCTTATTATTGGGGTGATTTTTCGTTTTTTTGCATCCTCTAAAATTGCTTCAATCACAGGAAATGGGTCGCCTTGTCCTATTGGGTAAGGGTAGAAAGAATACTTGCCATAAGAGGAGAGTAGCACACAAAAGCCACCCATCTCGGCAATTTCGTGCTTGCCCCAACAAATAAGATTGGAAAAGGAAAGCTCACAGCCTCTTGTTACGTCGGAGAATAAATATTTTTCGTATAAAGCCTTGTCTCTTACGGTTATAGGGCGAAAATTCAGAGTGAATTTTTCGCTTTTTTGCTCTGATTTTGTAAGAACGCTCATATTTACCTCCTTTATTTTTCTTAGTTTATCATACAACTAAAAACACATTTTGTCAATATAAGAGTCTTTCTAAAATTGAAAATTTTATATTATAAAATAATTTACATTTTTTCTATATTATGTTATAATAATTGTATAAAGCAATATTGGAGGATTTTATGAAGAAAATATTGGGTATTGAGCTTGGCTCAACAAGAATAAAATCAGTTTTAATAAACGAGAATGGAGAAATTCTGGCGGGGGGAGCGCACGACTGGGAAAACCAGCTTGAAAACGGCTTTTGGACATATTCTCTTGATATGGTATGGGCAGGCTTGCAAGACTCCTATGCTGACCTTGTAAAAAACTATGGTAAAAAGATTGAAGCGCTTGATGGCATCGGCATTTCCGCTATGATGCACGGCTATCTGGCTTTTGATAAAAATGATAATTTACTAGTTCCCTTTAGAACATGGAGAAACACAACAACAGCTGAGGCACAAGCAGAATTAACTCGTGAGCTTAGCTTTAATATGCCACAGAGATGGAGTGGCACACACTTCTATCAGGCAGTTTTAAATAAAGAGGAGCACGTTTCCTCTGTTGAGTTTTTAACTACCTTGGCTGGCTATGTTCATTGGAAGCTAACTGGCAAAAAGGTATTAAGCGTGGGCGACGCTGCCGGTATGTTCCCAACAATAGACGACCAGTATGACAAGGAAAAGCTTGTAATTTATAATAATTTACTTAAAAAGCACGGGGTTGATAAAAAGCTTGAAGACCTCTTGCCAACGCCTTTAATGGCTGGAGAGGATGCAGGCACGCTCACAAGCGAGGGCGCAAAGCTGCTCGACCCAACCGGCACACTAAAGGGCGGTGCGCTTGCTTGTCCGCCTGAGGGAGATGCAGGCACCGGTATGGTTGCTACAAACGCGGTTAAGGTAAAAACAGGTAACGTTTCAGCCGGTACAAGCGCGTTTGCTATGGTCGTGCTTGAAAAGCCACTAACTAAGGTTAGCACAGAAATTGACGTTGTTGCTACCCCAACCGGAAAAACAGTTGCTATGGTACACGCAAACAACTTTACCTCCGAAATTAATGCATGGGCTTCCTTGTTTATGGAGGTTATTGAGCTTGCTGGCGGTTCGATTAAGAAGGGTCCGCTTTACGATAAGCTATACGAGGTTTCCCTAAAGAGTGATTCAGACGTTGGCGGTCTTGTTGGCTACAACTTCTTATCGGGAGAGCCACTTGTTGGACTTGAAAGCGGTGTTCCTATGGTTTTAAGACAAGAGGGTGGAAAATTGACTCTTGCTAACTTTATGCAAATGCAATTATATTCAGCACTAGGTGCTATGAGCATCGGTATGGAGATTTTGGCTGAGGAAAATGTTGAAATTGAGGCAATTTGCGGACACGGTGGATTCTTCAAAGCTCCATTTGTTGGCGCAAACGCAATGAGCGCAGCGCTTGGCTGTCCTATCACTGTTATGAAAAACGCAGGAGAGGGCGGCGCTTGGGGTGTTGCACTCTTAGCACTTTATCGCGTTTTGAAAAACGGCACACTTGAAGACTTCCTTGATGGAATCTTTGCAAGCGCAGAGAAGGAAACAACAATTGCATCAAGTGAGGAAAAAGCAAAGTTTGCTCGCTTTATGGAGTCCTATAAAAAGGGCTTAACAGTTGAAAAGCTAGCAACTGAAAAATATAATTAAAAAAGAGGAGCATTCGCTCCTCTTTTATTTTGCTTATTTTTATTTTTTCAAAGCTCCAACTAGGCCAATAACACCATCAACAGCAAGAAGAATGCCAACGATAAGAATTAGTATGCTAGCAAGAGGTCCAAAAGCAAGACCTATACCAACAAGAATAGCCAAGATTGGGAAAATAAGCTCAAGTGCATTTTTCATGCCACGCTTAATAACATCAACAAGCGAGATGATGCCTTTAATAGCAATCAAAACGCCAAGAACTATTAAAGCAATGTTTACAAAGAAACCAGCAAGGACTACAAGAGCAACACCTATAACAAGGCTAATTGCACCACCTGCCCAGTTTTTCTTGACAAGCTCGAGAACACCAGTAACGATAAACAATGCGCCAACAACAATCATTACCCATTTTAGTGTTTCTGTGCGGAAAATAGCAAGCAAAACGCCGACAACTATGTAAAGAATTGATGAGAATAGCTCGTTATTACCTATTTTCTTTAGCATTTTTAAAGCTCCTTTCTATATTATATTAATTTAAAAAACTAATTTTCAATTCAAAGTCACTCTCGCCCTGATATAGAGTATAGTCAAGACAATAGCAGAGCTGATCAAATGATCCGTTTTCGTCAGGGAATTGTGCAGAATATGGAACCTCGATAACCTTCAAAACTGAGTTTTTGCCCCCCTCAATTACTGTGTCGTCAAGAGTAACTCTATTTCCCTCAACCACTGGCTTGGTGGTTGTAACAAAGCGCTCGGTAGCAATTGTTGGTGCGTTAAAGGTAAAATTGTCCTTCATTGTGATTTTGTCGTCTTCAAAATAGAAGGTTCTTTCAGCCTTGTCAAGTGTTTCAACACCATAGCCGGCTGTAAAGTCCATATAAACTGAGTCATTTTCTTTATTATATTCAGCAAAAACGATTTCGCGCCTTACACCGTCCTGTGGAGTTCCATTGAAGAATGGAATATTGTGGGAGAGCGCTGATGGGTTGAAAAACTTATATCTATCGCTTCCGTGGTATCCAGCCACCTTGGCAGTTGGTCCTGGGTAACCAAGGTCGCAAAGGATTTGCTTGTTGTTTCTAGCTAAAATGAATGAGCCAACGTCGTTGTGGTTGTGGCTTTCTCCATTGTCGCCGCCCTTACAGGTAAAGCCATAATTGTCTGTACGCTTTGTAAAGTAGGCGCAATTCTTTGCATAATATGTGCCGTTTTCTAGCTTTTCGGTCACATTTTCAGGGCTGAAATAAAGAAGAGTGCGTAAGCCGAAGGAGAAGTGAACATAGCTAAAGAGATTAACGTCAAGCATTGGTAATTTTTCAACCGCATCTGGATATACTGTGCGTAGCATTTGAGGAAGTCCAAACCAGTAAACTTCTTTAAAGTTACAATCGCTATATGATGCTACAACCTTTGGTTGAATGTACATTCTTTGAATATATGTAGAAATTGCCTTTACCTTGTCGCGCTTGAACCAGTCAACCTCTCCATTAGTAAACTCGCGCTCAAGCATAGCATAGTTGCAGAAAAATCCAAAGCCGAAGCCCCAATATGCCGAGCCCTCAACACACATACCATCCTCGCGATAAGGAGCTAGATAGCATTCCATTGAATCGTGAAGTCTTTTTTGGTATTTATAGTAAAGGTCGGGAGCTTCGTACATAAGAACAGCACCGACAGAGCCTGTACAAACAGCAGTCCAGTTGTTGTCGTGCTTTTCCCAGAAAAAGGTTCTGTTTACATAAGGCTCGATAGTTCTGCGTCTAATTTCGGCTGTGATACGGTCGGTCAAAAGTCTTGGGAATCTGTCCTTGAAAAGGAACTTAATTTCTGCCATTGAAAAACCGACAGAGCAGGCGAAAATATCAAGAAGGCCGGGGTCGTAGTCAGATGGCTTTCTTTGATAATATTCATTGTAGTGGCCGAGTGGCGCCCACGCGTATTCGTTACAATAAGCCCAAACTATTTCTAAAAGCTTGTTATAGTATTCCTCGTTGTCAGGGTAAATAAGTGCCATAAGGGCAGTATATTCAAGCTGATTGATTGACCTAAAATAAGCCTCGTGGTCCTTGTTGCCAATAACCTCAAAAACAGTTCTTGGTGCAATCTTTGCCGAACAATATTTATCATATTCAGATTGTAGGTCGTCGCGCAATCTTTTATAGTCGTCGCTGGTTCTTACCTTTTCCCAAAATTTCGGGTCCTTTGCAAATTCAAACATAAATTTTACCTCATATGTAAATTGTCATTTGACAATTTAAGTATATCACGCATCTATATAAAAATCAATTATTTAGTATAAATTATAATCACAAATTCTTTCCAAAATCGACAAACGTCTTGACAAAATAGCATAATAGGGTGTATAATTTTTTTATAATACAAAAAAGGAGAAAACAAAAATGAAAAAGTTTTTTGGCGAGTTTAAGAAATTTATAACTCGTGGCAACATTGTTGACATGGCTGTCGGCGTTATTGTCGGCGGTGCTTTTACCGGCGTTGTAAATGGTCTTTCCAACTTCATTCTAAAGCCAATTATCAACTGGATTCTTTCCTTGATGCTTCCTGGCGAGGGATTGGCAGCAGCCCTTACATTCTTCCCAGATTGCAAGGCGTACAAGGACGTTGTTGATGCAAACGGCGTTGTTATCGGTCAAGAGGTAGACCTTGCAAATTCTATCTACATCGACTGGGGCTCATTCATCAGCGCAATTATCAACTTCATTCTTATCGCACTAGTTCTCTTTACAATCGTTAAGATTATTAACTCTGTAAGAGAAAACCACGAAAAGATGTCTAACCTAGTTGTTAACGGCAAGGTTACAAAGGAAGAGAAGAAGGAAATGAAGTCTCTTGGCTACAACTTCAGAAGTGAAGCAGACGTTGAGGTTTATCGTGCTCAAAAGCAAGCAGAGGCAGATGCTAAGGCAGCAGCCGAGGCTGAGGCAGCAGCACAAGAAAGACTTAACAATCCTACAACCGAGGACCTTCTAAAAGACATTCGCGAGCTACTCAAGAATAAATAAAAAACGAAAAGCACACCATTTGGTGTGCTTTTTAAATTGTGTAAATTGAAGTTATTTAGTCAATTCGCCTCGTAAATTTGTCTCCATAAGCTCCTTGATTTTTTCGGTTTGGTAGCCCTTGGAGAAGAGGTAGTAAAGCTTGGCAACAGATGCCTCAGTTGTCATATCGTACCCGCTAACGGCACCAGCTTTTACAAGCGGGGAGCTTGTGGCATATGCGCCCAAGGTAACCGTGCCCTGTGGACACTGAGAACAAACGGTAACAACACTACCTGCTAAAAACGCTTTTTTAATAATAGGTAAAAGCGTGTGACCCTCGCCTGGAATATTGCCGGCACCAAAGGTTTCAAGAACAATACCCTTTAATTTTTCGGTCATAAGAGTGTCAAAAATAGGGAACGAAATTCCTGGGAATATTTTTAAAACGCCAATTGGAACATTTTCAAGCTTGCAAAGAGAAAAAGGCTTGGATGTGTCTATTTTTGGCGGGTTATATGGCAAATATCTTATGCTGATTCCCGCTTCGGCTAGGCGTGGGCAATTAGGAGAATCGAATGCCAAAAGTCCGTCGGCTGACATTTTTGTCGCACGATTTCCACGCAAGAGTCTGCCTCCGAAGTAAAGGCAAACCTCGTTGATTTTTCCACTGCCGGCAATTAAAATAGAGGTGATTAGGTTGTCCTGTCCGTCACTTCTGATTTCGCATAGTGGAATTTGTGAGCCGGTAAGAATTATCGGCTTGCAAGCGCCCTCAAGCATAAAGGAAAGTGCTGCCGCTGTATAAGCCATAGTGTCGGTACCGTGTAAGATAACAAAGCCATCGTAGCTATCGTATCTTTTGGCAATCTCCTCGCCGATTCTATTCCAGTCGTCAACTGCCATATCTGATGAATCAAGAAGCGGAGACATCTCGTAAAAATCAATCTCTGGCATTTCGTCAGCATAGAGGTCGGTCATTTTTTTGAGTACGCTTTCAAGATAGCCCTCTTTTGGAAAATAGCCACGCTCGCCCTTGACCATACCTATTGTGCCGCCAGTGTGTATTAGAGAAATACGTTTTTTCATAAATCTTCCTTTAAAATTGTCTTTTTTAGACACAGGGTGTCATTTTTTCAGTTATATTTTAACACAAAATATGCGTTTTGTAAATAAAAACTTGACATATGGGCAAAATAGTGATAGAATACTTACATAAAATAATATCTTCGGGGCAAGGTGAAATTCCTTATCGGCGGTAAAGTCCGCGAGCAACCTCTGTTGCAGACTCGGTGTGATTCCGAGACCGGCAGTATAGTCTGAATGGGAGAAGGTAGATATGGTGCACTTGCGCCCTTATGTCTTTTTCCGCCTCTTTTTAGGCGGTTTTTTTATGCCCTACTGTGAGGAAAAAATGAAAAACAAAACTAAAAATATAGTTATGCTTGGCTTGTTTTCAGCTATTGCATTTATTTTTACTAATATAGGAAATTTAATACCGATTCGCTTTGCGGGGTTTTTGAGCTTTGACCCCAAGGATGCAATAATTGTAATTGCCGGCTTTGCCCTAGGCCCGTTTGCTACAATTTTAATCAGTTTGGCTGTGGCGTTTTTGGAAATGATTACAATAAGCTCAACCGGAATAATTGGATTTGTAATGAACATTATTGCAAGTGTTGGATATGCGTTTATTCCTGCGCTTGTTTATAAAACAACAAGAACATTTAAAAGCGCGATTTTCAGCCTTTGCTTTTCGTCGGCTGTAACCGTTGGATTGATGCTTTTGTGGAACTTCTTAATAACCCCTGTGTATATGCACGTTTCTCGCGACGTGGTTGAGGCAATGCTTTTGCCTGTGTTTTTACCATTCAACCTCTTAAAGTGCTTAATGAATACGGCTTTAGTTGCACTTTTATACAAACCATTTGTTAGGATTTTAAGAAAAATCAAGCTCTTGCCTCCTTCAAGAAAGCAAAAACGAACAGTGGAAAATAAAAAGCTATCAAGCGAGGGGCTTACACAAATCAATAAATTTACAAAATGTACTAAAGTAAAAAGAAAGCGTTAATCGCTTTCTTTTTTTATAAAACATTTGATTTTTTGGTTGTTATATGTTAATATAGATTTATAAGGGGGTGTTACTATCAAAGCTTTTAAATATTTAATGTTGACTTGTGTTATCCTTTCTGTCTTGCTCATTATGGGTGCGTGTGGTGGAGACGCAAGCACTAATACAAACACCGAAACAGAGACAAATACCGAAACTACAACTAATACCGATACTCAAACCTCGACAAGCACAGATACAAGCGTGGGAACAGAAACCGAGTCGGCAGTTGAGAGTGAAACGGAGACGGAATCGGATACTGAAACTGAAACAGACACAGAGTCTGAAGGAACTGAAACTGAAACAGACACCGAAACAGAAACAGAAACTGAAACCGAAACGGAAACAGAAACTGATACAGAAACCGAAACTGAGGAAGAAGAGATTGAGGTTGAGGAAGAGGTTGATTTAAAGGACGCGCCAGCCGACCAAGATATAGTGCTTATTAACAATGGCTCTAGCGAATACGTAATTGTATATGAAAGAGGCAACGAGAAGCTAAAGAAATATGCCGAGGATTTGGCAAGTCATATTAAGGGCAAGTACGATGTTCAGCTCCCTGTTTATGAAAATGGTAAGGTGCCATCCTTAGAAACAAAGAGAATAGTTTTAGGCGATGACAAGGGCAATTCAAAATTTGCAAGAGCGCAAATTAATAAGTCTGGCGATTTCATTGTTGACATATGCGATGACGACCTTATGCTTTATGCCTCAAATGAATATATGTACGCTTATCTATTTGATATAGTAAAGAGTGGATTTTTCACAGGCGAGCCAAAGGAAGAGCTTTCATATCAAGCAAACACCTGCTTTATTTATCGGGAAAGCGCATATAAGGACCTTAATTATGCAGAGTATCTAAAGAGCAAGAATGGCAATTACACAAGTGATTCAATTCTTAACATATTCGAGGCTAAAACATATGTGTTTGGTGGAACAACAATTCCATATAGAATATATGTTCCTTCTGACTATGATGCAACTAAAAATTATCCGGTTCTAACAATTCTTCACGGTGCTGGAGAGCGTGGAAATGATAACAAATCCCAGCTCAAAAACATGGTGTCTAATTTGTTCAATCAAGCAGATTCAAAATATATGGATGCAATTGTGATTTGTCCTCAATGCCCAGCAAATCAACAATGGGTTGACACTCCTTGGGCAAATGGCAATTATAGTACAGAGGCAGTTCCTATGTCAAGCGAGCTATTCGCTGTTACCGAGATAATTTCAAGGGTTAAAAACGATTTTTCAACAGACGAGAGCCGTTATTACATAATGGGCTTGTCAATGGGTGGATTTGGCGCTTGGGATTTGATTATGCGTTATCCAAATATGTTTGCGGCAGCTGTTTGCCTATGCGGCGGTGCTGACGTTTCCAAGGCTGATGAGCTTGTTGGTATGCCAATTTGGGCTATTCACGATAAAGGCGATGAAACTGTTCCATTTGCAGGAACAGAGGAAATGTGCAAGGCTATTGAAGGCTTTGGCGGAAAGCTTTGCATCTTTAATGCAACCGAGGGAAAAGGACATAATGTATGGGATTATGCTAGTAGCGATAAGGAGGAGAATATAGGCGCTCAAATCGCAGACTGGCTCTTCTCTCAAAAGCGATAGACGGTAAAAACCAAAATCACATAATATATCTTTGATATCAAGACCACACAAATAGAAACATTATTTTTAATGTGATTTACCCAATTACAAATATTTAATGTTAAAAACGCACATCTTTTTGATGTGCGTTTTTCTCTTGTGATTTTTATACACGACTATCGCTCCGACATACGCAAGTATGCCTGTCGCTCTATTCGTGCATTTTTTCTCCGCCTCTCACTTTTGATGTGAGCGAAGGGGTAAAACCAAAATCACATAATATATCTTTGATATCAAGACCACACAAATAAAACGTGATTTTTAATGTGATTTACCCAATTATGTAAAAATAAAAAGCGCACCAAGCGGTGCGCTTTTGCTTTATTCTAAAGGCTCTCTTTTTTGTCTTTTTGGGGATTTTATTAAGTAGAAGATAATGGCAATTACAACACCAACGGCTATTGCAACAACTAGGTCGAACACTATTGTTAAGATAAATGTTGCAACTAGCACAATAACGTCTGTTAGTGGTGCTGTTTTGCAGATGTGTATGAAGTGCTTGTACTCGCACATATTGTAAGCAACCATTAAAAGCACAGCTGCTATAACCGGCATTGGTATCCATGATGCAAGAGGCATAAGAAGAACTAAAACAAGGAGTAAAACAACAGCGTGAACCATGCCGGAAATAGGGGAGCGGCCACCGTTTTTAACGTTTGCCGAGGTTCTTGCAATTGCACCTGTTGCAGGAATGCCGCCGAAAAGACCAGAGGCGATATTTCCTAAGCCTTGAGCGATTAGCTCTGTGTTTGAGTTGTGCTTGTCATCTATCATTTTATCCGAAACGACACAGGAAAGAAGTGATTCAATAGATGCTAAAATCGCAATAGTAAAAGCATCTGGAATCAATGCTAACACCTTGTCCATAGTGAATTCTGGGATAGAGAGGGTTGGGAAGCCGGACTCTATTGTATATAGGTCGCCAATTGTCAAAACATCAAGACCGCATATTCCTACAATCAAGGAGCCGAGAATAACAACCACGAGAGAACCTGGGATTTTTTTGCTAACACGTGGCCAGAAAATCAAAACAGCAAGTGCCACAGCACCAACCAAAAATCCAATCGGGTTAAAGGTTGTTATATTATCAATTAATGCCTCGATTTTCTCCATTGATTCAACCGGGGAAGCACCGTTGAAGGACATACCGAAAAAGTCCTTTAGCTGTCCTATTACAATAGTAACAGCAATACCGGCGGTAAAGCCAACCGTAATTGTAGTAGGAATATATTTAATTAGAGCACCTACGCGAAAAAGACCAAATAAAACAAGAATAATACCAGCCATAATAGTGGAGATTATTAGTCCGTCGAAGCCTTGAGTTGCTATAATTGACGCAACTATTGTGGCAAAAGCAGCTGTTGGACCTGAAATATTTACACGGCTACCACCGAAAAATGAAATAACAAAGCCGGCAACAATTGCGGTATATAAGCCTTGAACTGGTTCAGCACCAGAAGCAATAGCTAATGCAATTGAAAGTGGCAAGGCAATAATAGCTACAATTATGCCTGCAACAACATCATCTACAAGCTGTTTCTTGCTATATGATTTCATAGCAGTGAACAGCTTTGGTTGAAATACCTTCATTTTCACACCTCACATAATTCTAAAGTCGAAAGTATTATACAACCATTATTTCGCTTTGTCAATAATTTAATAAACAATTAAATTAAAAACTTGAATATAGATGGGCGATAGAGTATAATTGAAATAGAAAAATTAAGGAGAGGCTATGGGATACTTAAATTACGTAAACACAAAAATGGGTACAGACTCGAAAATGGAGTTTTCAAGGGGAAACACCTTACCACTATGCCAAATGCCGTTTGGAATGAGCGCGTTTTCCCTTCAAACCAGTATAGAAAAGGAGAATAGCACTTGGTTTTTTGACCCAAAATCGAAAAGAATAGACGGTGTGAGACTCACTCACCAGCCAAGTCCTTGGATTGGTGATTATGGTACTTTTCTTTTTGCACCAAGTGATGATACGGACTCATATGATAAAGAAAAAGCAATTCTTGCTCCTGACTACATAAATGTATATTTTGATAGGTCGAAATGTCAATTTGAGCTAGCGCCAAGTGAAAGAGGAGCTTCCTTTAAGCTTCAATTTGAAGAAAAAAACGGCTATTTGTTTGTTCGTACAACAAAAGGCAAGACGGAGATTTTCTTTGATAAGGAAAACGGGCTTATATATGGAACAAACGACCACTCCTTACAGGCTGATGTCAAAGACTTTAAGATGCATTTTGTCATCTCGCTTGGCTCGGCTGATTTAGAAGGCTCAAAAATCGAAAACGGACAAGCAAAAATTAAGATAAATGGCAAAAAAACCGAGGGAAGTGTCGCGATTTCATATATTAGCAAGGAAATGGCAATTCTAAATCTCAAAAGAGAGTTGGGCAACAAATCCTTTGAAGAAGTGCGTAAGGCGGCGATGGATGCTTGGGAAAAGCGACTCTCCAAAATTGAAATAGAAGCAGACGACGAAAAACAGAAGAAAATCTTTTATTCTTGTATGTATCGTGTACATCTTTTCCCACACAAGGCATATGAGCTTGACGAAAATGGAGAAGCTATCCACTATTCGCCATTTACAGGCGAAGCTTACAAGGGTAAACGATATACAGACACTGGATTTTGGGACACCTATCGCACGTCATTCCCTTTGTTTTCACTAATTGCAAGGGACGATTATTTAGAGATGCTAGAGGGGTTTGCCACTGACTATAAGGAAGGTGGCTATTTGCCAAGATGGACATCAATGGGCGAGGTCGGTTGTATGCCTAGCACACTTATCGATGGTGTAATTGCCGAGGCGGTTGCGCGTGGAATTGGCAATCGGGAGCTACATAAAACCCTCTTAGATGGAATGCTACATCACGCAAACGTGCTATCTAAAAACCAAATTTATGGCAGAAAATGTATTGATAAATACTTGAAATTCAGATACGTCCCTTATGATTTTTCAAACGAAAGCATAAATCTTTCACTTGATTTTGCCTATGGCGATTGGTGTATTGCAAGGGTAGCTGAGGAGCTTGGAGAAAAAGAGCTTGCAAAGGAATATTTTGAGCGCTCACTTTGGTACAAGGCGCTTTTTGACAAGAAAAACGGATTTTTCCGAGCAAAGGACTCGGGTGGCGAGTGGCGTGAACCATTTGACCCATATGTTTGGGGATATGATTATACTGAAAGCTCGGCTTGGCAAAACATTTTTGGTGCCCCTCACGCACTGAATGACATTGCAAAAATGCTGGGTGGCAACAATAAGGCGATAGAGAAGGTTGATGAAATCTTTAAAGCCCCTCCAATCTTTAAGTATGGTAGATATGGTTGTGAAATTCACGAAATGACGGAAATGGCAGTGCAAGACCTTGGTCAATGTGCAATATCAAATCAGCCCTCTTTCAGTATTCCGTTCCTTTATGCTTACTACGGTGAAGGGGAGAAAACGGAGAAAGCTGTAAGAAAAATAATTAGCGAATGCTTTACAGAGGATTTATTCCCGGGGGATGAGGACAATGGCTCAATGAGTGCGTGGTACATTTTTGCAACAATTGGCAAATACCCAATTTGCCCGGGTGAGAAAAGCTATGTAGAAACAACCCCACTAGTGAGCTACAAAATAAATGGGTAAAACAAAAAGCGTGTGCAAAATGCACACGCTTTTATATTGAATTAGAAAGCTTATTTTTTAGAATTGTCGGTTGAACCAAGGTCGAATGACTGGCTGCCACTTAAAGTGCCAAAGTCAAAGGTTTCGTCCTCTCCCTCGGAACTACCATCTTGATTATAGCCTGCAAAGGACATATCAACAACTGTGTCATCCATTAAATCAGCCAATGATTTTTCTTCGTTTTGTTGGCTGTTTATGCTGAGCTCCATTGTTTCCTCATAGTCCTTATTAATAGCTGCAACATACGCCTCCCAAGCGTTTCCGTTGCTATCTGGCTTGACCTCGTCAACGCTTGTGTCAGCCTCGGTCTCCTTAGCTAAATTAAGCTCAATTGTTCGAGTATAGTCATTGTTGATAGCATCAACGTATGCTGTCCATGCTGCCTCGTCATCGCGAACGCCGTCCTCGGAAAGCTCAACATCTGGTGGGAGCTCCTCGGTTAGATTCATTTCTGCTAGCTGCTCAGCAACAGTTTTGTTCGAGTGCGCCTCGCCATTTTTGATGGTGTTGAAGCGGAACTTGTAGCCGGCTGCCTTGCTCTTTTTCTTTGTAAATGTGAATACAAAGGTCAAAATAATACCAGCGGCTAGTGGAATTGAAATGAATATGATTATAAGTGTTGTTCTAATGCTCTTTTCGTTCGAAGGCTCAAGCTTTGGAATTTCCTCAAATATGTCAGCTCCGCAATCCTTACATTGGAAGCGCCTCTGACCTGGATATTGAGTTGACGGCTCGGCAACAACAACGCCCTCGTCGTTTACCTTCTTTGTATGCTTGGTTGTATCGTATTTTCCTTCAAAGGTGTAAGGGTTTTCAACTCCGCAAACAGAGCATACATATTTTCCAGATTCAACTATTGAGCAGGTTGCTTCTTGCAAAATAACCTTTTCAAGAGTGTGTGTAGCTACTGGGCTAACTATAGTATCGGCGGGAGTATATTTACAGCTGGTACATGTTTTTCTTATTTTACCATAATCGCAGGTTGGTTCAATAAGGACGGTCTCGTTAAATGTATGAGATGCGTCACTGCCCGGAATAACTGCTGAACAACGAGTGCCAACAGAAACTGTAACAGTAAAGCTGATTCCTTTGTCGTTGGATGCTGTGTATGTGCCGCTTAGCTTGTCATCCTCTGATACATCACCTGTGGTCTTTACAAGGTTGAAGGTAAGACTGTTATATGTAAGAACAGAGAAGTAGCCATCAACGATTGTTAAATTTCCAAGAGCTTGGGTCGCGAGCTTTTTGCCATCCTTGTAAATAAGAACGGTATTGTCCTCAAGTAGATAGAACACCCAAGAGGTTGGAGATGAGCTACCGGGGTATGAGAACTTTATTGTGCTTTCGGTGTCTGGTTGGATTTTACCACATCCACATCTTTTTAGTGTGTAGTATGGGTCAACGCAGAAATAACCATTAGGGTCAATTGGATATTTAACAGTAGAAGCTGCGTATGTATGATTGTTTTTATCTATTGGAAGGTCTCCACCAACTGCATCCTTTACAATGTAGCCACAGCCCTCAATGGTGCACTTTTGACCCTTGAAGCCGTATTTTTGGCAGGTTGCAGGAACTATATGTACAGCGAGTGCATGGTCAGCATATTCCTCAACAAAGTTGTCTTGATATGACGCGGAACAACGTGAGCACGTGTGTAAATCGTGTCCGAAGCTAATGCAGGTTGCAGGAATCTGGCTTAGTACATAATCGTGTGATTTGAAAACGATTGGAAGGGTGGAGAATTGGTGGTATGAGCCCATGCCGCTTTTAGCCGCGCCAAGAGTAACACCATCATTGCCCTCATAGCCCACAACAAAGACTTCCTTTGTTATTTCGTCCTCGGTCCTTTTATCCTCGTAGTCGGTTATTTCGACTATGTTTCCATTGTCAGAGTCCATTTCAAGCCCTAAACCGAATGCGTTATTGCCTATTGAAGAAACGTTTTCCCCAATTGTGAGAGATTTTGTAATTAAAATGTTACCAAATGCCGCATTTCCAACACTGCTAGCGTTCAATTCAAAATAATCGAACGAAAGCTTTGTATCAACCGGTTGCATAAATGCGCCTGTGCCGATAGTGCCGGTTATATTTTCAATGCCAGTGATTTTTTCAATGCTTTGCATATTGAAAAACGCATAGCTGTCGATGTTTATAATTGAAGTAGGGAGTGCAATTTCCTTTATGTAATAGTCGTTTGCAAATGCTCCTACCGGGGTTGGTGTGTTATCTCTGTTTTGCATTACACCATAGATATCAGTTGTACCACTTGGCACCTCTACAAAAAAGATGGTGTCGGGAGAGATACGAACGGAGTTGCCGTCGGCATCTAATGTATAAACGTTGTCAACGGAGAAGGAGGAAATTTTTGTTTTGTTAGTCTTGTCAAAGGAATAAACGTCCTTTGAAGGAACACGCAAGGTAACCTCCTCTTGAGTTGTCTTGTCAATATATTTGACTGTAATATAAACAGAGTCTGGGTTTGGGTAGGCGGTTTCGTATTTTTCGTAGTCGCCTCTTGTACAATATGTTTTGTACATACCCTCTTTTGTTTCTTCTTTTGTGTTTATAGGCTCTTGAATGAGCTCCATCTTGAGAGAGTGACCAACACCCTCTGGATAATCCTTCTCGTACACCTCGCCACAATATACACAACTGTGTTTTAGCTTACGTGGAGTGTTACAGAAGTAGTGCTCGTGGTTTTGCGTACAGTTTTTCTGACACACGTACGCGTGCTCTGCGAGTGGGCCAGAGTGCATACATGATGCAAAATAATATAACTCGTTGTCGTCGTCAGGTCTGTTTTCAAAGGTGTAGCTATTGTTTGGAATCATACTAGCTATGTTCTTTGAATACCGACCGCCGTAAACAAGGACACTTATTCGGCTTGAATTTTTGATAAAGCCGTTCTTTATGTGCATCTCGGCAACAATTTCTTTTTCAACATCAACTCCACCCTCGTTGACAATCTTTTTGCTGTCTGCCATAACTGTCAAGGTTAAAAGGCTTGTGTTTTGAGTAATGTCCTCAATCATATAATCTTGATTAGACACAATTTTGGCTGTGTTGTGAATTGTGATTTTTCCACCATTTAATCCGCTCGAACGAAGAAGCTTGCCGCATTCAACATCGCCATAAATAGAGATATTTAAATTACCTTCCATCTCTGAAATGTCGGAATCAATGGAAAAAAGTGACATATTTGTTTTAATTGAAACATTTTCCTTAACAACAAATGAAAGCGCATTAGCCTTGTCAGAAGGAGAAGCTAAAACGAGCGAGCCAAGAGAGAAGGCAGAGTCGCCTAAGGAGGTGTGAACGATTTTAGCCTCATTTACCGATGAGTTCGCAAAGACCACGCCACTATTCTTGCCGACGAATGCGCCACTTGCAACCTCTGAGCCGGTTGATTCATTAATGCAAGCGGGAGTTTCAATGTTCATAGTATTGCCGTTTAAATCAATGTAAACAACCGTGTTGTTTGGCAACACTACGGGGGAATCAAGGGTTATGTTTGAGTTTAATTTGATATATGTATATCCCTTTTGACAATAAATAGGAAGAACGCCACTCAAGGAGAAGGAGTCGCCCTCTGCACAGTATAGAGTAAGGTTCTTTTGTGGCTTGATTTTTTCTGCTACGCTATATAGATTGCCCTCTGTGTCAAACCAGCCATATATATTACCACCCAGCTCGGCGGTTGGAGTAGGCAATGTGATTTCCTCTCCTTTAAGAACAGCCTGTTTATAGGATGAACCGTTTTGAACAAAGGTAACCTCTGCATATTTGCTCTCGGCTAACGAGCTTATTGTAAAAACGGTTACAAGTAGCACAATAGCTACCGTAAGCGCCATTAAAATTCTAAAACGAGATTTTTTCATAATTTCTCCTTCGGGTGGCATCGGTGAATTCGCAAAATGATGCCAACTATACATCATAATTATACAACAATAACAAAATAAAGTCAATATATAATATAAAATTAATTATAATGCACAAAAAAGTCAGCCGCACAGGCTGACTTATTTATCAAATTTTGGCGTGTAGTCAGAGGTGGCGCTTGACCTTTCTTGGAAAAAGCCATCGTAGCCAAGCTCTATGGCACGCGATAAAACAGACTCATATTCAAAGCTTGTAAGTCTTCTTTTAAGCTCCTTTAACTCTCCGGTGTAAAAATCCGGGGTATATTGGCTCATTAAGGAGAGCTTGAAAGAGGAAATGTCAAAGCTCTTTTTTATATCCTCTAAAATTGCAATGGAATCCTGTCTGCAAGAGGGAAGAATGAGGTGGCGCAAAATGACGCCCTCGGTCATAATACCGTTTTCATCAAATACGCATTTAGGCTTTGCAAGCAGCATTTCCTTAAACGATGATTTTGCATAGCTATAATAGTCCTTGCATTTTGAGTATTTTTCTGAAAGCTCGGGCGAAAAATATTTGACGTCAACCAAGAAAACAGACACGTGGTCGGCTATTTTTTTAATTATTTCCGGCTTTTCATAGCCCGAGGTGTTATAAACCACGGGAATTTTAAGCCTTTTCTTTATCATAGATAGGGATTCGATAATTTGCTCGGAAAAATGCGTCGGGGTAACGAGATTTATGTTGTGCGCGCCCTTTTCTTGAAGCTCAAGCATAATGCTTGCAAGCTCGGGAACGGAATATTCCTTGCCGACAGCACCGTGGCTTATTTCCTTATTTTGACAGTAAACACATTTTAGTGGACAGCCACTAAAAAATATAGCGCCACTGCCGTTTAGCCCGCTGATTGGGGGCTCCTCCCATTGGTGTAGCATAACCTTTGCGATTTTTATTATGTTATTTGTCCCACAAGCGCCGGCTTTTTCGTGGCGATTGATACCGCATTCACGGGGGCAGAGCATACATTCATTTAAACTGCTCATCAAAAGCCACCCGCGGTTAGTTTAATGATTTTTTTAATATCGTCCGGCTGAATTTTAGCCTCATGCGCGGCTTTATTGCGCTTGACTTCGCCACATTTACGGCATTTATGAATTATTATGTAGCCCTTTTTGGGGTCTGTTTCTACTTTGATTGCATCCATAACCCCGCCACATGAGTTTTGTCGGTCTCCCGGCATTATATCAACGTGCTTAGATGCTAGGCATTTCGGACAATGGTTTCTTGAGGTGTAGCCAAGGGGCAAAACCTCGTGTCCACAGTTTTCACAAATAAAGCCGTTATCGTTTTTTGTAAATCTTTTGTTTTCCATATTACCTTACCAAGAATGCAAATTAGTGCAAAACGGGAAAATCCCCCGTTGCCTTTGACGGCACCACCCTTTGCACAAAAGGGCGTTATTTTCCAACGCAGAAGCGTGAAAAGATTGCAGAAACAACCTCCTCGCTTACCTCACGCTTATCTATCATATTCAGCTCACTCAAGGCACTTTCAAGAGAGAAGCAAATAATGTCGGGCGTTTGACCAAATGTGAGCGCTTCCTTTGCCTCGCAAGCTTTATCAAAGGCTAGAGAAACGGATGCAAATTGACGTGCATTTGCAATAACTGCATCGGATGAAAGGTCGATTTCTCCTAAGTTATACATTTGTGAAAGAACGCTTGCAAGCTCGTCTCGACCTTCACTTGTTTTTGCACTTAAAAATACTGTTTTTTGGCACCCTGTGTCTATTTTTTGCATAAACTCGGGCGATAATTTATTTTCCTTGTCGGTCTTGTTTACAATGGCTATTGAGGTTTTCCCTCTTGCGCACTCTAAAATGAATTCGTCCTCCTCGGTTTCGGGGGAAGAGGAGTCAAAAACGCACAAAAGCAGCTCCGAGCTTTCGATTTTTGATTTTGCCCTTTCAACACCAATTTTTTCAACCGTGTCAAAGGTTTCGTGTATGCCGGCTGTGTCTGCAAGATTTAAGGTAACCCCACCAACACTTGCTGTGTGCTCAATAACATCGCGAGTTGTTCCGGCAATGTCAGTAACTATTGCTAGGTCCTCGCCAAGGAGCATATTGTAGACCGAGCTTTTGCCTGCGTTTGGCTTGCCAATAATTGCAGTTTTAATTCCCTCGCAAACTGCACGGCCTGTGCGATACGTCTTTTTCAAGGAGTCGAGCGAGCCTATAACGTAGTCAAGGCACTCGTTGATTTCTGAAATTTCAGCCTCGGAAATGTCCTCGTCTGGGTAGTCAATTGTTGCGTATGCGTGGGAAATACAGTCAAGAATTTTCTCGCGAATTTGGTCAACACGATTAGAAAGCACGCCTCTCGCTTGAGATGAGGAAAGGCGCAATTGCGAGTCGGTTTTTGCATCAATTACTTGACCTATTGCCTCTGCGCGAGAAAGAGTCAATTTGCCATTTACATATGCGCGCTTAGTAAATTCGCCAGCTCCGGCAGGGAAAGCCCCACTGGAAAAGGCGCACTCTAAAACCGCCTGCGTAACATAAACGCCACCGTGACAGGCAATCTCACATACATCCTCTCCTGTAAATGAGGCAGGGGCTTTAAAGTACGTTAAAATGCCGTCGTCGATTACCTCGTTGTCTCTTACAATCTCGCAATAGTAAGATTTGCGTGGCTCAACTAAGGCGTTTTTTAATCTAGTCATTTTCTTGGCAACCGAGAGTGCCTCGTCGCCACTTATTCTAATTATGGCGACACCGCCCTTGCCCTTGGCGGTGGAAACTGCCGCAATGGTTTTGTTTAGCATAAAAAATCCTTCTTAAAAATATGTTTTTTGTAAAAAGTGACACCCCGTGTCTATTTTTTCTCGATTATAAAGAAGTAAGGAGAGGTGGGGGAGTTGATGATTTGGAACCTTGAAATGCTCATTTCAAAGCGACTTATTGTTTTAAAGTATTCCTCTAGCATAAGCCCCTCAAGGTAGCCCTCTTCGTGCCCGGGATAAACGGCTACTAATAAAATTCCGTCGGAGTCTAAAAGCTCAATTGCGCCTTGAACAGCTGGCAGTGTAGTCTCTCTTTTGGTGGTTAGAGCCTTGTTGCCGGCACCTGGTAAATAACCAAGATTAAACATACCTGCCTTGATTTTGGTTTTAATGTAATTTTTTGCGTTGTGGTGAGAGTCTAAGATTAAAGTATAGTTTTCAGGACAGCCTTCGCTTTTTAGTGTATTTTTTGTGCTTTCGATAGCACTTTCTTGAATGTCGAAGGCATAAACGTGCCCGTTTTCTCCTACTGTTTTAGAAAGAAAAGCTGTGTCGTGTCCATTGCCCATTGTAAAGTCAGCGCAAGCATCTCCTGGTGTTAGATGCGATAAAATAAAGCTCTTTTGCAGAGTAAGTAAATCTGTCATTGTTCCTCCGTTAGTGTAAATAGCCAATTGTCGGCTTTTGCCCTTACAAAAATTATACAACTATGGTTTATCTTTGTCAAGTTTTAAATATTCCTTGACAAAATTATATAATAATGATAGAATGTATGTGTTTTAATAAATTTATATCAAATCGTGAGGATTTTTAGGATGAAATGGACTTCACTCAATGAATTAAGAGAAAAATATCTTTCGTATTTTGAAAGCAAGGGACACCTTCGTTTAGGTAGCTTTTCACTAGTGCCAAACAACGATAAATCTCTTTTGCTAATAAACTCGGGTATGGCACCAATGAAGAAGTTCTTTACCGGCGAGGTTACTCCTCCTTCTAAAAGAGTTACCACCTGCCAAAAGTGTATAAGAACACCTGACCTTGAAAGAGTAGGACATACTGCACGTCACGGTACATTCTTTGAGATGCTTGGTAACTTCAGCTTTGGTGATTACTTTAAGGAAGAGGCTATCGAATTTGCTTGGGAATTTTTGACTAAGACTCTTGAAATCGATGCAGATTTGCTATGGCCATCTATCTATGAAAACGATGAGGAAGCGTACAACATTTGGGTTAACAAGATTGGAGTAAACCCAGCGCACGTTGTTCGTCTTGGCAAGGCTGATAACTTCTGGGAGCACGGCTCAGGTCCTTGTGGTCCTTGTTCTGAAATCTATTTTGACCGTGGAATTAAGTATGGCTGCGGCTCTCCTGACTGTAAGCCAGGCTGCGACTGTGACAGATATATGGAAATTTGGAACAATGTATTCTCTCAGTTTAACAATGACGGACAAGGCAACTATACAGAGCTTGCTCAAAAGAATATAGATACCGGTATGGGTCTTGAGCGCCTTGCGTGTGTTATGCAAGGGGTTGATAATATGTTCGAGGTTGACTCTGTTAGAAAAATCCTCGATACTGTGTGCGAAATTTCAGGCAAAACATATGGTCAGAATGCAGAAAATGACATATCAATTCGTGTAATTACAGACCACACAAGAAGCGCAATGTTTATGATTTCCGATGGCGTTATTCCATCAAACGAGGGTCGTGGCTACGTTCTTCGCCGTATCATTCGTCGTGCTTGCCGTCATGGTAAGCTTCTCGGCATAGAAAGACCTTTCCTTGTAGAAATGTGTGAGGTCGCTATCGGCGAGAGCAAGGACGGCTATCGTGAGCTTGAAGAAAAGTCTGATTATATTAAGAAAGTGCTCGCGCTTGAAGAGGAGCGTTTTGATGCAACAATAGACCAAGGTCTTTCAATCCTTGAAAATGTAATAAAAGAAGCAAAGGAAACGGGCAAAAAATCAATTGATGGTGCTGATGCATTTAAGCTTTATGATACATTCGGCTTCCCAATTGACTTAACTCGTGAAATCGCCGAGGAAAACGGACTTGACACCGATATGGATAAGTTTACCGAGCTTATGCAGGAGCAAAAGCAAAGAGCAAGAAATGCTCGTGCTAACATCAGCGGTTGGCAAGACAAGGAAAAATCACTTGAGCTTCCAAAAACTAAGTTCGAGGGCTACACAACACTTAATGCTAGTGGCAAGGTTATCGCTATTATTGACGAAAACGGAGAGAGTGTTGGCTCAGCTTCAGAGGGCGAAT
Organism: Eubacteriales bacterium; assembly: GCA_045543955.1. Classification (GTDB taxonomy): domain Bacteria; phylum Bacillota; class Clostridia; order Oscillospirales; family CAG-272; genus RGIG2000. The sequence goes on from JAZPYB010000010.1 coordinate 96,971, forward strand.
GCTCAATTGTTCTTGATGCTACATCCTTCTATGGCGAGGGTGGTGGTCAGGTAGGCGACACTGGTGTTCTTTCAAACGAGAGTGTTGAAATTGACGTTGTTGACACTAAAAAGAGCGACGGCGTGTATATTCATATGTGTAAAATTGCAAGTGGAGAGATTAAGGTGGGCGACTGCGTTAGCTGTCAGGTTGACAAGGCAAGACGCCAAGCAATTGCAAGAAACCACTCCTCAGTTCATATGCTACAAGCAGCACTTAGAGAGGTGCTTGGCACACACGTAGAGCAAGCAGGCTCTTATGTTGACGAAAAAATCGGACGTTTCGATTTTACCCACTTCCAAGCCTTGACAAAGGATGAAATAAAGCGCGTTGAAGCTCTTGTAAACGAGGCAATTTTGTCGGGAATTACAGTAGAAACTGTTGAAACAGATATAGAAACCGCACGTAAAAACGGTGCTATGGCTCTCTTTGGCGAGAAGTATGGCAAGGTTGTTCGTATGGTTAAAATGGGAGATTTCTCTACCGAGCTTTGTGGTGGTACTCACCTTGATAACACAGCTAAGGCTGGTATGTTTAAGATAATTTCCGAGATTGGTGTTGCTGCCGGTGTTCGTAGAATTGAGGCAACAACTGGCTATGGGGTTCTTTCCCTCCTTGAAAACAAGGAATGCTTGATTGAAAAGACAGCAAGCGAGCTAAAATGTCAAAATGTAAACGATATCGCTAAGCGTGCAGGCGCAGTAAACGAGGAAATTAAATCGCTAAAGCGCGAGATTGATTCACTCAACTCGAAAATGGCTGGCTCTCGCGTGAACGACCTTCTCGCTAGCGCAAAGACTGTTGGCGCATATAATGTTATCACTTGCGATTTAGGAGATATGGGCGCTGACGCAGTTCGTTCTCTTGGCGATGCTATAAAGGACAAGGATGCTAGCGCAGTTGCAATATTTGCAATCCATTCCGGCGAGAAACTAAACTTTATTGCAGTATGCGGTAAGGATGCTGTTAAAAACGGTGCACACGCAGGAAAAATTCTTGGCGAGGTTAGTGCGGTAACAGGTGGTCGTGGAGGAGGACGTCCTGACAGCGCAATGAGTGGCGGTAAGGATATTTCCAAAATTGGCGAGGCTCTAAACCTTGTAGAGAGCTTGCTAAGCAAATAATCAATCCCTCCGTCTGATTTGCAGCCCCCCTCTCGCCGAGGCGGCAACCCTTTTGTCGCTTTGCGACATTTTCCCTCGCAGGGAAATCGCCCTTTGCACAAAGGAGGCGGGCGAGGCTCTAAATCTTGTAGAATCACTACTTAAATGAGCGCTGTGATATAAGGGCATAACCAAAATCAAAAAATAAAGGGGCATACAAAAGTCGGTGCTCCTTTTTTTACTATAAGGTTGAAAACTGCGTTTTTCTTCCAAAGCAAAGGCTCTCTTAAAGCTCGTTAATTTTGCACGCATTGTGATTTAAATGCATACACAACATCCGATATTGTAGGGGAGGGGCTTGCTCCTCCCGTATTTTCAAACAAAACAAATATTATATGTATATGATTTGGCATTATAGCATAAGAATTTATTTCTAAATTAAAATATCTATTTTGCAATAATAGCAATTGTTCTTCTGCAATTTTGCCATACTGTGTTAATTGTATTCGGGAGGAGCAAGCCCCTCCCCTACAATGGTAGATGAAGCTTTACATCAATGTAAGAAATTTTTTACATTTAATATATAATATACTCTTTACTTTTTAAGTAAATTATGCTACAATGATGTAAAATGGGTTAGAATGGGTTTTCGGCAAATAATCCTTAACCTAAAGAGCAAAGAAGGAGTGAAAAAATGGGCAATTCAATGTTTTTATTTGCAGCTGAGGGCGAAATTCACTGGGCAATCGTATGCCTAATAGGTGTTTCGGTTGTATTTATTGGTCTTGCTTGCATTATTGGTCTTGTTGAGCTTATGACTTTAGTTTGCAACAAGATTCTTGAAAAGGGCGACCAAAAATTAAGCCAAAAAGCATCAGCTCCTGCACCGAGCGCACCTGTGCCAAGCGGCGTTATCGAAAATCGCGGCGAGATTTTGGCAGCGGTATGTGCAGCAGTTGCAGAGGAAGAGGGTACGGACATTTCCGCTATCCGAGTAATATCATTTAAAAAGTTATAATTTGAAAGGAATATATAGAAATGAAAGCATACAAGGTTAATGTTAACGGAAATGTTTATGAAATTACTTTAGAGGTTATTGATAAGGCTGATATTAAAGCTCCAGCAGCAGCTCCAGCTCCTACGGCAGCTCCAGCACCAGCAGCTTCAGCACCAGCTCCAGCAGGCGCACAAACAATCAAGGCTCCAATGCCTGGTACAATTTTGAAGGTTAATGTGTCAAACGGTCAAGCTGTAAAGAAGGGCGATGTCCTTATGATTCTTGAGGCTATGAAGATGGAAAACGAAATTCTAGCTCCAAACGATGGTACAGTTTCATCAGTTGGCGTTGCTCAAGGCGCAAGCGTTGAGGCTGGCACAGTTCTTTGCTCACTCAACTAATCTAGGAGGCAACTCTAAATGGAAAACGTACTTAATGCGTGTCTCGACTTTTTAAAGAGCACGGGTGTAGGTCAGGCAATCACAAACGGCGAATGGAAATGGATGATAATGATTCTTATCGCTTGCGTGCTTTGCTACCTCGCTATTGTTAAAAAATTCGAGCCACTTTTGCTTCTCCCTATCGCTATTGGTATGTTGCTTACCAACTTGCCTGGCGCAGGGGTTTACCACGAGGAATTATTCTCGGGGGGACATATTCATTGGGAAATGTTTGCGCAAGAGGGCTTTACCGCCGGCTTGATTGATATACTTTATCTCGGCGTTAAGCTAGGTATTTATCCTTGCTTAATATTTATTGGTGTTGGCGCAATGACCGACTTTGGTCCATTGATTGCAAATCCAAAGAGCTTGCTCCTCGGTGCTGCTGCTCAAGTTGGTATTTTTGCTACATTCGCTGCGGCTATTGCATTCTTTGACCCAGCAGAGGCGGCTTCAATCGGTATTATCGGTGGAGCAGATGGCCCAACGGCTATCTTTGTTACATCTAAACTAGCCCCACATCTTCTTGGTCCTATCGCAGTTGCGGCTTACTCGTATATGGCGCTGGTTCCTGTAATTCAGCCACCTATTATGAAGCTACTTACAACCAAAAAGGAAAGAGCTATCAGAATGGACTCACTCCGTCCAGTTTCAAAGAAGGCAAAGATTATTTTCCCAATCGTGATTATAATCTTCGTTGCACTTCTAGTTCCTGATGCGGTAGCACTTGTTGGTTGCTTGATGTTTGGTAACCTATTACGTGAGTGCGGTGTTGCTGAGCGTCTTTCAAAGACTGTTCAAAACGAGCTTATGAATATAGTAACAATTTTCCTAGGAATTTCAGTTGGTGCAACAGCAACAGCTGCAACATTCCTCTCACTAAAGACAATCCTTATTATTGTAATGGGCGTTATCGCTTTTGGTGTTGCAACAGCAAGTGGCGTTCTCATTGCAAAATTAATGAACCTATTCTTACCAAAGGGCAAGAAAATCAATCCACTTATTGGTTCAGCAGGTGTTTCTGCAGTTCCAATGGCGGCGCGTGTTTCACAAAAGGTTGGACAAGAGGCAGACCCAGGCAACTTCCTCCTTATGCACGCGATGGGTCCAAACGTTGCAGGAGTTATCGGCTCTGCAATTGCGGCGGGTGTACTTATTTCACTCGTAGGTTAAAATCCACAGGGCGGACACATTAAGGCACAAACACAAACCACACAAAAGCACAAAACAACGCAAGGCGTTAATTGTTTGAGATAAAATAATGTTGAAAAGCTCCGTTTTTCTTCTTAATTGTGGTTTGCTATCGTCGATTTTTTCTCTACCGTACAGAGTACGCTGACGAGCGAACCCCAAAACCTCATACTTCGCTTTTGGGACCCCCTCGGATTAAAAATCGCCGATTTCTGCTCTTAATCTGTCAACCCTAATATAAACGAAAGGTAATAAAATGGCTAAAAAAGTTTTAATTACAGATACAATATTGCGTGACGCACATCAATCTCAAGCTGCTACAAGAATGAGAATTGAAGATATGCTCCCAGCTTGTAAGGCACTTGACGAGGCAGGCTATTGGTCTCTTGAGTGCTGGGGTGGAGCAACATTTGACTCATGTATGCGTTTCCTTGGCGAGGACCCATGGGAAAGACTACGTGCGCTTCGCCGTGCAATGCCAAATACAAGACTCCAAATGCTGCTTCGTGGTCAGAACCTTTTAGGCTACAAGCACTATGCTGATGACGTTGTTGAGGAGTTTGTTAAAAAATCAATTGAAAATGGTATCAATGTTGTTCGTATCTTTGACGCACTAAACGATGTTAGAAACATCGAGGCGGCGATGAAGGCAACAAAGAAATATGGTGGACACGTTGAGGCTGCTATTTCTTATACAGAAAGCCCAGTTCACAACCTTGAATACTTTGTTAAGCTTGCAAAGGAGCTTGAAAACAGAGGCGCTGACACAATTTGCGTTAAGGACATGGCTAACTTGCTTTTGCCTTACGACGCATATGAGCTAGTTAAGGCATTAAAGAAGGAAATCAAGGTTCCAATTCACCTTCACACTCACAACACAACCGGTACAGGCGATATGACATACCTAATGGCAATTCAAGCCGGTGTTGATATTATCGACACAGCACTCTCGCCTTTGGCAAATGGTACATCACAGCCATCAACTGAGGCTATGGTTGCTACACTCCAAGGAACAGAATATGACACAGGAATTGACCTTGGCAAGCTTTCCGATGTTGCCGCACACTTCCGTGAGGTTGCAAAGAAGCTCAAGGAGCAAGGCTCACTTGACCCTAAGGTATTAAATGTTGACCCTAACACACTTCTATACCAAGTGCCGGGCGGTATGCTTTCAAACCTTATCTCACAATTAAAGCAAGCTAAGGCGGAGGACAAGTATTACGAGGTGTTAGCTGAGGTTCCAAGAGTTAGAAAGGACTTCGGTTACCCACCACTTGTAACTCCTACTAGCCAAATTGTTGGTTCACAAGCTGTGCTTAATGTTCTTTCGGGCGAAAGATACAAGATGGTAACCAAGGAATCAAAGGGACTTTTGAGGGGCGAATACGGCCGTGTTCCTGGCGAGGTTAACGAAGAGGTTAGAAAGAAAGCAATAGGCGATGACGAAATTATCGAATGTCGTCCAGCTGACCTAATCGCTCCCGAGCTTGAAAAGTATAGAGAAGAGGCAAAGGATCTAGCAAAATGCGACGAGGATGTATTATCATACGCGCTCTTCCCACAGGTTGCTACAAAGTTCCTTAGTGAAAGAAACAAGCCAAAGGCTGATCCAAATGCAGTACGCGAGCTATTTGTTGAAGACTTAGGTAACTAAAAATAAAAGACACCCATTTGGGTGTCTTTTTTGTATTATAAATTTATGTGGACAGTCAGGGACGCCTGCTCCTGTGGAAATTGTTATTTGTTTTCATCAAGCTCGGAAAGGAAGGCGTTATAAGAAAAATCGCTGACCATCTTAAAATCCTCACGCGAGAGGGAAACCGAGCCGATTCGGACACCATCTGGGGAGCAAGAGCGCTTGAACTGTTGGGTAAAGAATCTTTTTATAAATACAGTTAACCATTTATAAACTGTTTCCTCGTTATATTTGCCGTCAAAGGCATAAAGCGCTAGACGATAGATTTTAGATGGGGCAAACCTTCTGCCAACAAAATTGTAGATAAAGAAATCGTGTAGCTCGTAAGGGCCAACAATGTCCTCGGTTTTTTGTTCAATTTCGCCATTTTCCTTAGCAGGCAAAAGCTCGGGAGATACAGGAGTATCAAGAATATCTAAAAGAATATTTCTAACCTTTTCTTCAGCATTTTCGGCAAAATGTGCTACCACGTGTCTAATTAACGTCTTTGGCAAAGCTGAATTTACATTGTACATTGACATATGGTCACCGTTGTAGGTTGACCAACCAAGAGCCACCTCGGAAAGATCACCCGTGCCGACAACAAGCGCTCCCAAGGAATTAGCCACGTCCATCAAAATCTGTGTGCGCTCTCTTGCTTGTGCGTTTTCGTAAACGACATTGTGATTCGCTTCGTTGTGTCCGATGTCTTTAAAGTGAACGCGAGTTGCCTCAAAAATATCAATTTCTCTAAGTGCTACGCCAAGAGCTTGACAAAGCTCGGTGGCGTTTGATTTTGTACGAGTAGTTGTACCAAAGCAGGGCATAGTAATAGCAGTAATCTTGCTCCTATCCCAGCCGAGATAATCAGCACATTTTACACATGCTAAAAGAGCAAGAGTTGAGTCAAGCCCGCCGGAAATGCCAAGCACCATACCACTTGAAAAGGATGCAGTCAATCTTTTGGCAAGGGAGCGCGACTGCATTGTGAGAATTTTCTCACACCTTTTTGCTAGTTCTACCTTGCCCTTAGGAAAAAAAGGATGATTTGACACCTCACGTGTTAAGGTGGTTTTTGACAACTCAAATTTAAAAGGAATTGTACTTGCGCCTTCAAAATGAGTGTATTTATTTGTGCGCTTGTTTGCAAGATAATTTACATCAATTTCAGACACACAGTCGCCTGTTTTGCTTTCAAAAGGAGCATTTTCCTTTAAAATTTCTCCGTTTTCCACAATTAAATTGTGAGCAGAATATATGTTTTTAGTAGTTGATTCGTCCTCGCCGGGATTTGCAACTATATAAGCAGAGGCTGTTGCGTATGTTTTTGAAATGAACGAGGCGCGTACAATCTCATCACTTGCTACAAGCTCATAGCAAGAGGAAGGATTGACAATAACCGTTGCACCACTTTCGGATAGGAAAAAGCCCTTAGGGGAAGGTGTGGAAACCGAATCTCCAACTACTGTTCCGATTGTTAGGTTAGGTATATTTGAGCAAGTAAAAAGAAGATCTGTGCCAAGTGGGTATTTGTCCTCTCCTATTTTAATGTAATCCTTTAAAAATGGCATTTTGCCAATTTTAGGAACAACGCCCAAAATCTCGCCAGACTTAATAGCGATAGCACAGGAATATACGTTGCCCTTATAGGATAGGGGAGCACCGACAAAAACTAAAATATCGGCACCCTGTGTTGCAAATTTGATGTTAATTAGCTCCTTTTCACAAGCATTTAATATAACGCCGTCGGACATCATCTCTCCTACTGTTGCGCCGGTAAGAGATAGCTCAGGCAAAACAAGAATTTTAATTCCCTCGCTCACGGCTTTTTTAATTTCCTTTACAATTTCATTTTTGTTAAAAGCAACATTTCCAACCTCTAGCTTTGGGGAAACAGCCTTAACCTTTATAAATCCGTCCTTCATACTTCCTCCTATTTTGTCAAAAGTACTTGAAATTTTTGTTTATTTATTTTATTATATAATTATATTACCAAAATTTCAATAAAAATCTTTAAAAGGGAGATATTTTATGAATATTAGTGAAAGAAAATTGACTCTTTTGTGCGATTTTTATGAGCTCACTATGGCTCGTGGCTATTTTAATAGTCAAATAAAGAACAAGATTGCCTATTTTGATGTTTTCTTTCGCCGTGTGCCTGATGGTGGTGGCTATGCAATAGCTCTCGGACTTGAATCTGTCATAGAATATATCAAAGCCTTAAAATTCGAGGACGATGATATTGAATATTTAAGGGACAAGGGAATCTTTGACGAGGAGTTTTTGGCCTATCTAAAATCCTTCCGTTTTACAGGCGACATCTGGGCAGTGCCGGAGGGCACGGTTGTTTTTCCCAATGAGCCTATAATGATTGTACGAGCTCCTTTGATTGAGGCACAGTTTATCGAAACCTTTGTGCTTTTAGCAATTAACCATCAAAGCTTGATTGCAACTAAAGCATCTCGTATTGTAAGAGCTGCACAAGGCAGGGTAGTGTCTGAATTTGGCGCTCGTCGTGCGCACGGGGCAGATGCATCCGTTTATGGTGCGCGCGCGGCATATATTGGTGGAGTTAACTCAACCTCGTGTGCCTTGGCTGATAAAATGTTTGGTGTGCCTGCGAGTGGGACAATGGCGCATTCGTGGATTCAAATGTTCGACACCGAATATGAGGCTTTTTCTGCCTACTGTAAGCTATACCCCAAAGCCCCAACACTTTTGGTTGACACATATGATGTACTAAAAAGCGGAGTTCCTAACGCAATTAAGGCGTTTAAGGAAAATCTAACAGAGGAAGAACAAAAGAGCTGTGCTATAAGAATTGACTCGGGAGACCTTACTTATTTATCTAAAAAGGCGAGAAAAATGCTAGACCAGGCAGGACTTAAAGGTTGTAAAATTGTAGCCTCAAACGCGCTTGATGAATACTTGATTCGTGACCTTCTTTTACAGGGCGCGCCACTTGATATTTTTGGTGTGGGTGAGCGCCTTATTACATCAAAGAGCGAGCCTGTTTTTGGGGGCGTTTACAAGCTGGCTGCGATAGAGGACGAAAACGGCAAAATTACTCCTAAAATTAAGGTTAGTGAAAATGCAGGCAAGATTACAACACCCGATTTTAAAAAGCTTTATCGCTTTTATTCAAAGGAAACGGGCAAGGCAGAGGCAGATTTACTAACCGTTTATGATGAAGAAATAAATCCAAATGAGCCTTATGAGCTTTTTGACCCTAACCATGTTTGGAAAAGAAAGACAATGGAAAATTACACCTTGCGCGAGCTTTTAGTTCCTATTTTTAGAAATGGCGAGTGCGTTTATTCTTTACCAAAGGTTGGCGAAATAAAGGAAAATTGCAAAAAAGAGCTTTCTTCTATGTGGGATGAGGTTTTGCGCTTTGAAAACCCTCATAACTACTACGTTGACCTTTCTGAAAAACTATGGCAGGAAAAAAATTCACTATTAAAAAGTGCAAAAAGTAAAAAACAATTATAAAAATTAGCGCAAAGCTGCGCATAGAATGGATATAAAAACTTGAAAAACACATTTAAAATTTTGGCTTTAGGCGATATTGTAGGACCAAGAGCTGTTGAATATCTTTCAAAGAATCTGTGGAAGATAAGAAAAAAATACGGGGCTGATATGGTAATTGCCAATGGCGAAAACTCAGCCGAGCCAAATGGCATTGATAAAAACAGTGCTAAGGCAATATTTGAGAGTGGTGTTGACGTAATTACAACGGGAAACCACGTTTTTAGAAAAACAAGCGTTTTTTCCTACCTTGATGACGAGGAGCTTATCTTGCGCCCACTCAATTTTCCCACCGAATGCCCAGGGCATGGCGAGTGCATAATTAAAGTAAATGGGTATAAAATTCTTGTTTTGAACGTGCTTGGTCAAGCATATCTTGATACTGCTACGTCTCCCTTTGAGGCTGTGGAAAAAGCATTACAAAAAAATGAGGGCGAGTATGATTTTTGCGTGCTTGATATTCATGCGGAGGCAACGGGAGAAAAGAAAGCGATAGCCTATAATTTTGCTGACAAAATCGCACTTGTGTTTGGCACACATACTCACGTTCAAACAAACGATGCCCAAATTTTAGATAACTCGTGTGCATACGTTACTGATCTTGGTATGTGCGGTGCGACTGATAGCATTTTAGGGGTTAAAAAGGAAGCAGTTATTTATAAATTAAAGACCAAAATGCTTTCGAAATTCGATTTTGCCGATGGCGAAATTGAAATAAACGGACTGATTTCCGAAATTGATTTAAATACTTTTAAGCCGGTTGGCTGTGAGCTTATAAAACTAAAGGGAGAAATACAATGAAAACTACTGAATTAATTAGCTTTATTGAGAACAAAAAGGCAGATTGCGAGCTTGCGCGCATATATGGCGACGAAAATTTAGAGGTGCAAAGAGAGAGATACATAAGTGCTGTTCGTGAATTTTTAGAAATTTATGGCGAGCGCGAGGTTAGTGTTTTCTCAGTTCCTGGAAGAAGTGAGCTTTCGGGTAATCATACCGACCATAATCATGGCAAGGTTATGGCAGGCTCAATAGACCTTGATATTATCGCTGTTGCATCCAAAACTGACGATGGCATAATTAAAATTAAGAGCCAAGGCTTCCCAGAGGATTCTGTTGATACAAACGCATATAAAGAGCCAAACGAAAAGGATTTCTTTAAATCAAACGCATTGATTGCAGGTATGGCGCGCGCCTTTGAAAATTATGGTGCAAATGCCGGTGGCTACGTTGCTTATACAACATCTAATGTATTTAAGGGCTCAGGCCTTTCCTCATCTGCTGCGTTTGAGGTAATGGTAGGAAATATATTGAACTATTTTTACAATGACGGCAAGGTTGACAATGTTGAAATTGCAAAAATGGCGCAATACTCCGAGAACGTGTTCTTCGGTAAGCCTTGTGGACTTATGGACCAAATGGCGTGTGCTGTTGGTGGATTTGTTTACATAGATTTTGAGGACACAAAAAATCCTATTATTGAAAAAATTCCATTTGATTTAAGTGGTGCAGGCTACGCCCTTTGTATAGTTAATACAGGTGGCAACCACGCAGACCTAAACGACGACTACGCATCGGTTCCATATGAAATGAAGAGCGTGGCTAAGTACTTTGGCAAGGAATACCTAAGACAGCTTGATAAGGGAACAGTGCTTGCAAATGTAGAAAAGCTGCGTGAGGCGACAGGCGACCGTGCAATTTTACGTGCAATCCACTTCTTTAATGAGAACGAAAGAGTAACAACTCAAGCAGATGCTTTGCGCGAAGGCGATGTTTTGAAGTTCCTTGACTACGTAATTAAATCGGGTAACTCTAGCTTTATGTATCTTCAAAACGTGTTTACCACAAAGAACGTAGGCGAGCAAGGACTTTCCTTGGCGCTTGCAATAACAGATTCTACTCTCAATGGCAAGGGTTGTGCATATAGAGTTCACGGCGGTGGCTTTGCAGGAACAATCCAAGCGTTTGTAAAGCTTGAATTGGTAGAGGAGTACAGAAAAGCAATTGACTCAGCATTTGGACAAGGCGCTTGTCATGTGCTAAGAATCCGTCCAGACGGTGCAATAAAGGTTTTTTAGGGGCTATAGCGCCATAGAACAAAGCCAACGAAAAGGAACAAAGTGATAAAATGTTGAAATTCGCTTGGCAAATTTCTTCTAATGTTGGCTTTTAAACGCGACTGCTACTCTGCAGTACAAAGTACAGCGACGATTACGCATTCGTGCTTTCTCTGACGCTTCGCCAACCTAAAAGGGGCTATAGCGCCATAGAACAAAGCCAACGAAAAAGTAATAAAAAATCAGCAAAGGAGAGGGAAATGAGCGATTTTGTAAATAAGCTTATAGGCGTTGCCGAATCAAACGCGGCAACAAAGGGCGTAATAACTGAAGAAAAAGCGCAAAAAATGGCGGAGCTTTCCTCTTTTATGCTAGAGGTCAACAAGCACCTCAATCTAACTGCTATAAAGGACGAGGACGGGGTTATACTAAAGCACCTGGTTGATTCGTCAGCTTGTGTACAATATATTCCCAATGGCGCGAGCATAGTTGACGTTGGCTGCGGGGGAGGATTTCCAAGCCTTGTAATTGCCATTTTGCGCGAGGGCGTGTCTGTTTTAGGCGTTGATAGCGTTGCGAAAAAGGTAAAATATGTAGGTGATGCCGCCGCGCATTTGGGACTTACCAATGTTTTAGTTTCCTCTCGTCGCGCAGAGGAGCTTGGACAGGATGTTGATTACAGGGAAAAATACGATATAGTAACTGCGCGAGCAGTAGCGAGGCTTAATGTTTTATGTGAGCTTTGTCTGCCGCTTTTGAAAATCGGGGGCAAATTTATTGCGATGAAGTCTTTAACCACCAAAGAGGAGCTGGACGAGGCAAAAAATGCAATAGCTATGGTAGGTGGCGAGGTTGAAGCTGTTAATTCCTACACCTTAACAAACGGAGAAGAAACACTTGAAAGAACAATAGTTGTTATCAAAAAAGTGAAGGAGACTCCCCGAAAATATCCGAGAAACAACTCGCAAATCGCTAAAAAACCGCTTTAATTCGGGCGGTTTTTGCTGATTTTTATATTATTTAATAAAAAAATTAATTATTTTTCTATAATTCACAATTTGTTCATAACTATGTGCTAGAATAAACTATATTTTTTATTTTATCACTTTAAAGCGCTAAAATCGTGTTAAGAAAGCAACTATCGCAATTGAAAGGAGGGCAATTTATGCCAACCGCAAAAAAAGAATTAACAAAAATCACTCCACAGCTTATGTCATATGTTGGACTATGCTCGGCAAACACAACAATTGAGCCTGAGCAATATATTAAATTCGATGTTAAAAGAGGTCTGCGTGATGTAAATGGTAAGGGTGTTGTTGCAGGTCTTACTGCAATTTCAGAGATTAACTCGTTCCATAATATGCCAGATGGCACAAGAATTCCAAAGGACGGTGAGCTTTTCTATCGTGGAATTAGCATCAATGACCTTGTAAATGGATTTTTGAACGACGACCGCTTTGGCTTTGAGGAAACAATATATTTGCTTTTGTTCGGTCAATTGCCAACAACAGAGGAGCACAAGGAGTTCTGCGACCTTTTGACAAAATATCGTTCGCTTCCTAAGAACTTCGTGCGCGACGTTTTGATGAAGGCATCTGGTAAGGATATGATGAACGTTTTGGCGCGTTCGGTTCTTACTCTTTACGCATACGACGATAAGGCAGACGATACCTCAATTCCTAACGTTTTGCGTCAATGCCTACAGCTCATTTCCGAGTTCCCACTTTTGGCTGTTTACGCATACAGAAGCTATGAGTACAACGAAAAGAAAAAGAGTTTGATTATCAGACGTCCAAAGGCAGACCTTTCAATAGCTGAAAACCTACTATATATGCTTCGTAAGGATGCAAAGTTTACTCCACTTGAGGCAAAAATCCTCGACCTTGCGCTCGTTTTACACGCAGAGCACGGTGGTGGTAACAACTCAAGCTTTACAACACACGTTGTTACCTCATCAGGAACTGACACATACTCAGCAATCGCGGCTTCTCTTGGCTCGCTCAAGGGCCCAAGACATGGTGGTGCTAATATCAAGGTTGTTGAGATGATCGATAATATCAAGCACAACCTAAAGGACTACAACGACGAGGAAGAGGTTAAGGAATACCTAACTAAGATTCTTCGCAAAGAGGTATTTGACGGGAAGGGACTTATCTACGGTATGGGCCACGCAGTTTATGCGCTTTCCGACCCTCGTGCAAAGGTATTCAAGGGTTGGGTAGAGAAGCTCTCCAAGGAAAAAGGACTTGAGAAGGAATACAAGCTTTGTGCACTTATAGAGAAGGTTGCGCCGGAGGTTATTGCCAAGGAGCGTAAAATCTATAAGGGCGTTTCGGCAAATGTTGACTTTTATAGTGGCTTTGTTTACAGTATGCTAGGCTTGCCAACCGAGCTCTACACTCCACTCTTTGCAGTTGCAAGAATTGCTGGTTGGAGCGCACACCGTATAGAGGAGCTTCTTCTAAATGGTAAAATCATTCGTCCTGGCTACGAAAACGTATGTCCTCGTAAGAGCTATGTTCCAATGGATGAAAGAGAATAATCCACACAGGGCGTAGAATTCATATAGCTTTTAAGGTGCGTTGGCAATAGTCTTCGCGCCTTTTTATATTAAAAACAACGGGCATCAAAAATTGATGCCCGTTGTTTTAGTATGGAATTTATTACAAAAGGCAGAGACGCCATTTGTTTAGTTATTTAAGAGTTCATCGCTTATTGCAATGATTTGCCCTGCATATTTCTTTTTGCGCTTTGCAAGAATCTTTCTAAAGATTGGATAGTTAATTGAAACTAGTAAAATTCCAATACAACCAATTACAATACCAAGTGCCATCATAAGTGTGCCGGTGCCGATAACCTGCATAGCAAGACACATGCCCAGACCTAAAATGAGTGATGAAACAACGCCAAAAATATATGCGAAAATGTATGCTGGTAAGCTAACCTTGTTGTTTAGTTTAACGAGCTCGTCGTACTTTGACTTTGGTTTTTCCTCGTATGATTCTCTTATGCTTCTTACAATTTGTTCCTTTTCCATTTTTAATTCCTCCGTTTGCTTTTTGTAATTACATTATATAGGTCAAATATTTTTGTAAAAACAAAAATTTGTAAGTGTTTTGTTAAAAATTGTAATATAAATGTAAAAGCGCTTGGGCTTGCCAAGCGCTTTTAATTATTTGTCGTTTAGTAGCTCATCTGAAAGGCGCAAAATTTCCTCACCGTATTTTTCCTTCCCCTTTTTTGTAATATAAGAATTCAAAAATGGAGCTAATGCAAAAAATGGAGCGCCAAGCACACAGAGAATAATACCCCAAAGATAGATGTGCCAATGTAGGACCAAAGTCATTCCAAGACCAAAAATCATAAGACCTAAAATGCCGACGGCAAGAGCAACAGCAAGGGAGGAGGTCTTAATTTTTCTATCAAGACTAACAATTCTTTCGTATGCTTCTTCATCCTTTGTTTTGGTTCTGTATTGATTTTTTATACTCTCAACAACGTTTCTTTCCTCCTTGGAAAGCGCCTTGTAGGTAAATTCGAATTTATTTTCCTCGTTCATTGTTTCTCCTGACTTCTATTAGCATAAATATTCCAATTGCGACGGTTAAAATGCAAACAACAGCGCCGGTTAGTGCGTTGGCAGCACCGTTTTCGCCGGCTGAGAATGTGTAGAGCAGAGATGTTTGAAGTGTCAAAATTGAAACTAAAGCATCAGCCAAGCTGATTCTCTTTATTGCTTTAATAGTATAGCTTTCTTTTTTAGCTTTAAATAAGTTATAAATTGCGATGACAATTTTAGAAAAGGCATATGCAGCGTAAGCATATATTGTCCATCCGATGTAGTTGTGTGCGGCGCTATCGGTCACCATTTGCAAAATTGCAAATGAAAGGCATATTGGTAAAATTAATAAGAAAATTGCACAACGTATATAACTTGCTCTTGGATTTTTCTTTCTTGACAGGAGCGTATCACTTCGCATAACAATCAAAGCTGCGTGGTAAAGCGAAATTGCACCATACCAAGGAGACAAGGTGGCAATAGCAATTGCTGTGTTAAAGACCGTATATGCTATATTTATCGACAACGAGCCACAAGAAATTGCAAGACTTCTAAAGCCGTATTCCTCTAAAAGCTTTTTTGAAAAGTTATTTGAGCGAATTATATTAAGCACCCACGCCTTTATTTTCGGAGCAAATTTAACTATTGTGAAAATAGAATAAGCAAGGGTAACGCCTGCAAGTCCATACGCTATGTATGAGCGCCAGTCCATTATTTCAAATGCGACCATTACCATAGACAGACTCGCAAACACAATAGTTAAAAGGTATATGATAAGCATAAACCAAACAGGTGGTGCTTTAAAAAAACTCAGGGGCTTTTTCATGGCAACCTCACAGTAAAGGTTGTACCCTTGCTAAGCTCACTTTTGACGGAAATTTCAGCGCCGAGCAGGTCAATTACTCTTTTAACAAGAGCGAGTCCCAGTCCGTTGCCTTCGCTTGAGTGCGAGGTGTCGCCTTGGTAAAATTTATCAAATATATGCTTGCCTGTTTCTGCGTTAATTCCACACCCTGTGTCGCTGATTTGAACAGTTGCAACGCCGTCAATCCATTTACAGCTAACAAAAACCTTGCCGTGTGGCTCGGTAAATTTAACTGCATTTGAAATTAGATTATTCCATACAATTTCAAGATAGCTAGCTGATGAATGGACAATTACCTCGTCAAAATCACAAACAAGCTCTAATTCCTTTTGGTCAATTGCGTTTTCGAAGGTTATAATTGCATTTTCGAGCATAGAATCGAGCTTAACTGTCTTTTTTTCAACAATTAGTTGTTGATTTTCAAGCTTGTTCAAGCTCAAAATGTTGCTAACTAAATCAGAAAGTCGAGCCGAGGCAAGAGAAATTTGCTTTGCGTATTCGTGACGCCTTTCGGGGTCGGTTTCGGTCTCTAAAAGAGCAGAATAACTCTTAATTACAGCCACAGGGGTCTTAATTTCGTGTGATACGTTGGAGATAAAATCGGTTTTTAGAACCTCGCTTTTTTCAAGCTCTGATGCCATTGTGTTTAGGTTTTCCTTGATTTTATCGAACTCGTCGTAAGAGTCATAGGAATGCTCGGTTATGAGCCTTGTTTTAAAATCGCCCGATGCTATTTTTTTAGTTGCAGATAAAATATCGCCTACCGGCCTGTCTATCATAATTTTACGGCGGAAATAGTCGGCAATTGTGCAAAGAAAAGCAATAACTAAAATTGCAACGAGCAGAGAAATTGAGATTATACCCTTGCTTTGGTCGTTTACCAGCTCATAAACTATGAGCACTATTGTGACCGTGATGGCTATCGTTGCAAAAAATAGCAAATAGCCTATTAAATCCTTTAGCTTTTTCTTCATTTGATTACCGCCTTGTAGCCAAGACCGTGAACGGTCAGTATTTCAAAGCCGTCGCAATTCGAGGTCTTTTCGCGTAGCTTTGCCATATAAACGTCAACTGTACGTGAGGTAGCAGAGGAATCGTAATCCCAAAACTCCTCCATCAGCTTTGAACGGGTGAATGTCTTTTTAGGGTAGGAAAGGAACTTGAATAAAATATCAAATTCACGAACTGTTAAAGAAATTTCCTCGCCATCGCAAACGGCGGAGCGCTCATCAATATTCATTGTAAAGTTGCCAATTGCAATTTCCTTTTGAGCTTCGATTTTTACGCGCCTTAGAATTGCGTTGATTTTCATTACTAATTCGTCAACGTCAAAGGGCTTGGTAATATAGTCGTCAATTCCAAGCTTGTAGCCGTACATTTTTGATGGCTTGTCGTCGCGTGCACTCATAAAAATTATTGGGGTGGTTTTGTCAGTGATTCTTATGTCCTCGGCAAGCTGAAAGCCGTCAACCTTAGGCATCATAATGTCGGTAACTATCAAATCAAAGGATGATTTTTCAAGAGCCAATAGTCCCTCCTCGCCGTTTAGGCAGGAAACAACCTCGTAACCGTTGTCGCTTAAATATGTCGAAACAAGAGAGTTTAGCGCCTTGTCATCCTCACAAACTAAAATCTTAACCATAAAAACCTCACAAGCCAAAATCATTACATTTCTATTATATACTAAAACCAAGTGGTTTTCAAATTGTTTGCGAATTGTGAATTGTTTGTGAACAAAATAAACCTATAATTTATTGACATCGTTAACAAAATATGCTAGTATATATATAATACATATTAAGGAGAGACAAAATGAAAAACAAGCTGACAATTCTACTAACAATGGTTTTGGCTTTGATGTTGGTTTTCGCCCTTTCATCTTGCGGAAAGCCGGATGATAGCGATACGGCAACTAACAGCCAAACAGAAACAGAAACAGAGTCTGGCACCGAGGTTGAAAGCGACACCGACACGGATGAGCCCGAGCACGTGCACGTAGAGGAAATAATCCCTGCGGTTGATGCTACTTGTACGGAAACAGGTCTTACAGAGGGCAAAAAGTGTTCCGTTTGTGGAGAAATTTTGGTTGAGCAAGAGAAAACCAACGCAACAGACCATAGTTATGAAAATAAAATTTGCTCTGTATGCGGTGAAAGACAGCCAAGCGAAGGGCTTGAATATACTTTGAGCAACGATGGCAAATATTATACTGTATCAGGAATAGGAAGCTGTACAGATACAGATGTTGTCATACCAAGCACATACGAGGGCTTGCCTGTAACAAGCATAGGCGTTGGTGCGTTCGAAAATTGCACAAGCCTTACAAGCATAACAATACCTGATAGCGTAACAAGCATAGGCGATTGGGCGTTCTCTGGTTGTACAAGCCTTGAATATAACGAATATGATAACGGATATTATTTAGGAAATGAAGAAAATCCATATGTAGTTCTTGTAAAAGCAAAGAATACATCTATAACAAGCTGTGAAATAAATGAGAATACAAAAGTTATTTATTCTTATGCGTTCGAAAGTTGCACAAGCCTTACAAGCGTAACAATACCTGATAGCGTAACAAGCATAGGCACTGATGCGTTCTATGAATGCACAAGACTTACAAGCGTAAATATAACCAATATAGCAAGCTGGTGTAATATATCGTTTGGCAATAGTTATGCAAATCCGTTGTATTATGCAAAGAACCTACATCTAAACGGAGAGCTTGTAACTAATCTTGTAATACCCAATAGTGTAACAAGCATAGGCGTTGGTGTGTTCTATTATTGCACAAGCCTTACAAGCGTAATATTTGAAGATGGTAGTGTTTGTGAAAGCATAGGCGTTAGTGCGTTCGGTTATTGCGACAGCCTTAAAAGTATAACAATACCTGATAGCGTAACAAGCATAGACGAAGGGGCGTTCGAATGTTGCAGCCTTACAAGTATAACAATACCAGATAGTGTAACAAGCATAGGCTCTTCTGCGTTCTGGTATTGCACAAGACTTTCAAGCGTAACAATAGGAAATAGCGTAACAAGCATAGGCGATTGGGCGTTTTCTGGTTGTACAAGCCTTGAATATAACGAATATGATAACGGATATTATTTAGGAAATGAAGAAAATCCATATGTAGTTCTTGTAAAAGCAAAAGATACCGCTATTACAAGCTGTGAAATAAATGAGAATACAAGATTTATTCATTCTTTTGCGTTCTATAATTGCATAAGCCTTTCAAGCGTAACAATACCTGATAGCGTAACAAGCATAGGCTCTTCTGCGTTCTATAATTGCACAAGCCTTACAAGCATAACAATACCTGATAGCGTAACAAGCATAGGCTCTTATGCGTTCGAAAGTTGCACAAGCCTTACAAGCATAGTAATACCTGATAGTGTAACAAGCATAGGCTGGTATGCGTTCGAAAATTGCACAAGCCTTACAAGCGTAACAATAGGAAATGGTGTAACAAGCATATGCGAAGAGGCGTTCTATTATTGCACAAGCCTTACAAGCATAACAATACCTGATAGCGTAACAAGCATAGGCGTTGGTGCGTTCTATTATTGCACAAGCCTTACAAGCATAACAATACCTGATAGCGTAACAAGCATAGGCGAAGAGGCGTTCTATTATTGCACAAGCCTTACAAGCATAACAATACCTGATAGCGTAACAAGCATAGGCTCTTCTGCGTTCTATGATTGCGCAAGACTTACAATCTACTGTGAGGAAGAAAGCAAGCCAAGCGGTTGGGACTCATCTTGGAACTCATCTTGGGACTATTCATGCCCTGTATATTGGTATAGTGAAACAGAGCCCACAACCGAGGGGAACTACTGGCACTATGTTGACGGATTGGTAACTATTTGGGAATAACTAAATTAAAAGAGTAAGCCTCATGCTTACTCTTTTGCTTTTTTCTGACAAATGTTGACACATAGTTAAAAATATGTTAGAATTAATATGCAAACTAATAAATTTTGAGGAGAGCAAAATGAAAAAGAGCACATTAGTTAAGCTACTTTGCGTAGCAATTATGGCTGTTATGGTATTTTCACTTGTATCATGCGGCAAAGAAACCGTTACGCTCAAGCTTGAATTAAATGGCGGAGAGCTAGAGGGCGGAAGCACAATAGAATACAAAGAGGGCGATACAGTAGAGTCCTTGCCAATGCCAACAAAGGAAATGGGACTTTTCCTCGGCTGGTACGATAGACCCACTGACGAGGTAGGCGCAAAGGAAGTTAAAGCTCCTTTTGAAATCGAAAAGGATACAACACTTTATGCTTGGTGGCTCGGCGTTGAATTTGAGGGCACCAACACAGACATTGGCGACTAAAATTAAAAGAGCAAGTCAAACTTGCTCTTTTTTATTTATCATTTCGTTAAGATACTCAAGTGCGTCGCTAAGTCCACCGACTGCGTCAACAAGTCCACAGTTTACTGCTTCGTTCCCATCGATTACAGAGCCTGTGTCAGTGGCAATTTGGTCGGTTGCCATCATAAGAGACGTGAATTTTTCCTCGCTTATTTTTGAATGCTCGCAAACAAAGGAAACAATTCTGCCTTGCATTCTTTCAAAATAATAATAAGTTTGAGGGGAGCCGACAATTGTTCCGCTGACTCTAACTGGATGGATTGTCATTGTCGCTGATGGTACGATAAATGATTTTTTTGATGAAACTGCAAGAGGTACGCCGATTGAATGCCCGCCGCCCAGCACCAAGGAAACTGTCGGCTTTTTCATGCTGGCGATTAATTCGGCAATTGCAAGACCGGCTTCAACATCTCCTCCCATCGTATTTAATATAATAAGTAGCCCTTCAATCTCATTGCTTTGCTCAATCGAAACTAAGAGAGGGACAATGTGCTCGTATTTTGTCGCCTTTTGCCCCTCGGGTAGAGCATAGTGCCCCTCGATTTGTCCGATTATGCTAATGCAATGAATTTTGTCAAGCTCAACACCGCCACTTTTTTCAATTTCCTCTAGTTTGTCAAGCTCGTCGTTTCTTTTTTCTTCCATAATTTTCTCCTACATATATATCTATATAGCGAATACATTAATATTCTTAACAGAATAGATACTAAATATACCAATATTTATCTATATTTGACACAATATTTAGAACTAAAAAATTTTTTCAAAAAAAGTTTAAAAAAGGTCTTGACAAAGAGGAAGTGGTTTGGTATAATAGCAAGGCACTCTGATGAAGAGCGCCTAAAACAGAACCATAGATAGGTTTGATGCTTAGAAAAAAGATCCTTGAAAATTG
>JAZPYB010000011.1:0-64814 GCA_045543955.1 Eubacteriales bacterium
CTAACACATTTCTTACTAAATGTAAATATTTTTGTCCAAATTAACACATATGCTGTAAAATATAGAAAACACTTATTTATGAGAGTCAAGTGATTTCTTAATGACTGCGTTCGAGTCCCTGAATTCATATTCACCAAATAAAAAAGGTAGGCCTAAAACCTACCTTTTTTATTTGGTGGACCAACAGGGACTCGAACCCCGGACCGCCCGGTTATGAGCCGGTAGCTCTAACCAACTGAGCTATTGGTCCATGACTTTTTTATTACGCTATATTATTTTACACATTAATATACTATTTGTCAATACCTTTTTTTATTTTTTGTAAAATTGTTTCGATAATATTTTATGAAAAAAATTTATTAATAATTCTAAAAAGGAGGCGATTGCCTCCTTTTTATTCTTGCATTATAGGTTCTTTGGAAACATTTTTTGCTTTTTTCCACTTCTCCATCTTCTTTTTTGCCAGTTTATATACAATAAATAAGTTAATAAACAATGCGATGTCAGTCAATATCCAAGTAATAGGATGGACAAGGAACAATACCGACATATGAGGGAATGCTTTGAATATTGTAAACACCCATATTATTCTTATTCCACAAGCACCCACAAGCGAGATAATTGATGGCGGCAAGCTTGAACCAAAGCCACGAATAACACCTGGCAAAACGGACATAACTCCGGCCAAAAAATATATTGGGAATGTAACCATATATCTTTGTCTTGCGAACTCCATAGCAGCTGGGTTGTCGTGTATGAAAATAGACATAATAAGATCTCCACATAAAAATGTTGC
The DNA here is from genome assembly GCA_045543955.1 of Eubacteriales bacterium. Lineage (GTDB taxonomy): Bacteria > Bacillota > Clostridia > Oscillospirales > CAG-272 > RGIG2000. The sequence continues at coordinate 797 of JAZPYB010000011.1, forward strand.
AAGTCCCATCACAACACCAATACCTGCAGTCATTAATAGGCTTGTCCTTATTGTCTTTGTTGCGCGCTTCATATCTCCAGCGCCGTAATTTTGGCTTATAAATGTAGTTGTTGCACTGCTAAACGATGAAAGTGTTACCCACATTAGTCCTTCAATAGTATTAACCGCTGTTCCTGCTGCCATAGCATCCTTACCGAAAGAGTTGACTCCTGATTGCAAGAACACGTTTGACAAGCTAAACGCACTACTCTGAAGCCCTGCTGGAAGCCCTATTGCGATCATTTTTCCAAAAATGCGCCAAGAAAAATCCACATTGCGTAAGCTGAATGAGAATAATCCATTATTCCTCATTAATCTAATTACTATAAGAGCGCACGAAACTATTTGTGAAATAACTGTGGCAATAGCAACTCCTGCTACACCCATATCAAAAGCAGCTACGAATACAATGTTTAATACAACATTTAATGCTCCTGCTATTACAAGATAAATAAATGGTTTGTTCGTTTGTCCAGCTGTACGGAAAACAGCAGAACAAAAATTAAACAACAAGCTAAACGGTACACCGACCATTAAAATCCTTAAGTATGTAACTGCTTGGCTTAAAACCCCGTCAGCCTCTGGTGTATCCATCAACATAAGAACAGGCTCGGCTATTAAAAACCCTATTAATGAGCATATAATTCCAAGGAAAAGAGCAGAAACAACTGCGGTATCGATAGCCTTTTTTACTTTGTCGTACTTCTCTCTTCCAAAATTAAACGAAGTAAGCACATCAACACCGACTGCAATACCCATAAAAAGTGCAGTCATTACATTATATATACTACTAGTCGCACCAACAGCAGAAAGAGCAATATCGCCTGCCTCTGTTGTTTCTGAAAAGTTTCCAACTATTATTAGGTCAGCGGCGTTATATAAGGTCTGTAAAATTCCCTGAAGCATAATAGGAAGGGTAAAAACGATAAGATTTTTTGCTATGCTTCCCTTTAAAATATCTACCTTTTGAGACACAATTTGCCTCCCTTTTTAATTATAAATTAAAAGTCACCTACATTCTAGCACAGAGTTATCAAATTAACAAGTCTTAAAATAAAAAATTTAAAATAATTTTTGAAGAAAAAGGAACCGAAATTCGGTTCCTTTTTGGTTATTTTGTCTTGCTTTTTGTCTTCGTAATCAAGTTAGCAACTAATTTTACAATCTCAACTATTGGAATTATTGCAAAGCCTATTCCAAGTGCTGCAAAGAACTGTCCTGCATTTAGTGGTACTAATGAGAATACCTTTTCAGCAATGATTGGTACTTGCAATACGAGTATTGTCGCTGCCGCAGCTATAATTCCAGCACCCCAAAGAACTAAATTTTGTTTTTTGATTGTGAAGATTGAGCCACTAAGTGAACGCATATTGAATGAATGGAATATCTCAGCCATTGATAATGTCAAGAATGCCATTGATGTACCAAGAAGACCATTGTTATCGCCAAATGCATATCTACCTAGGAAGTATGAAAGCAATGTAAGTCCTGCAACCGCTATACCTTGATAAATTACACCAAAGCCAAGACCTCTTGCAAACACACCCTCTTTAGTGTCGCGTGGCTTACGCTTCATTATATCCTTTTCGCCCTCCTCCATACCAAGAGCAATGGCAGGCAAACAGTCTGTAATTAGATTGATGAATAATAAGTGTGGTGCTTCAAATAATGTTGCGCCACTGATAATTGATACCAAGAATACTGAGATAACCTCAGACATATTAGAAGCAAGTAAGAATTGAATTGCTTTTCTTATGTTGTCATAAATACGTCTTCCCTCGCCTACAGCGGACACGATTGTTGCAAAGTTATCGTCTGTCAAAATCATATCGGCAACGCTCTTGGTTACGTCAGTACCGGTAATACCCATACCAACACCTATATCAGCGTTTTTGATAGATGGTGCGTCGTTTACGCCGTCGCCGGTCATAGCAGTAACCTTACCTTTTTTACGCCAAGCATTTACTATTCGTGTCTTGTGCTCCGGTTGAACCCTTGCGTAAACTGAATACTTTTCTACTAATGTTTCAAAATCCTCATCGGAAATCTTATCAAGCTCTGAACCGGTTATTGCCTCGTCAGCACTAGTAATAATACCAAGCTCAAGTGCAATAGCAACGGCTGTATCCTTATGGTCGCCAGTAATCATAATTGCACGAATACCGGCATCCTTGCACTCGTTGATTGCAGCCTTAACCTCTGGTCTAACCGGGTCAATCATACCAACCAAACCAACAAATGTTAATTCGTTTTCAAGCGCTTCACTTGTTGCCTCAGTAGGCTCGCTATTAAGATTTTTAAATCCTACAGCAAGCACACGGAGAGCTCTGTCTGCCATATTTTTGTTTTGTGAAAGGATTTCGGCGCGTTTTTCTTCGCTTAAAACGATCTCGACACCATTTTCCCACACCTTTGTACAACGCTTTAAAATTTCGTCTGGTGCGCCCTTTGTAAATTGAATGATTTTACCGTCATTATTATGAACAGTTGTCATCATTTTACGCATTGAATCGAAAGGCACCTCGTTTATGCGCACATATTTTAGCTTTTGGTCATTCTTTGATAGGTTTAATTTTTCTGCATAGTTAACAAGTGCACATTCGGTTGGTTCTCCAATTGCAGTTCCAATCTCGGTATCAAACTCAGCATCAGAACAAAGCGACATCGCATTTGCTAAAAATGCTTCATCATCGCCAAAATGGTCAACAACTGTCATTTTGTTCTGTGTCAATGTTCCTGTTTTATCGGAGCAAATTATTTGAGCGCAACCAAGTGTTTCAACAGCTGTTAGCTTTCTTATAATCGCGTTGCGCTTTGACATATTGGTAACACCAATTGAAAGTACCATTGTAACAACAGTTGCAAGTCCTTCAGGAATTGCTGCAACTGCAAGAGCAACTGCTAGCATAAAGCTTTCAAGAGCTTGGTTCCAGCCAAATCCACCGCCAACTGTTCCTCTTATAACATTGATTGCAAACATTGCAATACAAATGCCTATAACTATGAATGTGAGTATTTTGCTCAATTGACCGAGCTTCTTTTGAAGCGGTGTTTTTCCATCTTGAGCATTTGATAGCGCATCGGCAATTTTACCCATTTCGGTGTCCATGCCGGTGTTAACTGCTACCACCTTTGCTCTACCATAAACAATAGTTGAGCCCATAAATACCATATTTTTACGGTCGCCAAGTGGCACATCACCATTTGCGTTAGGCTCTAAAACCTCGCTAACCTTATTAGATGGCACACTCTCTCCTGTGAGGGCTGCCTCCTCTGCTTTTAAGCTAGCACTTTCTATAATACGACAATCGCAAGGAACTGCATCGCCAGCCTCTAAAACAATGATATCGCCAGCGACAATGTCTTCACTTTTAATGGTAATTTGATGTCCGTTTCTAATCACCTTAGAGGTAGCAGCTGAAATCTGCTGTAATGCTTCAAGTGCTTTTTCCGCCTTACCCTCTTGAACAACGCCCAAAATTGCATTGAGTAATACAACTGCAAGAATTATCACTGTGTCGGTTGGAAAATGTGGCAATTCGATAGCGGCAGAAATTACCGCTGCAACGAGCAAAATAATAGTCATAGGTTCACTAAGCTGTTTTAAAAAACGAACAAATAGTGTTTCCTTCTTACCTTCAGCAAGCTTATTTTTGCCATTTTCGGCAAGCCTTTTTTCAGCTTCAGCAGTTGTAAGACCATTTTCATTGGTGTCAAGCTCGTTTAACACCTCGTTTGAGCTTTTTAAATACTCTTTCATCTTATTTCCTTTCGTGTTTATTTATAATTTAAAAAAGACTTATCTGCCATGACAGATAAGTCTTATCGTTTAAAATAAAGCCAGACCAAATGGTCAAGATGTTGACTTTACTACAACACATAGTGTTGTCGATTACTCCCTTATAAGTAAATTTTATCACTATGTTTTTTGTTTGTCAAGTGGCATTTTCATTATTTACCACTTATTTACAAAATAAACAAATGCCACGGCTTTTTGTCGTGGCATTTATATATTAGTATGTTTTTACCTTAATTACGCCATCAATAGCCTTAACTGCATCAACAAAATCAGCACTAGGAGCATCGGTAATTTCAACAATTGTGTAAGCCATATCGCCCTTCGAACCATTTGCAAGGTTTTCAATGTTTACACCCTTAGATGAAAATGCGGCTGTGATTTGTGAAAGCATATTAGGAATATTCTTGTGCATTACTGCCACTCTACCAGCACCTGTGTGTGGCAAAGAAACATTTGGGAAGTTTACGCTGTTTTTGATGTTACCTGTTTGTAGGTATTCATCAAGCTGCTTTGCAGCCATAACAGCACACTTATCCTCAGACTCAAGAGTTGAAGCGCCAAGGTGAGGAATGTTTATAATGCCAGCTTCACCAACTGTTGCATCAGTTGGGAAGTCAGTAATATAAACTGAAACCTTCTTGCTAGCTAATGCGGCCTTGATATCATCAGCATTTACAAGGTCTGCTCTTGCAAGGTTAATAATCTTAACACCATTTTTCATCATTGCAATTGATTTTTCACAAATCATATTCTTTGTTGTTGGTGTTGCAGGAACGTGAAGTGAAATATAATCACATTTCTTATAGATGTCATCATAGCTTGATGCTTGCTTGATTGATGGAGCTAAATTCCAGGCAGCGTTTGCGGTAAGATATGGGTCATAACCGATAACATTCATGCCGAGGGCATTAGCCGCGTTTGCAACCATACCACCAATAGCACCAAGACCGATTACACCAAGTGTCTTACCAACAAGCTCGCCACCTACGTAAGCACCTTTTCCCTTTTCAACAAGTTTAGCAACGCCCTCTTGTCCTTTGAGGGTTTTTACCCAGTCAATACCACCAACAACATCACGAGCGGCAAGAATCAACGCACAAATTGCAAGCTCCTTAACTCCGTTTGCGTTAGCACCTGGGGTATTAAATACTACTACGCCATTCTCTGTGCATTTTTCAACAGGAATATTATTAACACCTGCGCCACAACGAGCAATAGCCTCAAGCTCTGGATTGAATTCCATTTCGTGCAAAGCAGCTGAACGAACCATTATAGCATCTGCGTTTTCTACTGCATCGCTAACCTCATATTTATCAGCTGAAAAATTGTCTGTTCCAACCTTTGCAATTTTATTCATTAATTTAATCTTTTTCATTGTACCACCTATTAGTTTGCCTTTGGATTGTTCTTTGCAAACTCCTTCATAAATTCAACAAGCTTTTCAACACCCTCAATTGGCATTGCGTTATAAATCGAAGCACGCATACCACCAACACTTCTATGTCCTTTAAGGTTCTTTAAGCCTTGTGCATCTGCTTCCTTTGCAAATTTCTTATCAAGTTCAGCATCGCCTGTTACAAATGTAACATTCATCATTGAACGGCTTTCCTTTTCAACAGGAGCAATATAGTAGTCTTGTGAATCGAGGTAATCATAAAGAATAGCACATTTCTTTTCGTTGTACTTCTTCATTTCCTCAAGACCACCCATACCGAGAATCCACTCATATACAAGCTTTGCAATGTAAATGCAGTAGCATGGTGGAGTATTGTACATTGAATCATTTTCTGCCATAACACTGTAGTCAAGCATTGTAGGAATCATTTCCTTAGCCTTACCAATAAGGTCTTCTCTTACGATAACAATTGTAAGACCAGCTGGAGCCATATTCTTTTGTGCACCTGCATAGATAAGACCAAACTTAGAAACATCAACTGGCTCACTGATAATGCAAGATGACATATCAGCAACTAGTGGAATATCTCCTGTATCTGGAATGTATGGGAACTTTGTACCATAAATTGTATTGTTAAAGCAAACATGTACATAGTCAGCATCTGGACGGAAGCTGCTTCTATCTGTCTTTGGAATGAATGTAAAGTTAGCATCCTTGCTTGAAGCGGCACATACAACATCACCGTACTTTTGTGCCTCTTTGTATGCCTTGCCTGAGAATTGACCAGAAACTATGTAGTCTGCCTTTCCACTCTTATTAAGAAGGTTTAGTGGAACTGCTGAAAATTGAGTTGAAGCGCCACCTTGTAGGAAAAGCACTTTATAATTGTCAGGAATTTGCATAAGCTCACGAAGCTTAGCCTCTGCATCCTTAATAATTTTGTCGTAAACTGGGGAACGGTGGCTCATCTCCATAACGGACATACCGCTGTCCTCATAGCACATCATTTCCTTAGCCGCTCTTTCAAGAACAGGCAATGGAAGCATTGATGGTCCTGCTGAAAAATTGTAAACTCTTTGCATAATTTTTTCCTCCAATGAATTACCTAAAAATTTAAATATACTTTATTCTACTACTACGCTAAAGCATTTTCAAGTCTTTTTTGAAAATTTTTCAACTTTTTTATGAATATTTATAAGATATTTTAAAATTGCTGAGTAAATCAACTAAAAACTCCCCGATTTGTACAGAATCAGGGATGTTTTTTAATTCAATGATATTTTTTCGTAAAGCTTCTTATACACATTATCGTATATCACAAATAATGTAAGTATAAAGCTAATCACAAACAACGCAGAAATTATCATATTCATTGGCATAAAAATCGAATATAGTGGTATATTCAACTCTTTTAGTCCAAAAAGATAAATGCTTTCTGTTATTTGATTTTCCGGCAAGAAATAAATCATCAACGGATATGTAATGACATTCAAAAAGCCAAAAGCGGTTGTAACTATTGCAAAAATTCTAACCCTTCTATTAAATGTATTAATGCTATATTCAATATCATCGCTTGTGCCAATAATTAACAAATTCTTTCTTAAAGAATCTCCTGCCATTTTTATAAGTATTGTAAGAATTAATGAAACAGAGGCGCAAAACAGTATCATTCCTACTATTGCATGTGGCAAAATTTCAAAATAAAGAGTTTCTGCGCGTGAAATTTTCAAAACAGCCTCAAGATTATATTCATTTGAAAATTCCCTTGCGTTTTTCAATTCAAGCAAACGGAAAACCAACTGAACAGCAGTAATTCCTACCAATATATATATGAGCTTAGTGAATTTTGCGTATCCTTTTTTTAAAAGAATAAAATAAGCAACTATAAATGATATTGGCAAAACGGTATTAATAAAGATGTTTACATTGTCAAGCCTAAACTCAAATGCAAATATTGCACATATGCCAAGAACAAATAAAAATCTATAATTTGCCTTTATATCATAATGCTGATTTTTATTCATTATTTTTTCATCAAATGCATTTTTAATATACTTCTCTTCTTTTTTTCCGAATACCACAGCGAGAAAAACTGTATTAATCATAATCCACAATCCAGAAATAGGAATCGATGCAATTAAAGAAAAGATAATAAATACGGGTCTAAATCTTGTCATATCAGGACCTGATGAGGTTAGTGTCTCATCGCCAGTCAACACCGCAAAATCAGGCATAGTTGCTAAAAGCAATCTTAATGCAAAAATAACAATAGCTATTATCTTAAAAGCATCGACTGAACGAAGTGCTCGTTCATTCTCATTTGCCAAAGCTAAATTGGAAAAATAGTCAAACAGCTTTAAAAGAAGTGGTATGCCAAATATAAGCTCTACTACAAAGAATGAGAACGAGAACAGTAATGATAGCGAATTATCAAAATACACTGTTGAAAAATAAACGCTAATAAGCTTACATACTGAAACTATAAGCATTTTTCGTGCGCTCTTATAAGCTGAAAAGGCTTTTATATCAAAGTACGATGGCTTTGCAAGAGCTATCATTATTAAAAGATAAGCCACAAAATCAGGCAATATATCAATATTAGATACTAATGGGTTTGCAAGAAAAAGGAATGCAATTATAAACAAAGCACGTCTCATTTCTTTTTACCATTCCCTTTATCAAGTTTGTTTTTTGAAAATACCTTATCAAACATTCTATTAAGTGTGTCGAAAAACGGTATACCTGTTCCTTCCTTCTGCATATTCTCGTCGCCCTCATAACAAATACGCGCATATGAGTTAATAACAACGACAATTGTAAGAATGGAAGAAATAATTTGTAATATCACATAAACAACCGTTAGTCTTTGCAATGCAAATTCGCTATTAACTGTTTCGCAAAGTATATAAAAAACAGAACTAACAATTACGGTACTTACATTTAGCATCGACATAAACATTATTTTAGGTAGCTCTACACTCCTTGCAAGGAAAAAAATACCAAGCATTAAAAAAATAGTAAGCAAGGTCAACGAAGCATCTGCAATATATGCAAAAACCACCGCAACTATATTGCCACCATTTCCTGAAAAAATCTGTATTCCCAAGGAAATAATGCTAGATATTTCAAGCGCTCCAGTAAAGCACAAAGCTAATATGAAAAATTTGTTTTCATATATAAGCTTACGCAAAGAAAGCAAAATAATGCCTGCGCCTAAAATGTTAGTAAATGCAGAAATCTGAGCTATAAATGCACCGAAATATGTGATAACACAACCGATAAGAAGTAGCCCAAAGCCCATTATTCCTCTCCCTCGCCAGTGCTTGCGCCACAGCACTTCTTGTATTTTTTTCCACTACCACAAGGACAAGGGTCGTTTCTACCAACCTTATTCTCATTTCTTATAGGTGCTTGCGTTGGAGCCTTTTGTACTTTTCTTTGACCTATCTTCATGAAGCCCTCGTCAGTTGGTTTTACAACTTGAATTCTTTCGATAGGCTTTTCCTTTGGCATAACTGTAAGAATTCCTCTTACTGTGTCATCACGTATAGCCATAATCATTTCATCAAAGAGATCGGCACCTTGAATCTTGTATTCATTTAATGGGTTTCTTTGTGCATACGCTTGAAGACCTATACTATCGCGCAAGTCATCCATTGCCTCCAAGTGATCCATCCACTTTTCGTCAACATTACGAAGCAAGATAACTCTTTCAATTTCACGCATATTTTCTTCGCCGAAAAGCTCTTCCTTACCTTTCCAAAGCGCTAATGCTCTAGTGGTCAAGGTGTTAGTAATTTCATCTCTTGTTATATTTGCACTTTCAAAATCATCTTGTGAACACAAGAGTCCCATATACTTGCTCTTTAGTGCCTCAAGCTCCCAGCTTGCTTTATCATATTGAGTATGCAACTCGACAGCGTCAGCAATTGTAGATTTTATCATTCCCTCAATTTTTTCAGTCAGCGATTCCCCATCCAAAACACTTGAACGTTGAGAATAAATTACATTTCTCTGTTGGTTCATAACGTCATCATATGAAAGTACATTCTTTCTGCGTGAGAAGTTTCTGTCCTCTAGGCGCTTTTGAGCATTTTCAATTTGACCAGACAAAAGCTTTGCATCAATAGGTGTATCTTCATCAAGTCCAAGACGAGAAACAAGTCCTATAATTCTTTCACTGCCGAAAAGACGCATAAGATCATCCTCTAGTGAAATAAAGAATCTTGATTCACCGGGGTCACCTTGACGGCCTGAACGACCACGAAGCTGATTGTCTATACGACGACTTTCATGTCTTTCTGTACCAATTATAAACAAACCACCAGCTTCTCTAACCTTTTCTGCCTCGGGTTCAATTTCAACCTTAAATTTGTTATAGAGCTCCTTGAACACATCACGTGCTTGGAATACCTCTTCACTAACTGATTGTGAGCTGCCAGTTGCAAGTGCGATAGTTGCTTCATCATAGCCATCGCGTCTCATTTGCTGTTTAGCTAAATATTCCGCATTACCACCAAGCATAATATCAGTACCACGTCCTGCCATATTGGTTGAAATGGTAACGGCACCGAATTTACCAGCTTGTGCAACTATTTCCGCCTCTCTTTCGTGATATTTAGCGTTCAATACAGTATGAGGTATGCCTGCGCCCTTTAATTTTCTAGAAAGCGCTTCGGATTTTTCAATAGAAACAGTACCAACAAGAACAGGCTGACCCTTTTCGTGGCATTCCTTGATTTGATTGATAATCGCTCTATCCTTACCTGCTATTGACTTATATACTCTATCATTATAGTCGCGTCTAATCATTGGTTTGTTGGTTGGTACCTCTACAACATCGAGATTATAAATCTCGCGGAATTCCATATCCTCGGAGAGTGCTGTACCTGTCATACCAGAAAGCTTTGTGTACATTCTAAAATAGTTTTGGAATGTAATTGTCGCAATAGTACGATTTTCTCTTTGAATTTTAACCTTTTCCTTAGCCTCAATTGCTTGATGTAGTCCGTCGGAATATCTTCTTCCAGGCATTAAACGACCAGTAAATGTATCAACAATGACAACTTGACCATCCTTTATAACATAGTCAGTATCTCTTTGCATAATTCCACGAGCCTTTAAGGCCTGTTGAATATGATGATAAAGCTCTGAGTTCTCAGGAGCTGTTAGATTATCAATTTGGAAAAACTCCTCTGCCTTTCTTACACCATGACTGGTAAGAGTTGTAGTTCTTGCCTTTTCATCAAGAATATAATCCTGAGTAATATCCTCGTGCTCTACCTTTAGGTCTAGCTCTTTTATAACAAACTTTGACAGTTTTGCAACAAAAGCATCTGCTCTATCGTATAAATCTGTTGATTTTCTGCCTGCACCTGAGATAATAAGTGGTGTTCTCGCCTCATCAATAAGGATTGAGTCAACCTCATCGACAATAGCAAAGTTATGACCTCTTTGAGCCATATCCTTTTTGTAAATTACCATATTATCACGTAGATAGTCAAAGCCAAACTCATTATTTGTACCATACGTGATATCGCAGTTATATGCTCTTTTCTTTTCTTCTCTTGACTGACCATGAATAACAAGACCCGTTGTAAGCCCCAAAAACTCATGTACTCTGCCCATTTCCTCGCAACCAAGACGAGCCAAGTAATCGTTAACAGTAACTACGTGAACACCTTTACCAGTTAACGCATTAAGATATGATGGCAAAACAGCTACAAGTGTTTTACCCTCACCAGTTTTCATCTCTGCTACTCTTCCTTGGTGCAAAAGAATCCCGCACATAAGCTGAACTCTAAATGGTCGTTTGCCGAGAACACGATGTGAAGCCTCGCGAACAGTAGCAAATGCCTCCGGTAAAATGTCGTCAAGTGTTTCGCCATTTGTTAGGCGCTCCTTAAATTCGTCGGTCTTTGCCCTTAATTCAGCATCGCTTTTATTTGCATATTCATCGCTCAAAGCATCTATTTGATCGACAATCGGTACTATTTTTTTGATTTGTCTTTCACTATATGTGCCAAAAATCTTAGAAATTATTCCCATTATTTATGTTATCCTTCCATAATTACGCAATAATTATACAGATTAATTATAGCACAAAATTCTAAAAAATCCACATTTATTTTAAAATTTCGCGTTTTAATTAAAATTTTTATTGATTTCGAATTAAAATTGAATTAGAATATTTATATACAATTGCAAGGAGACGTTATGCTAAATATAGTTTTACTAGAGCCCGAAATTCCACAAAACACCGGAAATATTGCAAGAACCTGCGCCTCCAGTGGAGCAATTTTGCATATGATAAAGCCCTTCGGCTTTAAAATTGATAACGCAAAATTAAAACGCGCGGGAATGGATTATTGGTTCCACCTTGATATTCGCTATTATGAAAATTTAGAGGATTTTTGGCAAAAAAACCCCAACTGTGATTTTTATCTTTTTACAAAAAAAGCAACAAAATCATATGTTGATATTGAATACGGAGATAATGTTTATCTCTTTTTTGGACGTGAAAGCTGTGGCTTGCCCGAAGAGCTTATTGAAAAACATAAGGACAGGGCCTTGCGTATTCCAATGAAAGCAGGATTACGCTCACTTAACCAATCGAATTCAGTTGCTATTGCCACATATGAGTATTTGAAGCAAAAGAACTTTGAAGGACTATTAGAATCCTTTGATGAATAATAAAAAACCGCGAAAATCGCGGTTTTTTATTATAGAAAAGATGCAAATGCTCCCAAAACTGCTCTAAAAAGTCTCATCGGTAAGTGGGATTTACTCATTTTGTTTGTAACTAAAATTGATTCATCTAATATTTGTAAATAGTCATTTAATATGTCTTTTATCACTGGCGATTCGTAAATAACAACACCATTTTCAAAGCTTAAATAAAAGCTTCTAAAATCGAAATTAACACTTCCAACTGTCGCTATTTTATCATCTGAAATTACCAACTTTGAATGGTTAAATCCCCTCTCATATTCATATACCTTAACACCGGCAGAAATCAATCTTGAATAGTTTGCCTTGGTTGCTTGATTTACTGCCCATTTGTCTGGTATATGAGGTACAACAATTCTAACATCTACACCACATTTCGAAGCATTAGTTATTGCCCTTATCATTTCATCGCTTACAACAAAATAAGGAGTACTAATGTAAATGTATTTTTTTGCATTGGAAATAATATTTAAATAGATATTCTCGCCAATTGGTTCAGCATCTATTGGACTATCTGTATAAGGTTGATATATTCCTTCATCATTCTCATTTGAGTAAGGCTTTGGATTCCTTATTTTTTCCTTTGTAATATACTCCCATAAAGTCAAAAAGAATAGCTCATTAGTATATGCACCATCTCCATATAAAGCTATTGCACTATCCTTCCAATGCCCAAATCGAACTTCTCTATTTATATATTCATCTGCTATATTTACCCCTCCACAATATGCGATTTTAGAATCAATAATACACATTTTTCTATGGTCTCTATTGTTTGTTACAGTGCTTAATACAGGGATAAACGGATTGAAGGTTTTTATTTTAATTCCATGCTTTTTCAATCGTTTCATTTCTCTTCTGGATATTTGATCAATACATCCCATATCATCAAATATAATGCGAACCTCTACTCCGTTGTCTGCTTTTTCTATTAGAATATTTTTGATTTCACTCCACATATATCCATCTTTAATAATGAAATATTCCATATAAATACGTTCATTAGCATTTTTTAAATCCAGTAGGAGCGATTCAAAAAACATTTCGCCAGATGAAAAATACTTTGCTCTTGTATTCTTAACAGGAGCTGAATGAGCATATTTAGCAATATAATCGCTTTGACGCTTTAAATCATCAGACAATAAAACATCTGTGCTTTTGCAAATTTCATTCTCTAAGTTATCAATAATAGATAGCATTTTTCTACGCCTTAGCCAAGTAAAAAATCTTCCATAAAGTGCTATAAATAAGGTTACACCTATGATTGGTATACCAAGTATTACTATTATCCACGTAATTTTGTATGCAGAATTCATACTTGTATTTATTACCCCAATGCTGCAAATTACAGATAGAATGTAAGAAATCAAAAGATAATACTTGAAAAGCCAATTTACGTAGAGCAAAATAGCGAACCCAATTATAAACTGCATAATTATGCAAAGTGCTGTAATCAAAAGTCTATTAGTTAAAATTTTAAACATTCTTTTCATTTTTCCCATCCTGCATATTTTTATTTAAAAAGTGGTTGTAATTGTTTACCTTTCAAGGCATATTCTAATGTTTTTTCAAGCAAAGAAAAATCCGAAACAAGCGAGTGTGGCTTATTTGTCGGGTCATCCTGCATCATTGGAACAAAATAAATGTTTTTTCGTTCCAATAGGATGCTTATATTTTGTAAATTTGCTGACAAAGCATCGTTTGAGCACAATGCTATCACAGTAGGTCTGTCTGAACGTAAATGCGCCTTTGCTGCCATTGTAACTGTTGTATCTGTTATGCCGCGTGCCATTTTTGCAAGTGTATTTCCTGTGCATGGTGCAATAACAAGAGCATCTAAATTTACCTTAGGTCCTAATGGCTCGGCTTTAACAATTGAATTTATCACACTATGTCCAGTTATTTTTTCTACTTTATCAATAAGTTCCTTGCTTGTTCCAAATCTAGTGCTTGTGTTATACACATTTTCACTCATAATCGGCAAAATATCAAACCCTTTTCCTACTAGGTTAGATAACTCCTCTAAACTCCTTTTATGAGTACAAAATGAGCCACAAAATGCGTATCCAATCATCAAATTGTCCCTTCTCGTCTTAGAAAAAGGATGTTATTGTTTCATATATCACTTTTCCTGCACTCTGTGGCAAGATTTTGCCTGGCAAGCCGAGGGATTTTATCACCCTCTCTGTTTTTTCAAATCCAGTAACAGAGGCAAGCTCAAAAAGATAAGTTTCCTTAGGAATATGTGAAATCAAATCCTTTGAAAAGACCATAGCAGGAGCTGTGTTCATAACTGCATAAGAATCAACTGCAAATTCAGGGGCTACAGGAATATATCCGTCTATCAGTACCTGCTTTCTAATCTCTTCTCTGCGTGCATACACAAAAACCTCAGCCCCCAGTGATGAAAAGAGTTTAGAAAGATATTTACCTATTCTTCCATAGCCAGAAATGAGTATTTTTTTATCTTTGGGACTTTCTTTAGTTTCATTATACCATACTGAAATCATAGCCTCTGCTGTTAAACGTGCGTTTTCCAAAAGAAATGTTTCATTTTGAGAATAATCCACTATTTCCCCATCAAAATACTTTCTTGCTATATTGGGTCTACCCGTAAATACTCTAGTGTTTTTTGATGTGTTTTTGAGAAGATGAGAAAGACTAGCCTCGTCAAGCTCATCCCTGACCGATAAAACTAATATATCAGGATTATTAATCTCGGTTGGATTAATCAGTTTGGAATTATAACCATTGTAATTCAAAAGCTCGTTCAAATAAATATATCTTTCATCCCTTGAAGCAATATCTATGTTCATCGTTTTTCCTCAACGAATTTATTTGAGAATTTCTTCTCAATACATTATATGCAACACGTTTATTCAAGGGATATATTTTACTTGTTGTTTTTCGCAATGAGCATATTGATTTTAAACCCCTTTTGACTAAAATTTCGCTCATATTCAGTTCTTATATTTTGTGAGTCCATTTCGCTATTGTGCAAATCAAAAGTATAGTATTCAAGCTTTAGTGGGCTATTCTCCACTTCTTCAAGTGAAAAATCAAACAACGGACGATTATCTGTCTTAAAATAGAATTTTCCATCAGGCGTTAAAAGACGCGAATAGGTTTTTAAAAATTCAATATAGGTTAGACGTCTTTTCGTATGTCCTTTTTTAGGCCAAGGGTCACAGAAATTTACATAAATTGCATTCGCACAAGAATCTGGTAAATTAACTAAAAGCTCCTTAGCATCTCCTACCATAAAACGCACATTTCCAAGCTCGTTCTTTTCGAATGGACATACATCGCCTAAAGAATAAATTTCGCCATTATTCTTTTGCCATCCTCCGTTGGGAGCCAAAGCTCCAAGGCCTTTACCCTCTGCATAGTTTTCTACAGCAAGAGTGCAAACATCGGCGATTTTTTCAATAGCGAGATAGTTATAGTCAGGCTCTTGAACGCTTTTTCCACATACAAAATCTCCCTTACCACAGCCAATTTCTATTCTTAATGGGTTATCATTTCCATAAATCTCTGACTTGTTTTTGTAAAGCTCATTTATATCATCAACCATTAGTGCACTTAAAAGCTTTAATCTTTCACTTCCGTGCTTCTTTTTTTTCATTCTCATATTGATATTTCCTCTATTTTTTGCTAAAATATTTATGTATGGACTATTTTAACACATATTTTTTAAAATTTCTACTGTTTAGGAGATTTTTATGACTTATAAATTTAGAACTAGAGGTGTATGTGCCTCCTATATTAATTTCGATTTAAATGATGGTATTGTTTCCTCTGTTTCCTTTCAAGGTGGATGCAATGGAAATCTAAAGGCTATTTCTAAGCTTGTTGAGGGAATGGAGGCTGAAAAGGTTATTTCCATTTTAAGAGGCAATCTTTGTGGATTTAAACATACATCCTGTGCTGACCAGCTTGCAATTGCACTACAAGGCGCACTTGATGGTGTGCTTACTCCTATATCCGAATAAGGATGGTAAAAAATGAAAAAATTATTAATAGTTGACGGAAATAGTATTTTGAATAGAGCCTATTATGGTATACGTCCTCTTTCAAATAAGGACGGCTTACCAACTAATGCTCTTTTTGGTATGATGACCATTTTAAAGCGGCATCTTGACCACTTTAAGCCCGAATATACCCTTATTGCCTTTGATTTAAAGGCTAAAACCTTTAGGCACAAGGCACACGATTTTTACAAAGCAAACCGCAAGCCTATGCCCGAGGATTTAGCCGTTCAGCTTCCTTATGCAAAGGAGCTTGTAAAAATGCTCGGCTTTAACGTTGTTGAGTTAGAGGGCTATGAGGCTGATGATATAATTGGCACTGCTTCTCGAATTGCGCCAAAAGATGTTCATTCTTATATTTTAACTGGAGACCGTGACTCGCTTCAGCTTATAAACGAGCATACCTCTGTTGTCCTTGTTAAAACAAAAGAGGATATCATTTATACTCCGGACAATTTTCTTGCCGATTTTGGTGTTACACCCACACAATACATTGATGTAAAGGCAATTATGGGCGATTCCTCTGATAACATCCCTGGCATTGCTGGAATTGGCGAAAAGGGTGCTTTTAAACTAATTACCGAATACGGCTCACTTGATGCTCTATACGAAAATTATGAAAGCTCCTCCCTTTCTCAAGCAATGAAGGACAAAATAACAAACGGTCGCGAAATGGCGTATATTTCTAAATACCTCGCTACAATCGTTTTAGACGTTCCAATTAATAAATCTATTGAAGATTTGGAAAACAAAGGAATTGACGGGCTCAACCTACGTAAAAGCTTTATAAAGCTTGAGTTTGGCTCACTCATTAAGAAATTTGGGCTTGAGAATTTGGAAGATCAAAGTACTATTGATGCTACTGCTTTTAATGCAAAAACATCAGCTGTTTCTCTTGACGAATTTGCTGAATGCGAGCCAGTTGAAAACAAAATCTCTACTGATTATAATTCAGGTGAGCAGCTGGGATTTGGCTTCGATTTTGGAGAAGAAAAAATTGAGCCACAGGGCTTTAAAATTTCAAATGACATAATATATGGTATTCCGGATGACAAAAGCTGTATTTATTCAGTATATTTTGATAAAAATGAGGTTCAATTTACATCCTCTAATGGCAAAACATACGTTTCTACTCTTGAAAATTCAAGGGAGTTTTTAAAGAACGTCTCTATAATTTGTCACGATGTTAAATCAATATTAAAGGAATACGATGTCAATTGTGTATTTGATACAATGCTTGCTGGCTATGTAATTTCGCCATCTGACTCATCGTATGATTTAAAAACGCTTTCTCTTACCTATTTAAATATGGAATTTGATAATAGGTATGCTTCTCAGTTTATTTATGCTCTATTTAATCAAATGAGCAAGCATCTCGAAAAGGATGCAACTATGAGAATTCTAACTGATATTGAAATTCCACTTGCCTATGTACTTTCTTCTATGGAAAAGGAGGGCTTTAAGGTTGATATAGAAGGCTTAAATGCCTTTTCCGAATACCTTTCCACTATGGAAGAATCTCACAAGGCAAAAATTTTCGAGCTTGCAGGCGAAGAATTCAATGTAAATTCTCCAAAGCAGCTTGGCGAAATTTTATTTGGCAAATTAGGTTTGCCTCACGGCAAAAAAACAAAAAGTGGCTATTCCACAAGTGCTGATATATTAGAAGGCTTAGCTGACGAATACGAGATAGTAAAAGAGGTTCTTGAATATCGCAAGGTTGCCAAGTTAAACAGCACATATGCACAAGGCTTGACTAAGGTAGCTGATGAAAATGGCATAGTTCACTCAACCTTTAATCAAACTGTTGCAGTAACTGGACGTCTTTCCTCAACAGAACCCAATCTGCAAAACATTCCAATTAGAACCGAGCTTGGAAGAAATCTCCGTAAATATTTCATTACCAAGAACGAGAACTATGTTTTAATTGATGCCGACTACTCACAAATTGAACTGAAGGTTTTAGCACATATGTCTCGCGATGCCAATATGATTCACGCATTCAGAAGCGGTATGGACATTCACACAATGACCGCCTCTCTTGTTTTCGGCATAACACCAAATGAGGTAACTCCGGAATTGCGCAAGCGTGCAAAGGCTGTAAACTTTGGTATTGTTTATGGTATAGGTGATTTCTCTCTTGGAAAGGATTTGGGTATTTCAAAGAAGGAAGCAAAGGCTTATATTGAGTCGTATTTTGCTACTTACCCAGACATTCACGCATTTATAGATAGGCTAATTGTCGATGCAAGAAACCACGGATATGCAAAAACTATGCTTGGCAGAATTAGATATATACCAGAGCTTAGCGCCAAAAACAAAATGGTACAAGCTTTTGGCGAGCGTGCGGCAATGAACAGTCCAATTCAAGGCACAGCTGCCGATATAATAAAAATTGCTATGATAAATGTCGATAAGGCATTAAGGGAAGCAAAAATTGATGCAAGACTTATTCTTCAGGTACACGATGAGCTTATAATTGAAGCACACAATGACTGCAAGGACAAGGCACTTGAAATATTAAAAAATGAAATGGAAGGAGCAATTAAGTTATCAGTTCCGTTAACCGCAGATATTGCAACGGGAAAAACTTGGTTCGATGCAAAATAATGATACTTGAGGCTTTAGCACCAGCAAAAATCAATCTCCATCTTGATGTTCTTGACAAAATGGAAAACGGATATCACAACATTGAATCTGTTATGCAAAGCATTTCTCTCTCTGACAAAATTACTTTAGGAATTAGCAAGACAGAAGGAGAAAATGAAATTTTGATAAAGGCAAGCACTGATAAAATTCCTACAGATGAAAGAAATCTTGTATATAAGTCAGCTTCTCTTTTCATCAGACATGCAAATGAAAAGCACAACGCCAACATTAAAAATACAAGATTTGTTTTCACTATTGAAAAGAATATTCCAGTCTCTGCTGGTATGGCTGGCGGAAGTACAGACTCTGCTTGCTCCTTGCGTCTTTTAAACACGGCGTATAGAGGTATATTTAATGAAAATGAGTTGCAAGAATTGGGCTCGCAAATCGGCGCAGATGTTGCTTTTTGTTTGATCGGTGGAACATGTGAATGCCGTGGAACTGGTGATAAGATAACACCACTCGCTCCTTTTAAAAACATTCCTCTTGTTTGCGCAATTGATTCTTCATCAGTCTCAACTCCTATTGCATATAAAATGCTCGACGACAGATATGGCTCAAATTCAAAATCTAGTAGAATTTTCGAGGTGTTAACTGGTGCCATAAATCAAGGTGCTCCTGTGAGTCGAATTTGTTCTCTTCTTTTTAACAAATTTGAGCATGTTATAATTCCAACCAACGAAAATATAAGAAAAATTAAAAGCACCCTAATAGAAAATGGCGCCATCGGTGCGTTGATGAGTGGTAGTGGTCCTTCCGTCTTTGGCATTTTTGAAACCGAAGAAGCGCAAAATAAAGCATATAATGCTTTGAAAGAAGCAAATATTAATGCTTTTTTGTGCAAAACTCTTTGATTTTTACGATTTTTTGTTGACAAATTGCTTTTTTAAGGCTATAATATAAAAAATAATTCAAAAATAATTCGTTTTAGGAGATTTTTATGGCAGAGAATTTATTTGATTATAAGTTTGGCAAGGAAGGCATTACGTTTGACGACGTTCTTTTGATTCCTGCAAAGAGCGAGGTTGTTCCAAAAATGATCAATCTTGAAACTCATCTTACTAAGAAAATTAAACTAAATATTCCTCTTATGAGCGCAGCTATGGATACAGTTACTGAATCCGAGCTTGCTATTGCTATCGCTCGTGAGGGTGGCGTTGGTGTTATTCATAAGAATATGACAATCGAAAGACAAGCTGAAGAGGTTGAAAGAGTTAAAAGAAGCGAAAATGGTGTTATCAGAGACCCATTTTATCTTGCTCCAGACAACACAGTTCTTGAGGCCGATCAATTAATGGCTAAATACCGCATTTCTGGTGTTCCGATTTGTGTTGAAGGGAAAAAGCTTGTTGGTATTATTACAAACAGAGATATCCGTTTCCTTACTGATTATAATGTTCCAATTAAGGACTATATGACAAAGGACAACCTTATCACAATTAAGGATGGTTGTACTCTTGACGAGGCTAAGGAACTTCTCTGCAAATACAAGATAGAAAAATTGCCTATCGTTGATGATAACTACATACTTAAAGGACTTATCACAACTAAAGATATTGAAAAGGCTAATAAATATCCTAATACTGCTCGCGATGAATTCGGCAGACTTCTCTGTGGTGCCGCTATCGGTGTTACAGATAATGTTGTTGAACGTGCTGGTGCACTTCTTGCAGTTGGTGCTGACTTCCTTGTTCTTGACTCCGCTCACGGTCACTCAAAGAACATCGCCCTATGCTTAAAGAAAATCAAGGCAGCTTATCCAGATGCTCAAATTGTTGCAGGTAATATTGCTACTGGCGCAGCTGCTCGTGATCTTATCGAAGCTGGCGCTGACGCAGTTAAGGTTGGTATCGGCCCTGGTTCAATTTGTACTACACGTATCGTTGCCGGTATTGGTGTTCCACAAATTACAGCTATTTTTGACGTATATGAGGTAGCCAAGGAATATGGTATTCCTGTTATCGCTGATGGTGGTATTAAATATAGTGGTGATATGGTTAAGGCCATCGCTGCTGGTGGTGATGTAATTATGGTTGGTTCACTTCTTGCTGGTTGTGAGGAGAGCCCTGGAGACGAGGAAATTTACCAAGGTAGACGTTTTAAGGTATATCGTGGTATGGGTTCACTTGCTTCTATGGAAAAGGGTTCAAAGGACCGTTACTTCCAAGATGGAAACAAAAAGCTTGTTCCTGAAGGCGTTGAAGGTCGTGTTCCTTACAAAGGACCTCTTTCTGACACTGTATATCAATTGATGGGTGGATTGCGTGCAGGTATGGGTTATTGTGGTACTCCTACTGTTCCTGAGCTCAAGGAAAGAGGACAATTTGTTCGTATTTCCGGTGCCGGTCTTCGTGAATCACATCCTCACGACATCAGCATTACAAAAGAAGCTCCTAACTATAGCCTACAAGCTGACTAATATAAATTCAAAAAGAGATACTAGGCTAGTATCTCTTTTTTTCATTCCATATCGCATATTTGGTGCAAATATTTAATAAATTATACTATATTTTGCGTTTATTTTATATACAAAGTATTGACTTATGGTTAAAATTGTTATAAAATATTTATAACTAACTTTTAGGAGGTTTAAATGTTTAAAATCTTCAAAGAAGGCAACAAAGCTTGGAAAAACGCCTTGTATGCACTTATTGTCGGTGTTGTTTTAGTTCTTTTAGTTTTTGCACTTCTTAATATCTCTTCAATTTCTTCATACATCAATGGAATTGTTGGGGCTATGGCTGCTTTTATTTATGGTTTTGCCCTAGCTTTTGTATGCAATCCTATTTGCAAAATATTCCATAAATATATCTTTAAGTTTGTAGAAAAGAAAAAATCACATCCTGAATTGCGCAAGCTTCTTTCTATTTTTGCAACATATGCACTTTTTGCTATTATAATTGCGGTTGCGCTATTCGTTATTTTGCCAGATGTTATTGATAACTTTGGTGACCTGTCTCAAAACATCAAAGACTATGTAGAAGACCTAATCAACTTTTCAGCTGATTTTCTTGAAAATATTGGAATTACCACTCCTCACGAAACAATAAATGGTCTTCTTTCCAAGTTGCTTGGAACTGAAGTTGCTAATGGCACGGGAGAACCATTTTTCCAAGAACAAAACCTATTGCTTTTAAACAAAGCATTCGAAGTATTAATCGCTTATCTTGCAGGTATGATAGGTAGCATTGTTACACACACAATGAATATACTTATTGGATTTATTCTTTCAATTTACTTCCTCTTATACAAGGACTCTATTCTTGTAAGGCTAAAACGTCTTCTCTGCGCTTTATTCCCAGAGGTTGTTTACAAAAGAGTTGTACATTTTGGAAAATACACCAATAACACTATAGGAAGATATTTAACCGGTACTCTTTGTGATGCTGTACTTGTTGGTTGTGTAATAACTTTGATACTAACAATTTTTGGATTTGATTATGCAGCACTAATTGGTATGATTTGTGGCATTACAAATGTAATTCCTTTCTTTGGTCCTTTCCTTGGCGCTATCCCATCAGGAATACTCATTTTCTTGCAAACTGAAGGCGATACCTCAGAAAAGTTTTGGAGTGTCGTTGGATTTGCTGTAATTATCCTAGTAGTTCAGCAAATTGATGGTAATATCATTGCTCCTCACATTTTAGGCGAATCCACGGGTCTTACACCTATTGGAATCATAGCCGCTGTTACTTTAAGCTCGCATTTGTTTGGATTTATTGGTATGCTTATTGGTGTTCCTCTATTTGCTGTAATTACCTACTTGTTCTCTTGCTTAATTGAATGGAGACTTAAAAAGAAAAACTTGCCAACGCAGGTCGAATGTTACGAGCTTGGGGTCGATATGTATCATGGAGACTTTTCCAACCTGTATGATGAAAACAATCTAACGCAAGAAATTGATGTTAGAAAGCTTGATAGACTTCGCTTAAAGAACAAAAAGAACGCTGAGCAACCAAAGACTAATGAAGTAAAAATTGAGCACCCAGTAGAAGTTAGCGTAGAAGAGCTTGAAGCAACTGCTTCTTCTGATAACATTGTCCCAGATATCGAAGATGATGATGACGAAATCATTCAAAAAATTGACGACAATGAAATGAACAATATTTAATTAAATTAAAAGGTATGTTTTATGCATACCTTTTCTTTTTTTGCTCATAATAATTCCAAATAATTACAAGGAGAAAATATGAACAAATATATTCAATCAATAAAAGCGCGCGAAATAATTGACTCAAGGGGTATGCCTACAGTTGAATCT
This sequence comes from Eubacteriales bacterium, assembly GCA_045543955.1. Lineage (GTDB taxonomy): Bacteria > Bacillota > Clostridia > Oscillospirales > CAG-272 > RGIG2000. The sequence continues at coordinate 23,698 of JAZPYB010000011.1, forward strand.
ACTGTTGTTTTATCAAATGGAAAAACAGGGGTGTCATCTGTCCCTTCCGGTGCTTCAACTGGCTCATATGAAGCTATGGAGCTTCGAGACAATGATAAAAATAGATATTTTGGCAAGGGTGTATTAAATGCAGTTTCAAACGTAAATGATAAAATATCCAAAGAAATTGTTGGACTTAATAGCAAGTGCCAAAGAGCTATTGATTCCCATATCATTGCTCTAGATGGAACAGAAAATAAAAAAAATCTCGGTGCAAATGCTACCCTTTCAGTCTCACTGGCAGCCGCAAAAGCCAATGCAAATGATTTATCAATGCCTCTCTATAGATACCTAGGTGGTATTTTTGCTTCCAAATTGCCAATCCCTATGATGAACATTTTAAATGGTGGTGCACACGCACAAAATAATTTAGATATACAAGAATTTATGATTGTTCCCGCAGGATTTAATTCTTTTAAAGAAGCCTTGCGTGCCGGTTGCGAAATATATAACGAATTGAAGAAAATTTTAGTAAAAAAGGGCTATTCAACAGGTGTTGGAGACGAGGGGGGATTTGCACCAAATTTAAAGGGTGAAGAGGAAGCCATTGAACTTATAATAGAAGCAATAAACAATTCAAGCTATGACACTTCCCTAGTTAAAATTGCTCTTGATATTGCCTCCAGCGAGTGGTATGACGGCACATCATATACTCTACCTAAAGCAAATACCTCATACACTGCCGAAGAATTAATTGGCAAATGGGAGGCTTTGATTTCGAAATATCCAATTATATCAATTGAAGACCCTTTAGCAGAAACAGATTATTCGGGCTGGAAAAAGATTACCGAGTCTCTTGGTGAAAAAGTTATGCTTGTTGGAGATGATTTGTTTGTAACAAATCAAAAAAGGCTAGAAAAAGGAATCGACGAAAAAATGGGTAACTCTATTCTAATAAAACCAAATCAAATTGGAACACTAACAGAAACGCTTGATGTTATTGAGTTAGCAAAGGAAAATTCTTATTATACAATAATTTCACATCGTTCTGGAGAAACAGACGACACATATATAGCAGATATTGCAGTAGGAACAAACGCTGGTTTTATAAAAACAGGTGCTCCTTGTAGAATGGAAAGAGTTGCAAAGTATAATCGACTACTTGAAATTGAAGATGAAATCTATAGGAGTTGAGTGGAGGGGAAACGCCCCTCCATTTAATTTTTAATCTAATAATACTTTTTAGTTTTGTAAATATTATTCTTAATAAATAGTTTGAATTTCTCTATTGACTTTTAGCATATATATATGTTATACTACTACTGTTATAAATATATAAACAAGTTGTGATATAAGGTCATACTATCCGGGGCGGTAGCGGTGCCCTCTTCCTGAAATCCGCTATATGCAGGGGAGAATTCCCATTTTGAGGGCTATTCTTGTGTGGTCAGCACTTATAGCAGAAGCGTTGACAGATGAGTCTTGCGCAATTGTCGGCTGTGAACCGTGTCAGATGGGGGACCAAGCAGCACTAAGCGGTTGTGATGATGTGCCGCGAGAGTGCTTGTCTCGAGCCTATGCTATATGATAGCGCGCGTAAGGGTATTTCGATTTATGGGGTATGATCTTATATGACAACTTGTTTTTTAGTAAGTTAACTAACATATAAGGAGGAAAATATGCATCAGGCTCTATATAGAAAATATCGTCCATCTATATTTGGCGATGTTCATGGTCAAGACCACATTACTTCAATTTTAAGATATGAAGCTTTAAATGGCTCTGTTTCACACGCATATCTTTTCTCCGGTTCTCGTGGAACGGGAAAAACAACATGTGCAAAAATCCTTGCAAAGAGTGTTAACTGCCTTAATCTAAAGGATGGAAATCCTTGTAATGAATGCGAAAATTGTCGTGCTATTGACGAAGGTACAACTACTGACGTTTTAGAAATCGACGCAGCCACAAATACAGGGGTTGATTACATCAGAGAATTACGCGAAAATGTTATGTACACTCCTGCTATCTTAAAAAAGCGTGTTTACATAATCGACGAGGCGCACATGCTATCAGACAGTGCTTTCAATGCTCTTTTAAAAACAATTGAAGAGCCTCCAGAGCATGTTTTATTCATCTTTGCTACTACTGAACAGCATAAAATTCCCGCAACTATTATTTCTCGTTGTCAGCGATTTGAGTTTAGAAGAATCTCTATAAGCTCGTTAGTTGACAGACTTATGTATATTGCTAAATGCGAAAATATAAATCTTGCAAAAGAAGCTGCTGCTGTTATTGCAAAAACTGCACAAGGTGGTATGCGTGATGCTATTAGCCTAATGGAGCTGTGTGCAAGGGCTGATGAAAATGTTACTGCTGATACAGTTAATAGAATCCTCGGTACAAGCTCATATGAAAAAATGTGCACGGTTGTAAAAAGCATAGCGGACAAAAACTATTCTGTCCTTTTTGATATAATCAATGAGGTTATTGCTTCATCCAAAGACATTTTAGTATTCTTTGCAGATTTAACTTCGTTTTATAGAGATATGATGGTTGTAAAATCATCCTCTAGTCAAGCATATCTTGAATTACTTGATAGTGAGGCTGAGATGGTAAAAGCAGCTTGTGCTAATTTTAATATAGCAACTCTGCTCTATCACATTTCTCTACTTGATGATGCGTATTTAAATATGCAAAAGAATCCTACAACTAAGCGCTTATGCGCAGAAATAACACTAATGAAAATGTGTGACCCTAGGCTTTCCGAATCAAACGAAGCGCTTCTTTCAAGAATAGCTTCACTTGAAGATAAAATCACGCTACTTTCAAAGGGAGTTAAGCTTGATGATAATCAAGAAAAGCCATCAAATGTACTAAAAACCGCAGACACAAATAAATCAACTCTTGAAAATGATTCTATTGAATCAATAATTCCTGTAGTTGAAGCAAAGAAGCCAACAGATGCAAAACAATTGACAGAGATTCAATCGTGGAATGAGGTTTCAACTAAGGTTGCTGAAAACGACCAAAGTATTTTCGGATTTGTTAATAAATCAAGATGCTTTTATAAAGATGGAAAGTATTTTCTTGTTTGTGAAAATGAATTTTCAAAAAATCTTTTGAATAGCGAAAAAAACAAAGCTTTAATTTTTAATGCAATGATGCTGTGCGAAATTGATATTTCTTCAATTTCACAGCTTGAAATTGTAACAAATAAAAAAACAACGACCCCAAAAAATGGTCTAGAAGAATTTTAAGAGGTAAATTATGAGAGCTAATGTTCCAAAGGGCCCAAGCATGAATGAAATGCTTCGCCAAGCACAAAAAATGCAACAAGATATGCAAGATAAGCAGGCTGAGCTTGACCAAAAGCAATACGACATCAGTGCTGGTGGCGGAGTTGTCAAGGTAAAAATCACAGGTAAGAAGGAAATTCTAAACATCGACATTTCCCCTGAAATCGTTGATCCTGACGATATTGAAACACTACAAGATATTATTGTTGCGGCAGTAAATGAAGCTATTAAGAAGGTAGATTCCACAAACGAAGCAGAGCTGGCTAAAATTACCGGCGGTATGGGAATGCCTGGTATGTTTTAATGGAGACATTAGTTAAACCATTACAAACGCTTATTGAAAAGTTTCGTTCTCTTGATGGTGTTGGCAAGAAAAGCGCTATGAGAATGGCTTTTTCTGTGCTTGATATGGATAATTCCGAGGTGTATGATTTTGCACAAGCAATTTTAGACGCAAAAACTCAAATAGGGCTATGCTCTGTTTGTCAAAACCTTTCAAGCGAGGAAATTTGCCCAATTTGTGATAGCGCAACACGCGACCACTCCGTTGTTTGCGTAGTTGAAGATTACCAAGCTGTATTAGCATTTGAAAAGGTCAAGGAATTCAAAGGTGTTTACCACGTTTTACATGGCACCATTTCTCCAATGAAGTCAATTGGACCTGACAAATTAAAAATCAAAGAGCTACTAAACAGAATAAATAGCGAAGAAATAAAAGAAGTTATCGTTGCCACAAACTATACTGTCGAGGGAGAGGCAACTGCTATGTACCTTTCAAAAATCCTAAAGCCACTTGATATCAAGGTCACTAGATTAGCAAACGGCTTGCCTGTTGGTTCCGATCTTGAATATGCAGATGAGGTTACGCTTTATCGCGCACTTCTTGGCAGAAGGGATATTTAATGGATTATTTGTTTTTTGACATTGAATGCTCTAACTGCTTTGGTGGACGTGGAAAAATTTGCTCGTTTGGTTATGTTATAACTGATGAAAGCTTTAACATCAAACAAAAGAATGATATTTTAATAAATCCACACTCAAAGTTCCATCTGCACGGGCATGGGAACCATCCCGGTATTGTTTTAGGATACGAAGAAGAAGAATTCTTCTCTTCCCCCGATTTTAAGTTTTATTATCCAACTATTAGTGAACTTTTGACGCGTGAAAACACACTGAAATTTGGATTTTCTGTTCTTTCAGATGCTAACTTTATCAAAAGTGAATGTGAAAGATTTTCAAAAAACATCTTTGACTATGATTTCATTGATGTTCAGCGTATCTATACTGACCACAAAGAGCTTGAAAACACACCAGCCCTTATAAAATGCGCGACAGAATATGGCGTTACCGAAAATCAAGATATACATAAAAGTGATGATGATGCGTATTTTACAATGCGTGTTCTTAAGGGCTTGTGCCAAGAAACCGGACTTTCAGCTTCAGAGCTAATTGAGAAATACCCGCTTTGCAAATGCTGGTGCAAAAACAAGGAGCTAGGCTCAGAGTTTTTAAAATACAAAGAATTGCAGAAAGCGAATAAGCTTTCAAAAATGGAAAAGCTAACCGGTAGCCCTCGTTCAAACTGGATACATTCATCTGAACAGAACGCAATAGACTTTTCCAGCTATATTAAGCGAGTTTTTATTAATCGAAAGGAACACACCTACCTATCTGGCAAAAAAGTTTGTATAAGCTCTCTGTTTGAGGAATATCATTTCAACGAAATGATGAATATAGTATCTCTACTTGCTATGCACGGTGCAAAATATACTCGTCATGCATTTGGTGCTGATATTTTTGTTTCATATGAAATAATCGGTAAAAATGGTGAACCATATCGCTGCTATCGAAAAGAACGTGCTATTGATGCTCTAGCGCACGGCAAAGATATAGAATTTATGGAGCTTGAAACACTTCTATTGCTTTTGCAAACCGATATAGAAGCAATTAGTGTTCTTGATAAAGAAAAGCTTGCTCCTTTAAAAAACAAGTTTTTCTCAAAGCTTGTAAAAGAATAATAAAATAGACACTCCCCTATATTACCATTTGGGTAGCTCGGTTAAGTCGAGTTTGGATGTTGGGAGTGTCTTTTTTAAATGTAACATTAAATGTTACAAAAAAATGCTAAATTCCCATTTGGTTTGCTTGATTTTTAGCGCTTTTATGGTATAATTTAATTGTAAGAAAGGAGATTTAGAAATGGGCTTTGGAGAAAATATATCTTTTTTTAGAAAAGAATCTAAAATAACACAAGAGGAGCTTGCTGAAAAGCTTAATGTATCGAGACAAACAGTATCTAGATGGGAAAATGACTCTGCATTGCCTGATGTTGAAACACTTATTAAGCTTTGTGAGCTTTTTGATTGCGATATGGACACCTTGGTGCGTAAAAGCGCTGAGGATTGCCTCAAAAATCAAAAACTAGAAAATGAAGCACAAAACAAGCCTCAAATAATGTTAAATGGCGAATCTATACAAGAAGAAACTAATATAGAAGTTCACGAAATACCAGCTGTCTATGACAAGCATATGAACAAATTTACGCTTTTAATTAGCTTGGGCGTAACACTTATACTAATTGGTCTTTCAGTAATGTTTTTTGTAAATTCCTTTACTTCATTTGAGGTATTGCCTGTTATATGCTTACTTTTATTTATTGCTGTTGCAGTTTCGCTATTTATTATTGGTGGTCTCTCTCACGATGCCTTTAAAAAAGATCATCCAACCGTTGCACCATACCCTAAAAATGAAGTAACTAAGAGAAATAAATATTTTGCTATTGCTATTGCCATTGCTACTTCGTTGATTCTAGTTGACGTATGTATGATAATTTTCTGCTTGCATGACGAAAACCGATTCCCTTCTACTTTTAGCAGCTATGATGCATGGTCAAGCTTTGTAATGGGATTATTCTTCATTTTCCTTTCTGCTTCAGTATTTACTTATGTTTATTCAGGGCTTATGAAGGCCAAGCTTGAAGTGGAAAAATATAATAACGAGGATTCAAACGAAAAGAAGCATATTACAACACCACAGAATAAAGTAGTTGAAGCTGTAAAATCAGTAATAATGATGATTGCAACTGTTGTTTTCCTAGTTTTAGGATTCACGCTCGGCATTTGGCATCCAGCGTGGATATGTTTCCCTATTGGTGGAATTTTATGTGGTATTATATCTATCATATTTGAAGCAGTTCATAAGAATAAATAAAGGAAAAAGCACCTCTGTTGAGGTGCTTTTTTTATTTGAATTCTTTTAAATTTTCTGTTAAAAAAGCTTGACGCATAATTTGGTAATATTCCTCAGTGCCATCACTATCCATTATAGAAAGATATTTTTTTATTGCTGAAACTATGAGTTCTGGATTTAAATTTTTTTCATTATCAGCAGCTAAAATAGCATCTATAGACAAAGAATTCTGTCCACTATTCACCGTGATTTCCTTAATATAATCACAAATATTGATATCCTTTATACCACTTTTGGTCTTTTTTTCAACAAAACATTCACAACTGAATAGCTTTGATATTTCTTCTCCTGTATTGTCAGTAATTTTAAGCGAAAACAAATCAATTCTATATTTTGCATAAGAAATGTTTTTGAATTTTGACTCGGGTTGATAAACTGACAACACCTTCATATCCACTGGAAAATTATCCTTTACGCGCTCCATAATTTCTTCGCTTGGCATATAGGAATTGAGCTTAATATCCATAAGCTCACATTGACTTTCCACACCAGTTGGTAATGGCAAAGCAAAAACCATCTTTGGTTGTGGATTGAAGCCCTCGCTATACCAAATATCAAGTCCTGAACGCAAAATTATTCTTTGCATTGTACGAGCAAGGTCAAGATGTGAGATATACATTAAATCTCCTGTCTTAGAAAATTTAATTCGTATAGGTGTTATTTGCTTTTCTTCGGACACCATGTATGCTCCTTTCCAAGCTTATTAGCACCACAGCCAGAGCACTTTTCCTTACAGTTAGGAGTTGTCTTACTCTCGTATGCTTTTTTACTTTCGTTTATTAAGAAGCTTTTTGAAACTCCGATATCAATAACATCCCAAGGCAGAATCTCATCGTATGACATTTTACGATTTGCGTAGAAATCAGGATCTATTCCCACTTCTGCAAAAACTTCCATCCACTTATGGTAATCGAAATATTCGTCCCACGCATCAAATCTCATGCCCTTTTGCTGCGCTAAGTGGATTGCCTTAGATAAACGTCTATCGCCTTTAGAAAACACTGCCTCAAGGCGCGAAACCTTTGCTTCGTGCCAATTATAACGTATTTTCTTATCAGTAATCTTCTCTGCTAAGAACATTTGCTTTGAGCGAAGTGATTCAAGGGAATCCTGTGGTTCCCATTGAAAAGGCGTGTGAGGCTTAGGAACAAAGCAAGAAACAGAAACAGTAACACTAACCGGCTTTTTAGGTCTATTTGGAGTATTGTAATACTCGTCAACAACCGTCTTTGCAAGCGTTCCTATTCCCTCGATATCCTCGTAGGTCTCAGTCGGCAACCCGTTCATAAAATAAAGCTTTACTTGGCTTTTACCACCTTCAAATGCAAGTCTTACCGCATTTAAAAGATCTTTTTCATATAGATTTTTATTTATTGCATCGCGTAGCCTTTGTGTACCCGCCTCTGGAGCAAAGGTTAGACCACTTGAGCGCACACCAGAAATTTTACGCATAAGCTCACGTGTAAAGCTATCTGCTCGTAATGATGGCAATGATAAATTAACCTTTTTTTCATTAGTCCATAAAAGGAGCTTATCAGTGGCATCATGAAGGCAGGAATAATCACTTATTGAAAGTGATGTTAAAGATATTTCATTATATCCTGTATTTTCGTAAATAGCTTTAGCCTGCTCGTTTAAAACCTCAGCACTCTTTTCTCGAACTGGACGAAAAACCATACCAGCTTGACAGAAGCGACAACCTCTTATACAACCACGGAAGGTTTCAAGCATAATTCTATCGTGCACAGTTTCTATGTATGGCATGACGGGCTTTAAAGGGAAATATGAGGTGTTAAGATCAGCAACAACTCTCTTGACAACCCTTTTAGGAACATCGCTAAATTTAGGCTCAAATGACTTGATAGTGCCATCCTCGTTATATTCTACTAGATAAAGAGAAGGAACATAGAAGCCCTCAAGATGAGATGCCTCTCTTAAAAAAGATGCTTTCGTATAGCTTCCCTCTTCTTTCATTCTAGTATAAAGTTCAACAAGCTCACAAAGCGCTTCCTCACCCTCTCCTATACTGAAAATATCAAAGAAGTCGGCAATTGGCTCTGCATTATAGGCACACGGACCACCACCTAAAATAATAGGCGTGTCCTCTCCTCTGTCCTTAGAAAAAACAGGAATACCGGCTAAATCTATCATATTAATTGCTGTTGTATAACAAAGCTCATACTGCATAGAAATTGCCATTATATCAAATTCCTTGATTTCATCCTTGCTTTCAAGTGCAAAAAGAGGAATATTATGCTTGCGCATTTTTTCTTCCATATCAGGCCAAGGTGCAAAAACCCTCTCACACCAAGCATATGGCAGCTCATTTAAAGCACCATAGAGAATTTTCATACCTAGGTTTGACATACCTATTTCATAAGTATCTGGAAAACAAAATGCTATTCTAGTCTTTATTTTGTCCTTATTCTTTACGATTTGCCCAAATTCTCCACCTGTGTATCTTGCAGGCTTAGATACGGATTTTAAAATCGTACTAATGTTTTTTTGCATTATTTTCTCTTAGGCAAAATCATACATGTTGTTATGTACATAACAAGCGCAAATACTAAGTGCAATAGCACTATCACACCAGACGGTAATACATTAAGTGGTCCGAAATCAAATGGACTAAAAATGCACAAGCTTAAATAAGCAAGTCCTAAAATTGATGAAATGATTTTTATTGCCTTGATAACCTTTCTTGTTTTTATAATCCTTTTACACATAGGAATCGCCTTAAGAAGTGAGCAAGACGAGCCCTTTGTAACAACCTGTCCGTCACACCATGCAGAAGGCGCAGGGACATCAGTTGCGGCGGATAACTTTATAACCTTAATATTCTTTTTATTAAATCCTGTTACCCTTTCGATTAAATCATTATTAATATTGGGGTCAAAGGTTCTGATTCCAACCTTTATGCCTTTGGAATTAACATATTTTGTAGTTTTGATAAATTCTTCGCTTGGCTCATATTTGATGTACATTTTTGAGCATAATACACCATCACAAGCCATATACATTACACTCAATTCCTTTTTGCGTTCTCTTTCTACGCCAACCTCAATATTTTGAGAGGTCATACCATATTTATCAGCAAAAATAATTGAATGTCCATCAACTATAACACTTAAATAACTACGTCCTGCACAAACAAAACGAGTCCTTGAGCTTTTTGGAACAGAATTGTTTAGCATATCATCAAAAACTCGTGCCAAAGGACCACCTACTACAGAAAAACCACTTGCGGCATAATAAGTAATTCTTTCAATATCGTAGTCATTATAACCCATAATGTTTTTTATTTTTACGTTTTTTGGTGCGAAAATTGCAGTATCATTTACAACAGAAGCATCAACACCTGCAAAATTTAAAATTGATTCTTCTCCTATTACAGAAACACCATCTTCATATAAGGTTGCATTTCCAATATAGAAGGGCACGCTATATGAGAACAAAATTCCAACAGGTAAAACGAGCAATAATCCAACAAAGAAATATGTTCCTGCTATATATGGATTCATGCCAGTTTTGTCAAAAAACATAGATATAATAGCAAGAGCTAGTGGAATTGAAAGTGCCAAAATATAGTAAAACTTTAGGTACTTTCTTGTATCGACAGTTGTATTGGTATTTGCAAAATAATTTTTTACAAAAGGTGTTTTTGTGACACGAGCGATTTGTCCTACAAATTCTCCATTAGTAGTAGTGAATGTGTCAAACTCAGTTTCGCCATTTGTTTCTTGAATGTTTTCAAGTACAAACTTAGGCTTCTTCACGCAAATAACAGCAAAGCCATATCTTTCTCTTTTAATATTTATATAAGTGAAGATTATAGAGCCAACCAATACCATAGCTGCAGGGAAATTCAAAAGCATAATTTTAGTCTTATATCCAACAAGAACAAAAATAAATGTAGCTATTGTATGCAATAAACCCGCAAGCAGAGCTATTGTAGCGACCGATTCGGGCGCATAATCCTTTTTAAAGATTGAACGTGTACCATGAAACAGCTGCTCTCTTGCACATATTGCACAACCAAGTAAACCAATCAAGCCAGCAACTATATGAAAATACGGATGCTTTTCTATATCAAAATACTCAAATCCGGTAAAGAACTGTGCAATATTTTCCTGCAAGAAAAGAAACACTAAAAAGACCATAGAAACTATTATTTTTCTAATAGAGCTTCTCTTTGCATATTGATACATTTCTATTATTTCATTCTTTTGATTTATGTCTGTATATTCGTATTCGTTGGAGTAGATATTATCCTTAGCAAATTCGCTTGTTTTTTGATTCTTATCTAGGTTAGTAACCGTTTTGTGAGTTCCTGTTTCTGACAAGCCAAACGTCTTCATAAATTGCTTATCAGCATTTATTGAGCTTGCATACATATCATCAACTTCAAAATTTTCGCTTACGTCTTCAGAGCCATGCCATGTAGCTGTATAGCTCTTTTGGGGTCTTGGCTTGTTTAAGTTTTCTGCAACTTGAGTAAATATCGCCCCATCAGGAGAAACTTGGTCGCTAGCATCATCAAACAAATCAGGCTCAACATTTTCTTCAACCAACTCTTTTTCTAATTTTTTTGCCATTTCTACTCCTTTCTCTAACAGCCCCTCTGCATTCTTGCCACATGGCAAAGAATAACAGATGCCGCAGTAGATACATTTAATGAATTTACCTTACCATACATAGGTATTGATACTATATAATCGCTATTTTCCTTAACTATTCTTGAAACTCCATTTCCTTCAGAGCCTAGCACTACAGCGCACGCACAATTAAAATCAGTTTCATAGTAAGGAGTTCCTCCGGCTTCTGAAGTGAATATCCAAAGTCCCTTCTTTTTTAATTGCTCAATTGTTGTTGCAATATTTGAAACCTTTGCAATTAGCATATGCTCAATAGCACCCGCAGATGATTTATATACGGTAGGTGTAATTCCTACAGCTCGTCTTTTAGGAATAATAATACCGTGCGCGCCAGCGCATTCCGCGCATCTAATAAGAGCTCCTAAATTATGTGGATCTTCTATTGAATCAGCTATAACAATAAGCGGCTTTTCTCCTCTTTCTGTTGCTAAATCAAGCATATCGTCAATCGAAGAATATTCTTTCATTGAGGCAATCGCAACAATACCTTGATGATTGGTTCCCTCTGCAATAAAGTCAAGCTTTTGAGCCTCCACCTCTACAATTGGAATGCCCTTTTCAATAGCCTCAGCTACCAAAACAGTAATTGAGCCCTCGTGACTGCCGCCTTTTTTTAAATAAATTTTCTCAACATTTCTTTCACTCTTAAGAAGCTCACGTACTGCGTTTCTTCCAACAACTACTCCATTGTCCTCTTCTTCAGTACCAGTTGTCTTATAAGTCTCTCTAGGTTTATATGAGTGAACTGAATCGTATTGATTTTTATTATATTTTTTCAAGTTTGATTTCTTTTGTTTTTCGAAAGCCATTTGTTTTCTCCAATGAATCGACATAGTTATATATATTTTAACATATATATTTTAATTTGTACAGTAAATTTTGAAAATTTAAATAAATTATTATTTACAATTTTAGACATAAACTCTTATCGAAATATTGCAAATGTTTATGCATGTCCAACGCATAATAAAAAAGAGCCTTAAAGGCTCCTTTTTATCTCAAATAAAATTATTCTTGACTTTCTTGCTTCTTTGCAAAGCACTCACTACAATAAACGGGCTTTTCGTTGTTAGGTTGGAAAGGAACCTTAGCTTCTTTCCCACACTCTGCACATACAGTTGTAAAGAGCTCTCTTGGTGCTTTAGCAGCATTTTTCTTAGCATCTCTACAGGTCTTGCATCTCTTAGGCTCGTTTTCAAGTCCTTTTTCAGCATAAAACTCTTGCTCTCCTGCTGTAAATACGAACTCGGCACCACAGTCCTTGCAAACTAATGTCTTGTCCTCAAACATTTTTTCTCTCCTCTGAAATATTTTATACATAGCCTAAGGCTAGGTAAACTATTTAACTGCGTCGCGCAGCTTCGACCTGATTCTGTAAAGTGCATTGTTTACAGATTTTTCGCTCTTACCAATACTCTTCGATATTTCTTTTATGCGTCGTCCATCGACATACATTAACTGAAATATCCTTTTTTCATAAGGAGAAAGAGTTTGTTCCGCAAGGGTTAAAAGTTTTTCACCAAGTTCTCGACAAACGACAGCATCTTGCACTGAATCACCACTATTGTTAGCCAATGAATCATCACAATTGATTTTAGGGTCACCTTTTTGTCTTTTTTTAGAGTTTAAATATCGACCATAAGAAATAAGCCAATTATTAACACATTTTTTTGCAAATGCGCCAAAAGCTCCCCTTTTATTAACAGCATCATATTTCATTACCGCATTATGCAATGCAATCTGTGCTTCTTGCATAAAATCGTCATAAGAAACTCGATTTTTGTATGCAGGAAAATACTTTTGACACAAGCTTTTTAAAAGAGGTAAATATGCAGAGGATAACTTTGTAAAAGCTAATTCGTCACCATTTTGAATTTGAATAACAAGCTCAATAGTTTCTTTCTCTTCCATAATACCTCGTTTTTAATCAACTTACACAGTCAAATTAAAATATGATAATCTAATTATAATATCTATTGTTGATTTTGTCAAGACTTTTTGTCAAAATTAACTAATTTTTCTTTTCTTTTCTTATTTTTTTGTGCATTTTTACAAATTTCAGTTTGTTTTTTGTTTTCAAGCTTTATTTTTCGAAAATATAATTCATTTCACCTGAAACCAATGCCATAGTTCCTTGATATATTACCTCTGGTCTTCTGCGGAAATTATAAATCATAGTATCAGCTTCTTTTTCGGTATCAACATCAATATTAATTTCCAAAACTCGCCTTCCTTTTTCGACGATTTCACAATGAACGCTATATTTTCCGTTTTGTAATTTTTCCTTTTCGCAATTTACATTTGCGCCTCTTTTTTCAAATGAAAGGTATCTTATTGCACTACGATAGCTTGCTTCCTTTATTGAACTAGATATTTGGTCAGATAACGCACTTGCAATCTTCTTTCCCGACTCAGAAACAATATAAGTTATCTCTTCTCTTTCGTCAAGATATCCAGAATCAATAACGTGCTTTCCTTCTACTAGCTCTGTAAAGCAATCACCACATTCGAAATAGCCCGCTATGTTTTCTTGAGAAAGAATTGAACATATATCATTACAGTTAACCGGATACCCAATTCTGTCCATCAAGTGAAGAATAAACACCTTAATTTCACTTTTATCAGTCATTTTTTCTCTCCTTCTAAGTCCAATATAAATTTTATATCAAATTAATAATATCACAAAAAAGAGGATTTATCAATATTTTTTTAGTTCAAGTTTCCTATTTTCAATTGTAATATTTAAGAGTTGTCCCGCATAGGATGTATTAAATATTACAAGGAGGATTAAAATGGAACAAAAGGACTTAATTTTTCTTGACACGGGAACGAACGATAGTTTCGTTTTGGTTGAGAGAAATAAAAAAAGACAGAAGGAAAAGCAAAGGCAGAATTTAAAACGAGGAGTTGCAATAATTTTACTTTTTGTTATTATTTTTGGTGCTATTAAGCTATTTCCTTATGCCAAGGATTTTTTAAAAAATCAAGGAAACGAGCCATCTAATGACAACATTAACACCATTCCAAGCACAGATGATAGTAATCAAGAAAGCGACACGAGCTTAAATGCAGATACTAGCACAAATAAAGACTCAAATATTTCCACTAGCACCGACCAAGATGGCGTCAAAAACGAGGAAAGTGATAAAAATGGCGAGACATCAAGTGAAATTACAAGCACTGAAAGCGAAAACGACACCGATACTGAAACAAGTGTCGGCACCGATGTTAATAACGATACAGAAATGGAAACAGATTTCCCTAATTCATCAGATTATAAAATTTTAGATGTAGGCGCAACAAAATATACCGCAATCAATGAAAGTGGTTGCGAATTCGATTTTTCTGTTAAATTTTCGAAAGTCACTTTAAGTGAAATACGAAAAAAATACGGAGCTGATTCTCCAATTGTTCTAATAACCCACTCTCAAAGAAATGAAGCATACTCAAACGGCAAAAGTTATTCGACCGATGGTCCCTTTTATAGCGAAAGCAATAATGTTGCAGAGCTCGGAAAAATCATTTGCCAAAGGTTAAATGCATATGGTATTCCTGCTATACAATTAAACGAACTCTATGCCTCGGGTACAATACATTCATCAAAAAAGGAATATGAAAAATCGCTCCAGGAAACATTGGCTAGATACCCTAGCATTAGTTATGTTTTTAACATTTCAAGAGGTATAAGCATCAACGATGATCTTTCAATGAACAAATCCTACACAACTCAAGGCAACGAAAAGGTGGCTCAAATATCTATCACAAGTGGAACAAGCTGGGACACAGCATCTAAAAATCAAATTGAAAATGTTAGGTTTGCATTTGATTTTACTAAATTTGTCACCAGAGAAAATACAAATTTTATAAAGAAAAATACAATTTCGCGGTATGCTCTTTCTCAAAACAACGAGCCATTGTGTGCCAATATTGACATCGGAGAATTTTCCAACTCTTTTGAAGAAGCAAAACGCAGTGCAGAATTCTTTGCGACCTTGCTTTATAAATATCTAGTTAGTTAAAGGTTATTTGTATTTAATTAATTCAACATGGGCGTTTCCAAGAAAGACAGGGGTGTATCGTTCTGTTATGTACTGTAGAGATGAGGATTTTAGGTGCTTTGAGAATTCTGAAACAAATCCAAAATTTAAGTCTTTTTTAGACACGTCCTCGAGGATTAAGCAATATCTAGACTTCTCAGCATCATAATAGACAGATGTGCTTTTTTTGCATTTCATCTTACATAGTTGCTCTAGAACAATCATGAGATTTTGAAAATCGTCGAAGGAAAAAATTTGATTTTGTAATTTTAATTTTGATAATAGTGCTTCCTCGCCACGATCCTTATACATTTTCGACTCCCCCAAAAGACAGCTTATAAAAATTTCACATCCACCACCCTTTGACGAAAATATTTCAGCAACCAATCTTTCCTTTGCGTATTTAAAGCCGAGCTCCTTTTTAGCTTGACTTAAAAGTCGCGAAAACATTTTTTTAACTTCATTTTCATTAAGCTCACCATCGTTTTCGAGCTCGTATTCTTTTACTTCATTACTTGTGAGCATAATCTTTATAGAACTATCATTAATCTTTATGAATTCCATCCTTGCCCTCCTTTCGTGATGCCTTTATAGACATTATATAATTGTTTTAGATTTTTGTGCAAGGACTTTATTTTCCCAGTCTTTCCTAACAATGGAAAAAAACTTTAGTTTTTAACTTTTATTTACTTTTCTCAATAAATTTGGAGGTTTTATGAAAAGAATTTTTTTCTTTTCTATCGTTTTTATTTTTCTTTTTACAATAGTAGCGTTTGCAAATGAAAAGATTTCTCCCGCTATTGATGTTATTGCAAATGAAAACAATATGGTAAAAAGTGGACTTTTAAGCGATGGAGAGCTACTCTTTGACACAAGTGATTTTGACGCAGCACTTGGAGCAAACGTAAAGGAAATTAAAATTAGCGCATTGCCATCATCTTCTAGTGGCAAATTGATGCTTGATAATTTATATGTTGTTGAAAATCAAGTTATTTATCGTGAGGACTTCTCTCTCTTGAAGTTTGTAAGTAAGGATTCATCTTCAACGGCAGTTTTCAAATTCAAGCCAAATGGTTACAATTACGAAATTGAGTGCTCGCTGGTTTCTTTAAAAGATGTAAATCTTACCCCTGTTGCATCTAATGGTGTTGGCATCTCTGCATGGACAATGAAAAATGTTTCATGCTTCGGCACCATGCTAGGATATGATCCAGAAGGAGATGAGGTAAAATTTGAATTAGTTTCTCCTCCTGAAAAAGCATTGCTTACAATCTCAAATGCTAATACTGGAGATTTTGTATATACACCATATAAAAATGCTAAAGGCAAGGATGCGTTTTCTTATAGAGTCAGAGATTCTTATGGGAACTACTCTGAAATTTGCACCGTAAATATCAAAATCGAAAACGATGAGCCAACAATAACCTTTTCCGATGTTGATGATAAATACACATGTGCAGCGTCAATAGCATATGCAAACGGACTTATGGATGCAGTACAAAATAAAAATGGCTCATTTTCCTTTAACCCTGATGAAGAAATCACAAGAGAAGAATTTGTTGTATTGATAATGGAAGTGATGGGTGCTAAAGACGTGCCCGAACTAAAAAAGACACGATTTGCCGACGACGAAGAAATTTCACCTGAATATAAGGGATATATTGAGAGCGCATTTTCTCTTGGGATTGTTAAAGGAACTGTTGAAAATGATGGTGTACATTTCAACCCCAAGGATCCGATTACATTATCAGATGCCGCAGTAATCATAAACAATATAATCGGTAAAAAAACAACCACGTCCCTGACCGTTTTTGCAGATAATGACGAAATTCCTGTTTGGGCAAGAGCTGATATTGAAGCTCTTTGCGAAGCTGGGATTTTAAAGAAAGAAAACGGAGAAATTTCTCCTAATGCGCCATTAACCAAGGTTCAAGTAGCACAAATTTTAATGTCTCTTTTGAAATACAAAGGTAAATAAAGCAAAAAGCACCGCTATTACGGTGCTTTTTCTTATTTTATAGGTGCTTTGAATTCAATTTGAAACTCAGTCTTCCCCCTTGGCAGAACATAATCTAGTATATACACGTTATGCTGACGATTGCCGACATGTGCCACAACCTCTTTGGTAATGATATTGGGCAGTATACCATCCTTTTGTATAAGTATAACATCTTCAATTTTTATAACATTATTTTCAACCTTTGGCTCAACTAATGAAACCAGTCTTTCAGTTACTTGAGACTCCTTTGTGAATATGAAGCTGTCTTTTAGTACAACAGAATAATCATCAAAAGCAAATGAGCGCTCTGCTCTTGGCATATAATCAAGAGCATATGCGGGGCTCATATCCATATATGCTGTTGAATTGCCATAATTATAGTTAACAATTACGTCATTTTGTCTATATTGACACTGTGGTACATTATCAATGATTGGCAAATTGTGAGCATAAGCGCTTGGATGGAAATATGTGTATCTTTTATCGCCATGATAGCCCTCAAGATAGGGTCCTGAGCCTATATCAGCAATGATTTGCTTATTGCCCCTTGCTAAAATAAATGTACCAACATCTATATGATTATGACTTTCTCCATTGTTTCCACCCTTGCAAGCAAAGCCAAAGGACTTTGTGCGCTTTACTAAATATGCTGAATTCTCTGTTGTATATGTAACGTCAGTATTCATTTTATCAGTATAGTTATCTTCACTATAATACAGTACTGCACGCAAAAGGAAGTTAAAATGAGTATTGTTTTTAGAAACTATCGCTCTTTCTTTAGGCAACCTTTCTATTTCTTCGCCATAAATGTGTCGTAGCATACTTGGTAATCCGATTGCATAATATTCTTCCACACTGCAATCTCCAAAGCTTACTATAACATCCTTAGTTAAAAATATTTTTTGAAGAAATTTTGCTATTTCCTTAACCTTTGGACGCTTAAACCAATCAACCTCTCCGTTTGTAAGCTCTTTTTCAAGCAGACCAAATGTAGTGAAAAAGCCAAAGCCGAATGCCCAGTAACCAGCACCCTCAACACACATACCATCATCCTTGTAGCTGTCTAAATAGCATTCCATTGATTTATGAAGTCGCTCTTGGTTTTGATAATAAAGCTCTGGAGCTTCATAAATCAAGACACTACCAACAGCACCTGTACAAACAGCTGTCCAGTTGTTGTCGTGGCTTTCCCAAAAGAATTTACGTGTCAAGTATGGTTCAATGGTTCTACGTCTTATTTCGTAAGTAATTCTATCTGTCAATAGCTTAGGGAAACGGTCTTTAAATAGATTTTTTATTTCCGCTAGAGCAAGAGAAGCTGAGCACGCAAATATATCTAAAAGACCGTAGTCAAAATCCTTTGGTGTTCTTTGATAATAATATTCAGTATAATGTCCAAGCGGAGCCCATGTGTACTCACCTAAATATGCCCAAATAATCTTTATTAAGTTGTTGTAATACTCTTCGTTGTCAGGATAAATTAGCGACATTAATGCTGCTGATTGCAAATGGTCAAATTGTTTTCTCCAAAGACCTTTATCGTCATTGCCCAAAATATCCTCTGCGCTATGTGATCTTGGCTCCTCTTTAAATGACTCTTCATATAGCGCTTTTATCTCTTCTCTATGCCATTCGAATTCATCGCTTGTGCGTACTTTTTCCCAAAACGCTTTATCTTTTGCGAAATCCAACATCATAAAATCCCCTTAAGTGTGTCTGTTTTTTACTTTTATTTCACTTGCATTTCTTTAATTTTTTTCTCATCCGGAGTAACTATTGCGCTCCAATTCACATGGTAAATTACAAAACCAGGCTTTGCTCCTGCCGGCTTTTTTACATGCTTTGCTAAGGTGTAATCAACCTCAATATTATTGCCCACACCCTTTGAATAGTATGCTGCTATTTCTGCAGCTTCTGTAAAGTCTTTTTCACCAGGCTCCTCTCCTGCACATTTCATTAAAACATGCGAGCCTGCAAGGTTCTTAATATGAAACCACCAGTCTGTTTTCTCTGCCAGTTTAGTGGTAATATAGTCGTTTTGCGTGTTATTTTTGCCACAATACACGGTGTATCCACCACTTGTAACAAACCTTAACGGTTTGGGTGCATGTGCTTTTTGCGGACTATAATTCTTCATTTTTGATGCATATCCGCTTTGATAGAGCTCATTTCTTATCTGTAAAAGATCACTCTCACCCTCAGCTTTTGTTAGTGCATCAAAAACAGTTGAGATATATTGAAGCTCATTTCTTGACAATTCAATTTGCTTTGCAAGTTCAACCTTGGCTTTTTTAAGTTTTGAATATTTTTTGTAATATTTTTGAGCATTTTGTTGTGGAGACATTTTTATATCAATTGGAATTCTTATCATTGGCATATTGTCATCATAATAATTCACAACATCAACAAAATCCTTGCCTGTTTTAATAGCAAATAGATTGGCAGTAATGAGGTCAGCCATTTGACGATATTCCTCCGCCTTTTTACACTCAAAAATTTCGTCCTCTTGTAGGGCAATTTTTTTAACTATTCTGTTTTCTGCATTGGTAAGAAGTCTAAAAATATCTCCTGATTTTTGACGTATTCTTTCATCGCTACCTTTTTTGGAATAATAAGCATCAACAAGTTGTGAAAAAGACGAATATTCAACGTTTTTATATTCATTCCCAAAATATGTTAATGGTATATACGAAAACTCTTGCGGAATCTCGGCGTCATTTACGACCATATAAGGCTTAGCTTCTTTTTCTTTAATTTGTGCCATAATTTTAAAAAACACGCGACAGAGTGTGCGTTTTTCAACATTTTCAAGCACTGCATCAACATCTTTTGATATTAAATATGTAATCTCTCTTGCAGTAGAAATTGCAATTCCTTGGAAATTGGATGTTATGAACTTATCAACTCGCATTTGTGAAGATGCATTATCGTATGCTAAAAGAAATTCCTGTTCCGAGATTACCATAGGATCTAATTTATCTTGCTTTGGTGGAAGCTCATATTTCATACCGACAAGAAGCTGCCTTTGAAGGCTCACAGAAAAATCTACTATCTTTAAAATAGCAAGAATTTTCATATTTTGATCTGTCAAAATAATGTTTGAATATTTGCCCATTATTTCTGATATCAAATATTTTTTAGATTTGAAGCCCATTTCGTCATAGGCTTCAAACTCTAATACCGCTACTCTTTCATACTCTAAAGTGTATGCACCTGTAAGCTTTCCGTTATTAAGATGCTTTCTTAATAACATACAAAGATTTGGTGCTTTGGCAGGATTCTCCCAAGTTGCCTCTGTTATTGAAATCCTTGGATAATTCGAGCCTGCATTTATCAAAATTTTCGACTTTTTAGATGCGGAGTGAAGAAAAATAACAATCTCATCGTTTGATGGCTGATAAATCTTTTCAACTCTTGATTCTTTTAGTTCATCAATCTCTGCCATAACACATCTCAAAAGTCCTGCATCAAATGCCATTTTCTCTCCTCCTTAAACTATTTCTCTAATTCATTTTACTATACTTTTTTTGTCAAGTCAAATATTTTTTTATATTATTAAAAATAAATGTGGAAATCAGCTTTAGTTTGTGCTATAATGTACGTTAGCGAAATATTGTTCTAATATTTTATAGACTAATTCCCAAACGCGAAAGGACACAAAATGGCTATTACATACACAGAAAAATGTGAAAACTTGACTCTTCCACTAGTACCTTTAATGGGCGCTGTTTTTGCATTTCCTAATATATCTGTCACCGTTGATATTTCAAACCCAGTACTTAAAGCAGCTGTTGAGCATTCACAGAAAATAGGAACTCCTGTTTATTTAGTTACGCAAAAGAATCCTTTTATAGATAAGATTGATATTGCATCCTTATATTCTGTTGGTACTATTGCAAAAATCAAACAAATCACTAAGCGCGGAGACAACACTACTCTTGCTACGTTTGAGGGTATTTGTCGTGCAGAGCACATCAATCTTTTTATGGCTGGAGGCTATTACTCTGCAGATATAGTTGTAAAGTCTCTTGAATATGATGACAAATATGAAGCAAAAAGCGAGGCGCTTTTGAGAGTGCTTCAAGACAAAGCTAAAGAGGCTGTTTCCCTTTTTGCATCACCATCAAAGGATTTGATGCTACAATTTAAAGCAGTTGATGATATAGACTTCCTTTCGGATCTTTGTGGAGCCCTTATTCTCTCAAAGATTGAAGACAAATATGCTGTTTTGCACGAATATGATAAATTCAAAAGAACAGAGCTTGCTATTTCCTTAATGGACCAAGAAATAAAGATTATTAAGCTTGAGGGAGTTATTAAAAGAAAAACCAGCATTAAAATTGATGAAAATCAAAAGGAATACTATCTACGCGAGCAATTAAAGGTTATTCAAAGTGAGCTTGGTAACGACACTCAAAGCGAGAGTGAGGAGCTTTACGACCAAATTATGTCTCGCCATTTCCCAAAAGACGTCGAAGATAAATTATTAAAGGAGCTTGTTAAGTTCAATAAAACTCCGTTTGGTTCTCCAGAATCAACGGTTTTGCGCAATTATTTAGAAATTTGCCTAGATATTCCTTTTGGAAAGTATTCTAACGATGAAACAAGCGTGAAAAATGCACGAAAAATACTGGAACGCGATCACTATGGTCTTGAGAAGGTCAAGGAGCGTATTTTAGAATTTATTGCAGTTAAGGAATTGAACCCTAATATTAAAAATCAAATTATATGTCTTGTTGGCCCTCCAGGCGTTGGTAAGACATCTTTGTGCGCGTCTATTGCAAAGGCCTTGAAGCGCAAATATGTTCGTGTTTCCCTCGGTGGCATTCGTGACGAAGCAGAAATTCGTGGTCATAGAAAGACGTATATAGGCGCTATGCCTGGTAGAATTATAACCGCCCTATCTGAAGCAAAAACATCAAACCCTTTAATGGTACTTGATGAAATTGATAAAATGACATCTGATATGCGAGGAGACCCTGCATCTGCTATGCTAGAGGTACTCGATGGCGAACAAAACAAGACATTCCGTGACCATTTTGTTGAAATGGATGTTGATCTATCTCACTGTATGTTTATAGCAACAGCAAACACGCTTGAGTCAATCCCTGCTCCATTAATTGACAGAATGGAAATTATTGAGTTGTCTTCCTATACAAGAACTGAAAAGTTCCATATAGCTAAAAACCACCTCATATCAAAGCAATTAAAGCGTCACGGAATGAATAAGCGAATGATTAAAATCAGCGATGATGCTATTTATAAAATCATAGATTCATACACTGCAGAAGCTGGCGTTCGTAATCTTGAAAGAGAGATTGCATCACTTTGCAGAAAAGCATCAAAGGCTATTATTGAGGAATCGAAAAAATCCGTTTCTATTACTGCTGATAACCTTTCAGAGTATCTTGGCACATATAAATTTGAGCCAGAAAAAATTGATGAAGAAAATCAAGTGGGTGTCGTTAATGGGATGGCTTATACATCTGTTGGCGGAGATTTATTAAAAATTGAAGCCTCTGTTATGAAGGGCAACGGCAAGCTTCAACTCACAGGTAAGCTTGGCGAGGTTATGAAGGAATCCTGCGAAATCGCTGTAAGCTTTATAAGAGAAAATGCTCAAAAGCTTGGGATTGACCCTGACTTTTATAAAGATAGTGATATTCACATTCACGTTCCCGAAGGCGCGGTTCCCAAGGATGGCCCTAGCGCAGGTGTTACAATCACTACAGCTCTAGTAAGTGTTTTAACAGGTCGTGCTGTTAGACGTGATGTTGCAATGACTGGCGAAATTACACTAAGAGGCAAGGTTTTGCCAATTGGTGGATTAAAGGAAAAAACGCTTTCGGCTTATGCCGGTGGCGTAACTAATATAATAATTCCTAAGAAGAATGAAAAGGATTTACCTGACCTTGACAAAGAGGTTTTAGAAAATGTTAAATTCTTCCCTTGTGCAAGCATTTTCGAGGTGCTTAATATTGCCTTGTCTGATGAAGAAATTATTGCCATAATAAGACACGTTGAGGAGCTTACAAAAAATGAAAGTAAATGTAAATAATGTTTCATTAAAGATTAGCGCTGGCTTACCATCACAATTTGTGCGCTCCCCTATGCCACAAATCGCCTTTTCCGGCAGAAGCAATGTGGGAAAAAGCTCGCTAATTAACACTCTTTTAAACAGAAAGTCAATGGCAAGGGTTTCGTCTGCTCCTGGAAAAACAATTACTGTAAATTTTTATGATGTTGACAAAAAGCTTTTCCTTGTTGACCTTCCAGGTTATGGCTATGCTAAACGCACACAAGAGGACAAGAAAAAATGGTCCCTTCTAGTTGACGGTTACTTTACAAACAACCCCAACATCGACCTTTTAAGACTTGTTGTACAGTTGGTTGATTCTAGAATCGGCTTAACTGAGGACGATAAAAATATGGTGTTATTTTTAAATGAAACAGGTATTCCATATGTTATTGTTGCTACAAAAACAGATAAACTAAATAAAACAGAAAGAGAAAAAGCGGTTCGTACATTAGTTAGCGAACCTACTCTTGCCCCTGGCACTCAAATCATTCTCTTCTCCTCCGAAAGTAAAGAGGGAAAAAATGATGTTTGGGACACTATATTAAAATATGCAGAATAATCGTTGATAATTGATATATTCTTTTAGAAAGGAGCACTCACTATGTTTGGAGCATTTCTGCCGTCAATGGCTACTATACTTGATGAGATAATTGAGCTTTTGCTCAGATTTCCGATTGTCATAGTTGCCCTTGTTGTACACGAGGTTGCGCACGGCTTTGTTGCGTATAAGTTAGGGGATCCTACGGCTAAATATATGGGACGTCTGTCTTTAAATCCGTTAAGACACTTAGATCCTATTGGAGCTATTTGTATGCTTCTTTTCCGCTTTGGCTGGGCAAAACCCGTTCCTATCAACCCAACTTATTTTAAAAATCCTAAGGTTGGTATGGCGCTTTCATCATTTGCAGGCCCTGCAGCAAACATCATTCTTTCATTCATTGGCTCTTTCTTCTATGTTTTATCAGTAAAACTGAGTAATTTAATTATAATAAACACGGGAATTCAAGGCTTATATACACCTCTTTCCTATGTTTGTCATTTCTTTGCTTTGTTTGCTATACTGAATTTATCACTAGCGATATTCAATCTTATTCCCTTGCCTCCTCTTGATGGCTCTAGAATCCTTTCCATAGTATTGCCACAAAAGACTTACTTTGGAATGATGAGATATGAAAGACAAATCGGCATCGGATTTATGATCGTTTTACTAGTTGATTCATATTTTCTTGGCGGATATATAACAGGTGCTTTATCATTTGTTGTAAGCTTTATTTTGAACAATATGTTCATTCCGCTTTTTGATTTAATTCTATTCTTTATTTAAGGGGACAAAATGGAACAAATTATTTATAAAATGGAGCTATTCGAGGGTCCCCTTGATTTGCTGCTCAATCTAATTTCAAAAAATAAAATGAGCATTGAAGATATAAAAATATCTGTTATTTGCGACCAGTATATGGACTATATCAAAACAATGCAATCACTTGATATAGAGCTCTCCTCTGAGTTTATTGTAATGGCTTCACAGCTCATGCTTATTAAAAGTAGAACCTTGTTGCCTCGTATGCAAGATGATGACGAGGAGGACCCAGCCGAGGAGCTTGCACGCGCGCTTTTAGAATACAAGCGTGCAAAGGAGGCATCTGAAAAATTAAGCGGAATGTACTCTACTTATAGCGGCAGATTTGAAAAGGACACGGACGAAATTCCAGCTGACCGCTCTTATGTTGCTGACCACAAGGTTGATCTTTTGTCAGCCGCGCTTGTGCGTATTATGAGCAACATCGAGGTGAGTGATGAGGTCGCATCCGAAAAAATCAAACCACTTATTAGCACAAAAACCGTTTCAGTTGGAGAAAAGGTTTTCGCCGTATTGCGCATTTTGATTGTTAATGGTGGACACGTAAATGTAATTGATTGCTTTGAGGGCATAAGAACTAAGCACGAGGCAGTTGCAACATTTATGGCAATATTAGAAATGTTGCGTGCCGGAAGAATTACTCTTGACGAAGAAATAATTAACGAAGGTAACGGAGTAATTAATTTGGAAAACAACGTATATATTAATCTATTTTCAGGCAAAATAAGACAAGCAAGTGAGGAAAACAATGGATAAGGACTTTAAGCTAGAAAGCAAGGATATTGAAAGCGCTATTGAAGCGATTTTGTTTGCAGCAGGACACCCTGTTAGTTATGCTACCCTTGGCGAGACACTTGACCTATTTGAATCACAGGTTAAAAAGAAGGTTGCTGCTTTTGCAGAAAAATATAATGCTGACAAATCTAGAGGAATAATGCTTTTAGTTTTTAATGATTCTTGTCAGTTATGCACTAAAGAGCAATATATTCCCTTTATCAAGGAGGCTTTAGGCATTAGGAAAGGTGGAAACCTATCCGCTTCTTCTCTTGAGGTACTAGCGATTGTTGCTTATAATGAGCCAGTGACACGTGCCTTTATTGACACAGTACGAAAGGTTGATAGCGCATACGTAGTTGCCTCCTTGTGTGAAAAGAACCTAATTGAAGCTTGTGGCAGACTTGATGTGCCAGGCAGACCTAATCTTTATAGGACAACCCCTACATTTTTAAGATGCTTTGGAATAGAATCACTAGAGCAGCTTCCATACGTGGACCTTCCACGTTCTCCTGCCGAGGGTGAGATTATCCCTCTTGATATTGAAATTCCCGAGATTGAGTCTCCAAATAAAGAAATTATAGATGAATTAATTGAAGAAAGTAAGGCTATTGACGAACTAACTGAAAAGCAAGCCCAAGCTGAGTAATTTCATATTTTTCTCCTACATATTTAAAGACAAAAACGCACACTGGGTTCCGTATTTTGCCTTAATATGATTTACAGGAGTGAAAATGCAATCTTGGGTTTATTTAGTAATTGGAATCGCTTTTTTTCTAGTTTTAATCTCTTTTACACATGTTAATCTAGTTGTAATTTACAACAACGGATTAAAAGTTTATTATAGGGTGCTTTTTGTTAAAGTCAGAGTCTTTCCCTTTCCTTCCTCAAAAAAGAAAAAAACAAACGATGGTGGAGTATCGGAGATAAAAAAGACTTTTGACCAAATCACACGATACAAAGAACTTACTAAAACAATATTTGGCTTTTATTTTCGAGCCTTACATTTTAAAGTGATAAATCTTGACATTTTAATATCATCAAAAGAGCCTTCTTCTACTGCCCTTTTATTTTCTTCTGTTATGCAGTTAGTTACTTATTTAGCTGAATATATACAAAAAAATACGAAATTAGAATTTTCAAAAGAAGCGATTGTGAGTGTAAAAGCAGACTTTTTAGGTAAAACCTCACATTTTAAATCTCACTTTGTTTTATACACATATTTAGGACCTCTTATGGCTGTTGGCATTTTTGCATTTTTTAAAATGCTCATTTCTTTTATTTGGAGGCTTTTAAATGGAACAATCAAAGCAAAGCGAGCTAATTAAATCCTCGCTTGAACACATCAAAAGTATGTTCGACTCAAATACTATAACCGGCACACCTATAGACCTCAAAAACGGCTCTTTTGCCATCCCTGTGTCTAAAATCAACATTGGTGTTGCAAGCGGTGGAGTCGATTATTTTGGAAAAAACTCCATAAACCACACCAATTTTGGTGGTGGTGGAGGAACAGGTATTTCAATAGAACCTATTGGATTTCTAGTTGCACGCGAAAATGGCTCTGTTGACCTGCTTGATTTTTCCAAATCCCCAAAAGATATTTCAACCCATTTTTTTGAATTTATTGAACACTCCCCCGAGCTTTTTGAGAAATTTAAGTCTTTACTTGATGGTTCAAAATGATATTTTGAAAAAATTTACACCTTATATATTTTAATTTTGCACATAATAATTAAAAAGCTTTTAAGGAGCCATTATGTGCAAGAAAATTTTGTTTTTTTTAAACCTTTTTTTAATTTTCACTTTATTCTCCTCATTGGCCTATGGAATAAATGTTTCAGCCAATGGTGCTCTGCTTTTGGAGCCTACCTCAGGAGATATAGTCTATCAAAAAAATGCGAATCAAAAAATGCCAATGGCAAGCACTACTAAGATTATGACTGCCATTGTTGCTATTGAGAATAACCAAATTGATACTTTAGTTAAAATTCCAAAGGAAGCTACCTCTATTGAAGGCTCAAGCATATATTTAAAGGAAGGCGAGGTCTTTACTATCCGTGAGCTTTTATATGCGCTTTTATTGGAGAGCGCAAATGATTCAGCGGTAGCCCTTGCTTATATTACAGCCGGGGGAGTGGATGAATTTGCCACTTTAATGAACGAAAAGGCAGACGAGCTTGGACTTGCAAACACTCATTTTGCTAATCCTCATGGTCTAGATGATGACAACCACTACACTACTCCTTATGATCTTGCAAAGCTTTCCTCATATGCTATGTCAAATCCTGTATTTTCAGAAATCGTTTCTACTTTTAAATTTACAATTGGACGCCATAACGGAGATAATGGTTTACGCTATCTTGTTAACCACAATAAGCTATTAAGGTCTTACGATGGTGCTATTGGTGTGAAAACAGGTTTTACTAAAAAGAGTGGTCGATGCTTGGCTTCTTGTGCTGAGAAAGATGGCGTTCGCTTAATTTGCGTTACATTAAACGCTCCGTGCGATTGGAATGACCACAGAACACTTCTTGACTATGGATTTACTCAATATGAATCCTTCAGTTTAGCAGATGAGCTAGATTATATAATTGAATTCGATGTTAAAAACGGCGAAGCAAACACATTATATGCAACTAATCTTGATTCTTTAATGATTACGCTTCCTAAAGGAGAAAAGAACATCAGTGCAAAAATCATATGTAACGATGCTCTCTTTGCTCCTATAACCGAAGGAGATTTGGTTGGAAAAATTATCTTTTATAATTACGAAGATGAAATTGCAACTTTAAATTTGTATGCTACAAATACTATCAAAAATATAAATAAAAAATCACTGTTTGAAAGACTATTTAAATAATGGAAAAAATTAGACTACAAAAATTCTTTACCGATATGGGTATTATGTCGCGAAGAGCCAGCGAAAAGGTAATTATTGCTGGAAATGTAAAAATCAACGGAAAAACAGCTCAACTAGGCGACAAGGTTGATCCAGAAAACGATACCGTTGTTTATAATGGCAAGGTAATAAAGCCAAAGAGCGAAAAAAAGCACTATATTATGTTAAATAAGCCTCTTGGGTATGTAACTACCTCAAGCGATGAAAAAGGTAGAGAAACTGTTTTATCGCTTGTTTCCGATCTGGGAGAGCGTGTTTATCCAGTTGGGCGACTCGATATGTACTCAGAGGGATTGCTAATACTAACAAATGATGGCGAATTAACCAATAGGCTTACCCATCCAAAGCATCATATGCAAAAGGTGTACAGTGTAATTATAAAGGGAGAAATCTCTCCCGACACCTTACATAAATTAAACTCTCCAATGGAAATTGATGGATACAAGCTAAAGCCTGTCAAGGTCAGGGTTGTATCAATGAAGAACGGAAATACCAACGCTCTATTCACTCTTTCCGAGGGCAGAAATCGTCAAATACGTAAGATGTGCGAGCAGGTTGGTCTTATAATTATGCGTCTAACACGCATTTCTATTGGCAAGCTCAAGCTTGGAGAGCTTGAAAGAGGTAAGTATAGGGAACTTACCGATAGCGAAATTGCTTACTTAAAGGGCGAAAAAGACAATATATAAACAAGGAGAAAAATATGCTAACTGTATTACCCATTCAATCAAAGGACGAGCAAAAAGAATTATGCATTAAATGTGGAATTGAATTTGATATAGAATCATTTGCCTATCGCGCTGATGATGGTGACTTTATTGGTGTTTGTCAATTTAATTTCAAGGATGGTATTGGCTACATAAAGAATCTTGCATATGCACCAAGCATGGACGATACAGAGGCTATGATTATAATGCTACGCGCAACTATGAGCTTTATGCATAGATGTGGGTTAGAAACTTCTGTGCTTTGTCCTAATTGTATGCCAGAAAGCTTAATAAATATGTCTGGTTATATAAAAGATGAAAACGGCATATATTCTGTAGATTTACAAAAATTTTATGGACACTGCCATTAATAAAAAAAGCACTTCTTTAGTGCTTTTTTTATTTGTTTATAAATTATTATTTGTTCATATGTTAATATATGAATATATTAAAATGGATTGAATACAAAAAACGGGCACAGAAAACTGTGTCCGTTCCTTTATTCATAAGGTCTTTGAGTATTATGATTAATACATTCCACCCATTCCGCCACCCATTGGTGCTTGTGGAGCTGGGTTTTCCTCTTTCTTGTCAGCTACAAGAGCCTCTGTTGTTAAAACAGTAGATGCAACGCTTGCAGCGTTTTGAAGTGCTGAACGTGTAACCTTTGTTGGGTCAACAATTCCTGCCTCCATCATATCAACATAAATCTCATTATATGCATCAAAACCATAGCCGATCTTACCGCTATTTTTAACCTTGTCAACTACAACCGAGCCATCAAATCCTGCATTTTCTGCAATTTGACGAAGTGGCTCCTCAAGTGCCTTGAGAACAATCTTAACTCCTGTTTTTTCGTCACCCTCGACATTGTTTACAAGCTCTGCGACCTTAGATATAACATTGATGTAAGCTGTACCGCCACCTGCAACAATACCTTCTTCAACAGCTGCACGAGTAGCATTTAATGCATCCTCAATACGGAGTTTCTTTTCCTTCATTTCTGTTTCGGTAGCAGCACCAACCTTAATCACTGCAACACCACCCGAGAGCTTAGCAAGTCTTTCTTGAAGCTTTTCACGGTCGAAATCAGATGTTGTTGTTTCAATTGCTATCTTGATTTGTGCAATTCTAGATTTAATTTCGGCTGTATCTCCATAGCCACCTACAATAATTGTGTTTTCCTTGTTAACCTTTACTTGTCTTGCACGACCTAAATGCTCAATTGAAGCATCCTTAAGCTCAAGTCCAAGCTCCTCAGTTATAACTTGACCACCTGTTAAAATTGCAATGTCTCTTAGCATTTCCTTACGTCTGTCACCAAAGCCAGGTGCTTTAACACCCACAACTGTAAATGTTCCTCTTAGCTTATTAAGTACAAGTGTTGTAAGTGCCTCGCCCTCGATATCCTCTGCTACAATAAGTAGCTTTCTGCCACTTTGCACAACTTGCTCAAGCAATGGCAAAATATCTTGAATATTAGAAATTTTTTTGTCGGTAATAAGGATAACTGCATCGTCAAGCTCTGCTTCCATTTTATCCATATCTGTTGCCATATAAGCTGAGAGATAGCCTCTATCAAATTGCATACCTTCAACAACCTCGCAATAGGTTTCTGTTGACTTAGACTCCTCAACTGTAATAACGCCGTCAGATGTTACCTTTTCCATTGCATCAGAGATAAGTTGACCGATAGTTTCATCGCCTGCGGAAACAGTACCTACTCTTGTAATATCTTCCTTACCGTTAACCTTTTTGGAGTTAGCAGTAAGACCTTCTACTGCCACATCAACAGCCTTCATAATGCCTTTACGAACAACTATTGGATTAGCTCCGGCCGCAACGTTTTTCATACCCTCGCGAATAAATGCTTGTGTCAAAAGTGTTGCTGTTGTTGTACCATCGCCGGCTGCATCATTTGTCTTTGATGCAACCTCTTTAACAAGTTGAGCGCCCATATTTTCAGCAGCATCCTCAAGCTCTATTTCCTTAGCTATTGTAACACCATCATTTGTGATAAGTGGGGAGCCATATTTTTTATCTAAAACTACATTTCTACCCTTAGGACCAAGTGTGATTTTAACTGTGTTAGCAAGCTTATCAACGCCACGAAGCATTGCGTTTCTTGCATCTATACCATAAAGAATTTCCTTTGCCATAACAATTCTCCTTATTCAACTATTGCTAAAATATCTTTTTCAGAAACTATTATATAGTCTTCGCCATCAAGCTTAACGTTTGTACCTGTATACTTGCTTATGATAACCTTATCGCTAACCTTTACAGTCATTGGAATAAGTTTGCCATCCTCGTTTTTTTCACCCTCACCAACTGCAATAACCTCAGCAATCTCTGGTTTTTCCTTTGCAGCATTTGTAAGAATAATACCACCCTTTGTGGTTTCTTCTGCCTCAAGATTTTTGAGAACTACTCTATTTGAAAGTGGTTTTATTGTCATTTTATCTTACCTCCACTAAATTTGTCGATTTTAGCACTCTTTTGTTCTAAGTGCTAATCAAGGTATATTCTACCCTCTATTATAGCAAAAATCAAGGGTTATAGAACATTGTTCACAAAATGTTAACAATTGTTCAAAAATCCAGTAATTATATGGCTTTTTTAAGAATATATTTACCTAAAACGAGGTGATAATTTGGAAAAAATCAACGGAATTATTTGTGGTATGATTTTACCAATCTTTCTTATTTTTGCAGGAATATTTTTTCTTTTCAGGCTTAAATTTTTTTACATTTTGAAGCCATTCAAGGTTTTAAAAAGCATTATTTCATCCCGTGGTGGTTTTTCTTCTCTTTGCGTTGCTCTAGCCGGAACTCTTGGCATTGGAAACATCATTGGCGTTGCAAGTGCAATATCAATGGGTGGATACGGCAGTGTTTTTTGGATGTGGATTAGCGCTTTCTTGGCGATGGGGCTTAAATATACAGAGGTTTATCTTTCAATAAAAAGCAGAAGAAAATCTGCAGATAAATTCTATGGTGGTGCGCCTTACTATATTTATGACGGAACGAAAACGAAGCTAGGCTCAAATATAGCTTTTATTTTTGGAGGGATTTTCGCGTTACTTTGTGCTCTAAATTCATTTTCAACAGGAAACTTAGTTCAAGTAAATGCAGTATCAACTCTTTTGCCAATTAACCCCCTGATATTTGGTATTCTTTTCTCTTTTTTGGGCTTTTTAGTGGTTATGAATGGAATAAAAAGAATATCTAAATTTAACTCCATATTAATACCTTTGCTAAGCGCTTTTTACATTCTACTTTGCTTAATTATTTTGATAAAGAACATTAGATTGCTTCCAAATGCGTTTCAACAAATATTTATATCAGCTTTTTCTTTGCGACCAATGGTATCTGGCACATTTGGATTTACAGTCGCACAAGCAATACGATATGGCACTAGCCGAGGGCTACTATCAAACGAAGCTGGCTGTGGCACCTCCCCTTGTGCTCATGCGTCATCAAATGCAGAAAGCGCTCACAGTCAGGGCTGTTTAGGCATTTTCGAGGTGTTTTTCGATACGTTTGTGCTTTGCACCTTAACCTCTCTTGTGATAATTGTTTCCTCGCCAAAATCAGCCTTATCTTCACTTGAATTAGTTCTTTCATCTTTCGAACTAAACCTAGGCAATTTCGGCAAATGGGGAGTTATCATATCATGTATTCTATTCGCTTTTGCAACTATTTGTACACAATATTATTACGGAATTGAATCTCTAAATTTTATTTCAAAACACAAAAGGGCTCGCATTATATTTACTATGTTATTTTTTTCAATTACTATAATTGGGGCAATAATTCCTATGACACTTATGTGGCAAATTTCTGATTTAGTCCTAGCTATTATGACAATCTATAATTTGATTTTTCTCCTATACTTAAATAAAAAGGTCGCAATTTAATGCGACCTTTTTATATTACAATGTTTGTTTAAATGCAGTTAACGTATTTTGTAGCAGCATTGAAATTGTCATAGGTCCAACACCGCCAGGAACTGGGGTTATGTAGCCGGCAACCTTTTCACAGCTTTCAAAATCAACATCTCCTGTTAATTTTCCGTCTGCGCGGCGATTCATTCCAACGTCAATAACAACTGCACCCTCTTTTACCATATCTCCTGTTATAAAATCAGCCTTACCAATAGCCACAACAAGAATATCGGCACGTTTTGTTACCTCTTTTAGATTTTTTGTTCTAGAGTGGCAAATTGTAACTGTGCCATTTGCTTGTAAAAGAAGCATTGCTTGTGGCTTACCTACTATGTTACTTCTGCCAATTACAACGCATTCCTTACCTGAAATTTCAACACCTGTTGATTCAATAAGCTTCATAACTCCTGCCGGAGTGCATGGAAGAAAACTATGATTTCCTATCATAATTTTTCCTGTGTTCACTGGATGAAAGGCATCGACATCCTTGCTAGGATCAATTGCCAAAATAACCTTTTCCTCGTCCAAATGCTTTGGTAACGGAAGCTGGCAAAGAATGCCATTTATTTTATCGTCCTTGTTGAGCTTATCTATAAGCGATAAAAGTTCATCCATTTGTGTATTTTCTGGCAATCTATATAGCTCAGAATAAAATCCAACCTCGGCGCATCCCTTTTCCTTATTTGCTACGTAAACCTTGGATGCGGGGTCCTCACCAACTATAATTACAGCAAGACCTGCACGTCTACCATATTTATCAAAAAGCTCCTCTGTCTCTTTTTTTATATTTTCTCTTACACTAGCAGAAACTAGCTTACCATTAATTATTTGTGCCATTTTTTACCTCTTTGTTTTTCTTAAAACGATTTTTAAAGCTTTCCCAAATATCAATGTTTTTCTTTACGAGCACAACTCTACGTGTAATTAAAAATGCCATTAGCAATGTACCGGCCAAAAGTGTTACAACCGCAACAAAAATCGAAACTCGTATAACACCCGGGATTAGCCACAAGCTATCTGTCCTTAATCCTTCGATTAGCATTCTTCCAAAGCCATACCACATCATATAGAAAGCAAAGAAAAACCCATCAATATGCTTTTCCTTTGAAACCTTTATTATTTTTGTAGCAACAATTAGTGTACCTATCATCAAAGCAACACCTAAAATATTCCATAATGATTCATAAAGGAATGTTGGGTGTACACCAACCTCGCCATTTGCGATTTGCTCTGCTGTGAAGTCCTTAAACAAACTTTTAGGAAAATCTGGAGAGCACATTCTCCAAGGCAATGTTGTTGCCTCTCCATATGCCTCTGCGTTAAAGAAATTGCCCCATCTACCAAGCGTTTGAGCAAATAAAACGGCAGGAACAGCTATATCAAGGATTTTAAAGGTGTTCATTTTCTTGATTTTTGAAACAATTAAAATCGTAATGCCACCTGCAATAACGCCACCATAAATAGCAAGTCCACCCTCCCAAACTGCAACTATGCTATAAAGGAATCCTATGAAAGAATTAACCTCCTTGCCTCCTATTTGAGTAACATTAAAATAGTTGCTTGGTCTATCTATCATATCAAATATTACATAATAAAGACGAGCGCCCACAATTGACATTGGCAAAATCCAAATTGCATAGTCAATTACAGTATCTAGCTTTATCTTGTTTTCATGAAAGCGCCAAAACGCATACCCAACAGCCAACATCATACCAAAAGCAATGATTATAGCATAAAAGTATACTGGAGTATTAAAAATGGTAAAGGCAATCTCGTTCACTTCAAAATCTTCAATTCCAAGCCCTGGAAATGAAAGTGTGTGTTTTATATCCATCATTATCCTTCCTAGCAAAATTTACGCCTTTTTATTGGGCTCAACTATGCTAATTGCATAATATTCTTCCTTAAAGGTATCATTTAATAGCTTTTCAACATATTCAAATGTGATTGAATTTATAATGTCAGGAGTATCTAAAATATCAGCGCCATCAAAATAGTTGAATATAAAGTTGTTTCCTATATCTTCAACAGAATCAAAGGATTTGATATTAGATGCATAAACCGTTCTTTTAGAAAGCTCAAATGCTTCCTTATCAAGTCCTTTTTTCTTTGTTTTTTCAATATATTCAAGGAACTTTTGATATACTAAATCCGGGTTACTCGACTCTGATGAAATAACATTAAATGAATAGTTTTTGCCTATTTCACAGCCACTAGACAAATCCTGTGCTATCAAGTTTTGTGAATATAGATCATTATAAAATTCTGATGATTGCGAGAATAACATCTCGTCAAGAATTTCTGTTGCGTATACTTTTTTGGTTCTCTCCTTTGGATCGCTTGGAATGTTTGAATCCTTAATACCTATTGAAAAAAGAGGCTTGGAAACATCAAGCTGACACACAACCTTTTTTTGATAAACCTCTTTTGGCTCATCTTCATCCTCTGTATCGCGAACAATAGTAAAAGGCTCTGCTTCTTTTAGAACCTTATCACATACCTTTTCTATTTCGTCCACATCCACATCTCCGCACACACAAAGTGTCATATTGCGAAGATTATAGAAAATATTATAGCATTTATAAAGAACCTCAGCAGTAATCTCAGCTATTGACTCAACTGTACCAGCTATATCAATACGCATTTTATTTTTCTTGTAAAGCGCCTTCATAAGCTCTCTATGCATTCTAACCCCGGGGTGGTCCTCATACATTTTTATTTCTTGACCGATAATGCCTTGTTCCTTTTGAACGGTTTTCTCAGTGAAATAAGGATGAGTTACAAAATCAAGCAAAATTTCTAAAGACTCATAAAAATTTTCAGTGCATGAGAAAATATAGCCAGTCAAATTATTGCCAGTAAAGGCATTTGCATTTGCACCTGTTTTTGCATATCTTTCAAATGCATCAACACCATCCTCACACTCGAACATTTTATGCTCTAAAAAGTGTGCTATTCCATCTGGAACTATTGTATATTCCTCATCTGTTATATGCTTGAATTTATTATCAACAGCACCATATCTTGTTGCAAATATAGCATATGATGTTGTCATTTTTTTAGGGAAAACAAAAATCTCAAGTCCGCTTTTATGAGTAAAGTTATAGTACTTTTCGCCAAGCATTTTGTTTTCTTTTACAACAATATTACTCATTCTGCGTCATCTCCCTTCAAGAAATATACTGTATCAAGTGTAATCTTATTAGCCACTTCTTTTATGTCTGCAACTGTTGAATTCTCTATTTTATCGCTTTCTAACAATGGTGTTGTTTCAATTCCACACAGTCCTCTAAAGAACACCCATGACTCCATTGCTTCTGCGCTATCATAAATTGAAAGATAGCCATTTTTGATTGATTTTTTAGCGCTTGAAAATTCTTCCTCAGAGATTTCTCCATTTTTAATCATTTTAAGCTGATCTAAAATTGCTTTTTCTGCAATTTCCTTGTTTTTAGATTCAATTCCTGAACTAACAAGCATTATTCCGGTTCTTTGATTTATAATTGATCGGCAGTAATAGCAAAGGCTCATTTTTTCTCTAACATTAGTAAACAGCTTTGCTGTTGGAGATCCACCAAAGACCTCATTAAAGAGTTGCATTAGATGGTATTTATTTTCTGAATAATGATAGCCAAGTCTAAAGCCCAAAACAAGCTTGCCTTGGTTTACCTTTTCTTTGTCTAAAACCTGCTTAACCTCTTCGGCTACCATTTTAATCTCAACTGGTTCAACCTCGACTATATTTCTTTCAATGCTATTAAATTTTGATTTGAATGCATCTACAACGGAATTGATATCAGCCTTTCCAACAAAGTATATTTCGATTCTATCGTTCGAAAGAGCCTCTTTATATGCTTTATAAAGCAATTGGGGATTGATTTTTTCAATATCATCTACCTCTCCCATCTTTGATATACCAAAGACCTCGTCCTTGCACATTTCACTCATTAGGCGCTTAATAGCATATTGTCCTTTGTTGTTAACTTCTGCTTCAATTGTATCAATTAAATTAATCTTCTCACCTTTAGTGAACTCCTCATCAAAAGCACCATCAACAAGATATGGATTAAACACCATCTCGCAAAGAAGATCAATCATTTCGCTAGTTACATCTGTATCGTTTGTATATCTGTTATTTAGCATATTAGCCTTAAATCCAAAGATTTGGTATTCGCCAAACGAATCGTTTCTTGCAACAATATCGCCAGAATACAGATATTGTAAACGCTTGTTTATTTCTGCTTGAGATGGGTATTTTTGAGTCGCTCTCATCAAAATCAATGGTATCATTGCATTAAAATGCACCTTTTCTTTTGATAGTGATGAAAGAAAATTAAATGAAAAATAATTAGTTTTAAATTTATCTGTTTCTATATAATGAAGATTAACTCCACTTGCAATATTAAAGGATTTTGTAATCATTATTATCTCCTATTTTAAATAGTAGTTTTTCTTAACATTACAATTTTACTACATTATTGATTGTTTTTCAATATTTTTCTTTACTTTTAATATTATTTATGATAAAATATAATAACAATAAAAATTATATAGGAGATTAATATGCAAGAAATAGAAAGAGTTGCTCAAGCTTATTTTCCAAACGAAAAGCTCATTTCTGTTGCCCCTCTTGGAAACGGACATATCAATTCTACTTTTTTAGTTACAACTGATAGAAACAAATATACCTTGCAAAAGATAAATACTAATATTTTTAAAAATGTTGATGGTCTTATGGACAATGTTCAGGCTGTTACACATCACATAAGAGACATGGCTCGTAGTGAAGGACTAGATCCAGAACGTGCTACTCTTCACTTTATGTTGGCTCCTGATGGCAATAGATACCTCAAATATAACGACGATGTTTATCGTGCTTATATCTATATTGATAATGCTTTTACTATTGAAAAAATGGAAAATCCAGATCATTTTTATCAATCAGGTATTGCTTTTGGCAAGTTTGCTAATGATCTATCTAATTTTGATGCAAGTGTTTTGACTGAAACTATTAAGAATTTCCATAACACTGTTTCAAGATATAATGATTTTGAAAAAGCTGTTTCAGATAACATAACCGGCAGAGCAAACGATGTAAAAGAAGAAATTGAGTTTGTAAGAGCCAGAAAAGAGTTTACTCATATGTTCGTTGACAAGCTCAATGAGGGCTCATTGCCTATTCGAGTTACACACAATGACACAAAGTTAAATAACGTTCTATTTGATAACGACACAGGCTTGCCAACAACTGTTATTGACCTTGATACTGTTATGCCTGGTTCATATCTATATGACTTTGGCGATGCTATGCGCTCAGGCTCTACTCACGCTGCCGAGGACGAAAAGGATTTGAGTCTTGTTGACTTCGACCTTGGTCTTTATGAAGCGTTTACAAATGGTTATTTAAGTATGTGCAAGGATTCGCTAACTAAAACTGAAATTGAATTGCTCCCATATGCTTCAATTATGCTAACACTTGAATGTGGTATGCGTTTTCTTGGCGACCATATAAACGGAGATACTTATTTCAAAATCCACCGTGAGGGACACAATCTTGATAGAGCCAGAACTCAATTCAAGCTTGTTTCTCTAATGGAGCAAAATGTTGATGAGATGAGAAAAATCATTGAAAAATATCTATAATTTAACAACAAGCCTGCATAAAAGCAGGCTTTTTATATTAAAAACAAATTTTTAATTTTTCTATGCTATATTTTATCGCTTACCATATTTCTTTTAAAAACAATTACAGATAAAATTATACTTCCAATAGCAAATAAAGATATTGTAACAAGCCCTATTCCCGCTATGTTATCAAAGGTATATACACTTCCAAAGCTATTTGTTGCTTTTGTAATTATTCTACCTATATAAACCGAAGGATAAAATGGTAAAAATCTACAAAATGTTTCGAATTTCCCCATTGCTTCCAGAGGCATCCAGCATCCACCTAACATTCCAGCAAGGCTGATAAAAATTGAACAGATTCCAGGTGCGGTTTTATCATTGAAAAGCACCCCAAGCAAAATCCCAAGAAAAATATACGTAATAAGTATTGGTAATTGACTAATAATTAAGAGTACTATTTCTAAAAATGATAAAAAGCTTACACCAGTTATTAAAGAAATTATTAAGCCTGCTATAATACAAATTATCGCTTGAAATATACCTATTAAAAAGCCTACCAAAAAATATCCCAAAAGATAATGATGAGATTTCATTGGCGAAGTGTATAGTCGTTTTAAGAAAAATGTCTGTGTGTCCTTTGAAACAATAAGTGCCATAGTAAGCATTACAAAGGTATATGAAAACATTATTATCGCAGGTAATAAAGAGGATAACTCAAACATAAGGGTGTTGCCACCAGTATATTTATTTATGATTTGAAACAATATAAGCATTATAAGCGGAAATATTAAGCAAAAAATATAAATTATAGGGTCTCTTAAAATTTCTTTCAAATTTCTCTTACAAAAATTCAAAGTTTTACTCATTTTCATCCTCCAGCAGCTTAATAAATGCTTCTTCAAATGAATCTTTATTTGTTACTTGCTTTATTTCTTCAATAGTACCAACCCTCATTATTTTTCCATTAGATAATATTGCGACCTTATCACATAAATGCTCTATTTCCTCTAAATAATGGGATGTGAGAATTATAGTTGTCTTCTTTTTTAGCTTTTTTATAATTTGCCAAAGCTCACGTCTTGAAAAAACATCCAAGCCTAATGTTGGTTCATCAAGAAATAAAATTTTCGGCTGCGAAATCAAGGCTATTCCTATAGATAGTCTTCTTTTATAGCCACCAGATAGTGTTTTCGCCCTTTGATTTAAAACCTCACCCAAATTTAAATCTTCTACGATTTCATTTGTGATATCTGTAGCATTTTTGTTATAAATGTGTGCAAAAAATTCCAAGTTTTCCTTTACTGTTAAATTGTTGGCTATTGCTGTTTCTTGTGGAGAAATATCTATTATTTCTTTAATTTTATCAATATCTTTATCTAAATTATAGCCATTAATCATTACGCTTCCACTAGTTTTTCGGGTAAGCCCACACAAAATTTTTATTAAAGTCGTTTTCCCAGCACCATTGACACCTAAAAGTCCAAACAACTCGCCTTGTTCAATTTGCAAACAAACATTATCAAGTGCTTTTTTTGATTTATAGCTTTTGCAGACATTATCAATAGTAATAATGTTCATAGTACAACCTCCTTATTGCTTTAGCATCTTATTTCAGAAATAAAATATGTCTTCAAATTTCACATCAAGTGCAATAGAGATTAATAGTGCCAATTTTGCTGATGGGTTAAATATTCCCTTCTCAATTGAAAGTATTGTTTGACGGGTTGTTCCAACCATCTTTGCAAGCTCGTCTTGAGATAGCTTTTTCTCTTTTCTTAGCTTTTGCAAATTATTTTTTAAAATAAGCTCGTTGTCCATTATAAAACACCTACGCTAAACAAAATATAAAGTGTTATCATAGTAATTGCACCTATTGCCTCTAATGTAGCACCTATAAGCACCTGCCACGGTCTTTTAGCAACGAAATATTGACAGAAATAAAACACGCTTGCCCAAGTAAAGCAAACAGCAGCCAAAGCATACACAGCTGTCCTATGACCATTAAATCCCTCGCCAAACATAAAAATTACTGCAAGGATTCCTGTAGCAATAACAGCTATCCAGTTGGATTTTGATACCTTTTTGCGTTCCATCTCGCCAATTTTGTCTTTATTCCCTTGTGCCTTCTTTAAAATTTCTTCTCTTTCCATAATATACTCCTAAAAATGTATTACCGCAAAAGATTTACGCGCGTTTAAATCTTTTTTGGGTAAGCAAGCTTAACTTAATTTCTCCGGAATGAATTTTGTCAAGTTTACTTTACATTTTTATTATATACTATGAAATCTAAAATGTCAAGTATTATTTACATTTTTGAAAAAGCTAGAAAACAAAAAAGCACACCTTTTGGTGTGCTTAATTATTTAAAATGCTCATTAAAAACCGAACAAAGAGAAGAATTAATGAAAACTCAACGATTGTCTTGAATGATTGAACCGTAAAAAGTAGTTCAAGCTTCCGGTCTATTAGTATCGGTCAGCTGAATACATTACTGTACTTACACCTC
>JAZPYB010000012.1:0-38007 GCA_045543955.1 Eubacteriales bacterium
GCTAAGCGAAGTTGGTAGACGACCGAGCAAAACAATTGAGTATTGTTTTGCGACGGGAGGTAACTAAAACAAGGAGTTTTAGGAGAGAGCCGGTCGAACGACGCGAAACGACTATGTTTTAGGAAGTAGTGCATACCTGACTGTTAATCAGGTTGTCGCTCCTTCCTGCTTCGCAGCCACTACACGAGAATCCCCTAAACTCATGCTTCGTTTTGGGGAACCCCTAGCCGTCGTATGGTCGATTATATACGCAACCACTATTGTAAAATCCTAATATATATGATATAATAAGAAAAAACATTATATG
Source organism: Eubacteriales bacterium (assembly GCA_045543955.1). Taxonomy (GTDB): domain Bacteria; phylum Bacillota; class Clostridia; order Oscillospirales; family CAG-272; genus RGIG2000. The sequence goes on from JAZPYB010000012.1 coordinate 308, forward strand.
AGGTGATATTATGGCAAGAATGGCAGATCCACATTACAAGCAATGTGTAAACTGTGTTTGGTGGGCAGGACCAAGAACTTTTGACAGCTTTCGCGGTTGGGCAATGATTGATGACTCGCACGCGACTGGGAAGTGTATGAATATGAAGGGTTTTTACAATCTTAATTGCAACTGGTTGAGCACCTGTCACTCTTTTGAATGGCATCCTATAATTAAGCATTAATACGGGGAAATTTATGGACAAATTAGCTAACATTAAGCTATACCTTTTTGATATGGATGGAACTCTATATTTAGGTGATAGGCTTTTTGATTTTACAGAGGAGCTTCTTAGAAGGATTAAAATCTCTGGTGGAAAATATATGTTTATGACGAACAACTCGTCAAAAAGCGTTCAGGATTACATAAAAAAGCTAGAAAAGTTGGGAATTAAGGCGGAATATGATGATTTTATCACATCATCTCAAGCGACTGCATACTATCTTAACAAGTATCACAATGGTAAGACTCTTTATGTTTGTGGTACAAAATCCTTGAAGGATGAGCTGGTAGCAAATGGTTACAAAATTACAGAAAATCTCGACGAGGTTGATGTGATTGTAATGGGCTTTGACACTGAGTTAACCTTTAAAAAGCTTGAGGACGTGTCTAAATTATTGCTTTTAAGAAAAGAAATTCCATATATTGCAACTAACCCTGATTATGTGTGCCCGACCGAGTTTGGTTCAGTTCCTGACTGTGGTAGTGTGTGCGATATGCTATATAATGTTTCGGGTAGACGTCCAGTTGTTATTGGAAAACCAGAACCACTTATGCCGATTTTAGCTATGGAGCATACAGGTTACACAAAAGAGGAAACTATAGTAGTTGGTGACCGCATTTATACTGATATTAGAAGTGGCGTTAATGCAGGCACTGTAACAGCGCTTGTTATGAGTGGCGAAACTACATACGAAATCCTTGAAAAATCTGATATCAAGCCTGATTTTGTTTTAGAAAGTGCAAAGCAACTCTTTGATATTCGTTGACAAAATATTGCATTTGGTATATAATTATAAGGTAAGCTTTTAATAAATAGGGGGCAAAAATGAACTTTATAAAAGTAGATAGCTATGAAAAACTAAGTAATATGGCATCAAGCATTATTGCTGATGTGGTAAAGGAAAAAAATAATGCAGTGTTAGGGCTTGCAACAGGCTCTTCACCCTTGGGCACATATGCTCGCTTAATTGAAAAATACAACGCAGGCGAGCTTGATTTTAAGAATGTTACATCAGTAAATCTCGACGAGTACGTTGGGCTAGATGGTACAAACGACCAAAGCTACCGTTATTTTATGAATAAAAACCTCTTTAAACACATCAATATCAACATAGAAAATACCTATGTACCAAACGGATGCGCTAGTGATCTAGCAAAAGAGGGCGAAAATTATGACAAAATGATTGAGGAATTCGGCGGAATTGATATTCAACTCCTCGGCATCGGACTTGATGGCCATATTGGATTTAATGAGCCTGACGAATTTTTCACTAAGGAAACACACGTTGTAAAGCTCGATGAGTCAACAATTGAGGCCAACTCTCGTTTCTTTGCTTCAAAGGACGACGTGCCAAAGGAAGCAATCACAATGGGTATGTATTCAATTATGCAAGCTAAAAAGGTGCTTTTAATCGCTAATGGTAAAAATAAAAAGGACATAATCGAAAAAGCATTTTTTGGTCCAATCACACCGTTTGTTCCAGCATCAATTTTGCAGCTTCATAAGGACGTAACTGTTATTTATAGCGAAAATTAAATAGAAAAGAGCCACAAATTATTGTGGCTCTTATTGATTTTATGTCTAAGATATGATAAAATAATCATATATCGAAAAAGGAGGTAAAAGGTATGTTTCAGTCTAAAATTAGCCAGTATAAAACCTACATAATAAATCTTATTATGCCGGCGATAATTTTTGGATTTATAACTGGTACACTTACCTCATTTTTTGTTACACTATTTAAATATTTAGCACACCACATTATCCATTTTTCGCACACAGGGTACGAGTTTTTGAGAGAACATCTATATTTTTTACCCCTTGTTTTGTTAGTCCTTTTAGGTGCTAGCTTTGCTTTGGCACGCATATATCAATATTTGCCAAACCTTAAGGGTGGTGGCATTCCGACCTCTGTTGGAATTTTGCGTGGAATAATTACCTTTAAATGGTTAAGAAGCTTTGTTGGTGTCTTTGCTTTGTCGCTCTTTACATTCCTTGTTGGTGTTCCACTTGGTAATGAAGGTCCATCTGTTCAAATGGGCACATCGCTTGGACGTGGTAGTGTGAGGTTATTTGCAAAAACTCATGGCGCATGGGACAGATATTCAATGACCGGTGGCGCTTGTGCAGGTTTTTCTGTGGCAACCGGCGCACCAATTTCGGGTATATTATTTGCTATAGAGGAAGCACATCAAAGAATTTCCCCAATGATTATGATAGTGGCATCCTCGTCCGTTCTTTTTGCTAACATATCATCTCATATATTTTCATCGTTTTTCGGGGTTTCAACAAGTCTTTTTGGCGAAATTTCATTGCCTAAGCTGTCAATCAAGGAGCTTTGGATTCCTTTGGTTGTTGGCATAGTTGTTGGAGTTTTTGGAGCCTTGATACTAAGATATTATCAATTCTTAAAGCATCTTTTCTCAAAGGTTATAAGAGTACCAAGCCAGTTTAAAATATTTCTTATTTTAGCACTAACCTTGTGCGTAGGCGTTTATTCATTTTCTGCAATTTCCACAGGACACGATTTAATCATAGACCTATTTAGCCCGAACAACAATTTCACAATTTTACTTTTAATATTTATACTTTTTGTCCGTTCAACCTTGACGATTAGCGCAAATGCAAATGGTATAACTGGCGGTATGTTTATTCCATCCTTAGCTCTTGGTGCAACGGTTTCAGCCATTGTTGGAAAAATCGCTATTTCACTTGGAATGAATGAAAGCTTGTATATAGTAATTTTGATTTTAGGAATAGTTGCCTGCCTTTCGGGACTTATGAAGATGCCACTAACTGCAATAATCTTTGCAATTGAGGCACTCTCCTGCTACGAAAATATTATTGCTGTTATTATGGTTTCACTGATTGCATACTTCGTTTGTGAATTGTTTGTATCAACGTCAATAAATGATAGCGCAATGGAAACAAGAGTAGAGGAGCTTAACCACGCAAAGGAATTCAAGGTTGTAAATAAGTATGTTACAGTACAAGCAGGCTCTTTTGCGAGCGGCAAGCAAATCCGTGATATTTTCTGGCCGGCAAACCTCTTTGTCCTTTCTGTAAAGAAAGCAAAAAACCAAAATACAGAGGTGGACGAGCACGGTGGTAAGGAGCTTCACGTAGGCGATGTTTTGCATGTTCAATATTCAACCGCTGATGAAAGAGAAACATCGAAGGAGCTTGAGGCAATAGTTGGAAAACAACAAAAAGAATGATAAAAAGCGTTGCATTGCAACGCTTTTTGTTTTATTTTATTTCTTCGAAGAAATCAGCACCATGCTTGCACCAAGGACAAACAAAATCAGGTGGCAAGGTTTCCCCCTCGTGTACATATCCACAAATCTTGCAAACATAGCCTTTTTTCTTCGCTTGTGGCTTTGGCTTTACATTTGCGTGATAGTATGCATATGTCATTGATGGATCATCTGTACAGGTCATTGATTCTGTTACCTCGCACACAAACATTGTGTGGGTGCCGAAATCAACTGTGTCAACTACATTTAAAGACATAAATGCGTTCATATATTCGCAAGAAATTAAAGGGAGTCCGTTTGCGCCATTCCATGTGTGTAAGTCCTTTAGCTTGTCAGTATCCTTGCCAGAATGAAATCCTAGTCGCTCAAACACCTCAAAGGGAGTAGACTCGGAAAGACAACAAACATTCATTTTGCCAGTTGCTTTTATTATGTCGTGCGAGTAGTTTGCTTTGTTGATTGTGACGGAAATGCGCAGGGGAGTGTCTGTAATTTGAGAAACAGTGTTGACAATTAGTGCGTTGTCCTTTACGCCATCACTACAAGTAACAGCGTAAAGACCATATCCGATTTTAAAGAGAGCAGATTTATCTATTGCCATAAATCCTCCTATAAGATTATCTAACCTTATCTTCAATTTCCTTTGTTAATTTTTCAATCATTTCATCAATTGACATAACGCCGAGGTTAATTCCACCACGTGCACGAAGTGAAACAGTATTTGATTCCTTTTCGTTTGCACCAACAACTAAAACATAGTTGATTTTTTCAAGCTGAGCCTCACGAATGCGCTTGCCCATTGTCTCGTTTCTTGTATCAACTGTTACGCGAATGCCCTTTTCAAGCATTTTTGCCTGAATATCCTTTGCGTATTCATCAAATTCAGAGTTGATAGGAACGATAGTCGCTTGAGTTGGTGATAGCCATAGTGGGAGAGCGCCAGCATACTTTTCAAGAATTAATGCAAGAGTTCTTTCATAACAGCCCATTGATGTACGGTGAATGATATATGGGGTAGCCATTTGGTTATTGGAATCTACATATTCCATACCGAACTTCTTAGCAAGAAGCATATCTATTTGGATTGTAACAATTGTGTCCTCCTTGCCAAATACATTCTTGCATTGAATGTCTAGCTTAGGACCATAGAATGCAGCCTCGTCAACGCCAATTTCGTATTCAAGACCGATTTCGTCAAGTAGCTTGCCCATAATCTCTTGAGCCTCGTTCCACTGCTCGGCAGTGCCCTCGTACTTGTCTGTACGGTTTGGATCCCATTGTGAGAAACGGAATGTGCAGTCTTCCCAAAGACCAATGGTTTCAAGACAATATTTAGCAAGCTCAAGACAGCCCTTGAATTCCTCTGCTAGCTGGTCAGGACGGAGGATTAAGTGTCCTTCAGAAATAGTGAATTGGCGAACACGAATAAGACCATGCATTTCACCACTGTCCTCATTTCTAAAGAGAGTAGAGGTCTCGCCTAAGCGCATAGGAAGGTCTCTGTATGAGCGTTTCTTGTTTAAGAATACTTGATACTGGAATGGGCAAGTCATAGGACGAAGTGCAAAGCATTCCTTTGTGTAATCATCAGGATCACCAAGAACAAACATACCATCAAGGTAGTGGTCCCAGTGACCTGAAATTTTATATAGCTCACGCTTAGCCATAAGTGGTGTCTTTGTTAAGAGATATCCACGCTTTTGCTCAGTGTCCTCAACCCATCTTTGTAGGAGCTGAATAACACGAGAGCCTTTTGGTAAAAGGATTGGTAAGCCTTGACCTATTGAATCAACGGTTGTAAAGAATTCAAGGTCGCGTCCAATTTTATTGTGGTCGCGTTTTTCTGCTTCTTCAACCATCTTTAGGTATTCATCAAGCTCCTCGCTTGTGTGGAAGGCAGTACCATTCACACGAGTGAGCATTTTGTTATTTTTATCATTTTTCCAGTAAGCGCCTGAAATCTTTGTAACCTTGAATGCCTTTAAGGCCTTTGTATAGCAAAGGTGAGGACCTACACACATATCAATGTAGTCGCCTTGTTGGAAGAATGTTATTGTAGCATTTTCGTCAAGGTCAGCAATATGCTCAACCTTATACTTTTCGCCACGCTTCTCCATAAGCTTAATTGCCTCCTCACGTGGGAGAGAATAAGCCTTTATTGGAAGGTTTTCCTTGGTTATCTTTTTCATTTCCTTCTCAATTGCTTCGAGGTCGCTATCGTTTAGCTTTTTGTCACCTAAGTCAACGTCATAGTAGAAGCCCTTTTCAGTCGCAGGGCCATAAGCAAAAATTGCCTCAGGATAAAGACGCTTGATAGCTTGCGCCATAATGTGTGCGGCTGTGTGCCTAATGATGTGTAGCTCTTCCTCTTTGTTGTCAATCTCACAAGCTACACCTGTGTTTTGCATAATTTTCATAAAACTATACTCCTTTTTAAAGTATTTAATGTGTATGGGCATTAAATAAAAAAATCCCTAATGCCCACAGGACATTAAGGGTGCATAGCACGGTTCCACCTTAAATTTAACTCAATTACCCTTTAACGCAGGAATACGGCAAGGCTTTTTAACGCCCGCAGCTCAAAAGTGGTGTTCACAAACCCCCTTGTTATGGCTCACACCAACCGCCATATCTCTGAAAACTTAGGAATTTGCTACTGTCTTTGTCATCGCTTTTTATAAATTATATCACTCGTTTTTAAAAAAGTCAATAGTTATTTTAATTAGTATATATTGACATATATATTAGTTCGTGATAAAATACAATAAATAAGAATTTGAGGAGGAGAAATGCACAAAAAATATTATTTAATCATTATGCTTGCACATTTAGCTGTGCCTGTTTCTCTCCTTTTTCCTGTCTTGAGAGTTGACGAAATACGTTTGGGAGTTTCTGGCGCAACTACAACCAGTGCTTATTATTTGAATATTTTTGAGTTTATATACAGTGATATATATACACTAACAGGCTTGTTTATTCTGTTCCTTGCAATAGCTCAAATTGCAGGTGTCATAATAGCAATAGTTGGTATGTCAAACAAAACAATTAAGCATATTCCAATTTTGCTTTCATTTGTTTTAGGCTTCTCATCGGCGATTATGTCAGCACTACAAATCTACTCAGGCTCATATATGCTATTTATCATTTCTGCAATATCTTTTGTAGTTGTTTCAATTTTTTCAGTCAATTTAATGAAATTAGAGGAAAAACAAAAAGCTCAACAGTAGTTGAGCTTTTTTCTTATATTCCCAAAAGATTTAGTACAATGCCAGATATAACGGCAATTGCGTAAAGCCAAATAACAATACGCAGGTTTTCCTTTTTAACTGGGTTTGATTTAAAGAGAATAGCCAAACCAACACCAGCGCCCGAGCAAAGACCTGCAACTGCCGAGCCAAAGGAAAGAGCACCCTCGCAGTATAGCTCGGTTATGGTGGCAGAAACGGCACAGTTAGGGATGAGCCCCACTAAAGATGTGATAAATGGTTGGAAGAAGCTTCCGCTGAGAAGAATGGAATGAATAAAATCCTCTCCTAAAATGGAAGCGATGTTGAAGAGCACAAGGTTTACGATAAATACAAAAATGCCAACCTTTAATGTGTGCTTAAGAGCAGGCTTGAAAATGCCATCCTCCTCGTCACAGCCACAATCACGGCACATATCGACATAAACCTTTTGTACATTTCTTTTCTTATTTATAAAATCAATTAAAAATCCAGCTAAAACGCCAATTATTAGCTTTGCCAAAATAAGCTTTCCAATAACGTCGAATGAGGACATTGAAGAGAAGAGAAGCACAAGTGCCTCATCAGATGTTGCAAGGAATACTGCAATCAATGTTCCCTCAGTAATAATTCCTGCTGCGTATAGGTTTGCACTGGCGCCAGAAAATCCACATTGTGGAACACAGCCGAGAAGCGAGCCAACCAAAGGGCCGGCTTTGCCAATTTTACCAAGTGCTCGTTCCATTTTCTTGGAAGCCTTTTTCTCTAGCAGCTCCATAAATAGATAAGCTAAAAACAGAAGAGGCAGAATTTTCAGTGTGTCAATAATCGGCTCGCCAAAAACTGTTGCCAAAGCATTTAAAAATTCCTTCATATAAATCCTTTTTCAATTTTATTCTCAAATTGAGAACTATTCTCAAATTACAGACGTATTATACATTAAATAACCTTTTTTGTCAATAATTTTTTGAAAATAAAAGAATAAAATATTTGTCGAAAGTACTTGAAATACAATATATATTATGTTAAGATAAAAATGTGTTAAAACACAGAATTTACAGAGTAAATGTGCGAGCGTTAAGTGTTTAGGGGACGGGGAGTTGCCTTTAAAACGAAAACCTTTGTTGCGGTTCGCATATTGCATCCCGCTGTGGTCAAATTTTTGGCTAAATACCCGATGCTAAATCTGTACTTTCTTATTTTAAGGAGGTGCTTTTTTTATGCAAAAAAACAAAAAAAATAAGGTGGTTTTCTCAACCAAAGGAATAGCTTTTATGGCTGTAATGATTGCTTTGTCAATCATACTAGGTAAGCTTCTCGCTATCAATATTACAGTAATGTTTAGAATAAGCTTGGAGAATTTACCAATACTATTGACAGCTATTGCTCTTGGGCCTGTGGCGGGCGGAGTTGTTGCACTTGTTGCCGATATTTTAGGCTGTGTTATTGTTGGCTATGAAATTAACCCAATAGTTACCTTGGGCGCGATTGCACTTGGCGTTATTTGTGGCATAATATGTCGGCAAAGGACACTATCAAAAAAGTGGGCTTGGAAGCTGATAATTGCAGTATATACAGCACATTTCTTTGGTTCAATTTTGATAAAAACGCTAGGAATATCAAGCTTTTATTTATCAAACTATGATATGGGCTTTATGACATTGTTCTTTATACGGCTGGGCATATATGTGATTACTGCGGCTATCGAAATTGGCATAATTTCATTGCTTTTGAAAAACAAATCACTTCGCAATAAACTTTTGAATGTAAAAAGAGGCAACGATAATGAAATATAATGAAGCACTTGAATATATTCATTCAGTTAACTGGACCTTTTGTAAGCCAGGGCTGGAAAGGACAGAGGAGCTTTGTGCATCACTTGGCAATCCACAAGATAAACTAAAATTTATACATGTTGCAGGCACGAATGGAAAAGGCTCGTTTTCCTCAATGCTTTCAAGCATACTTAAAGAGGCGGGATATAAGGTTGGACTTTATACCTCGCCTTACATAACGTATTTTAATGAAAGAATGGCGATAAATGGAGAGCCTATCTCTAATGATGAGTTGGTTGGAATTACCGAAAGGGTAAAGCTGATAGCTGACAAAATGACTGATAAGCCAACAGAATTTGAGCTGGTTACAGCGATTGCTTTTGAGTATTTTGCCAATAATAATTGTGATTATGTGGTGCTTGAGTGTGGGCTGGGTGGTAGACTCGACTCAACTAATATAATTAAAACACCAGTCCTATCAGTTATTACTGGGATTTCTCTTGATCACACCTCTATTTTAGGAAACACAGTGCCTGAAATTGCAAGAGAAAAGGCTGGAATAATCAAAAATAATGTCCCTGTTCTTTGGTGTGGAAGGGACGAAAATGCTAAAGCTGAAATTGTAAAAATTGCGAAAAACAGACACTCCAAGCTGTATTTTTCAAATCACGACGAAATATTTATAAAAGAAATGACACTTGAACACACAATTTTAGACTATCAAAAATACAATGATATAGTAATACATCTTTTAGGCGCATATCAACCGTTAAACTGTGCAAATGTTCTTGCAAGTGTTGATATCTTGAATGAAAACGGGCTAAAAATTTCGGAAAATGCGGTTCGTATAGGCCTTGAAAAATCCATATGGCATGCAAGATTTGAGCGTATACTAAATGATCCGTTGGTAATTTTTGACGGTGCACACAATCCCGAGGGGGTTGTCGCATCAATTGAAAGCGTTAAAAAATATTTTGGAAACGAGAGAGTCTATGTTTTAACCGGTGTAATGGCAGACAAGGACTATGAGTTTATAGCGAGAGAAATTTCTCAAGTAGCAGAAAGCGTTTATTGTATAACTCCTGATAACAAAAGAGCACTTGATGCTAAAAAATATAGTGAGGTATTTAAGTCCTTAGGTGTACATTCAACACATTACGAAACAGTGAAAAACGCGGTGGAGTGTGCGATTTTTGATGCAAAAAAGCATAAAAAAGCGATAGTTTGCCTTGGCTCACTCTATATGTATTCAGAGGTTGTTTCTAGTATAAAATAATTCTCAAAATTTTCATCAATCGACACATTTTTGCAAATTCATTCAAAATCTTGACATCTTTTATATAATATGATATAATATTTTTAGTTTATTTAAAGGAGCAATTTGATGAACAATACAATGGAAATTCTCAACACCAAGCTCAAGGCATACACTAAGAAAAAGAAAACCAGCTTCAAGATGAATGCTAATATCGTTCGTGAGCTTGTCAAGAAAAATATTAAGGTTCAGTACCGTAATTCCATTATCGGTGCTTTGTGGACTGTTCTTAATCCGCTTTTAAATATGCTTGTTATGTGGTTCGTGTTTAGTAACTTCTTCGGCAATGATGATAAATGGTACGCGCTATATATTCTTTGCGGTAACATAATATTCTCGTTTATGAGGGCTGCAACAACTCAATCACTCCCTTCTATTGTTAACAATAGAGGACTTTTAACTAAAAATAAAATATCTCAATTTGTTTTCCCTGTTTCATGCAACATAGGTGCTGTTGTTAACTTTGTGTTCTCAAGCATTGCTTTGTTTGGAGTTATGGTGGTTACATCTGTTGCAAATGGTCAAAACGCATTTAGCTTTAATTTGTTGCTTGCATTACTAATGCTTCCTGCATTATTCTTGTTTAGCTATGGTCTTTCATTAATTTTGGCATCGTTATACGTGTTCTTTAGAGATGTACAACACTTTTATAATGTATTCTTAACTCTTTGGACATATCTAACACCTTTGTTCTGGAAAAAGGAAAGAATGCTACCTGCTGACCATAACCAATGGAAGTTTTATCATATGCTACTCAATTTTGTTATTAAAGCAAACCCAATGTACCACTTTGTTGAGTACTTTAGAGAGGTGACGTATAGAGCAGCAGTAGATGGTTGGTCAATGAGTTATCTTGGCTTCCCCAGACTTGGTGTTCTTTACCTGATAGGCTTAGCTTTTGCTGGAATAGGAACACTAGTATTCTCACTTACCAGAAAGAATTTCATTTATAACATTTAATAGGTGGTTAAGATGGAACAAACAAATCAAAACTTAGAAAGATTGGAAGATATAAAGAAGGAAGACCTTCAAAATGAAGAAATCTCATTAAAGGACGGGGAAAATGTAGGAGATAATGAGGAATATATCATTGAGGTTGATAACGTTTCTCTTGACTTTTATACTCGTGATGAAAAAATAGATAATTTAAAGGAATTCTTCATAAAATTCATTAAGGGTAAATCAGATAAAAAGACGGTTCGTATCCTTAAGGATGTTTCATTTAAGGTTAAAAAGGGCGAATCAATCGCACTTATTGGTCACAATGGTGCTGGTAAAAGTACAATCCTAAAGCTCATTGCCGACATATATAAGCCAACAAAGGGTACAGTTAAGGTAACTGGAAAGGTTGCCCCACTTCTCAACCTCGGTGCAGGCTTTGACTATGAGTCTAGCGCGAAGGAAAACGTATACTTGAATGGCGCAATTTTAGGTTATTCAAGAAAAGAAATTGCAAAAAAATATGAAGAAATCGTTGAGTTTGCAGAGCTCGAGGATTATATGCATATTCCAATTAAGAATTTCTCATCAGGAATGGTGGCAAGGCTCGGCTTTGCTATCGCAATAGATGTTAATCCTGACATTTTGCTAGTTGATGAAATTCTTTCTGTTGGAGATGAAAACTTTAGAAATAAATGTGCGCGTAAGGTTAAGGAGCTTCGTGATAAGGGCGTTACATTTGTTATTGTATCTCACAATATGGCTCAAGTAAAATCGCTTTGCCAAAAAGCTGTTTGGATAGAGAATTCCGAGGTTAAGGCATATGGCGATGTTAATGAGGTGTGTGACCAATATATTAAATACTGTCGTGAGAAGAGTTAAATATTAATTAGTAATTTATAAAAGGAGGATAAAATGGGACAGAAAGAAAAAATTTTAGCGCATTTTTCAAGTGCCTTTTTCGATTTCTTAATCAACCTTGCTTCTATTTTTACCGCCTTTGTAATAGTGAAGTCATTTTCAAAGGAAATTGAGCATATTGGTGGTACAGCTGTTGCTATTTCAACAGGCATTGCACTTCTTACAGTAGCAGTTTACTTTGTTTTTGACCTATATTCTTCAACGGTTTTTACAAGACTGCATGTTAAATTATTAAAAATTACATTTGCTCAAATTCTTATTTTCGCTACTGCTTTTATTGTGTGCGCTATATTTATTCCTTTAAAGGATTATTACTTTGTTGCACTCATAGCATCGTCGATTTCTTATGTAGCAGTTATTTGTAAAAAGATTATCACAACTAAATTTATACACTATCTAAGAATCTCAAAAATCAGAGAAAAAAAGGTTATTATCGTTGGTTCAAGTGAGGCAGGCTCTGAATACGAAAGACAAATTGCAGATAATAAGCACTATGGCTTCAACGTAATCGGCTATGTTGCAGGACCAAAATCAAAGGTAAAGAATAAGCTAGGAACATATTCTCAGCTTGATAAGATTATAAAGGAGCATTCTCCGCACGAGGTGGTAGTTGCTCTTGATTCAAAGGAAATGCATTTTTTACAACAGATTATAGATGTTTGCGATAATAATGGTACAAGAACCGTAATAATTCCAAACCTATATAAATACTTTAAATCCAAGTGTCAGGTTGATATGATTGGCAATTTGCCAATAGTAAATACCCGTGCAATTCCATTGGACAATACAGTAAATGCAGCAATGAAAAGGGTGCTTGATATTATCGCTTCCTTGATTATGATAATTCTAACCTCGCCAATTATGGCTTTTGCATTTATAGGCGTTAGACTCTCCTCAAAGGGGCCTGTGATTTTCAAGCAAAAAAGAGTCGGTAAAAACAATGAGGAATTTACTATGTATAAATTCCGTTCAATGCGTGTCAACGAAATGTCTGACACTGCTTGGACTACAAATGATGATAAAAGAAAAACTAGATTTGGCACATTTTTGAGAAAGACTGGAATAGATGAATTGCCTCAGCTTTTCAATGTTCTTTTTGGCTCAATGTCTATTGTTGGACCAAGACCGGAGCTTCCTAAGTTTGTTGAGGAGTATTCGAAAAAGATACCTCTTTATAAGGTTAAGCATCAGGTTAAGCCCGGCATTACAGGTCTTGCACAAATCTATGGATATAGAGGCAACACCTCGATTGAGAGAAGAATTGACCTTGATATAAAATACATTGAAGAATGGACAATTTATAGTGACTTGAAAATTATATTAATTACTCCGTTTAAAATGTTTAATAGAAACGAAAAATACGTAAAATGAAAATACTTATTGTCGCATCGAATATGGTGCATATAAATAATTTTCACCGACCATACATAGACGAGTTTAAAAAAGAAGGACATGAAGTTTACATAATGGCTAGTGGAGAGGGCGCGGATTATAATATTCCTTTTAAAAAGCGCTCACTTTCTTTAAAGAACTGGCGCTTGTCGGCGAAGATTAAAAAAATAATTAAAGAGGGCTTATTTGATGTCGTCTACTTACATACAACACTGGCTGCCTTTTGGGTTAGATTTGCAATTAAAGGCTTAAAAAAACGTCCCGTGGTTGTAAATACAGTGCACGGATATCTTTTTGGTAAGGGCTTTTCAGGCTTGCATAACAAAATATATCTTATGTGCGAAAAATATACAAAAAAGGTTACAGACCATATCGTTGTTATGAACGATGAGGACTGGTATATAGCTACCGAAAATAAGCTATGTATTGGCAAGGTTTATAAAATCGATGGTATGGGTGTTGATTTTTCTAAAAAAAGTGTTGAAAAATCCGCGCCTGAGGCACCACCCAAAAATCTTGTTTACATAGGAGAACTGAATAAGAGAAAAAATCAAATTTTTCTTGTAAAGGCTTTGAAAAAGCTGCCAGAGATGTCACTTACATTAGTAGGCGATGGTGGTGAAAGAGAAAAAATTGAAAAATTTATAAAAAAAGAAAAGCTCGAACATAGAGCTTTTATTACCGGCTTTACAAAGGATGTTGGCAAATATCTAAAGAACGCTGACCTGTATGTTAGCGCCTCAACCATTGAGGGACTGCCATTTAATATTATTGAGGCTATTTATGCTGGTTTGCCCGTTGTAGCTACAAATATAAAGGGTCAAAGCGACATTCTTCCACCCGAATGCCTATACGAGGCAGGCGACGAAGAGAGATTTGTCCAATTGGTAAACTTGGCACAAGGACAGAAGGTGGATTGGGAGAAATATTCAATTTCTACTGTTCTTGACGCTAATATGCAAATTTATCGCGAATGTGCAGATATTTCGACACCTATTGTATACAAGTCTACGGTATAATTAAAGGAGAAGTTATGGGATGGTTTTGGCTTTCTTTAACTATTGGGCTTGTCGCACTTGAGCTTGCAACAACTCATCTTGTGTGTGTGTGGTTTGCACTTTCCGCTATGATTACAACAATAGTAACAGTAGTTTTTAGTGACTTATCACTTCCTTGGCAGGCTGTAATTTTCTTAGTTGCTTCTGCGATTTTGCTTATCTCAACAAGACCATTAGTTAAAAAAATAATGAAACATAGAAACGAGAAACAAGCTACAAATTTGGAGCTTTTTATAGGGCACGAGGCGATTGTTACCGAGGATATTGACAATATAAATGGCTTAGGTGCTATAAAAATTAATGGCTTGGTATGGAGCGCTCGCTCACTTAACAATGAACAAATTTCAAAGGATGAAATTGTAATATTTAAAGAAATCAGCGGTAATAAAGCTATCGTTGAAAGAAAAGGAGAATAAAATTATGTGGTGGTTAATTCCAATCGGAGTAGTGGTAGTTGTTTTAGTTGTTGTTGCAATCAACATTAAAATCGTTCCACAATCAAAGGCTTACGTTGTTGAGCGTCTTGGTGCATATCGTTGCACTTGGGAAACAGGACTTCATTTCTTGATTCCTATAATTGACAGAGTTTCAAAAGAGGTTTCTCTAAAGGAGCAGGTGGCAGATTTCCCACCTCAACCTGTTATTACAAAGGATAACGTTACAATGCAAATTGATACAGTTGTTTTCTTCCAAATAACTGATCCAAAGCTATTTGCTTATGGTGTTGAGAGCCCAATTGCAGCTATTGAAAACCTTACAGCTACAACTCTTCGTAACATCATAGGCGACCTTGAGCTTGACCATACCTTGACATCAAGAGATACAATCAATGCCAAGATTCGCTCAATACTTGACGAGGCAACAGACCCTTGGGGTATCAAAATTAACAGAGTAGAGCTTAAAAACATTAAGCCACCTGCAGAAATTCAAGACGCTATGGAAAAGCAAATGAAGGCAGAGAGAGAAAGACGTGAGGCTATTCTTCGTGCCGAGGGCGAAAAGTCCAGTAACATCTTGGTTGCAGAGGGTAAAAAGGCTAGCCAGATTTTGGCAGCTGAGGCTGAAAAGCAAGCAGCAATCCTTCGCGCAGAGGCAGAGAAGGAAGCTAAGATTAAGCAAGCAGAGGCAGAGGCTGAGTCGATTCTCAAAATCAACCAAGCACAAGCTGAATCAATTAAGCTTATCAATGAAGCAAACCCAGACGAGGCTTATCTCTTACTCAAAAAGCTTGAAGCCTTTGAAAAGGTATCAGACGGCAACGCTACAAAGATTATCATTCCAAGCGACCTCCAAGGCGTTGTAGGACTTGTTAATGCAATCTCAGAAAGCGCTAAAACAGACAAATAAAATAAAAAAGAGTCCACGTAACGTGGACTCTTTTTATATTTCTCCATAAAGATACTCGCCGTCGGTTTCTAAAATATGAATAGTTAAAAGCTCTCCACCGTGCGAAACCTCACTCTTAACCTTAACCTCAATAAAGTTAGGCGTGTGTCCTAATATATATTCGCCATCAAAGGACTCGAAAAGCACCTCGACAGTGCTATTCTTTTCTAAAAATTCCTTAAGTAGCTCTTTTTTGATTTTTCTTTGCATAGATTCTAGCTTGTGTAAGCGTGCCTTTTTTACCTCTTCAGGCACTTGATTAGGCATAGCTGCCGCTGGAGTGCCCTCGCGCTTAGAATATGGAAAAATATGTAAATGTAAAAACCTTTGAGCTTTTAAAAACTCATATGTAGCTTCAAAATCCTCGTCACGCTCATCAGGGAAGCCAACGATAATGTCGGCAGAGAGCATAAGACTGTCAAAGCTAGCCTTTAAATGATCAAGTCTTTCCTTTGCTATGTCGATATTATATCTTCTGCGCATAGCATTTAAGGTTCTGGTACATCCACTCTGCATTGAAATGTGAAAGTGTGGCATTACCTTCTTTAAAGCTTTGATGCTATCAATAAATTCTTTATTAATGTTAAATGGGTCAAGTGAGCCAAGACGAATCCTTTTAATGCCATCAATTTTATCAACCTCGCAAAGAAGTGAAGCTAGATTTGTTCCGTCCTTTAAATCCTTTCCGTAAGCGGCAGTTTCAATTCCTGTTAAAACTACCTCGCAGCAGCCTTGGGAGGCGATTAGCGAAACCTCGTCAATTACATTTGACATCGGATTGGAGCGCACGCTACCTCTTGCATAAGGAATAATACAGTAAGCACATTTGGAATCACACCCGTCCTCAATCTTCACAAATGCACGAGTTCTCTTGGTTGGTGCACCGACCTTCATTGTGTCAAATTTGCCATTGAATATGTCAAAATCACACACAGGTACGCTCTTTTTTGCAACCAAGTCTAAAGCAATGGATGCGATTTTTGACTTTTCATTGTTGCCGACAACCAAGCTAACACCATCAATTTCAGCTGCCTTTTTTTGATTGATTTGAGAAAAACAACCGGTAACTATTATAACTGCATCGGGATTGTTCTTTACGCATTTCCTTATAAACTGTCTTGATTTTCTGTCACTCTCGGCAGTAACGGAGCAAGTGTTTATTATGTAAATATCACAGCTCTCACTAAATGAGACAATTTCAACACCATGTCTTGAAAGCTCTTGCATAATATAATCGCTTTCGTATTGATTGACTCTACATCCTAGGGTCAAAATAGAAGCTCTTAATCCCATATAAACACCCTCCTTTGAAATAATATCAAGCATATTGTATCACATTTTTATAATTATGTAAACTAAAAATCAAAATAAACTTGCAAAAGAGCTAATTTACATTTATAATGTAAGTATTGAAATCAAATTTGAGGATGTATATGAGAGAATTTATAATAAACTCAAACGACAAGGGGCAGCGCTTAGACAAGTTTGTTCAAAAAACGGTCAAGGGCATTCCAACCTCGCTTATGTACAAAGCAATTCGAACTAAAAAAATCAAAGTAAATAGAAAAAGGGCGGAGCTAAACCAAATGCTATGCGAAGGCGATACTGTCCAAATGTTTTTAGCTGAGGATTTATTTGCCGAAAAAATCACAACTTGCGAGTTTTCGACTGTTAAGCCTGAACTAAAAATCGTCTATGAGGACGAAAATCTTTTGATTTGTGATAAGCCTGCAGGTGTGCTTGTCCATTCGGGCGATGGGGATGGAAAGGTAAGTGGAGATGGAAGCGCAAATGAGCGTGGTACACTTATTTATCATATTCAGGCATATCTTTATCAAAAGGGCGAATATAAACCGGAAGCTGAAAACTCGTTTGCTCCGGCATTGTGTAACAGAATTGACAGAAACACTGGTGGGATGGTAATCGCTGCCAAAAATGCACAAGCCTTACGCGCTATGAATGGGAGAATAAAAAACAATCAAATTTCAAAATATTATTTGTGTGCAGTTCACGGCAAGACGCCTAAAAAAACAGACACTCTATGCGACTTTTTGATAAAAGACAGCAAAAATAATATGGTTAAGGTGTTAAAAAAGCCAATAAATGGCGCAAAGGAAATTATTACCAAATATAACCTCATCTCGTATAATTCGAAAAGCAATCTTTCTTTGCTTGAAATTGAGCTTGTAACGGGTAGAACCCACCAAATAAGAGCTCATATGGCTTCCATAGGAAACCCGTTGCTCGGCGATGGAAAATATGGTAAAATTGACAAAATAGGAGACAAAACCTATAAGCACCAAGCATTATACTCATATAAATTGCTCTTTAACGAGGCAGTCGACGAGCTTTCGTATTTGAATGGAAAGCAAATAAAGGTAAACATAGATGGAATATATTTCCTGCGCGAGTTTACCAATATATATAAAATATAGTACAAATTTATATTTTAATTGTAAATTTCGCAAAAAAGTGTTGACATCTTAATTTTTTTGTTATACAATGTACATATAAATATATGATCTTTCGAGGAGGATTACAATGGGAAAAATCACAGACAGAAGAGAGAAGACAGCACATACTGTTATCGAAAACAAAGCAGTTTTGGCTGAAGGCACAAAGCCAAAGAGCGAGTTTCCTTATAAAAAGCTTTTAATTGCTGTTTTAGTAGTTGTTGCTGTTATAGCTTGTGTACTTCTTGTTTTAAACGCATTTGTTGATACATATGCTGGAAAGTTTGCTACTGGTGACACACATATAGATGCTGTTGCAACAGTTGAGCCAAGTGGCGATTTACACGAAAAAACAGAGGAGCTATTGAAGAATCCTGAGTTCGCAGCAGCATATCTTGCGGCAACTAAGAACCATACAACAAATGTTTCAAGCATCAAATCCAATTCTAATGTTTACAACTATGTTGTAACTATTTCATCTGAGCAAACAGATGCTGACACAGCTGGCGTTTCAATCGTTATGATTGTCTCAATGGATAAAACAAATGATAAGGTTTCATATTTCGCAATCAATAAGGCAATGCTTGTTGAGATTCCTACTGTTGGCGTTGCTCCTATCTATGATGCATATGAATTCGGTGGTGCAGCACTTCTTACAAGAACAGTTCAAGAAAACTTCGGTGTAGAAATCAAGGGCTATGTTGATATGCCACTTGAATCATTTGTTCAAGCTTCACTTGATGTTGGTGGTATTAAGATTGATGACCAATCACTTACAGATGACGAACAAAACTTGAACACTGCTGCAAAAATTTACAACTATGTAAAGGAAGCAGATGACAGAAATGCTGCTATGACATCAGTTGTTAAATCACTTGCTGCTAAGTCAACCGAGGCAGGAATATTCGGACTCAAGGGAACAGTTGATTCAATTGCCAACTCTATCAATGCTAGTATTGAAAGAGGCGACTTTAGCGAATTGATTACAATGCTTATTGATATGTTTAAAAACGATCCAGCAGTATTCCAAATTGGTTATGATTCATCAAAATCTGTAACTAAAAAGGAACATGCTCTATGGACAGAAGGATTTGCAGAATTCATTACAGTTAACTATGCATATGAGATTGCAAAGCTTCAAGCTAATATGTTTCCAACAACAAAATAATTATTAATAAAAACCGACCTTTGTGTCGGTTTTTGTTTAATTGCAACGTCACCCACTACGAGTGAATGGTTGACAATGAGGTTAATATGGAGTTAAGAGAAAGAGTTGTAGAGATTTTAAATAACAATGTAGGTCAAACCATATCAGGGGAGGAGCTTGCGGGGCTAACAGGTGTTACTAGGAATAGCATTTGGAAGGTTATAAATAAGCTCAAAAAAGAGGGCTATGATATTAAGTCAAATGTTAGCTCGGGCTATATACTAAATAAAAAAATAGATGTTTTTTCAAGCCAAAGTATAAATAACTACTTAAAAGCACCATTGAAAATACTTGTTTATGATATGGAAGAATCTTCAAATAGCATAGCAAAGGCTTTGGCAATAAAAGGCGAGAGTGAAGGGACGGTAGTTATTGTTAAATCGCAGACAAAGGGCAGAGGTAGGCTTGGCAGAAGCTTTATTTCCAATAGCGAAAATGGTCTTTATATGACAATAATATTAAGACCAAAAATCCCAGCTGTTGAATCCTTGAATATTACAGTTTTAGGTGCTGTTGCAGTAGCAGAAGCCATAGAAAAAACCAGTGGGGCTCGTACACAAATCAAATGGGTAAATGATATTTACATAGGAAATAAAAAGGTATCGGGAATTTTAACTGAAGCAGGGCTAAACTTTGAAAGTGGAATGCTTGATTATGCAGTAATTGGTATTGGCATCAATATCTCTCCACCCGATAATGGCTTTGATACGGAAATTTCGAATATAGCCACTTCCATTTTTGAAAACAAAGCACCCTGTGGCTATAAATCAAGACTTGCAGCCGAAATTATTAATACCTTTTTTGACTATTATAACCAAATAAGTGAAAAAGCGTATATGGGCACATATAGACAAAAATCAAATATTATCGGCAAGGAAGTGGAGGTAGAGGTTGGTGGCAATATCACACAAGGCACAGCTGTCGATATTGATGAAAATGGTAACCTCATAGTAAACACAGAAAACGGCACGAAAGCCTTTTACTCAGGTGAAGCAAGGATCAAAAGGTGGTAAAATGAAAAACCAAAAGGTAAAAGCATTGACCCATGTTGCCTTAATGGTTGCTTTTTTATCAGTTTCCTCTCAAATTGCAATACCAACAGCCTTTTCTGTGCCGCTAACATTGCAGATTTTTTCTGTTGCTTTAATTGGCTACATTTTCCCATTCAAAAAATCACTTCTTTCAGCTTTAATATACGTCGTAATTGGCGCTATCGGAATTCCTGTTTTTGCTAATTTTCAAGGTGGACTATTTCACTTGTTTAGCTACACAGGTGGCTTTATTTGGGGCTTTTTCCCACTAGTTATCTTATGCTCGTTAAGCTCTTCAAGGCTTAAAATACCATTTGGCATTTTGGGCGTTTTTGCGTGCCACTTGATTGGTGTTTTACAGTATTCGCTAGTAAGCCGCGTGTCGCTTTGGATGTCGCTGCTTACAATGTCATTGCCATACATTATAAAGGACCTCGTTCTTTTGCTTTTGGCATATGTGTGCGCCAAGGCAATAAACAGTAGAATTAAAACAAAATAAAGCAGAGAAATGGCAAATTCCATATCTCTGCTTTTATTATTCATTTACACTATTCCAGTTTATTTCTGACTGATTGTTAGCCCTTAAAAATTCGTTAGCGCGTGAAAAAGGCCGAGAGCCGAAAAATCCATTATAGGCAGAAAGTGGCGAGGGGTGTGCGGATTCTATGACTAAATGGTTAGAATTTTTAATATATTTTTTCTTCGAACGAGCATTCCCACCCCAAAGAATAAACACAAGTGGCTCTTGCCTCTCATTTAGCTTTTTAATTACCTCGTCAGTAAAAATTGACCAGCCGATATTTTGATGGCTGTTTGCTTGTCCCTCACGCACTGTTAATGTCGCATTGAGCAGTAAAACACCTTGCGTAGCCCAAGAAGTAAGCTCTCCGTGATTAGGTATTTGCATACCTATATCAGATTTTAATTCCTTGTAAATATTAACTAGTGAGGGTGGGATTTTTATCCCCTTTTTTACAGAGAAGGAAAGCCCGTGTGCTTGGCCAATCTCGTGATACGGGTCTTGTCCTAAAATAACCACCTTGGTGTCCTTATATGAGGTGTATTTGAGCGCATTGAAGATGTCATACATTGATGGAAAAATCACGCGAGTTTTGTATTCAATCTTCAAAAAATCGCGAATTTTTAGGTAGTAATCCTTCTTGAATTCCTCTCCTAAAACTAAGTCCCAGTCGTTTCCTAAATTAACCATTCTTTTCTCCTTTGGAATTTCCTAGATATATCATATCATTTTTAGGTTAACTTGTCAATAAAATTGACAAATAGGCTTGAAATATATAAAAGTGTATGGTATACTTTGCTTGTAGGCTTGGCTTACAATTATGCACTCAAGAGAGGAATTTAAAATGATCAGAGTTACTATTTGGAATGAATATTTTCATGAGTTAAAGGATGAAAATGTTGCTAAGGTATATCCAAAGGGAATCCATGGCGCACTTGCCGAGTTCCTTGGAACAGATGATATTCATGTTACAACCGTTACACAGCACGACGAAAACGGTGAGCTTGTTGAAAACGTTGGAATTACCGATGAGCTACTTGCCAATACAGATGTTATGATTTGGTGGGGACACGTTAGACACGGTGAGGTTCCTGATGAAATTGCTATGAAGGTTAAAAATGCAGTTCTCGCGGGTATGGGAATTATATTCCTTCACTCGGCACACCACTCAAAGCCATTCAAGCTTTTGATGGGCACAACCTGTAATCTTGGCTGGCGTGAAAGCAACGACAAGGAAAGAGTATGGATCCTAGACCACAACCATCCAATTATGGCAGGTGTTGAGGGTAGATTCTTTGAGCTAGAGGCTGAGGAAACATATACAGAGCCATTTGGTATTCCTGACCCTGATAAGCTTCTTCTTATCGGCTGGTACAATGGTGGAGAGGTGTTCCGTTCAGGCTGTATCTGGCATAGAGAAAACGGAAAGGTGTTTTATTTCCAACCAGGTCACGAAACATTCCCAACCTTCTATAATCCAACCGTACAAACAATTATTAAAAATGCAGTAAGATGGGCTGCTCCTGTTTGCCCACGTATTCCACTTGAATGCCCTTGGGTTGCAAGATTAGAGGAGAAATAATGATTAAAATTGGTATTGTAGGCGCAGGAAAAATTTGTCAAGGACCTCATATGGGCGCCTATGACAAAATTGAAAATGCTAAAATTGTTGCAATTTGCGATATTGATAAAAATAAGCTTGAAGCAGTAGGTAAAAGATACCCAGAGGCTAAGCTCTATACCGACTATCAAGAAATGATAGGTGCCGAGGAGCTTGATGCTGTTGACATATGTACTCCTAATAATCTCCACTCAATAGTTGCTATCTATGCTTTAAATAAAGGACTTCACGTTATCTGCGAAAAGCCAGATGCAATAAATGTAGAGGAAGCCGAGAAAATGAAGGCGGCAGCAGAGAAAAGCGGTAAGGTCTTAATGGTAATAAGAAACAATCGCTATCGTCCAACAACAAAGTTTTTAAAGCAATATATCGCAGAAGATAAAATGGGCGAAATTTACGCAGGTCGTTGTGGTTGGATTAGACGTCGTGGCATCCCTGGTTGGGGAGGCTGGTTTACCGACAAAAAGCAATCTGGTGGCGGTCCGCTTATTGACCTAGGTGTTCATATTATCGACCTAGCTATGTACCTAATGGGTAATCCAAAGCCTGTTACCGTCAGCGGCTCAACCTATTCAAAGTTTCCTCATACATCATACGCAAAAACAGACGTTGAGGACTTGGCAATGGGATTTATTCGCTTTGATAATGGCGCTTGCTTGCAAATCGAATTTTCTTGGGCATCAAATATTGAATATGACCAAATGTTCGTTGAGCTTCGTGGCGAAAAGTCAGGCTCTCGTATGTCTGGAATAGATAGAAAATTTGAGGTTTTCACTGAGGAATGTGGCACAAATGTTACATTAAAGCCGGCAGTTGATGACTATAATTGCCCACCTCATCACGAGATGAATATTCGCCATTTCCTTGACGTTATTGAAGGCAAGGCAGAGCCAGACTTTACCCCAGAGCAGGGCGTAAATATGGTTAAAATTCTTGAGGCTATCTATAAATCAGCCGAGCTTGGACACGAAATTGCATTAGACTAAAAACAAACTCGATAGTCAATTGGCTATCGAGTTTTAATTTTATATTGATTTTTATATAAATTAATGATAAAATAAAGTGTAAGTATAAATTAAGGAGGTCACTATGGGAGTAGTAATTGGAATTGACATCGGTGGTAGCACAACAAAAATTGTTGGCTTCGATCATAATAAAAAGCTTATAGAGCCTATGTTTGTAACAGCAGATGACCCAATCACATCAGTTTATGGTGCATTTGGTAAGTTTACTGACGAAAATGGACTTGGACTTAACGATATTGAAAAGGTTATGATAACAGGAGTTGGCTCATCATACATTTCAAAGCCGATTTATGGTCTTGAGTGCATCCACACACCTGAGTTTAAAAGCATCGGCCTTGGGGGACTTTACCTTTCATCCTTTGATGATGCTATTATTGTTAGCTTAGGCACAGGAACAGCGCTTGTTCACGCAGAAAGAGGGAAAGCGCCCGTGTATCTTGGTGGTACTGGTGTTGGTGGTGGAACACTTGTTGGTCTTTCTTCAAAGTTTCTTGGGCTTACTAAAATAGAAAGCATTGACGAGCTGGCAAAGGCGGGAGATATAAAGAATATCGACCTAAGAATTTCTGACATTTCCAAAAAGGATATGGGACTAAGCTCTCATATGACAGCAGCTAACTTTGGTAAGATAAGTGATACTGCTACTAACGGTGACCTCGCCCTTGGTCTTATCAATATGGTTTTTGAAACTATCGGTATGATTTCATATTTTGCAGCAAAGCAATATGGTCTTAAAGACATTGTTTTGACAGGAAACCTGACACAAATCTCACAAGCTAAAGAGATTTTCGATGGCTTGAATCAAATGTTCAATATGAACTTTATAATTCCAGATAAAGCGCAGTATAGCACAGTTATTGGTGCAGCACTTTCATCGTTTGAAAAATAATATGTACAAAGATAGAGAAAAATTAGAAAAATTAAAAAAGATAAAAAAAGAAAATTTCGCACTCTTTCGCGCTGTTGCTGCATATTTGAACGAGTTTCCTTGCCTTGTAAATAAGGAAATAATGGATGAAATTGTCGGGGATGTATCTGGAATAGAGGAGTCCTCATTTGCCCTTTTTCTTTCCACAGCGCTTAGTGAAAACGATGACGAAGCCAAGCTTTTTGAAAAAGAATATTTTAAAAAATCGGTTAAAATGTTGAGCTTGGAGGAGTATAGAAACAATCCATATTTTAAAAATATAAAAATCCCAAATAAAAAGGTTAGCACGTGGGAATTAGGTTACCAAAGCTACCAACCATATGAGGGCTTTATATACGACGATATTGATGTTTTAGATAACTTTAGAGAAATTCCAAAAATTGGCTTTTTCCCTGAAGAATTTTCGTTCCCAACCGTGTTTGAGGATGGGGTTGAGTGGATGGCTATAAAGCCAAATGAAATAGAAACTATGAAGCCACACATTGAAAAAATGGTGGGGGATGTGTGCGTATTTGGACTTGGAATTGGCTATTTTGCCTATATGATAAGCGAAAAGCCGGAGGTAAGCTCCATTACAATAGTAGAGCGTGATTCAAGCGTTATTAGACTCTTTGAAAATTACATTTTGCCACAATTTGCACACAAGGAAAAAATTAAAATTGTAAAAAGCGATGCGTTTACTTATGCAAAAAAGCAAATGATAAGCGAAAGATTTGACTGTGCATTTGTTGACCTTTGGCACGATGTTTCAGATGGCGTTGAGCTTTATATCAAAATGAAAAAGCTCGAGGCGTGCAATCCTAAAACCAAGTTTTCATATTGGATAGAGAAGTCAATTTTATCAAATATTCGTTGGCATATTTTTGACGGAATAAATATGCGTATTGAGAGTGGCAATTTTAGTGAGCCATATGAAAATATCGTAAAATATATAAGCGATGATTACCTTAAAAATTTTGTAAAATTTCTATAAAGACTTGCTTTTGCAGGTCTTTAATATTTCTGCCCGTGGCACAGTGGATAGCGCGCAAGACTCCGACTCTTGAGGTCATAGGTTCAAACCCTATCGGGCAGGCCAAAAATCGACAAGTTTCGACAGAAGCTTGTCGATTTTTACTTCTTCACTATTACCTCTTCACTTTTCACTTGAAATTTTATTAATAAAGAAAACACCCACAATGCTGGTCGCATTGTGGGTGTTTATTATGCTTTAAATTATTGCTCGTTAGAAGCTATTTCGTAATAATGCCAAACGGTGTTGTATTCTGTTTCGTTTAACTCATAGATGCAGTTGTTTTCTGTGTCAATGTAGCAAAGTGGTCTGCCTGAAACGTAAATTACATTGTCAAACTCAACGTAATCCATAGGAAGATTTACTTGACCATTGATAGAAACTGTAACCTTTCCGTCTTCGAATTTATATGAGGAGTTTTGACCTGTCTCGCTACTAAACTCACATAGCTTTTCTTCATATTCGGCTTTAGTTTGACTACTTGTTATCATCTCAATTTGTCTCTTTGCCATTTCTTCGCCAAGCTCAGATGATGGGAAGAGCATTTCAAGCATGCCTTGTGCTTCTGCAGCCTTTAGCATTCCCCAATATTGGTCTGTAACGGTTGTCTTTGTGTGAGAATATACAAATTGCTTACCAGCAGCAAATGTACCCTTAACCCAAATAGCTATTTCGTTGTTATCGTTAACATACCAGTATTCGTTTGTAGCATCTGTAGGGATACCTTCAGAATAATAATAAATTGTTGAATCTGAGAATTCAAGGAAATTCTTGCCTTCTATATAATCAAATGCATTTGCATTACCCATATAGTACATTGTTGCGCAAGTACCGGGGATTGCATAGCTTCCAACAAATTCTAATGTCGCAGGGAGAACAAGACTGGTAATTTTATAGCAACCATAAAATGCATTTTTGGAAATCTTAGCAAGCTGACTGTCTGTTTTGATTTCAACGGTTGCAAGATTTTCACACTCGTAGAATGCAGATGCATCTATATGAGTAACACTTGAAGGAATTGTAATGCTCTCTAAATTCTTACAATTTGAGAACATGCCATAGGTAATAGTCTTTATACCGTTTGGTAAGGAAACCTCGGCAAGCTCAGAATTATAAAATGCGAAATCGCCAATAGAAGTAACACTGCTTGGAATTACAATGCTTGTCAAGCCGGTTGACGCGAAAGCTTCTACACCAATAGAGGTAACATTGTTGTGTAAATTAACCTTCTTTAATGACTTAAGGTTGTAGAATTGTTGCTTTGGAATAGCGGTTATAGAATCTGGAATGGTAACTTCGGTAAGTAAGTCATATTCTTTATTTTCATTTAAAATATAGAAATTTCCGTCTTCACTCATCGAACCCATAGGATTTGTAGAATTATCAAATTCAATGTTGCACCAGCTTTCTATAGTGCCATTGTAATAGATGTCTTTGATTTGAGAGAAGGCAGAACTACCACTTTCATATGAAATGATGCTTTTACCAATCGATTTAATTGTGCTTGGCAATGTAACCTTTTCAAGGTTTTCGCAGCCCTCAAATGCATCGCGTTCTATTATTTCAATTCCCTCAGGGATAACAACCTCCTTGATGTTGCTGCCAAAAAAGCCACCGTCCATAATAGTTACTACAGGGTAGCCATTATATGTGCTTGGAAGAACAAGCTTTTCGGTTGTAATTTCCTTCTTTGCTCGAATTCTATATGCGGTGCCTCCCTCATATCCGTAATACTCAAAGAATTCATAATTGGAAACATATACTTGAACCTCGGAATTATCAATTGTGTAGGTGTATGTTTTGGATTCTGAGTCAATAACATCAACCTTATAGTCCGTTTCATTCAAGGTAGGCAAATCAGCAGTGCAACGATGACCACATACTGAGCAATCTCCTTCTGCAACGCCTGTCTCGGTTTCGGTTGGGTTAGTCTTTACACGCCAATTCTCTGGTGTGTGTGGAAGCATTGGAATTTCTTCTTCATCTTCAGTCCGGCACTGTGGGCAATAACGTGTTCGTTTTCCAACATGTTGACATGTTGGTTCTGTTTGAATTTTCCATTCGTAATAGTCGTGTCCTAGGGCAGGGGATTCTACCTCGTCGTTGTAGCCACAAACCTCGCAGAATCTAAATACCAATCCTCCCTCTTCACAGGTTGCGGTAATTGGCTCGATGCGGAAGGTGTGCTCCTCACATTCGCCACAGCCTGATAAGCAAAGCATTCCAATTGCACAAAAAGCAATTAGAAAAATAGCGCAAAGCGCTGTGCGTAAGCTTTTTCTTTTGTTCATTTTTTGTTTTCCTCCAAAATAATTTTTTTAAATGATGTTTTAAAAAAGTCGCAAGCTTGTTTATAAATCTGAACATAGTTCAGTATAATTAGTGTAGCACAGTCAAACGAATATTTCAATATATTTTCATATAATTCAAAGCTTAAAATAAAAAAATCCGAAAGCCTTTGCTTCCGGATTTTTGTTTTATTCGTTTGGCTCAAAAAGAATTGTTGAATTAAGTAATTTTGTATTTCCTAAGCTGTCGATAGAAATGCTTTCCCATTCTTCCTCTGTGCCTGTGAAATGGATTGTATTTAGTGAATTCCATCCTTCAAACACATACTCTGGAATATATGTAATTGTGTTTGGAATAGTAATGCTTTCAATGTATTTTCCAACGCATTCAAGCTCGTTTACCCAAGGCTCGGTGATCGTAGTGAGTGTTACCCATTTGAAATTAGAGCTTCCAACAAACGCGTAAGGGCTTATTTCGTAAGCACTTGAGTCAAAATCATTTGGCAACACTAAATTCTTTTCATTACCGATATAATGTGTAAGGTAAGATTTTTCATCTCCTACGTAGAATATGAAGTCATCTACAAGCTCTATTCTTGTGTTATCAACCTCTGTGCTAATTGAGAGAGCATGCTCGGCTATTGAGCCGTAATCGGTTGATTCTTTAGTGAGCTCTAAAGAGCCTAAATTGTTGATGTGATATAGTCTATAACAGCCGTCAAATGCTGAATCTAATATTTGAGGGGCTGAAGAGAGGGTTATAGATGTAAGACCAGAATAATAAAAAGCTCCATATTTAATTACTTCAATGCCTTGTGGCAGAGCAATTTGATATAGGCTTGTAGCCTGAGAAAATGCAGTTTCAGGAATAACCTTTAAGGTTGAGGGAAGTGTTACTGACCTTAGCCTTTGACAGAGGAAAAACGCCGAAGAACCAAAGCCTTCAATACCGTCCTCAATAACTACGCTTTCAAGGTCGCTGTATGCAAAGGCGGAAGGTCCTATTTCACAATTTTTAGGAATAGTTATTTCCTTTAGGCTACTATATTGGAAAGCAAATTGCTTAATTTCCTTTAGCCCATCGTGGAGAATAATCCCTTCTAGCTTTGATTCGCAAAATGCACTCTCTGCAATTGTAACAACGCTTGTAGGTAGAGTGAAGGTCTCAAAGGTGTTAGCAGGCGCATATTGAATAATAACGCTCATATCCTTGTTATATAGATTTCCATCGACAGAAACCATATATGGGTTTGCAGGGTCGACTACAATTTCCTTTAGATTTACACAATCTTTAAAGCCTATGTATTGGTTTGAAACAAATTCATTAACCGTTTCTGGTAAATATACATATTCCAAGCTAGAGCACTTACTAAAAGCCGTCCTTGCAATGTTTTCAATACCATTTGAAACTATTACACGCTTAACAGTGCTGTTGTACTCTAAAAATCCTGCGCACACAGAAAGCACATTATGGTTAAATATGGTTGCAGGAATTGTAATTTCAGTTGCATCGCCAAGGTATGCAAGGGCTCTGTAATTATTTTCGTCCTCCTTGGCAAAAACAAAGCCATTGCTGTAAATTAGCCCGTCTATTTCAAGGGTAATTTCTTTTTCAAAAACAGTTGACTGCGTTTTTAAAAAGTCGAATATAAGATTTGTGTGATAAATTTTACCATCAGCTGTTGCAAATGAATAATTTGAGGCGGTAAGTCCGTCAAAATAATATAAGCCGTCTGTCATAGCAGTGCCAACATCTTGGGTAGAGCCGTCAGTGTATTTTTGACTGCTATTTGCTTGCATCATTTCAACGACATCAAGATACCAGTCGTTTATAGTTGTTGTGCCCGAAATTAAGGTAAGCTTACCTTCTGTGGTATTGTAAATCTTTCCGTCCGAATGAAGGAACTGATGTCCACCGCCTAGCATAGAAAAATCAATCTCGTCAATAAGAACCTGAAGTCCACTTACCTCAAATGTCATTGCGTGGCTTCCAAGCTCGGTTTCATCCATGCTTTTGTAATTCTCGTTAGCCTCAACTCCCCATGTAGGGTCGTAAAATAGAACCTCGCCGCTTGATAGACAAACAGTAAGCCATGCGTGAGTGTCAAATGTGAATGTTTCCTTGAGTATATTTTCTAATGATTCAGTGTTGCCAAACAAAGTCATACCACGAGTGTAAAATGCGGGAATATCAACAGCTGATAGCATATCGTGCATAAGACCAACATAGCCGGCACAAACAGCACGCTTTTGCTTGAATACCTCGTAAGGAGAGAAAAAGGTTGCACCGTCGTCATAGACGATATTTTGGGTAATGTAATCGTAAATGACCTCAGCCTTTTCAATTTCCGTTGTGCAATCCTTAGTCAATTCAAGCGTGAAGTTTTTAATTTCGATATATTGCTCCATATTTATTGTGTATGGAATAATAAGTAAATCGGATTGTCCCTTCTCGTTAAACAGAGCAACAAGCCTCTTGGCTAACTCAACGCTTTCGGTAGCTGTTTTCTCGGCGTATTCGTTGAGTGAAAGGTCGGGAATCTCGGTTATAGCATTTTTTCTGTAAAGAGGCTGACCGGCAAAGAAAAGTCCGTCGCCAAAGCCCTCGGAATCCTCGCTTGGAATTAAAGTTATAGTGACACCGCCGTTTATTACAAATGAACGAGCGCCTGCCTTTGGCGCGTTGCCCTCAAAATGAATTTCCTTAAGCGCCTCGCAGTTGTAAATGCAAAAGTCTCCAATCGACTCTACATCCTTTGAAAACACAAAGGATGATGCAGAGGTAAAATATGAAGCATTAATAACCTCAACTATGTTTTCGCCAAAAATAACCTTGTCGATATTTGAGTTATCTACCTTGTTACCAATGACAGTCGGGGTCTCAAGATAGCAGGTATAAATGGTTTTGTCGGGGGAATCAATTCTTAATACATTTTCGCCGTTTTCAACTGTATATTTGTAATAGAGAATTGTTTTTGGAATTGTTTCATATTCGTGATTTCCACATTTTGAGCATACGCGGGCTTTTTCGCCATCGTTTGAGGAATTTGGAGGAATAGAAACTGTCCAATCTCCATATGAGTGCCCGGTTGAAGCTGTAATATCGTCAATGTAGCTTGAACCACAGGTACATTCAAAAACAGTATAGCCATCTTGAGTACATTGCGGGGCAACGATTAAGGTGGACTCAAAGCTATGCTCGTGCTCGACAACATCGGTGTCGGTCCCCGTTTCTGTGCTAGTATCATTACCACCCATTATATTTGTTTCGGTCTCTGTTTCAACATCTTCATCCGTATTGTCAGGCTCTGAATCAACCTCGGTGTCATTATCGTCCTCGACACTGGAGTCAGTCTCTAAATTTGAATCACTTTCCTTGTCGCTCTCTGAATTAGATTCCGTGTCGGTGGAGGATTCAGTAATAGTGCTTGAATCTGTGTCAGTGACAACTGGCGCACAAGCGATAAGTAAGTATGTTAAAGTCAATATTAAAGCTAAAAGAGAAGTTAGCTTCATAAAGGAATGTTTTTTTATCATAGCTTCGTCCTTTTAATATTTTATTGATAATATCTTACCATAAATGTGCAGATAAATCAACATCATAGCGCCAAGTTGCATAAAAATTAAAAAAATATAATAAAGTATTTGAAATTTTAAATGCAGTGTGCTACAATAGAGTTAAAGTATTTTTTAAAGGAGCAAATGCTATGCTTTCAGACATCGAAATTGCACAAGGTGCAAAACTAAGTCACATTTCCGAAATCGCAAATCAAATTGGATTACTCCCTGAGGAGTATGAGCCTTATGGACATTATAAGGCAAAAATCACGGACAAGTTCCTTGATAGAATGGCATCAAAAAAGGACGGTAAGCTAATTTTGGTTACTGCCATTAACCCAACCCCAGCGGGAGAGGGCAAGACTACAACAACCGTTGGTCTTGGTATGGCTATGTCAAAGATTGGCAAAAAGACAATAATCGCCCTTCGTGAGCCTTCACTTGGCCCTGTTTTTGGTGTTAAGGGAGGTGCTGCCGGTGGCGGCTACGCTCAGGTTCTTCCTATGGAGGACATCAACCTTCACTTCACAGGCGACTTCCACGCAATTACAACAGCAAATAACTTGCTTTCAGCAGTTATTGATAACCACATTCAACAAGGCAATCAATTAGGCATTGACCAAAGAAGAATTTTGTTCTCTCGCGTTCTGGATATGAATGATAGAGCATTACGTTCAGTTGTTGTCGGCTTGGGTGGTAAGCTTGACGGTGTTCCTCGTGAGGACCACTTTATGATTACAGTTGCTAGTGAGATTATGGCTATTCTTTGCCTTAGTGAGTCAATTGCCGACCTAAAGGAAAGACTTGGCAAAATCTTAGTTGCATATAAATATGATGGCACTCCGGTTTATTGTAAGGACCTCGGTGTTAATGGTGCTATGGCTGCTGTTCTTAAAGACGCATTAAAGCCAAACCTCGTTCAAACACTTGAAAACACACCTGCAATTATTCACGGTGGACCATTCGCAAATATCGCACACGGCTGTAACTCCGTAAGAGCTACAAAATTGGCTCTAAAGCTTGCGGATTACACAATTACAGAGGCTGGCTTCGGTGCTGACCTCGGTGCTGAGAAATTCTTTGATATTAAGTGTCGCTTTGCTAACCTAAAGCCGGAATGCGTTGTTTTGGTTGCAACAGTTCGCGCGCTTAAATATAATGGTGGCGTTCCAAAGGCGGAGCTTGCTGGCGAAAATGTTGACGCACTCAAAAAGGGCGCAGTTAACCTTGAGGCTCATATTGACAACCTACAAAAATACGGTGTTCCTGTTGTTGTTGCTATCAATCGCTTCGGCACAGACACAGAGGCTGAATTAAAGGCAGTTGAAGAAATTTGTATTGCTAAAGGTGCAGACTTTGCACTCTCCGAGGTCTTTGCAAAAGGCTCCGAGGGTGGAATTGAGCTTGCTCAAAAGGTTGTTGAGGCTTGCGAAAAGCCAAGCAATTTTAAGGTTCTTTACCCTGACGAGATGTCTATTATGGACAAGATAAGAACAGTTGCAAAGGAAATCTATGGTGCGAAGGACGTTAAGTTTGACGCAAAGGCAGAGAAGGCTATAAAGGAATTTGAAGCCCTTGACCCAGCCTACGCACGCTTCCCAGTTTGTATGGCAAAAACTCAATATTCACTATCTGATGACCCGGCAAAGCTTGGTAGACCTACCGACTTTACATTGACCGTTCGCGAGGTTAAGCTCTCAGCTGGCGCTGGCTTTATCGTTGCACTAACAGGCGCAATTATGACAATGCCAGGACTACCAAAGGCGCCTGCTGCTCTTAACATTGATGTTGATGATAACGGCAAAATTATAGGGCTATTCTAAAATGAAAAAAATCTATAAAACAACCTCCCCACAGGAGACAGAAGGCATCGCGCGCGAATTTGCTAATGGGTTGAATTCAAGCATCCCACAGTTTATTGCTATGTATGGCGACCTCGGTGTTGGCAAAACTGCCTTTGTGCGTGGTCTTGCCTCATCTCTTGCGCCAAATGCCAGAGTTAAAAGCCCAACATATACAGTTGTAAATGAGTATCGTGGCACAAATTTGCCACTTTACCATTTCGACGTTTATAGAATAGAGGACGAGGATGACCTATATTCCGTTGGCTTTTATGAATATCTGCAAAAGGGAATTTGCGTGACAGAATGGAGCGAAAATATTGAAGATGCCATTCCTAAAAACGCACATCGCGTAAAGATTGAACGCGGAGAAAATCCCGAAAATGAAAGAATAATTACAATTGAGGAGTATAAGGAATGAAAATACTCGCTCTTGATTCCACAGCAAAAACCTCAACCGTTGCCGTTTTGGAAAACGATATACTCTTAGGGCAATATTCTGTCAACATCCAAAACACACACAGTGAAACACTTTTACCTATGGTAAAATCAATTTTGGAATCACTAAAGCTCACAAATGACGATATAGATGCATATGCAGTTTCGGAGGGACCCGGCTCTTTTACCGGTGTGCGTATAGGCGTTGCCACAATAAAGGGACTGGCATTTTCAAGAAACAAGCCCTGTGTTGGTGTTAGTACAATAGAGGCGTTAGCACAAAACCTAGAGGGAGTATCTGGTGTTGTTTGCCCAGTTATGAACGCACGTCGCGGTCAAGTCTATACAGGCGCGTTTTTAGATGGCGTGCGCTTTATTGACGACTGCTGTATGATGCTAGATGACCTAATTCCTATGCTTTTAGAAAAGGGCGCGCCTATCTATTTTAATGGCGATGGCTATGACCTTATTTTAGACAAAAATATTGCAAATTTTAGACACACCCCCGAGCTTTTAAGATATCAAAGTGCGTATTCCGTGGGTAAAATTGCATACAAAAAAATAATTAACTCGGAGTACGTAAACGACATCGACCTTCGAGTAGAATATTTGCGCAAGGCTCAAGCTGAGCGTGAAAGAGAAGAACGACTTGGAGGACAAAATTAATGGCAAAAACAATTGCAATTGCGTGTGACCACGCAGCTCTTGACTTAAAGGGCGAAATTATGAAGTATTTAGAGGCAAACGGTGTTGAATATGTTGACTACGGCACATATACCCCAGATAGCTGTAACTACCCAGACTACGCGGAAAAGGTTTGCAAGGCTGTTTATGAGGGTACACAGGAAATGGGCATCTTGGTTTGTGGCACCGGTATTGGTATGAGTATGGCTGCAAATAAATGCAGAGGAATCCGTGCCGCACTTTGCTCTGATACTTTTTCTGCTAAATTTACTCGCTTGCACAACGACGCAAACGTGCTCTGTATGGGCGCAAGAGTTCTAGGCGCTGGCTTGGCACTTGAAATCGTTGATACATTTATAAATACAGAATTTGAGGGTGGCAGACATCAGCTTCGTGTTGATATGATTACCGCACTTGAAGATAAGCTTTGTAAATAATTTTAAGGAGATACATAAATGAAAAAGGTTTATTTTATCACAGGTAGCCAAGACCTATATGGCGAAGAGGTTCTTTTGCAGGTTGCCGAGGACTCAAAGGTTATCGCAAAATACTTAAACGAAAAAATTGACGGTGTTGAAATCGAGTATTGCTCAACAGTAAGGGACGAATCTAGCTGTGTTGAGGCTTGCAAAAAGGCATCAAACGACAAGGACTGTATCGCAGTTATTACTTGGATGCATACATTTAGCCCTGCTAAAATGTGGATTAAGGGACTACAATTTTTAACAAAGCCACTCCTTCATTTCCATACTCAAGCAAACGAAAAGCTCCCATATGACGAAATTGATATGGACTTTATGAACCTAAACCAAACAGCTCACGGTGGACGTGAATATGGCTTTATGTGCACACGTCTTGGCGTTAAACGCGAGGTTGTCGTTGGCTATTATCAACACGAAGAGGTTATTGAAAAGATTAAGAAGTTCATCGATGTTGCAAGAGCAGTTGATTTCTCAAAGAATTTAAATGTTGCTATGTTTGGCAGCAATATGAGAGAGGTTTCAGTTACTGATGGCGACAGAGTTGAAAGCCAAATCAAGTATGGCTGGAACGTTAACTACTATGGTATTGGCGACCTCGTTGCACTAGTGAACGCAGTAACAGAGGATGAGCTCAATGCTAAAATGGCAGAATATAACGACCTTTATGTAATGAATACAGACAACCTAGATGCTGTTAAGGAGCAAGCAAAGTACGAAATCGCACTTGATAAGTTCCTAACAGAGGGTAACTTTGGCGCATTTACAGATACCTTCCAAGACCTACACGGTATGCGTCAGCTCCCGGGTCTTGCAACTCAAAGAATGATGGCAAAGGGCATCGGCTTTGGCGCAGAGGGCGACTATAAGACATCTGCTCTTAATGCAATCTTCTGCGAAATGGCAAAGGGTAGAAAAGGCTCAACAGGCTTTATGGAGGACTACACCTACGACTTTACAAGAGGCGATGAGGTAGTGCTCGGCTCTCA
Source organism: Eubacteriales bacterium (assembly GCA_045543955.1). GTDB lineage: Bacteria > Bacillota > Clostridia > Oscillospirales > CAG-272 > RGIG2000. Next base: position 35,911 of record JAZPYB010000012.1, read on the forward strand.
TATGCTCGAGGTTTCTCCTGACTTTGCATCAACCAAGCCAAAGATTGAGGTTCATCATCTAGGAATCGGTGGAAAAGAGCCACCGGCAAGACTTGTATTCGATGGTGTTGAGGGCGATGGCGTTGCTGTATGTATGATTGATATGGGTAATCGTTTCCGTCTTATCTGCGCATCTATCGAGCTTGTAAAGCAACCAAAGGAAATGCCAAAGCTCCCAGTTGCTAGAATTATGTGGAAGCTAAAGCCAGACCACAAAACAGGTGCAGCTGCTTGGATTTACGCAGGTGGTGCACACCATACAGTTGTTTCAACAGCCTTGACAGTTGAGGATGTTAAGCTCTTTGCTAAGCTCACAGATACCGAGCTTGTTGTAATTGACGAGAACACCGACCTCTATAAATTAGAACAAGAGCTAAGTATGCTTGATTTGTTGGCAAAAATCAAATAATAAAGAAAACAGTAAAAGAAGCCACTCAACGGGTGGTTTCTTTTTTTGCAATAACTCAATAGAGAATAAAAAGTTGTATTTTAAATTTTCCTCTTGACAAATAGTTGATTTTATAATATAATCATTATGTATAAATATTCCAATTAATAAAATGGAAAAATAAGGAGTAAATTATGAAAAAGAAAATTTTCTTGGCACTTGCGATAAGCATTATGCTTGTATGCTTATTTGCAATTTCAATTTCAGCAACTGAATATTTTGGCGATGTTGAAATTATCGACCTTGACAATGACGGTGTTAGCGACATTGACGTTGCTGCCCGAATCCACAACGTTATAGCAAAGGACAACGAAGACGGAGTACCTGCAACTGTGGATGCGCGTGTTAAAGTGAGCTGTACTTGTGAGGCAGGTAGCCACACATTCCCAGCCTACTACATCTGTTCAATTGATAAAAATTTTAATACAAAGCTTTATGGTTTTACCTATGATGAGTTGAACACATTAAAAACTCAATACTGTGGTTCAACTGACGATTATTCAATAACAAGCCTTGTTGCTTTTGAGTTTCCAAACGGCCTTACCACTGCTTACAATGGCTTGTTTGGAAAAAAGGCTGCAACAAGCATGAAGTATGTTAGCTTTGCAAAGAACACAACAATGATAACTGTCGACGATGCAGGAGGAGGTAACAACTGGTTTGAAAATGCACCTCTTGAAGCTGTTGACTTTGGTTCAACTCTTACAAGAATCCCAAGTTATTTTTGTTACAACTGTGATAGTTTAACAAGCGTTACGATCCCTGATCAAGTAACATCAATAGGTGGTGTTGCATTTTATGACTGTGCACTATTAACTACAGTTGACATCAGCGCAAACTCATCTCTTGCGGCTTTGGATGCAGGAGTGTTTAAAAACTGCAAAAAGCTTGGAGGATTATACATCCCAAGTGGTGTAAAGACAATTGGTCAAAATGGTTCAGGACAATCTCCTTTTGACGGATGTGAAAAAATGTGGTTTAAAAATTCTCCAGATGAAACAGAACCAAACATCTATTATTTTTCAGAAGGAACCACTATTGTTGGAGAAGCATTTAAGAATTGCAAAAATCTTAATAGTGTTCTCGTTTTCCCTGAAAGTGTTACCGCAATTGATAACGGTTGGGCATTCTGCAACTCAAATGCAGTAACTCTTGTTTTCCTTGGCGATATTACTGATATTTCTACAACTGGAAATGCTTGGACAAAAAATATGACCATCTATATGTGTAATGAAAATGATACCTCCACAGATAGTTTTAATAAGAATACAACTCAAAACTTTATTTTCTGTAACGCAGAAGGTAACACAACACAACACCTTCACAATCCAAAGGCAGATGCAAGAGTAGATGCAACCTGTACTTCCCCTGCTGCTGACTGTCAATTCTGCTTCTGTGGATACGCAATGAATACAGTTCCTGTTGAAGGCTCAGTAGCGCTAGGACACAACTATGACAACCTAACAGGTAAGTACTACCCAGAGGTAAACGGAGTAGCAAACTATTTTGCAGATGCAATTCACCAATATTTCTGCGCACAATGTAACACAGACGTAGAAAAAGCAGAAGAGGGAACAAGCCTCTTTACAGAATACGGCTATTCAGTAGCA
>JAZPYB010000013.1:0-47899 GCA_045543955.1 Eubacteriales bacterium
CATATGCTGTACTATCAGGAAATCCGGAGCTTTTCCGCCAAGAGCGGATTCAATATTTCCAAGCCACTCCTCCGCAAAATTTAAATCCACGGAATCCATAATGGCTGTTTTTTCATCCATAATCACATAAGAATTATATGCCATACCATTTGGCACATCATATTGACCCTCGAATAAATCTATTTCGTGGTCGTTAACTCCAATATATTTTATATCGTTTGTAATTTTCATAATTTGCTCCTTGCTTCTTTATTTTAATTTTATCACAATTAATAATTAATTTCAATAAGAATTATTGCCATTTATATTGTAAAATTTATCAATTTGTGATAAAATTTCTTTAAGTTTAATTTTCGCGAGGAATTATTATGTTTAAAACTGTAACACCTGAATCTGTGGGCATTAGTTCAAAATATATAAAGGAATTTATTTTGCGCCTAGAAAAAAGAAAATTACATATGCATAGTGTTGTTTTGTGTCGAGGAAAAAACATATTTGGAGAGTTTTATTGGACACCCTTTGACAAGGATTTTTTACATAGAATGTATTCCGAAACCAAGAGCTATGTTTCCGTGGCTATTGGTCTTTTGCTTGACGAGGGAAAGTTGTCACTTGACGACAAAATTATTGACTATTTTCCTGAAAAAATAGACACTCCCCTCTCAAATTCTTTAAAAAATCAAACAATCAAAAATATGCTAATGATGTCAACAGTTGGCTATGGCGAGAACTGGTTTGGCAACAATGACAAGGATAGGTGCCATCTTTATTTTAATGGACGTAATGGAGAAATAAGATACCCCGGCACTATTTGGGAATATGATAGCCAAGGCTCGCAGGTTCTATGCTGTCTTGCTGAAAAGCTAGCTGGCAAGCCTTTATTTGATTATTTAAATGAAAAGATTTTCTCACATCTTGGCACTTTTAAAAACGCAACCATTTTAAAAACTCCAACAGGAGAAAGCTGGGGAGACTCTGCTTTGCTTTGCACCTCGCGCGATATGCTTTCGTTTGCTAGATTTGTGATGAACTATGGCGAGTGGAACGGAAAAAGACTTTTAAGTGAAGACTACCTAAAAACCGCGACCTCTAAGCTTATTGATAACCAAGAGACTGCACACGAGGATGTTATTGGGCACGGCTATGGCTACCAAATTTGGAGAACTGAGAAAAACGGCTTTGCTTTTGTCGGAATGGGCGACCAACTGACCGTTTGCTTGCCCGACTATGATTTGATTTTTGTTTGTACAGCTGACAACCAAGGCTGCCCATACGCAAGAGAGCTACTTCTTTCTAGCTTCTTTGATATAGTTGTAGAAAACATAGAAAAGAAATCTTTAGACGAAGATGAAAACGCGTATAATGATATGATAAAGGCGACTGAAAATCTTTCTCTTTTCTCAATAAAAGGAGAGAGCTATTCCTCTTGGCAAGAAAAAATAGACGGTCAAGAATATGTTTTTGAAAATAACGAGCTAGGTCTTAAAGAATTAACGTTCCATTTCAATCTTGACGGAGGTGAATTACATTATACCAACGAAAACGGCGAGATGGTATTGCCTTTCCTATTTAACAAAAACTACCTCGGCAAGTTCCCTGAGCTAGGCTATTCGAAAGATGTTGGCGGAGTTAAAACAACCGACGGCTCAAAATACGACATGGCAAGCTCTGGTGCTTGGCTTTGCGAAAACAAGATAATGATTTTCTCACAAATAATTGACAGGTATTTTGGAAATGTTTCTATGTGCTTTGGCTTTAATGACGATAGAATCACTGTAACATTTTATAAAACAGCAGAAGACTTTTTGTGGAATTATAATGGTCAAGCATATGGTAAAAAGAAATAAAAAAGTGGGCTTTTTGCCCACTTTTTGTTTTATAAAAATGCAATGAATACAAGAATCATTGATGCTGTCTTTTTTATTTGCTCTCTATTTGAAATTGTTGCTTCTCCATCTCCCTTTTGCTCGCCATACATACCGAAGCCTGCGTGATTGCCACCTGTGATTATTTGCTCCTTAAAATCAGCGGGGAGATTTGATTTGTTTTTCTCATATTTTTCTTTATTTAGAACCTGATCATTTTCGCCATATATTGAAATCACCTTTATTTTCGAATCTGAAAAATCGACCGTTGAATACGAGCCTAAAAGTATTAGTCCATCATATTCGTCTCTGTGCTTATCAAGGTACGACGCCGCCATTGACCCGCCAAGAGAATGTCCACCTATATACCATTTTTGAACCTCTGGAAAGTGTTCTCTTATTCCATCAGCACCATTTATATCAAAAACTGCTAAATTAAAGGGCATTTCCACGATTACTGAAAGTATTCCCTTCTTTGCACATTCTTGCATTAATGGATGATATGCTTCAGCCTCGACCTTGCCACCTGGGTAGAAAATAAAGCCTGCGCTAATTTCCTTTGGAACAAAAGCTAGCTTTTCCTTGTCTATTCTTTCTGTGTCAATTTGTGCCTCATCTAAAAATGAGTAAACAGCCCCTAAGTCTGCGTGATAGTATGTTCCTAAGTATATTGAAATTCCCACAACAAGCGCTATTACAAGAATTGCTACTGCGCTAAGTGTAGAAATAAGTATTATTCGTTTTTTTCTTGACATATTATGCTCCTTTTGTTTGCTTTGAACGATTATAACATATTTTTTAGTTATATTCAATATTTTTTCCTTAACAAATGTTGACAAGTAATATTATAGTATGCTATAATTTTAATAATTTTATTACTTTAAAGCACTAAAGCATTCGGAGAGACATTATGGTTTGGATTGATTATGTTATTATGGGACTTTTTGCGCTATCTATGATTGGAATAGCAATATATACAAGAAGTCGATCGCAATCAGTTAATGACTTTTTATTAGCCGGTAAAAAGGGGTTAAATGGTTGGATGACTGCCTTTGCCTATGGTACAACTTATTTTTCAGCAGTTATATTTATAGGATATGCAGGAAAATTTGGAAGCTCATTTGGCCTTGCCTCTGTTTGGATTGGCATTGGAAACTCAATAATCGGTACACTCATTGCTTGGCTTGTTCTTGCAAAGCGCACAAAGAATATGACAAGAAGGCTTGGCGCTAAAACAATGCCCGAATTCTTTGATAAAAGATATGGCTCATCCAAATTAAAAATTGTTAGTGCTATTGTTATCTTTGTTTTCTTGATTCCTTATTCAGCATCCGTTTACAGTGGTATTAGTAGCCTATTTGAAATAGTTTACGGAATTCCTGGTTGGGTTGTTATGCTTGTTTTAGCAGTTATAACAGCAATTTACCTATTCTTTGGTGGATATTTTGCAACTGCGCTTTCCGATTTTATTCAAGGCATTATTATGATTATAGGCGTTGTGCTTATGATTATATTCTTTATGAATAATGACAGAATCAACTGGAACATTTCCGAGCTTGTTAATAATAACAACCTAACTTGGTTTACATTTGGGGCAGATAATAACCATATTATTTATGGTAATACGACCTCACTTCTTGCGCTCATTGGTCTTACATCGTTTGGTGTTTGGGCGCTACCCCAAACAATACATAAATATTACGCAATTCGCGACAAAAAAGCAATTTATCAAGGAATTATTGTAAGCACTGCTTTTGCTTTGCTTATCGGCTTTATTGCATATTTCTCGGGAGCTTTAAGCTACTTCTTCCCAGATGTTATTGGAACAAATCCGGACAGGTTTATTCCTCTTATGCTAAAGGCTGTTATTCCTGTTGGACTTATGGGAATTATTGCAGTTCTTATATTGTCAGCTAGTATGTCTACCCTTTCCTCTGTTTCACTTGCCAGTGCTTCTGTTGTTGCTGTTGACCTATATAAGGGTGCAATTGATAAAAAGGCTAACGACAAAAAGGTAAACTGGGTAATGAGAGGACTTTGCCTTGTATTTATCATTATTTCAGTTGTATTAGCTATTTTAAATGAAAAATTTGGACTTGCTGCTATTGCTTATATGATGGGCATTAGCTGGGGTACATTGGCTGGTTGCTTTATGGGGCCATACGTGCTTGGTGTTATTTGGAAAAAGGTTACTACCCCTGCTGTTTGGGCATCAATTATCAGCTCGCTTGTTTTAACTGTTAGCTTGATTTTGGTACTTGGCTACAACCACCCAGATGCTACTGGTGAATTTGGAAACGCAATAAAAATGGGTGTTTCCTGCTCCCCACTTATTGGTGTTTGCTGTATGGTATTCTCTATTATCGTTACAGTTGTTGTTAGTTTACTAACTAAAAAGCCAAGCAATGAAATACTATACGAAGCATTTGATAAGCCAATTGAGGGCGAAATAAAATAATTTTAGGATGAACTTATTATGATTTGGTCAAAGGAAGAAACTCTACCAAGAGAAGAATTAGAAAAATTACAGCTTGAGCGCCTAAAGGAAACCGTTAATCGTGTTTACGAGAAGGTGCCGGCATATAGAAAGAAAATGAACGAGGCTGGTGTTAAGCCTGAGGACATAAAGGAATTAAAGGATTTAGCGAAGCTACCATTCGTTACAAAGCAAGATATGCGTGACAACTATCCCTTTGGACTTTTTGCAGTACCAAAGGATAAGCTGGTAAGAATTCACGCATCCAGTGGTACAACCGGCAAGCCAACCGTTGTAGGCTATACCCAAGGCGACCTTGAAACCTGGACTGAGTGCGTTTCAAGAATTGCTTGTATGGGTGGAGCATCCGATAAGGATGTTGCTCAAATTTGCTTCGGATATGGTATGTTTACCGGCGCTTTAGGTCTACACTATGGTCTTGAAAACATAGGGGCAGCTATTGTTCCTTCATCCACCGGCAACTCACAAAAGCAAATTATGTATATGCAGGATTTTGAAACCTCACTTTTGGTAGCTACTCCTTCATATGCTCTACGATTGGCTGAGGTTGCGCGTGAGATGGGTGTTGAGCCACAAAGAGACTTAAAGGTAAAAATCGCACTTGTTGGTAGTGAGCTATTAACAGATGCTATGCGTGAGGAAATGCATAAATTCTGGGGCGAGGATTTACTAATTACAACCAACTATGGTATGAGTGAGCTAATGGGCCCCGGTGTTTCGGGCGAGTGTCTTGAGCATTGTGGCTTACATATAAACGAGGACTACTTTATCCCTGAAATTATTGACCCAAAAACCGGAGAGGTGCTCCCAGCAGGTGAGCAAGGCGAGCTTGTTATTACCTGCATAAAGAAAGAGGGCTTACCTCTTATTAGATATAGAACAAAGGACATTACCCGTCTATTCTACGATAAATGTAAATGTGGAAGAACCCTTTGCCGTATGGAAAACCTGTGTGGCAGAAGTGACGATATGCTTAAAATTCGTGGTGTTAACGTATTCCCGAGCCAGATTGAAGAGGTTATTCTCTCCGTTTCCGAGCTTGGTCCACACTATGAAATTATTCTTGAGCGTGAGGGCTATCTTGATAAATTAACTGTTAAGGTTGAGCTTGCACATTCAACCGACTCATTTAGTGAGCTTGAGAAAATTAAAAAAGAAGTACAAAGTAAATTAAAGATAATTCTTGGTCTTGATGCCAAGGTAATGCTTGAGTCTCCTAACACGCTACAGCGTTTTGAGGGCAAAGCAAAAAGAGTTAAGGATTTAAGAGGTATAAAATAATGGCAAAGAAAACTATAATGCTCGGTAACGAGGCTATTGCAAGAGGTGCATATGAGGCTGGCGTTAAGCTATCAAGCGCTTACCCAGGAACTCCTAGCACCGAAATTAGCGAATATTTAGCTAAATATGATGAAATTTATACGGAGTGGGCTCCTAACGAAAAGGTGGCGACTGAGGTTGCTATTGGCGCTTCCTTCTCGGGAGTGCGTAGCTTAGCTTGTATGAAGCACGTTGGCTTAAACGTAGCATCCGACCCACTATACACCTTCTCCTACACTGGTGTAAATGGTGGCTCTGTTATTGTTGTTGCCGACGACCCTGGTCTTGCATCTTCTCAAAATGAGCAGGACACACGTATGGTCGCAAGAAGTGCACACGTTCCTGTGCTTGAGCCTTCTGACAGCCAAGAGGCTAAGGATTTTGTAAAAATCGCTTATGAGATAAGTGAAAAATATGATACTCCTGTCATTCTAAGGACTACAACCAAGCTTGCTCACTCACAAAGCGCTGTTGAGCTATGTGAACGAGTTGAGGTTACAGACAAGGAATATTCAAGAAACGTAGCAAAATACGTTATGATGCCAGCATCTGCTATTGGCAGACACTTAGTGGTTGAGGACAGAGAAAATCGCCTAGCCAAGGATGCAGCTACATTATCTATTAACAAAATGGAAATGGGCGACACTAAGGTTGGTTTTATTACCGCCGGTATTGCTTATCAATATGTAAAAGAGGTTTGTCCAAACGCCAGTATTTTAAAGCTTGGTCTTACCAACCCTCTCTCAAAGGAATTAATTGCTGATTTCTGCTCTAAAGTAGAAACCGTTTATGTTTTTGAGGAGCTTGAGCCAGTCATTGAGGAGCAAGTAAGGGCTTGGGGCTTTAATGTAATTGGTAAAGAGGTATTTACCCGTCAAGGCGAATACAGTGCTAACCTACTCAAGCGTGTTCTTTTTGGAAATGACGACAGTGTTTTTGAGAAGCAAGAGGCACCTAACCGTCCTCCTATTCTCTGCCCAGGCTGTCCACACAGAAGCGTTTATTCCGTTCTTAATAAGCTAAAAATTCACGCAAGTGGAGATATTGGCTGCTATACTCTCGGCGCAGTTCCTCCTCTTGGCGTTGTTGACACCTGTGTTTGTATGGGCGCATCAATCTCAGCACTTCACGGCATGGAAAAGGGCAAGGGCAAGGACTACATAAAGAATTGGGTTGCAGTTATAGGAGATTCTACATTCCTACACACTGGTGTAAACTCACTTATTAACTTGGTTTATAATAAATCTACAGCTACTGTTATGATTCTTGACAACCGTACAACAGGTATGACAGGACATCAAGACCACGCAGCAACTGGTAAAACATTGAAGGGTGAGGAAACATATGCTATCGACCTTGCTGAGCTTTGCCGTGCTATCGGCGTTAAAAATGTAATTGAGGTTAATGCATTTAATACTAAGGAGCTTGAAAGAATTGTCAAGGAAAGCACCCAGAGTGATGAATTAACTGTTATTATTACAAAAGCTCCTTGTGTGCTTTTGAAGGGACAAAAGTTCCCGAATGTTTGCAAGGCTAACCCTGAATCTTGCAAAAAGTGTGGAATGTGTCTAAAGATTGGTTGCCCTGCTATTACAAAAAATGCTGATGGTACAATTAAAATTGACCAAACAATGTGTAATGGCTGTGGTCTTTGCAAGAGCTATTGCAAATTCAATGCTATAGAAACGGTGGAAAGATAATTATGACAAAGAATATAATGATTGTAGGCGTGGGTGGACAAGGCACACTCCTCACAAGTAGAATTATCGGTAAGGTTGCCCTCGAGGGTGGCTATGATGTTAAAATCTCAGAGGTACACGGTATGGCTCAGCGTGGTGGTAGCGTTGTTACCTTTGTTAGATACGGAGAAAAGGTTTGTGAGCCTGTTGTCGAGGAGGGTCAAGCAGATGTTATCATCGCTTTTGAGCGCCTTGAGGCTTTAAGATACGCACACTTTTTAAAGAAAGACGGCGTTTTAGTGGTTAACGATTGCAGAATTGACCCTATGACTGTCGTTATAGGTGCTAAGGAATACCCAGAAGGAATTTTAGAGGGATTAAAGGAAAAACATACTCTTTACTCCATTGACGGACAAAAAATTGCTTTAGAATTAGGCAACTCAAAGGTTCTTAACTCTGTAGTGCTTGGATTCGCAGCTCCCTTTATCGGCTTTGACAAGGAAGCTTGGCTAAATGTTGTAGAAACAACTGTTCCCCCTAAAACTATTGAAATAAATAAAAAAGCTTTCGCATATGGCTACGAGGCAGAAAGATAATAGAGGAAAAAGCAATGATTTGGAATGAAACAAAAGAATGTATGTCAAGAGACCAAATGACAAATCTGCAAAGTGCAAGACTTGTTAAGCTTGTTGACTATGTTTATCACAATGTAGAATTTTATAGAAAAAAGATGCAAGCTATTGATTTGATGCCTGGTGATATTAAATCTATTGAGGACATCACAAAGCTTCCTTTCACAACTAAGGATGACTTGCGTGATAATTATCCATTTGGACTTTTCGCTGTTCCTAACTCTGAAATTGTAAGAATTCACGCATCCAGTGGTACAACGGGTAAAGCAACGGTTGTTGGTTATACTAGATACGATCTTGATATTTGGGCTGAGTGTGTTGCAAGATGCTTATCAATGGCTGGCGTTGGGAAGGACGACATTATCCAAATTGCTTATGGATACGGCTTGTTTACCGGTGGCTTAGGCGCTCATGGTGGTGCTGAAAAGATTGGAGCTACTGTTGTTCCTATGAGCACAGGTAACTCTAAAAAGCTAACTACTATGATGGTTGACTTTGGCGCAACTGCTATTGCTTGTACCCCATCATACCTACTACATATTTCTGAGGTGCTCGAAAAGGAAGGCTTACTTGACCAGATTAAACTAAAGGCTGCTATTTGCGGTGCTGAGCCTTGGACTGAAAAGATGCACAAGGAAATTGAAACAAAATTAAACATTAATGCATTCGACATCTATGGTCTATCTGAGGTTATGGGTCCTGGTGTTGCTTGCGACTGTCAATATCACAAGGGACTTCACGTTTGTGAGGACCACTTCTATCCGGAAATTCTTAATACTGCAACATTACTACCAGTTGCAGATGGCGAAACCGGTGAGCTTGCGTTTACTACTCTTACAAAAGAGGGTATTCCTCTCATTCGTTATAGAACTAAGGATTTAACAAGTATTGACCACTCTACCTGTGAGTGTGGACGTACAAGCGCTCGTATTTCAAGATTCAAGGGCAGAGTTGACGATATGCTTATTATCAGAGGTGTTAACGTTTTCCCAAGCCAAATTGAAGCTGCGCTTTGCGAGGTTGAGGAGGTTACACCTCACTATATGATGATTGTTGACCGTGTTAATAACCTTGATACTCTTGAGGTTCAGGTTGAGCTTGATTCTAAATACTACACAGACGAGGTAAGAGCTATTGAAGCGCTTACAAAGAAAATTTCACACGTTATTTTACAAGCACTCGGCATTAATGCTAAGGTTAAGATTGTTGAGCCACAAACTCTTGTTAGAAGCGAGGGTAAGGCTGTACACGTGCTTGATAAGCGTAAATTATATTAATATAATGAAGGAGAAATACTATGTTTGCAAAACAACTAACTGTATTTATTGAAAATAGAAATGGTCGTTTATCCGAGGTTTTAAATGTGCTAAAGGAAAACAATGTTAATATTCTTTCACTAAGCCTTGCTGACACAACCGAGTTTGGTCTTCTCCGTCTTATCGTTGACAATGCTAAGCTTGGTAAAGAAAAGCTTTCAGAAAATGGTTTTTCTTCACTTCTTTCCGACGTTTCAATTATCGAAATTCCACACAAGGCAGGCAGCCTACAGGCTCTACTTAAAATTATTGATAACAATGGTATAAACATTGAATATATGTATGGTCTTTCAATCGGCTCAAGTGAAGCACACGTTGTATTAAAAGCAAATGACACTAAGCGTGTTGATGAGATTTTAACAGAAAACGGTGTTAAAACCATTACTTGTGAGGAGCTTGCAAAGCTATAATTATAATCGAGGCAAAAAATGATAATAGATTTTCACACGCATATATTTCCCGACAAAATTGCGCCTAAAACTATTGAATTTTTATCGGGTAAGGGTGGTATTCCGCCATTTGCCGAGGGCACTAGCACTTCTCTTATTTCTAAGATGAAAGAGGCAGGGGTTGATATTTCAGTTACCTTGCCGGTAGTAACCAGCCCTCATCAATTTGATAGTATAAATCGCTTTGCCTGTGAAATTAACAAGTTATACAAGGATAAATCGCCTAGACTCATTTCCTTTGGCGGTATTCATCCCCTTTGTGATGACATTGACGGGAAGATGAAATTTATAAAGGAATGTGGCTTTAAGGGTGTTAAAATCCATCCTGACTATCAGGGCGAATTTATTACCCACGAGGGTTATGTTAAAATTTTAGAATGCGCGCGCGACCTTGATTTAATTGTCGTTACACACGCAGGGGTTGACTGTGGATTTTTAGGTCAGCCTGTTAAATGCACCCCTTCTCTTGCAAAAGAGCTAATTAAAAAGGTGCCTTATTCCAAATTGGTTTTGGCGCATTTAGGCGCTAATGAAATGACAGATGAGGTATTAAATACTCTCTGTGGCGAGGATGTTTATTTTGACACAGCCTATGTCCTCCGTGCAACTGACGAAAAAACCTTTAAAGAGGTAGTTAAAAAACACGGAGCTGACAAAATTTTATTTGCAACCGACTCTCCTTGGAGCGATATAAAAAATGATGTTAGCATCTTAAAATCATATAATCTCGACAAGGAAACCGAAGAAAAAATTCTATATAAGAATGCGAAGGCTTTGCTTTCGATATAGGTATTATTATGAACTACAATGAAAAAATGTATGGGCTTGGTAGCAAGCGCTCAATAATCAGAGAAATTTTTGAATACAGTAAAGCTCGTGCCAAAGAAATCGGTGCTGAAAATGTTTATGATTTCAGCCTTGGCAACCCAAGTGTGCCAGCACCAGCTGAAGTAAACGAAACTATTGCTAATTTACTTAAAACTGAAAGCTCTGTGCTTTTACACGGTTATTCCTCGGCACAAGGAGATTTAGGTGTAAGGACTGCTATCGCTAACAATATTAATGAAAGATTTAGCGCCCAAATTAACCCAAATCTAATTTATATGACCTGTGGTGCGGCGGCTTCTCTTTCCATCTGCCTAAAGGCAGTATTTGAGGGCAACGACGAGGAATGTATTGTTTTTGCGCCTTTCTTTACAGAATACAGAGTGTTTATTGAAAACGCGGGTGGAAAAATAGTTGTAAGCACTCCCAAGGAAAAGACCTTCCAGGTTGATATTGAGGATTTTGAGAAGAAGATAAACGAAAAAACAAGAGCAGTTATTGTTAACTCTCCTAACAACCCAAGCGGTGTTGTTTATTCCGAGGAAACAATTAAGGCGCTTTGCGAGGTTTTAAAGAAAAAGAGCGAGGAATATGGCAAGGTAATTTATTTAATTGCTGACGAGCCATATAGAGAGCTTGTTTATTCGGGTGTTACAGTTCCTTATCTAATGAACTACTATGACAACACTTTAGTTTGCTACTCATATTCTAAATCCCTCTCCTTGCCCGGCGAGAGAATTGGTTATATTGCAGTTAACCCTAAAATGCAGGATGCTCAAAATGTTTATTTATGCGTTTGTGGTGCAGGTCGTTCACTTGGCTATGTTTGTGCGCCTAGTCTATTCCAGCAGGTTATTAAAAATTGCTTAAACGCTAAGGTGAATATTGAGGCTTACAAGGAAAACCGCGATTTGCTTTACGACAATCTAACCGAATACGGCTATGAGTGTGTAAAGCCTGATGGCGCATTCTACCTCTTTGTAAAAGCGCTAGAGCCTGATGCTTACAAATTCTACGAAAAGGCTAAAAAGCACGAGATTCTGGTCGTTCCTTGCGACGATTTCGGTGTTTCTGGCTACGTACGAATTGCTTACTGCACATCAAAAGAAACAGTTCTTGGTGCTTTGCCTGCGTTTAAGGCTTTGGCAGAGGAGTATAAAAAATAATAAAAAGGTGTCTTTATGACACCTTTTTTAATTTTGAGATGAGCAAAGCCCCCTCCAATACATTATTAATCATTTATTTTCTGTCTTATATGGTACTCGTGCCGAGGGGACAAGTCTTGATGCTTTATCGGTATGCACGCTTTGGTCGTCGAAAAAGATATTTGCGCCGAAGGATTTTAGAATTTCGCTCTTCTCTATGCCTCCGAGGAAAAATGCCTCGTCAATTCTTACATCCCAAGCGCGCAAGGTTCTTATAACTCTTTCGTGGGCTGGGGTGTTGCGTGCAGTTACAAGGGCAGTTCTTATTGGCATTTCGTTTTTATCCTTAAACTGGTTTTGAATAAGGGAAATTGTTTTCAAAAGCTTTGCAAACGGGCCCTCCGGAAGTGGTTTTTTTGCGTTTTCCTCCTCGTGCTTGGCAAATGCCTCAAGTCCCTTTTCTTTGTAAATCTTTTCAGACTCGTCGGAGAAAATGACTGCATCTCCATCGAATGCTATTCTGATTTGAGGGGTTGGCTCACTTGGATTTATTGGCAAATTAGCGTGTGAGCAGATAATGCCTGCTGCTATATTTGCGTTGATTGCCTCTTGCACATCCTCCTCGTTCGCAGATAAAAACAAATCTGTTTTAAAGGTATTGAGATATGGCGCTATGGAGTTGCCACCGATGAGCACAGCGCGAGAAATATCAAGCCCATAGTGCTTAATTGAGTTGAAAATTCTCAAGCTTGTGTCAGCACTGTTTTTTGACATAATTATAATCTCGGTCATATGCTTATTCTTGCAGTTAAGGTTATGTAGAGCCTTAACAAGTGGGAACGCTGTTCCGGGCTTTAAAATATCGTTTTCGTGCTCGATTTGGTAATCAGAATAAGCCTTTAATCCTTGCTCCTCATATATTCTGTTTTCTTCCTCAAGGTCGAAAAGTGCGCGAGAGGAAATGCCAACAACCAATTTATCGTCAAGTGAAAGTGCCATAAATCTATCTCCTTTGTATTTTTTCTGTATTAATTATACCATAATTTTGTTATAATGTCAATATTATAATGTCGCAAAAACACGACACTTTGTATTCTGATGAAGAAAAGCATTCCAACCCGATAACGCGAGCCACCACTTATATATGCAGTTTTTAGTTTTTCTTCCTTATGTTCCCCATAAATCGCAATATACTATTTATTTTAAATGTTTGATTTATGAGTTAATATATAACAATTTTCTTTTTTTTGTATAAAAGTTTGAATGTTTTTCAACTATTTGTAAAAATATACTACCTTTTTTTAGCAATTTGTATTAAAATATAATTAGTTTTATTTTTGTGAGGGTTTGTTATGAAAAGAACAGAAAGGTTTATTCAATTTGGCGAGGGCGGATTTTTACGCGGTTTTGCCGATTGGATGATTCAAAAAATAAATGATACTACTGACTTTGAGGGTAGCGTTGTTGTGGTTCAGCCAATTAAGGACGGGCTTTGCGATTTGCTTTCAAGTCAAGACTGCAAATATACACATTTAATTCGTGGCGAGGAAGGATATGAATCCAGCGTTATTGATGTTATTTCTCGTTGTGTGAAGCCATATGATGATTTTGATTCATACATTAGTCTTGCCAGTCAGCCTGAATTAAGATATATTATCTCCAACACAACCGAGTCAGGCATTACTTTCCTTGAAAGTGATAAAGACACAGATGTGCCACCATCCTCTTTCCCTGCTAAGATTACCTTGCTTCTAAAAAAGAGGTTTGACTTAGGGCTTGGTGGATTTATTTTCCTACCTTGTGAGCTTATTGACCGTAATGGAGATAATCTAAAGGCTTGTATTTTAAAATATGCAGACCTTTGGGGCTATGGCGACGAGTTTAAGGCTTGGGTTGAAAAGGAAAATGTATTTACCAACACCTTGGTTGATAGAATTAACACAGGCTACCCCAAGGGCGAGGAGATTGAACTTACATTTGATGACAAAATGGTAAACACATCCGAATTTTTCCATCTTTGGGTTATCGAAACTGACTATGACCTTGAAAAGGAGCTACCATTTAAGGCGGCTGGGCTTAATGTTATAATTACTCCCGATGCACTCGAAAAATACAGAACTCGCAAGGTGCGTATTTTGAACGGAGCGCACACCTCTCTTGTGCCTTTTGCTTTGCTTTCCGGCTTTGATACTGTTAAATCCTGTGTTGATGATGCCCAAATGAATGCTTACATTAGAAGATGCGTTTTTGACGAGATTATCCCAACTCTTGATTTGCCAAAGGACGAGCTTATCGAATATGCAGAGAATGTTTTGGTGCGCTTCTCTAACCCTTATATTAAGCACTATTTAAGCTCTATTGCACTCAATTCTGTTAGCAAATTTAAGGTTAGGGTATTACCCTCTATTCTTGAATACAAAAAGCGCTTTGGCACTTACCCAAAGACTCTTGTTTTTGCTCTTAAAAAGCTACTTGAGTTTTATAAAACCGACATGACAAATGACGACCCCGAAATTTGTGCATTCTTAAAGGGTGCAACAACTAAAGAGGCCTTAGCCAACGACAAGCTATGGGGCAGGGATTTATCCGATTTACTAGGAGAAATAGAATGATAATCAATAAGCTTGACAATGTTGAAATAAATCTTGACAATGGGCACAAGTACGCTCTTTGTGATATAAAAGAGGGCGAAAACGTAATAAAATACGGAAATCCAATAGGACACGCAACTACCGATATAAAGAAGGGCGAGCACGTGCACACCCACAATATGAAAACTAATCTTTCAGGTGCGCTTGCATATGATTATTCGGGTGGGATTGCCTATTCTTATACCGAAAGCGATAAAACATTTCTTGGCTATGCGCGTGAAAATGGCGATATTGGTATAAGAAATGAGATTTGGATTATACCAACTGTTGGCTGTGTAAATAAAATTGCAGAAAAGCTAGCTAGCTTAACCGGTGCATACGCATATACTCATCCGTTTGGCTGCTCACAGCTGGGAGATGACCAAAAAACAACTCAGCTTATTTTAAAGGGACTTGTTAATCATCCAAATGCTGGTGGTGTTTTAGTGCTTGGCTTGGGTTGCGAAAACAACAATATAGCCGAGTTTAAAAAGGTGCTTGGCAAGTGGAATGATGATAGAGTAAAATTCCTTAACTGTCAAGACTACAATGACGAAATTGGCGAGGGTGTTAAGCTTATTGACGAATTGAAAAAATACACCTCAAAATTTATAAAAACACCTGTGCCTGTGTCTAAATTGCGCGTTGGACTAAAGTGTGGCGGAAGTGATGGTTATAGTGGAATTTCAGCTAATCCACTTCTCGGTCGCTTCAGTGATACGCTTACCTCATTCGGTGGCTCTGTGGTGCTAACAGAAGTGCCTGAAATGTTCGGTGCTGAGCATCTTTTGATGGAAAGGGCTGAAAACAACGAAGTATTTGAAAATACTGTTTCGCTGATTAATAATTTTAAAAACTATTATGTTTCACACAATCAAGTGGTTTACGAAAATCCTTCTCCTGGCAACAAGGCAGGTGGAATTACAACGCTTGAGGAAAAATCCCTTGGATGTATTCAAAAGGGTGGCGCTTGTGTTGTGCGCGATGTGCTTGACTATGGCGATACAGTTAAAAAATCTGGGCTTTCTCTTTTAAACGGCCCAGGTAATGACATTGTGGCTATTACTAATTTAACTGCTTGTGGTGTACATATGATACTCTTTACAACCGGTCGGGGCACCCCTCTTGGTGCGCCTGTACCAACTGTTAAGGTAGCGACAAACAACGGCTTGGCAACTAAAAAATCAGCTTGGATTGATTTTGACGCCTCCCCCACACTTTTGGGCAAGAATTTGGACAATGAGTTCTTTGACTATGTTTTGAATGTTGCGAGTGGAAAAGAAACAAAAAATGAAGAAAATGGATACCGTGAAATTTCAATTTTCAAGGACGGAGTTACACTATGAAAACTATAATTAATGATGAATTTTTACTAAACACTAAAACTGCAAAGGAGCTATACGAGATAGCAAAGGATATGCCAATTATCGACTATCACTGCCATCTTGACCCTAAGCTTATTGCTATTGACTATAAGTTTGACAATTTAGGAGAGCTTTTCCTCGGTGGCGATCACTACAAATGGCGTATGATGCGTTCCTTTGGAATTGATGAAAAATATGTAACAGGAGATGCTACATTTAAAGAAAAATTCAAGGCTTTTGCAACTGCTTTGCAATATGCTATCGGCAATCCACTTTACCACTGGACACATTTAGAGCTAAAAAGATATTTTGGAATTGATGAGGCTTTGTGCGAGGAAAACGCTGACGAGATTTACGAAAAATGCACAGCTCTTTTAAGAACTGATGAGTATTCTGCCCGTAATCTTATTAAAAACTCAAACGTTGAGGTTGTTTGCACAACTGATGACCCAATTGACACACTTGAATATCACGACCAAATAAAAGCTAGCGGCTTTAGTGTAAAGGTGCTCCCTGCATTCAGGCCCGACAAGGTAGTGAATATCCACAAGGAAACATTCTTACCTTATATTGAAAAGGCTGGGGTTAAGAGCTACGAGGAGTTAAAGTCTTGGCTTTCAAACCGTCTTGACTTCTTCCACTCAAAGGGCTGTCGCTTATCCGACCACGGTCTTGATTTTGTTCCTTACACATTAGGCGATGTTTCTAATATTTTCAACAAGGCGCTAAATGGTGAAGCTTTAACAAAAGATGAAATTGATGCTTATATGACCGACTTGCTTGTTTTCTTCGGCAAGGAATATGCAAAGCGTGGCTGGTGCATGCAAATTCACGTTGGTGCTATTAGAAACAACAACACTAAAATGTATAAAAGGCTCGGTCCTGACACTGGCTATGACAGCATTGCCGAAACAAATCTTGGCGAAAATCTTGCAAAATTAATGGATGCTTTAGAGATGGAAAACAGCCTACCAAAAACCATTCTCTATTCACTAAATCCAAAGGACAACTATGTTTTAGCTACTCTTATGGGTTGCTTCCAAGGAGCTGAAGCAAGGGGCAAAATTCAGCTTGGCTCCGGTTGGTGGTTCAATGACCAAAAGGATGGTATGGAGGAACAATTAAAGGCGCTTGGCAACCTTGGAGTTCTTGGCTCCTTTGTTGGTATGCTAACTGACTCACGTAGCTTTGTTTCTTACACAAGACACGATTATTTCCGTAGAATTTTATGCAATCTAATCGGCGATTGGGTTGAAAAGGGACTCTATCCAAACGATAAAGCTATGCTTGAAAAGATTATTCGTGGCATTTCTTACGAGAATGCGAAGAATTATTTTAATTTCTAATTTCACATGATTCTACTCATCCACCACAAAGAGGTCCCCCTTCCCTGCTAGGGAAGGCAGAAATAGAAAAGCACTTGCGAAACGCAAGTGCTTTTTGGTTTGGTTATTCGCCTGACTCAATACAAATAATTTCTCCACTATTTTTAGATATAGTATATAGGAATCCTCCGCCCTTAACCACATAATCGTATTTATCGGTGTCTCCTACATACTCTTTATAAATAAGTATATACCAGTAATTATTGTTTTCGCCGTCTATGGATTGTGCTACGTAAGCAAAGCCCTCCTCGGGTGTTAGGTTATAATTTGCATAGAAATGAGCAAATGCAATGGTTATAGCATCGCCCTCATCTATCTTTGTCAAATTTGCGAGTCCGTCAATATAAATCGGAACGCCAACTGTTTTTACCGACACATTTTCAGGTAGCTCGCCTATTTCGTCCTTTGGTACAACTATAACACACGAGTTTTCATATGCAATCATATCGTGTATCTGGTTTTTTCCTTGAAACTCATTGTTTGTAAAATAAACTGTATTGTCAACAAGTCTTGCATCGCTTATTTTGAACTCACTCCAGTGAGAGTTTGTTACAACAAAAACGTAATTGCTTTCAAAGGTTTTCTCAGTTATTTTCTTCAGTCCTTCGCTATTTTCAATGCAAGAGCCGAGAGCATTTACATATTCCTCATATGCTGTAAATACATCATTTTTATGATATTTACTTCCCACATCTGCGTAAATTACATACGGGTTTTTGGGAGAATAGGTGCCATTTTGGGAGCTTATATAGCTGACGTGAATTTTTTTGACACATTCAAGAACGCTTAATTTATCAAGTAGCTCATCTTGACAGGTAAAATAGTTATCGAAATCGGGGAATGTAATTAAAATCATATTGTTTGGAAGGTCTTGAGTGTCAATATCAATATCTTTTCTATCTGAGCTATTCCATGGGTTAAACTGATTTAAAACATTTCTTATTCCGTTGTATGCCTCGGTCTTTTCTTCCGTACATTCTACTAAAACGGTATAGCTATATAAATTCGGTGCGTACGCGATAAATTCGTTCCCATTTTCGTCCTTGCAAATATATCCAAAGTCAAATTTTGTTGGGTCTTTTTTATCATCTATCTTTTCCATTTCATCGCCAAAATGGTGGTAATCAAGGTCAAAGGAAACCTTTTCATTTCTTGCTCCAACAAAAGATACGCCAGCCTTTAAGTCGCGTGGGTCAAAGGTAAAGATAGAGGCTATTGGGTATTTTTCTCCATTGCCCCAGCTACCAACGTGATTTTGCACCTTTGTCTTGTCGGTAACAAGATATATATTTTTTCCCTTACATTCATCTAATGATGTATATTTACCATCTCTATCAATAATAACATATTCATCCTTTAAATCATATTCTGCTCGTAGCTTGTCGATAGTTTTTTCAGTTAAAGCAAATTGAATAACGCTTGCATATTCAAAGGAATAAGATATTACCTCGCCATCATATAAGTATGTCATTGAGGGATATATTTCTTCTGTAATTATTCTGCCTTTATAATTAATAGTAATCAAATCGCCCGCTACTATATCATCGGGAATGACAACATTTTCAAAGCCATGTATTAATTTGCCATAATTAACAAGCAAGGTTGCGATGTTTTCGTTATGAATTCCATAATCGTAGTTAAATTGCCAAGTAACTGTTTGAGTATTTTCTGATGGTGTTTGTGGCTTTTCAACCTCTGTGCTTGTGTCGGTTGAGGTATCTGTTGTTGTGTCAAGTGGTACATCAATTACTTCATCCTTGACTGTTTCGGTTGTTGTGCTGGCATCTGTATTGCTTTCTGTTTCTTCATTTAAGTTAGATTCGGTGTTATTAGCAGTATCAGTTGTAAGGTCAGAATCAATTTCTGTATCAATTTCACTGCTTGTATCGGTTAACGTGCTGGAGCTTGATTCAGTATTAACTTCACTGTCTAATTCATTTGTATCCGCAGAGTCTTTGTTTTCAGCTTCATTATCTAAATTGAGGTCAGTGTCTGTTTTAGTATCATTGTCAGCTTGTGAATCGGTATTATGTTGAGCACCACAAGAGATAAGCATACAGCAAACAATTATAAACATTAGTGTAAACAAAAGAATTTTTTTCATATTCCCTCCTTAAATTAAGCAATGAAATTTACGCCTTCAAATATAAAGACGGGAAATACATCCATTTAGTTACACAACATTTATAAATAATATAAAAGTTATGCAAAAAGCTTATTATTTACTTAAAAACTGGCACACAGTGTCGTAAATTCTGTCCATTGAGTCGATTTCCATAGTTTCACAAGGAGTGTGTAAATCGTGGACATTTGCACCTACTGAAATTGCAGAAAGCCCCGCTACTTGCGATGTGATAATTCCACATTCAAGACCTGCGTGAATTAAGGTTGGCTCTGTTTTTCTGCCGGTTGTTATTTCGTAGGCTCTTTGCCATTTTGTAACAAGCGGAGAATCTGCATCGTCTTGCCACGATGGGTATTTTTCGTGGTGGTAATAGCTAGCGCCTATCTCGTTTGCCAGCTTTTCAAGCTCGCACGTTGAAAAATCAAGACCTGCCTCGGTATATGAGCGAGAGGAAAAGCCGATTTTAATTTCTGTTTCCTTTGTCCTTATTCTTGCTAAATTTCTTGAAATTGATGGTAAAATTGGGGCTACTTCTCTATATTTTAAAACTGCGTTTGAAATTGACAACACCTTTAAGATTTTTTTAGTATCATTCAAGGAAATAACGGATGGTGTGTCTGTTTTTTCAATGCTCACCTTTAAATTTGCATCCTCTTTGGCGATTATATAAGAATTAGCCATTTCCTTGATTTTATCAAATTCATTCTCTAATATCTCACAAGTTTCGGGCACAAGCACAACCTCGCACTCACGAGGGATTGCGTTGTCCTTATCGCCCCCTGAAATATACGAAAGACTAAACTCAGTTATTTCATTTATCTTAGAAAGAATTTTACCCATTAATATGTGAGCGTTTAATCGTTTTTTATCAATGTCCTCGCCAGAGTGTCCCCCACAAAGACCGCCGATAGTAATTTTATATGCAGTATTGTTATTTTGCTCCTTTGTTATTGGCAAGGTCATCTCTGTCCTTATCCCACCACAGCATCCGATAATCACTGTATTTTCTTCGGCTGAATCTAGGTTTATCATTTGTTTTGATTTAACCTTTGAATAATCAAACTTACCAGCACCAACAAGACCAATTTCCTCACTTGATGTAAAAAGGCATTCAGTTCTCGGATGAGAAAGCGAGTTGTCATCCAAAACTGCTAACATAATAGCGACTCCAAAGCCGTCATCAGCGCCCAGTGTTGTGCCATTCGCCCTTAAAATGTTGCCCTCTTGTATAAGAAAAATGGGGTCTTTTGTAAAATCGTGCATTGTGGCAACGTTTTTCTCAGTTACCATATCGGTGTGAGCTTGAAGCATAACTGATATCTCATTTTCTCTACCCTGTGTCGCATTTTTAACTATAAAAACGTTATTTGCTTCATCTATATAGCATTCTAAATTTCTTTTCTTTGCAAAATTCACTATATAATTTGCAATTCCCTTTTCGTTGCCTGAGCCACGTGGAATTTTTGAAATTTCTTCAAAATAATAAAATGGCTTTTCATTTTTTACGCCCTTGATTGTCTTTAGCATTTTGTTCTCCTTAATATGCATTTTGCCAAGCTTGTGGCATATCTTTCTATGGTTTATTTTATCACTATGTGTCAAAAATGTAAATAGGTTATTAAAAGTATTTATTTTACTTGACACAGAGTTAATATTATTATATAATATTATTTGTGTAGTATAGCCAATTTTGGCTAATGCTTTGAAAGGAGGTCCATATGAAAAAAATTGACCCTGTTATTTGGAAGGAAACCGGCTTTGTTGCTGCTGTTTCACTGATTTTGAGCATTTTTATGCAATCTATTTTCTTGATTATCAGCCACTGGGTTGATGGTGCTTGGGACTATACTGTAGTTTTAGGCAACCTTTTGGGTTACGTGTTTACCGTACTCAACTTTTTCTTAATGTGCCTAACCGTTCAAAAGGCGCTTGGCAAGGAAGAAAAGGATGCTGCTAATTTTATAAGGCTTTCACAAATTTTGCGTTTGCTTTTACTTTTTGTTATCGCTTTGGTTGCTTACTTCATACCTTGCTTTAACATTATCGCGGTTATAATTCCATTCATTTTTCCAAGAATTGCAATTACTTTCCGTCCTTTGGCTTCAATAATTAAACAAAGGAGGAACAAAAATGAATGAAGAAATTAAAAAGCCTTCTTTAAAATTCAAAATAGTTGATACTATTTACATCATTATGATGATTTTGCCACTTGCTTGTGGTATGGTGCTTGACATTTTAACAACTCCACCATCCAGTGGCGTTAATATAGCAGGCGCGCGAATTTATTATGAAATTAACCTTGGTGGCTCAAGATTCTTTAATATAATAATCTCAGAGGCACAAGTAAACTCGCTGCTTGTTTTAATTACTATTTTCTTTGTGTTCCTTTATTTAACACACGGACTTAAAGAAAGAATTGAGCTTAAAAGACAGCATCTTGCCGAGATAATTGTGCAAAAGGTTGATGGCTTGGTTGGCGAAAATATGGGCAGTGATTTTTCAGGCTTCGGTCCATTTATCATTGCTATTATGGCATTATCCGCCTTTTCTAGCTTGACATCCTTACTCGGTCTTTACCCACCTACATCTGATATGAACGTAGTTGCCGGTTGGGCAATTTTGGTATTTTTAGTCATTACCTACTACAAGTTAAAGTGTGGTCCTTTGCACTACTTAAACGGCTTTACAAAGCCTGTGGCGGTTTTGGCACCAATTAACTTTGTTAGTGAATTTGCCACCCCTATTTCAATGGCGTTCCGTCATTATGGAAACGTTATGTCGGGTGGAGTTATTTCAGTCTTACTTTCAACTTTCTTAGCTTGGCTCTCTGCTCTTGTTCTTGGCTGGGCAGGAGATTATGTTTCGGCTATTCCGATTTTCCAAGTAGGACTACCCGCTATATTCTCTGTCTACTTTGACATATTTAGCGGTTGCTTGCAGGCGTTTATATTCGCTATGCTTACTATGCTTAATATTTCAGGCGCTTTTGATGCCGAGGAATATGAAAGAAGAAAAAAGAAAAAATTAGAAAAAAAGAAACTCAAAAACATAAACGGAGGAAATTAATATGGAACTCGCTATTGGTATTATTTTAGGTTGCTGTGCTCTTGGTGCAGGTATTGCAATGATTGCAGGTATCGGCCCTGGTATTGGTGAAGGTAATGCAGTTGCTAAGGCTTGTGAGGCTATTGGTCGTCAGCCTGAAAGCAAGGGTGCGGTAACAACCACTATGATAATGGGTTGTGCTATTGCAGAAACAACAGGTCTTTACGCTCTTGTTATTGCAATTTTGCTTATTTTCGTAGCGCCACAGCAGTTTGTAAACGTACTTACAAGCGCAATGGGCAAATAATTTATAGGAAATATTAAAGATGTTTACGGAAACTACCTTAGGTGTCATTTCCTTAAACTTTTGGTCTATTCTCTTTTCTCTTTTAAATCTTGTTATTTTGTTTTTGCTTGCAAAGAAATTCTTGTACAAGCCTGTAAAAAAGATGTTAGCTGACCGTCAAGCGACAATTGATGCTGATTATCAAAAGGCTAAGGATGCTGAAGAAGCAGCAGAAAAAAGCAAGGAAGAATATGAAAAGAAGCTTGATAGCGCTAAAAGCGAGGCTGATGACATTATAAAAAATGCTGTGGCTACTGCCAAGGCTCGCGAGAAGGAGATTGTCGCCAATGCCAAGGAGGAGTCCGAGCAAATTGTTAAGCAAGCTAGGGAAAATGCCGAGCTTGAGATTAAAAAAGCGCAAGAGGTTATTAAGGACGAAATTGTTGATGTTTCGACCAAGTTAACTGAAAAGCTACTTGAAAGAGAAATCGATATGGAATCAAACAAGGATCTTGTTGACTCCTTTATTGATGGAATAGGTGAAGAATAATGGCAGATTTGAGTAAAGAATACGCCTCTGCCTTATTTTCTCTTGCCTATGAGAAGAAAATTTTAGACAGAGTTGAATGTGAAATAGAAAAAATTAGAGATTCACTTGACGATAACGATGAATATCTTCAGGTTCTTTCGTCCCCTGCAATTCCTTTGTCGGTAAGACATAGATTGATTGATGAGGCGTTTGGCGAATGTTGTGAATATGTTGTTTCATTTTTAAAATTGATGTGTGAAAACGGACATATTGCATCATTAAATGAGTGTATAAATGAATTTACACTGCTCTGTCGCGAGCTTGAAAATCGTGCACTTGCCACAATTTATTATGCTTTCGAGCTTTCTACATCTCAGAAGGAAAAGCTTGAAAAAAAGCTTAATGATATCACAAAGAAAGAAATTGAGCCTGTTTATATTGAAGACAAGGGCTTAATTGGCGGAATAAAAATCGAGCTTGACGGCAAGGTGCTTGACGGCTCACTTCTAAACCGTTTAAATAACATTAAGGGAGTGATTGGTTAAATGAGTACACCCCAAGAGATTAGTAATGTAATCAAATTACAAATAGAAAACTACAAGGAACGCGCAAAGATGCTAGAAACCGGCAAGGTCATTCTTGTTGGCGATGGTATTGCCAGAGTTTATGGACTTGAAAGCTGTATGGCAAATGAGCTACTAGAGTTTGATGATGGCAGCTTTGGTATGGCGCAAAACCTTGAAAAGGAAACTGTATCTGTTGCAGTTTTGTCCAATAAAAATAATATAAAAGAAGGCTCTATCGTTAAAAGAACTGGCAAGGTTTTGTCTGTTCCTGTTGGAGAAAAATTTCTTGGTAGAGTTGTAAACGCACTTGGTGAGGCTATTGACGGAAAGGGTCCTATTGAAAATAGTGGCTATCGCCCTATTGAGTCAGAAGCACCCGGAATAATCGAAAGAAAGAGCGTTTGCGTTCCACTTCAAACCGGTATCAAGGCTATTGACAGTATGATTCCTATTGGACGTGGTCAGCGTGAGCTTATCATTGGCGACCGTCAAACCGGTAAAACAGAAATTGCAATTGACACAATTATAAACCAAAAGAATACCGGCGTTATCTGTATTTATGTTGCTATTGGTCAAAAAAGTACATCCGTTGCTCAGCTAGCTTCTGAGCTTCAAGCAAATGGTGCTATGGACTACACTATCATTGTTTCAGCAACAGCGGCAGAGAGTGCGCCTTTGCAATACATCGCGCCATATAGTGGCTGCGCTATGGCAGAATACTTCAGAGAGCAAGGCAAGGATGTATTAATTATATATGATGATTTGAGCAAGCACGCAGTTGCATACAGAGCTCTTTCCTTGCTTATTCGCCGCCCACCAGGACGTGAGGCTTACCCAGGAGATGTATTCTATTTGCACTCAAGACTTCTTGAGCGTGCAGCTTGTGTTGACGAAGCATATGGTGGTGGCTCAATTACAGCGCTTCCAATTATCGAAACACAGGCGGGCGATGTTTCTGCTTACATTCCAACTAACGTTATTTCAATTACTGATGGACAGATATTCCTTGAAACCGAGCTTTTCCACGCAGGAATTATGCCTGCTATCAACCCAGGTATTTCTGTTAGCCGTGTTGGTGGCTCTGCTCAGCTTAAGGGTATGAAAAAGGTAGCAGGAGAATTGAAGCTTCTCTACTCTCAATATAGAGAGCTACAATCCTTTGCGCAATTTGGTAGTGATCTTGATGCCGACACCAAAAAGCGTCTTGCGCTTGGTGAACGCATAGTTGAGGTACTAAAGCAAGGCAGAAATGCACCAATTAGAGTTGGATGTCAGGTTGCTATTGTTTATGCAGTAATCAATGGTTATCTTGATTCTGTCCCTGTTAAGGACGTGCCAGAATATGAGAAAAACCTATATGCAAAATTAGAAAACTCGCACACAGGGTGGCTAAAACGCATTGAAGATGGATATTTTGACGATTCAGATATTGAAGCTTTAAAATCCATTTTGCAAGAAATGAGGGTATAAGCTATGCCTAACACAAAAGCACTTCGCGTGCGTATAAAAAGTGTTAAATCAACCGAGCAATTAACTAAGGCTATGGGCCTTGTTGCATCTTCTAAAATCAGACGTGCGAATGAGGCAATGTATAAAGCTAGAGAATATATCGATTCACTTGAAAAATCAATTTCTCTTCTTACTTGCCAAAAGGAATCGCAAAGAAGTCCTTTTATGCAAAAGCGCGACACGTCTCGCACAAAAATCATAGTTATCGCTGGAGACAGAGGCTTAGCAGGTGGCTATAATGCAAATATTTTTAGGCTTTGCAAGGAATACCCCGATGCTGAATTTTTACCTATTGGAAAACGTGCATGTGAAAGATATTCACAGCCTATAACATCATCAGAAAAATATGGTTTTGATAATGCTATGGAGCTTTCTAAAAAGCTATGCGATGAATTTGAACGTGGCGAGTTTGACAAGCTTGGCATTATATACACAAAATATCACTCTGTTATGACTCAAGAGGCGAGCATTAAATGGCTTTTGCCACTTGAAAAAGCTGAGGTTGAAGGAATTAGTGGCATAATTTACGAGCCCGACCATTTAACTGTTTTAAATATGAGTGTACGTGAGTATGTTGCAGGAAACATCACTTCTTTAGCCCGTGAGAGCTTTGCTTGTGAGGTTTCTGCTCGTCGTATGGCGATGGATTCAGCCGGCAAAAACGCTAAGCAAATGATTGTTGATTTAAGCTTACAATACAATCGTGCAAGACAAGGAGCTATCACCCAAGAAATTACTGAAATTGTTGCGGGTGCAGGCGATAATTAATTTTACAAATATCAGATAACAGGTTTACCTGTTAGTGAGGTGAATAAATTGGATAAAAAGAATATAGGTAAGGTTATACAGGTTATGGGACCTGTTGTTGACGTTCTCTTTAATGAGGGCGAGCTTCCTACAATTTATAACGCACTTACCATTCCTAAGGGCGACAAGGTTTTAACCGTTGAGGTCGCACAGCACATTGGCGATAATACAGCTAGATGTATCGCTATGTCCTCAACCGATGGCTTACAGCGTGGAGTTGATGCAACTGATACAGGTGCGCCTATCTCAGTTCCTGTTGGAAAACAGACACTGGGTCGCATATTTAACGTTTTAGGCGACGCTGTTGACAACCAACCTAACCCTGAAACCGAGGAGCGTTGGGACATACATCGCGCTGCTCCTAAATACGAGGATTTGGCAACAAGTGCAGAAATTTTTGAAACCGGTATTAAGGTTATTGACTTAATTTGCCCTTACTCAAAGGGTGGTAAAATAGGTCTATTTGGTGGTGCAGGTGTTGGTAAAACTGTTCTTATTATGGAGCTTATCAACAACATCGCCAAGGAGCACGGCGGTATTTCTGTTTTCTCCGGTGTTGGCGAACGCACACGTGAAGGAAATGACCTTTATAATGAAATGAAGCAATCAGGAGTTCTTGGCAACACAGCACTAGTTTATGGACAAATGAACGAGCCACCGGGGGCTAGAATGAGAGTTGCTCTTTCCGGCCTTACTATGGCTGAATATTTCCGTGACAAAGAGGGACAAGATGTACTTCTCTTCATTGACAACATTTTCCGTTTTACTCAAGCCGGCTCTGAGGTTTCAGCGCTTCTTGGACGTATGCCATCTGCCGTTGGTTATCAACCTACCTTGGCTACTGAAATGGGCGCTTTACAAGAAAGAATTACATCTACAAAGCAAGGCTCAATCACATCAATTCAAGCAGTTTATGTGCCAGCCGACGACTTGACTGACCCAGCGCCTTCTACTACATTTGCGCATCTTGATGCTACCACAGTTTTGGCAAGAAGCATAGCTTCGCAAGGTATATATCCCGCTGTTGACCCTCTTGAGTCAACTAGCCGTATTCTCTCTCCGTCTATTGTTGGTGAGGAGCATTATTATGTTGCAAAAGAGGTACAAAGAATACTTCAAAGATACAATGAGCTTATGGACATTATTGCAATTATGGGTATGGATGAGCTTTCGGACGATGACAAGCTGCTAGTTTCCCGTGCAAGAAAAATTCAACGTTTCTTATCTCAGCCATTTGACGTTTCTGAAAAGTTTACCGGTATTCAAGGTAAGTATGTTCCAATTTCCGAAACCATACGTGGATTCAAGGAAATTATCGAGGGCTTACACGACGATTTGCCAGAGAGTGCTTTCCTTTTCGTTGGCACTATTGATGAAGCGGTTGAAAAGGCAAAGAGGGCATAAAAATGAAAATGTTTCATTTAACTGTATCTTCGCCTGATGGGAATATTTTCGATGGCGAAATATATAAGCTTGATGTACGAGGAGTAATGGGAGAGCTTGCCATTATGGCGGGACATATTCCTTTTGTAACCTCTATAAAAAGTGCACCTTGCAAGGTTTGGCTTGACGAGGACACACCAAAGGAAGCGACAGTTGATGGAGGACTCTTAACTGTTGACAAAAATGGTGCTACATTACTTGCAGGAACTTTTAAGTTTAAAGATTAAATTGGGAGGATAAAATCCTCCCTTTTATATTGATTTTTGTATTATCTTTTGCACATATGTTCATATATATTACAAAAAGTGACAATTTTTTTACATCAACATATTATATATTGAGGGCTAAAAGCCCTCAAATTTTTGAAAGGAATATAATATGGCACAATTTACTAATCAAGCTACCTTGTCCTATGGTAACACTGTTACAAATTCAAATGTTGCAGTTGGCGAAATTTTAGAGGTTTTATCAGCCACTAAAACCGCCATTAATGCAACCTACGGACAAAACGACACAATAACCTATATTATAAGTATTATAAATTCCGGCTCGTCAGCTTTTAATAGTTTAACCTTAACCGACAATCTTGGAAGCTATCAATTTGGCGCTGGCACACTTACCCCTCTTGACTACACTGAAGGAACCTTGCGCTATTATGTAAATGGTGTTTTACAAGCTAGTCCAACAGTAGTTATTAATCAAAGCTCAATAGTCATAAACGGCATCAGCATTCCCGCCGGTGGAAACGCAATTTTGGTATATGAGGTTTCAACAAACGCATATGCACCACTAGGAGTTGACTCTGAAATTACTAATACAGCAACAGTAAGTGGATTGGGAATAACTCCTATAGTTGCAGAGGAAACTGTTACTGCCGAGCAAGGTCCTAATTTAACCATCACAAAATCAATTAGCCCAGTTCCAGTAGCGGAAGGCGAAACAGTAACTTACACCTTCTTAATTCAAAACACTGGAAACACTCCATTGGTTGCTACTGATAATGCAGTTATTACCGACCTCTTTGACCCAATTTTAACAAATGTTACAGCCACATTTAATGGAACTCTTTGGTCTGAGGGCACAGAATATAACTACAATCAAGCAACAGGATTTTTTGAAACAGTTGCTACAAACGTTACTGTTCCTGCTGCAACCTACACTCAAGACCCAACAACTGGTTTAATCTCAATTACACCTGGCACTAGCACACTTGTTGTAACCGGAACCATCTAAAATAAAAGGAACGGTTAGGCGTTCCCTACAAGAGATATTAGAAAAAACAAAAAGCTCACCATATTTCGCTAATTGCGAAGTATAGTGGGCTTTTCTTGTTATTTTAGTTTAAATTGTATTGCGTTGCAAGCGGTTGTTAGATTTTAGCAATCAAACAGGGCCTCTGTTTTTTGTTATTATTTATGTCGTAAGCAGTAATATCGTGAAAATTATTAGAATTGCCATTACAGAAAATGATATACAAAAGGTTTTCTTTTTCCTCACAAGAGCAAAAATCACACCTGCCATTGCAATATATGCACCGATTATGCACCAAATTTCATGTAAAAACATACCAAGTATTGCCATAATAAAGCCACCGACTAAAAGTATAAACCCTAGTATCGCTAAATTTTTCATTTCAATCAACTCTTTTTTTGTTTGTGGTTTTGGCTCCTCACTTGTTTTGCCTGTTACGATATATTCAACGCTGGTATTTAAAGCTTTAGCCAATGCTATTAAATTATATGCATCAGGAGCGCAAGCGTCGGTTTCCCATTTTGAAACTGCCTGCCTTGATACGCCAATTTTCTCCGCCATCTCTTCTTGTGAAAGTTGTTGCGCTTTTCTTAATGAAGTTATTCTATTTCCTATTGTCATAATTTCACCTCACTCGTATTTGTTGATATCATTATACACCCATAACAAGGTGTTTTCAACCAAAAAATGCGCAACCTTGGTTTACATTTGGTATATTTTTGTTGCTTTTAATATAAAATTAATCCCACTACACTTCACAGCATGCAAAACGTAGTGGGTTTTTCTTTTTTCACAGAGCATCAAGCGTATTTATTAATTTGCCTAGTTCTCTTGTAGATTCTTAGATTTTGCGTTCCTATTTATTGAAACTTTACTGTTTGTCCTGCAGGAATTTTGTAGTTTTTCTCATTATGTATGATATAAACGTCTATACCTGTTGGGTTATAAACCTTTGCAAGGTCAACTGAGTATTCAAGGGCTCTATATGCTTCGATATAATCATACACCTCGATATTAGTTGCATACCAAACGTCGTCACGATTGGATACAAGCTCAAAGAATTTTTCTAGACGCGCCCAGTCCTCATCTGTTCTAAATTCGTATGTGTGTCCCCAAACGTAGAAGAGCCAGCCGTGAGTTGTGAAACGGCTTTCTTTCTTTGGCTCACTGTTAACAAATCTTTCAGCTAACTCAAATAGTCTTTCATCTGCATGGTGACAGGTTGAAGGCATTTTTAGCCATTCTGTTGGAAGAATGAAATTATGGTGTGCTTCAACGGTTCTTGAATACTTAATCCCACAAGCACGGCAAGCATCAAAAACGTGCTTTTCATATGTACCAAATGGATAAGCCATGCCACGAACTGGGTAATTTACATATTTTTCGAGGTTGCGTCTATCATCTAAAATCTCAGTTGTAACGACACTTATAGGCATTTTTTCGAGGAATGGGTGATGTACAGTATGAACAGCCACCTCGTGCCCTTCATAAAGCGAAGAAATCTCTTCAAGGGAAACTCTATTATTTTCGTCCTTTTTTTCGGGCATTAATCCGCTGTTGAGATTGAACGTTCCCTTTAAGTTGTATTTATTTAGTAATTCTATAAAGTGTCTATCTTCTTTTGGCCCGTCATCATAGCTAAAGGTCAACGCTTTAACCTTAAAACCAGGGTATAGCATAAAATCATTATTCATAAACATAATTACTCCTTTATATCAGAAAAAGTGGCACAGAGTGTCTAATTTTGACTTCTTTCGCCCAGAATGTTTCTATATTTTTGGTAGAAGCTTTCAAAGTATTCGCCATCTAAGGCTTCTCTTATTTTTTCCATCAAATCGTTGTAGAAATAAAGATTGTGAAGAACTGCCAAACGCATACCAAGAGCTTCCTTTGCCTTGATTAAGTGCCTTATATATGCGCGTGAATAATCACGGCAAGCGGGACAACCACAATTTTCGTCAATTGGACGAGAGTCGTCGCGATATTTTTCGTTCATTATATTCATTTTACCGTGCCAAGTAAAGAGGTTGCCGTGTCGCGCGTTTCTTGATGGCATTACACAGTCGAAAAAGTCAATTCCACGATGAACTGCCTCTAAGATATTGCAAGGAGTACCAACTCCCATTAGGTATCTTGGCTTATTTTCCGGCATATGAGGCTCAACTATATCAATAATACGATACATCTCCTCAGTTGATTCTCCTACAGCCAGTCCACCTATTGCGTAACCGTCTAGGTCAAGCTCGGCAATTTGCTTCATATGTTCTACTCGCAAATCCTCGTATGTACTACCTTGGTTAATACCAAAAAGCATTTGCTTTTTATTAATAGTTTCAGGCAAGGAATTGAGTCTTGCCATTTCGTCCTTGCATCTAACAAGCCATCTAACAGTGCGTTCGCACGATTTTTTGGTGTAGTCGTACGGAGCAGGATTTTCAATACATTCATCAAACGCCATAGCGATAGTTGAAGCTAGGTTGGATTGAATTTGCATTGATTCCTCGGGACCCATAAAAATGCGTTTACCGTCTATATGAGAGGCAAATTTTACCCCCTCCTCGGTAATTTTACGCAGTTGGGAAAGAGAAAAAACCTGAAATCCACCACTATCAGTTAAAACGGGCTTGTCCCAGTTAAAGAACTTATGTATTCCACCTAGATCGTGTATGAGCTTGTCGCCTGGGCGAAGATGTAAGTGGTAGGTGTTTGAAAGCTCCACCTGACATTTAAGCTCCTTCAAATCAGTAGTTGATACGCCACCCTTAATTGCGGCGCAAGTACCAACATTCATAAAAACAGGGGTTTCAATAGTGCCGTGAACTGTTTCGAGTCTTGCACGTCTAGCTCTTCCCTCTTTTTTTAGTACCTCAAACATTAGTTATTTCCTTTCAAATTGCTTTTCAAGAAAGTGCT
The DNA here is from genome assembly GCA_045543955.1 of Eubacteriales bacterium. GTDB lineage: Bacteria > Bacillota > Clostridia > Oscillospirales > CAG-272 > RGIG2000. The sequence continues at coordinate 31,582 of JAZPYB010000013.1, forward strand.
TTGTAATTTCAAAGGCTATGGGTCTTCCGTGTGGGCAATATTTGATATTATCAAATGTTAAAACCCTGTCGCAAATCCATTTAATATGCTCTTTTTCGTACACTCTACCCGCCTTTATTGCTGCTTTACAGGAGCATTGATAAAGTGCCTTTTCAAATTTTTGATATCTAGAGTTTTGGGCATCAGCCTCGCCACTTGCAAGCTTATCAAGCAAGGTAACAAAGGAATCCTCAACTGCACTTGGCTCAATTTCTGACGGAATTTCAGATATTAATGCAACATTTTCATTCAAGGTATAACCAAAGCCAGTTTTCTTAATATCATTTTCCCACTCGTAAATTGCAGAAAGCTCGGTTTTGGTTAGCTTTACTTCTATCGGGAAAAGAAGAATTTGAGATGAAGGCTCGTTTTCTTTAAGCTTTGATTTTAAGTCCTCAAAGATTATGCGCTCGTGTGCTGCGTGCTTGTCAATTATATATGCAATATCGCCAAGCTCAACTATTACATACGAATTATATAGCTCGCCTATGATTTTATAGTCTGGAACTATCTTATTTTCCACCACTGGAGTGCTATTTTCTTCGTCATTTTTTTGAATTTCCACCACAGGAGTGGTTGTTTTTTGCGTTTCGGTAGAATCAAAGGATATTTTTACTTGCTCATTTGTTTTTGGTGCAGATATCTCATAAAAGCTCTTGTTTTCTTCCCTTTTCTCCTCTTTTTTAGGGAACTTTAAAGAAAACGCTTCCTCGTCTGCGTATGTGCTTTTTGGTGCATCCTTAATTTCAACCCTTCTTGAATCTTTTTTGTCTAGCGCTGTATAGTCAAGGGTGTTATTTTGACGAACCACTGCAACGTTTGCGTTTGTATCAAACACAACTCGGTTTGCCTTATATTCGTTATTTTCTTTGTCTTGCGCTTGGAATATTGTATTTATTAGGCTTTTTGCCTCGCGTGAAATTTCCTTTTCCTCATTATATAGGCTTGGTCTTTCAATAGAGGTAGAAAGCGCAGTGCGTACTGCGTAATAAACAGCATTAAAGATCAGGTTCTCGTTTGAGAATTTAACCTCTAGTTTTGCGGGATGAACATTGACATCAACCAGCGATGGGTCAATTATAATATCAAGAACGCAGAATGGGAATTTGCCCTCAGGTATATATGATTTATACGCTTGCTCAAGGGCGGCTGCTGCTGTTTTACTCTTAACAAAGCGAGAGTTGATATAGAAATTTTCAAGGTTACGATTGGCGCGATTTAATTCTGGTGTTGAGATAAATCCAACAACCTTAATTCCACCATCTTCTCTTTCTACTTTTATGGTCTTTTTAGACACGTCCCTGCCCAAAATCGCATAAATCACGTTAGAAAGGCTACCATCTCCTGCTGTTAGATACTTGAGCTCTCCATCTATTATATATCTAAATGATATATCAGGGCGAGAAAGCGCTACCTTTTCAACAATCCCAGAAATTGCAAGCGCCTCGGTCTTGTCCTGCTTTAAAAACTTTTTTCTTGCCGGAACATTATAAAACAAATCCTCAACTATAACAGTTGTGCCGTTGGCTGAGCCTGTTTTGATATGATTTATAACTGTGCCCGCGTGCGCCTCAAGAAGCGAGCCTAGCTCGTCTTCCTTTTGCTTTGACATAATGCGAATCTTAGACACGGATGAAATAGCAGCCAATGCCTCTCCTCTAAAGCCGAGAGTAAAGATTGAATCTAAATCACTTGCATCCTTTATTTTGCTTGTTGCGTGTCTTAAAATCGACACAGGTAGGTCGTCATAAGAAATACCACATCCGTTATCGGTAATTCTTATAAACGCACTACCGCCTTTTTTTATTTCTACAATTATGCTAGTAGCACCTGAGTCTATAGCATTTTCCAGTAGCTCCTTAACAACTGAGGACGGACGGTCAACAACCTCGCCAGCAGCTATTAAGTTTGCAACATCAAAGCCGAGTACATTAATTTTTCCCACCGTTTTGTCCTCCTTTGCTTTTAATTAAATAATTTCTTTAGCTCGAATATAAAATTCATAGCTTCAATCGGTGTTATGGTATTTAGGTCCAGCTTCTTAATCTTGTCTGCTGCCTCATAAATAGCCATATCCTCGAAGCTCATCATTTGGTCAGCCTCCGGCACTTTTTTAGTTACCCTTGGCTCAACAACGCCGTTCTCTACCATCTCGGCAAGAACATTTCTTGCGCGCTTTACAACCTCGTTAGGAACGCCTGCCAATTTAGCAACCTCAATACCATAGCTATCATCAGTTGGACCCTTGACAATTTTACGAAGGAAGGTAATCTCCTCGCCACGTTTTTTTGCGGCAATATTGTAGTTAACAATGCCATCAATTTCGTCCTCTAGACTTGTTAATTCGTGGTAGTGAGTTGCAAACATACTGCGCGCGCCTATTTTTTTGCCTGCTGTATATTCAGCAATTGCACGAGCAATGCTCATACCATCAAAGGTTGATGTGCCTCTGCCGATCTCATCATAAATTATAAAGCTTTTCTTTGTTGCGTTTTCAAGAATATAGGCAACCTCGGTCATTTCTAGCATAAAGGTTGATTGGCCTGATGCTAGGTCGTCAGATGCTCCGACACGAGTAAATAGCTTATCAACCATGCCTATTCTTGCACTTTTTGCAGGTACAAATGAGCCGATTTGAGCCATAAGCACAATTATCGCGCTTTGACGCATATAGGTCGATTTACCTGCCATATTTGGGCCTGTTATTAGCGCCATTTTGTCAGTTGTTGTATTAAGATATGTGTCGTTAGGAACAAAATAGCTATCCTTAACAAATTGCTCAACAACAGGATGACGTCCGTCCTTTATATCGATTACATCACTATAATCTACATCAGGGCAAACGTATGAGTTTTTAACTGCGACCTCTGCAAGGGAGAGGTAAACATCAAGGCGAGCAAGCATATTAGCGCTTCTTTGAATACGCTTGAGCTCATCTCCAACCTTATCCTTAATTTCACAGAAGAGATCATATTCAAGGCTACAAAGCTTGTCCTTTGCGCCGAGAACTGCCGACTCCATATCCTTTAATTCTTCTGTTATATATCTTTCACAGTTGGAAAGTGTTTGCTTTCTTATGTATCTTTCGGGCACTTGAGAAATTAGTGATTTTGTGACCTCTATATAGTAGCCAAAGACTCTGTTGTAGCCGACCTTTAATGTCTTAATGCCTGTCTTTTCTCTTTCAGCCTCTTCAATTTTCTCAATCCATCCCTTGCCGTCAGCCATAATATCGCGCAAACGGTCAACCTCGGCACTATAACCGTCCTTTATAAATCCGCCCTCTCTTATTGAGAACGGTGGCAAATCAACCAAGGCATCGTTAATTAAAGAGGTTATGTCCTCCAAATTATCAAGACCCTCTCTTATATTAACCAGCTCACGTGTTTCGGCTGTGTAAAGTAAATTTTTTACCTCAGGAATAACAGACAAGGTTGATGCAATAGCCTTTAAATCCTTTCCGTTTGCAGTTGAATAAACAACCTTTGTCATCAGTCTTTCAAGGTCTAGTACATTTGAAAGGAGATTTGATAATTCTCCTCTTAAAACGATATTATCGCAAAGGGTTGAAACTGCCCCTTGTCTTTCAAGAATCTTTTTAACATCAAGGAGTGGATGCTCAATGTAATTACGGAGCATTCTTGCGCCCATTGAGGTTTTGGTTTTATCAAGAACCCAATAAAGGCTTCCTCTTTTTTCCTTATTTCTCATAGACTCACAAAGCTCTAGGTTGCGACGGGTATTTAAATCCATTTCAAGATACTGACCCTCGCTATAAAGATTTAAGGTGTTAATGTAAGAAATATCAGTTTTTTGTGTTTTAATTATATAATCAAGAATTGCACCTGTTGCCAGAACAATGCTTGTATCATTCATATTTTTTTGGAAAAAGTCCTTGCCAAATTGAGTCATTGCTCTTTCTGAGCATTTTTGGTAATTATAGTAATCAACCATATCAAATTCGACAAGTGCACCGAGCTTTTCCTTTGCAAAGCTTGAAAGGAAGCTACCATTTTCTTTATCAATGTTTGTGATAATTTCCTTTGGTGCGTATGTGCCAAGCTCGTTTAAAATTTTATTGGTTTCAGCATCAATGCTGGTTGCCAAAATTTCGCCTGTGGAAATATCGGCAAAGGAAAGACCTACTCTGCCTCTTTCAAAATAAAGAGAGCAAAGATAGTTATTTTTTGTTTCGTTGAGAAGCGAAGCCTCAACAACTGTGCCTGGGGTAATTTCTCTAACCACCTCACGCTTTACAATACCCTTTGTTTCGGAGGGGTCCTCCATTTGTTCACATATAGCTACCTTGTAGCCCTTTGAAATCAGCTTGCCAATATATGGCTCAACGCTGTGATAAGGAACGCCACACATTGGCGCTCTTTCAGGCTCTCCACAATCACGGCCTGTCAATGTAAGCTCAAGCTCACGCGAGGCGGTAATTGCATCGCCAAAAAACATCTCGTAAAAATCACCGAGACGGTAAAACAGTATAAAATCCTTGTATTGTTCCTTTATCTCAAGATATTGAAGCATCATAGACGTCATACCGTCTTACCTCCTAAAATCAGTGAATTGCTCTTTTGAGCTTAAAAATCAATTAATGATGGTGTCCACAGTCAGAGCCGCAGCTTGAGCAGTCGTGTGAGCAAGGACGCTGACCTGTGATTTGGAATTCGATTTCAGCATTAACCTCTGTCATTAAAGCTTGAACAGCCTCTTGTGCCTCGTTAATTGCTACGAATGTTGGGTTTGTTGTAACAGCCTCTACAATTTCGTTAAGTCTGTTTTCGATAGCCTCTATAATCTTTTGGTCAGGTGTTTCCTTCTTATATTCCTCAGCCATAGCGATTTGTTGAGTATTGTACTCAAGCATAAGCTTTTGGATGTCCTCATCCTTTTCGTAAGCTACCTTAGCCTCTTCCATTTTTGCGATACGTGCGTCAGCCTTAATTGCTTGTCCAAGCTGAGCAGCAAGTTCCATAATTTCCATTTTTCTTTCTCCTAAATTATATTATTTCACCGTACAGAGCAAATGTATCTGCGCGTGTGATTTTAACGTTTTTAAAAGTGCCTGTATAATCATTTTCGCACTCAAAGTGAACTATTTTGTTGCCTTGTGTGCGTGAGGTGTATACGCTCTCATTGTTTTTGCTTTTTCCGTCAACCAAAACCTTTTCGACCTTGCCAATATATGATTCGTTTATTTCCCTGGAAATATCATTTTGGATGTTACAGAGAATATCGTATCTTCTGTGTTGCTCGGTGTCTGAAATTTGGTTATCCATAGAGGCTGCAGGTGTGCCCTTGCGAGGGGAATAGATAAAGCTAAATATTGAATCGTATCTAACCTTTTTTATAACCTCTAGGGTCTTTTCAAAATCGTCTTGTGTTTCATTTGGAAATCCGACAATAATATCTGTTGTCAAGGTAATATTTTTGTTATCCTTGCGCAATTTTTCGATAATTGACAAATATCTTTCAAGGTCATAATGACGATTCATCTTCTTTAAAATTTCATTCGAGCCACTTTGAAGTGGTAGATGAAAATGTCCACTTGTCCTTGGGGAATTTTTAATTGCCTCAATCATTTCATCTGATGCATCCTTTGGATGTGAGGTCATAAGGTGAATCCAAAAATCGCCCTCAATTTTTGAAATCTCGTTTAATAGTGTCGCAATAGTTGGCTTATCCTCTAAGTCCTTGCCATAGGAGTTTACATTTTGACCTAGCAAGGTAATGTCCTTATAGCCCTGTTCCACCAAGGATTTAACCTCGGCTATTATGTCTTGCATTTTACGGCTTCTCTCTCTGCCTCTTACATAAGGAACGATACAGTATGTGCAGAAATTATTGCAGCCGTACATAATGCTGACCCAAGCGCGATATGAGCTTGCACGCATAGAGTCAATTCCCTCGGCAATCTTTGGTGTGTCGCTATCTACATCAAAATATCTTTTACCTTTTTTTAGTGCATTATATACAAATTCCGGCAAGCGATGTAGTGCGCCTGTGCCAAATGTAAAGTCAACATAGTGATATGAGTGCTTTAATTTTTCCCTTTGATGCTCTTGAGCACTCATACAGCCACATACACCAATTATAATATCTGGGTTTTTGGCTTTGTAGTGCTTAAATCTACCAATTATTGATAGCGCCCTTTTCTCTGCGTGTTCCCTTATTGCACAGGTATTGACCATTAAAATATCGGCTTGTTCTTCGTTTTCGGTTATTTGATAACCCATGTTTTGAAGAGTGCCCTTTATTTTTTCACTATCTGCCTCGTTTTGTTGGCAACCAAGAGTGTAAACAAAAGCCTTTTTATCTTTACCATTTATAAGGAGCTTTATTTGGCTTATATATTCATTTTGCTTTTTTAGTTCTTTTAAATCGACAAAATTCCCCATAATTTCTCCCTATAATATAAATATCTATATAATTTTAACATACTTTACTATAAATATCAAGATAAAAATAAGCTCAATAATTTTTTTCTTTTAAGTATTGCATTTTTTAAATTACTGTGATATAATACTTTTTAGTATAGATTTCTATGCTAATATATTTTTAAGGAGTTTATTATGGAAAACGAGACAATCACAGCCAAGATTGAAGGTCTTAACAAATGGGTTAAGGTTATTATTTTCCTTTTCCTCGGTGCTATTTTCAGCCCACTTTATCGTGTTTTCAGATACACAGAAACAAAGAATGTAGTAACACTTGTTGTAGCTATCGTTTCTTTCGTAACAGGTCTTTCACTTATTCTTGAGATCATTGATATCGTTACTGAGATTACATCTAACAAGGTTACAGTTCTTGCTGACTAATCTACATAAAAATGACCAACGATGTGTTGGTCTTTTTTATTTCTATTTTTTAGGTATTGGGTGCCTATGCAGTAAGAATGAAAAAGTTGAAAAAAATTGTAAAAAGGTATTGACAAACATAAAATGTTTTAGTATAATATGTTGGCAAGGTTGAAAAACCAACATATGCGAGAGTGGCGGAATTGGTAGACGCGCACGTTTGAGGGGCGTGTGGTTATGCCATACGGGTTCGATTCCCGTTTCTCGCACCATAAACAAAACAGCAGACCAAAGTCTGCTGTTTTTGTTTATGAAGTGAAACACATTTTGCAAATCTCTTCACTACTCTACTCGTCCGTCGCCTTTGGTGACACCTTCCCTGCTAATGAAGAAAAATTGATTTGCTAGCGATATAAAAATAAAAGGCGATGCACCATGCATCGCCTTTTTGTTATTATAATTATTTCATACAAGCTGTTAGTCCAACTATTATGATTGGAATCATACTTGATACCATCAAAACGCCAAGTATTGCACAGATAATTCTTACTGTTGTCTTTTTCATTTTTATTACTCCTCAAATTTTATTTTTAGTTGTGGATCTTTTGGTTTTTTCTTTGAAATAAGCACCCCTGTGGCTGGAATTTTTATTTTTCTGTAGCTTTCCTTAGCTTCAGGATACTTCTTTTCATAATCAGTCAAAACCTTTTTGATTTTTTGATTTTTCTTTAGGTTCATTGCAAAAACAACAGTTCCTATTGAGGTTCTGGTTGTTTTTATTGGGATTAATGATGGTCTAATTAAAATTGCCTTTGATTCTGAGTTTATCATCATTATATATTCATCATTTGTTTCATAAATGATTTTAACTAGCTTTGATGCATCTGAATATGCCTTTTTGAGCTTTTTTCTTGAACCCTGTGTTAGATATTGGCTCATTGACACTCTTACAGCTTTACCGTTTTCGAAGAAGAAAATCACTCGTTGATTTTCGTCAAACGACGGGTTGACCTTCATAAATGCAACCTTTTCATCGTTGTCAAAATTCAAGTGCTTAGGAACATAAACACCCATTTCCGACGCCTTACAAAGCTCGAAATCGGACATTTTTGCGAAATAAAGCTGAGCCTTATCAGTAAAGAATATAAGTTCATCTTTATTTCTTATTTCCGCCTCGTAAATGATTTCGTCATCCTCTTTAATCTTTTGTTCGGAATTTCCGCGCAAGGATTGTTGAGTTATCTTCTTTAAGTAGCCATCCTTTGTAAAGAATAGGTGAGCTGAGTAGTCCTCGATCATACTTTCCTTACTAAACACCTTAATCTCTTCGGAATCGATAATTTGTGTTTTTCTAGGCTTACCGTATTTCTTTTTAATGTCGTTTAACTGTTTGATTATTACAGCCTTCATTTTGAGCTCGTCATCAAGCACTGCCCTAATTTCTGCAATTTCCTTTTGCAAAATATCAATATCTTGTAGACGGTTCATAATGTATTCTCTGTTCAAATGACGGAGCTTAATGTCAGCTATATACTCTGCCTGCTCCTCATCAACATCAAAGCCCTTGATAAGGTTTGGAACTACGTCCTCATCCTTCTCCGTTTCTCTTACAATCTTTACAGCCTTATCAATGTCGAGTAGTATTTTACCAAGACCTAAGAGCAAGTGTAATCTATGGCTCTTCTTATCAAGGTCGAATATATATTCACGGCGTAGGCAGTTGGTTCTAAACTTAATCCACTCGGTTAAGATATCTTTAACGCCAAGCTGTCTTGGAGAGCCATCAATTAAAACATTGAAGTTACATGGGAAGTTGTCCTCAAGCGGTGTGAATTTATATAGCTTTTGCATTAATTGGTCAGGGTCTGTTCCACGTCTTAAATCTATTGTTAGCTTAAAGCCGTTTAGGTCGATTTCATCGCGAACACCTGTAACCTCTTTTAGTTTTCCCGCCTTAAATAAATCGTTTATTTCCTTAATTATAGCCTCAATTGAGGTTGAATAAGGGATTTCAAGGATTTCAATACAGTTGGCATCACTGTCAAACACATATTTTGCACGTAGCTTGATTGGGCCCTTTCCTGTTTCATAAACCTTTCTCATTTGCTCACGGTCGTAAACAACAGAGGCACCTCCCGGAAAGTCAGGAGCCTTTACTATATCAAGAATTTTTTCTACATCTGTGCGAGGGGAGCGCAAAAGCGCGATTGTCGCATCACATATTTCTTGTAGATTAAAGGAACAAATAGAGGACGCAAGGCCAACAGCAATACCTAAGTTGGAGGAAACTAGGATATTAGGAAATGTTGTCGGCAAGAGTCTTGGCTCTTTTGTTGTGCTATCATAGTTATCAACCATATCGACAGCGTTTTTATCTATACCGGAAAAGATTTCTTGGCAGAACGTGTCTAGCTTTGCCTCGGTATATCTGGATGCGGCAAATGCCATATCACGGCTATACTGCTTACCAAACGAGCCCTTCGAGTCAACAAACGGATGCAAAAGAGATTCATTAGCGGCAGTTAAACGCACCATTGTTTCATAAATTGAAGCATCACCGTGTGGATTTAGCTTCATTGTAGCACCAACGATGTTGGCGCTCTTTGTACGTCTGCCATGCAAAAGTCCCATTTTATACATAGTATAAAGGAGCTTTCTGTGCGCCGGCTTAAAGCCGTCAATTTCAGGAATAGCACGAGATACCATTACGCTAACTGCATAAGGCATATAGTTTGTTTCTATTGTCTCGGTTATTGGCTGAAGCATTGGCTCACTTTCTACATATCTTTTCTTTTCTTGCTTTTTATTAATCTTCGCCATTTTTTCCTCCTATCACACGATGTGCGCATGCACGTATCATTCTGTTATAGATTGCCAAGGACTCACCATCATCACTCGGAAGGTGAGCATAAACAGTATCGACCCCTAGGTCGTCCGCCTGTCGCAAAAGATTAAACAGCCTTTTTGTCTGCTTCTTTATGTCCTTCTTTTTTCCTACGGGTAATAAATTTTTGTTATTAAATGAGAAAATTTCCTCATCGTAACACATAACCCCGCAGTTTTCTGTTTTTTGCTTTTCTTTTACATATTCTATAAAGTCTATGTACTTATCATCAATTAAATATAGATTTGCTTTAGGTGCATAGTGCTTATACTTCATACCTGGAGATAGCGCTTGCTCATTTGCCTTTAATTCCTCTTTAACAGCTGATGCAATTTGAACATTTTTAGACACTCCCTCAAGCATTTTAGGTGTAACTGAGCCCGGACGAAGAATAGTAATTATATCATCCTTGATTGTAATAACTGTGGATTCAACACCAAACTCAGAATCTCCTCCGTCAAGTATCATAGGGATTTTGCCATTTAAGTCATCATATACGTGCTTTGCACTTGTAGGCGATGGTTTCCCCGAGGAATTGGCTGACGGCGCGGCTATTGGAATGCCAGCTATTTCTATCAGCTTGTTTGCCACCTCGTTTTTCGGGCATCGAATCGCAACTGTATCAAGCCCCGCCGTTACCTCGCTAGGTATTATATCCTTTTTGGGTAAAATAACTGTCAACGGCCCTGGCATAAAGGCTTTTGCGAGTTCATAATAAAGTGGACAGGTATATGCGATTTTTTCGGCATCCTCTGGGATTGAAATATGAACAATTAAAGGATTATCGCTTGGTCTGCCCTTGGCTAAAAATATGCGTTTGCAAGCCTCACTATCATAGGCATTAGCACCTAAGCCATATACTGTTTCGGTGGGAAAAGCCACAAGCTTACCACTGTTTAGCAGTTCACTTGCTTCATTTAAAATATCCAAGCTATCTTTTGTTGCCTTGAAAATTTTAGTTTCCATTTCCCTCTCCTAATTTTTAATTTTGCGCCTCACCCTTTAGCTTTTCTGCAGCATCGGCAGTTGCGAGCTTTTCAAGCATCTCGCCAATATCTCCGTTCAAAAATGCTTCTAGTGAGTAAATTGTAAAGCCAATACGGTGGTCGGTAACTCTGCCCTGTGGGTAATTATAGGTTCTGATTCTTTCACTACGATCGCCTGTACCAACCTGGCTCTTGCGCTCAGATGCGATTTTGTCACTTTGCTCCTGCTGCTTCATATCATAAAGCTTAGCACGGAGAATTTTAAATGCCTTGTCTTTATTTTTGAATTGGCTACGCTCATCCTGGCACTCAACAACTATACCGGTTGGCTTGTGTATAAGACGAATAGCACTTTCTGTTTTATTTACGTGCTGACCACCTGCACCACTGCTCTTGCAGGTTTCAACTGTAACATCGCCCATATTGAGCTCAACCTCAACATCCTCAGCCTCCGGAAGAACTGCAACTGTTGCAGTCGAGGTGTGGATTCTACCTTGTGTTTCAGTTTCTGGAACTCTTTGAACTCTATGCACTCCACTTTCAAATTTGAAACGCGAATATGCACCCTCCCCCGAAATTAAGAAGGTAACCTCCTTAAAGCCACCAAGACCAGTTTCATTAAAGCCTGTAAGCTCTGTTTTAAAGCCGTTTGAATCAGCATACATCGAATACATACGGTAAAGCACTGAAGCGAATAAAGCCGCCTCCTCACCGCCAGCACCAGCTCTTATTTCAACAACAACGTTTTTGTCGTCATTTGGGTCTTTAGGTATTAGAAGAAATTTGAGTTCCTCCTCAATTATAGCGATTCTTTCCTTGCAGTCCTTATATTCCTCAACTGCTAGGTCATACATTTCTCCACTTTCCTCTTCCATAATGGACTTTGCGCCTTCGAGGTCGGAAAGTGTTTTTTTATATTCTCTATATTTTTCAATAACAGGAGTTAGATTTTTATACTCCTTCATTGCTTTGGTAAATTCGGCTTGATTGCCGGCAATTTCGGGGTCGGCAAGCGCACCTTCAATTTCAAGATAGCGCTTTTCAGCCTCGTTTAATCTATTAAACATAAATTATTTTTTCTCCACTAAGTGAATTGCAAAGCCACAAATCTCGTCCTTTAGGTAAATAACCTTTAAATTGCCCTTTGCATCATATTTTGCAGTTGCATCGTTAAATTCAACGCCTTGCTTTTCAAGATAAGCCTTTGCACGATTTACAAAGTTTGTAGAAATGGCGATGTGACCGTTTTTGCCAAGGTATGGCGCGTGCATAAGCTCATATTCAGCTCCTGCAAATGTAGAGGAATTACCCTCCTTATAGTCAAGCCCAAAGAGTGTGCAAAGCAATTTTGCACCCTTTGTAGCCTCATCCTTGTTTTCACAGTTAATGCCCACGTGAGCGAGCTTAAAGCCGAGCATTTTCATAACCGCATTCTTTGTTAGGCGAGTAATTTCCTCAAAGTTGCCAGCCTCTATTAATGCATCCTTAACCATAAAGCTACCGCCACAAGCGATAATCTTACCAAATGCGAGGTAATCAAGCATATTTTCGTCGTTTATACCACCTGTTGGCATAAACTCAATGCCACCGTAAGGAGCTGACATTGACTTAATCATATTAAGTCCACCTGCTGCCTCTGCTGGGAAGAATTTAACAGCTTTCAAGCCAAGCTCCATAGCTGCCTCTACCTCTGAAGGGGTTGCACATCCCGGAAGAACAGGAACGCCCTTCTCAAGACAATGCTTAACAACTCTTGGATTGAAGCCTGGGCTAACAATAAACTTTGAACCAGCCTCAATAGCCTTATCTGCTTGCTCTGGTGTTAAAACCGTACCAGCACCAACGAGCATATCAGGCATTTCCTTTGTAATTACAGCAATTGCCTCTGCTGCGCATTCGGTACGGAATGTAATTTCTGCACAGTTGAGTCCACCAGCAGCTAGTGCCTTTGCAAGTGGAAGTGCATTTTCAACCTTTGTAATTTTAATAACTGGAACTAAGCCAAAATCACGAAGCTCTTTTATAATATCCATAATATCCTCCAATTATTTGCAGAAAGCACTGAGTGCCTTGTGAGTTTCATATAGGTCGTTCTTTGAAATAACCTCCATTGGTGCGTGCATTGATAGCACAGGAACACCGAGGTCAACTGTATTTATATTGTGGTTTGCGATATACATAGCAACTGTTCCGCCGCCACCAACGTCGATTTTGCCAAGCTCAGCTGTTTGCCATACGATTTTTGCATCGTGGAAGATTTTTCTAATCTTTCCAACGTACTCGGAGCTTGCATCGTTTGTGGAGCTCTTTCCACCACCGCCTGTGTATTTGTTCATAACAACGCCACAGTTAACTATTGCGCTATTTCTCTTTTCATATACCTCTGGGTACATTGGGTCATAGCCTGCGCTAACGTCAGCAGAGAGACACATTGAATTAGCTCTTACTACGTTAGGGTTACCACCGAGTTTCTTTGAAATTTCTTCAATTAGGTCAACGATAAGACGGCATCTCATACCACTAACGCCCTCTGAACCTATTTCCTCTTTATCAGCTAAAACGCACATGATTGTGTGCTCGCTGTCCTTATTTTCGATAATTGCTGTAAGTGATGGATATGCACAAACGCGGTCATCGTGTCCATAAGCACCAATCATTGAGCGGTCAAGACCGAGGTCTCTTGCCTTGCCGGCTGGAGTAGCTGTGAGCTCTGCACTAACAAAATCGTTCTCGGTAATTCCATACTTCTCGTTGAGAATCTTTAGCATATTGAATTTAACCTTTTCGTCAATATCGCCATCGATTGGCTCAGAGCCGATAAGAAGGTTAAGTCCCTCTCCTGTGATAGCTGTGCCAAGAGGTCTTTGTGATTGCTCTCTTGCTAGGTGTGGTAGCAAATCAGTAATACAGAAGATTGGATCGCCCTCGTCCTCGCCGATTGTGATTTCAATATTTTCGCCGTCAAGTGTTGTAACAACGCCGTGAAGCGCTAGAGGAATTGTAACCCATTGGTATTTTCTAATTCCGCCATAGTAGTGTGTCTTTAAGTAAGCAAAGCCATCATTTTCAAAGAGTGGGTGCTGCTTTAGGTCAAGGCGTGGGGAGTCGATATGAGCAGCGCAAATTCTGATACCATTTTCGATATCTTCAGTACCTGCAACGAAAGCAAACAAGCTCTTGTCACGGTTGTTGTAGTAGTATTTACCACCCTTTACAATTTCGCCACCGAGAATATATGGTACAAAGCCGTTTGCTTCAAGCATTTTAATGCCCTCTTTAACCGCCTCACGCTCTGTTTTTGCATTGTCAAGGAACTTCATATAGCCCTTAGCATATCTTTCAGTTTCCTTAGCTGCTTTTTTTGTACGATTATCGTAAACATTTTCCTTTTTATAAAATAGCTTTTTCTTTAGGTCCTTCAACTCTTCGTTTTTGTCAACCTTTTTTACGTTCTTTTTCATATATTTACTCCTTTGTGATTATTTTTTCATTTACTAATATATTCTCAATTTGAGCTTCTAACTCAATATTTGAATTGTCAATACAATATGTTGAAAGCTTTTTTAGCTCCTTGTCGGAAAGCTGACTGTTAAGTCTTGCGAGCGCCTTTTCTTTGCTGATGTTATCGCGCTTTATGATTCTTTCAAGCTTCATTTCAAAAGGGGCTATAACACAAATTGTAAAATCACACATTTTATCAAAGCCACTCTCAAAAAGCACAGGGGCATCAATTATAACTGCCTTTTTGCCTTCGCTTTCATACTGCTTTATTAAATTTTCAGTATCTATTTTTATATAGTGATGGGCGATTTTATTGAGCTTTTCAAGTCGTTCTTTTGCACCCTCGCCCTCAAAAACTATTGTCGCAAGTGCTTTTCTATCAAGCTCAGCGCTTTCGTTTAAGATTCGAGTGCCAAATTCATTAACTAATGATAAAAGGCAAGGTGTACCCTTTTTTGTAGTTGTTTCTCTATATACTAGATCGGTATCTATTGTTGGAATGTCGTATTTAGAGAATTTTTTCGAAACATAGCCCTTGCCCGAGCCACTAGAACCACAAAGCCCTATTATTTTCATCTTCACACATTCTCCCATACACCTTTTTTATCTGAATTATAAGCAGCTTCTAGTACCTTTTGCACATACGCGCCGTCATCAAGTGATGGAGTGAAGTGTTTTCCTTCTTCCACAGCTGAGACAAACTCAAAATATGAGCCAATATGGCCTCTTAGCCAACCGATAGGAGCCTTTATTCCCGGGAATATTCCCCCTGGGTATGGATAGCGATTGACACACTCGATTTTTGTGTAGCCACGTGTACCAAGAACACCATCAGATAAGGTTGCGTCATAATATTCAAGATAGTTAGGCTGCATTAAATCAAAAGCGATTGAGCCCTTTTCCCCGTGAATTTCAAAGCGTAAATCATCATTTGCGCCAGTTGTAATTTTTGAAACCTCTATTGTACCGTGTGCCCCATTTTTAAGTGTTGCAAGCATATAAAAGGCTTCGTCTGCATTTGTTTGCCACTTTTCCCCATTTACGCCTGTACGCACAGGGTAAGCAATTTGGCTTTTTCCAAGAACCTTATCAAGCTCACCACACAAGTAATAAATTAGATCAACTGCGTGAGAGCCAAGGTCGAAAAGAACCCCGCCACCACAAATGTCCTTGTCCTGCTTCCAGCCTGCCTTTTTTTGTGTATCGAGTGCACTTGAATGCAAATACTTTATGCTGAATGATAAAATTTTTCCAAGCTTGTCCTCGCTTACCAGCTCTTTTGCCTTAAGTATTGGAGACAAGAAGCGATTATTAAATACAATACCACATATAACGCCCTTTTCTTTTGCCAATGCTGCTAGCTCCTTAGCTTCCTCATAGGTTACTGCAAGTGGCTTTTCGCAATAGACGTGCTTTCCAGCCAAGATTGCTTTTTTGGCAGTTTCATAATGGTAAATATTAGGTGTACAGATATCGACAACATCTACTTCATCATTATAGATAATATCGTCCTCGTTATTTGTAAAATATGGAATATCAAATCGCTCGGATGCTTTTTTTGCATTTTCTATGTTTTTTGTGCAAACAGCCGAAACCTCACACTTGATTTTTGTATCAAAGAAAAAGGGGATGTTCTTTATAGAATACAGATGAGTTTTGCCCATTGAACCAAAGCCCAAAATTCCGATTTTCATACCTTTTCCCTCACTTTTCCACAACATCTTGTGTCAAAAATTGAATTTTTAACATATTTTTACACTTTATTATAACATTTCAAAAGTGCTTTTGCAATATATTTTATAAAATATTATTATAATATTAATAATAATGTAGGTTTTTGATTTGTTTAGTAAAAAGGCAAAAAAAGAAACCACCCATTGAGTGGTTTCTTTCATTATTAAATATTAAAATTATTGCACATCAGATCCTTGATATGCATTTACAAGCGCAAGCATATCTGCGTGAGTTACTATAGCTGCCTCAGCATCTACTGTCTTGTGGTTGAGGTAAGAAATTGTTCCATCAACTACAACGTAGCCATTGCAGTGTAGTGCTTGGTTCTCTGGTAGGTTAGATACATTAAGTGTTAGCTTGTTGTATCTTGT
>JAZPYB010000014.1:0-5546 GCA_045543955.1 Eubacteriales bacterium
AGGCGAAATATATGCAGAATATACGACCGATGGCGGTCACTTAACATCCGCAGGATACGAGGTGCTTACAAATACGATAACTCCCGCACTCGAACAACTATTAGGTAGATAACTGCGCTTAACAGCATTACAAATTCCAATTTATAGGGCAAAGCAAGTCTAATTTTCCACACAAAGCATGGAAAAATTAATGGAATTTTTGATATTCTGCAAGTGCAGAGCCATTATAAAATCACAGGGAAAAAGCTAAACAAAGCTAAGTAAGAACCTGACACACTATTCTTACGAATAGTCGCTATGCGAAATGCAGAAATCATATAGCATTTCTGCGTGTCAGAACCTTGTTACTCGCAAGGCTTGTAATAAAGGGAATGAGTTTAACTTGTTCCCTTTTTTGTATGCCTCCTTTGTAAAGGGAGGTGGCACGACTTGTCGTGACGGAGGGATTGATTTTCCATAAAAACATGGAATTTTTAATTTTAAATTTTGGAAAAAGGTCAAAATATGGAACTTATTATGCATTAAGTCTTTTATAAGCTTTAGGGGGGTGACCATACCTTTCCTTAAATACAGTTGAAAAGTAATTCGAATCAACAAAGCCACAGCGGAATGATATTTCGGTAACACTAAGATTCGTGTTCAATAATAAATATTTGGCGTTTTCCAGCCTTACTGCATTTATCTGCTTATTAGGAGTCGTATCCCCTTCCTTTTTAAAGATGTATCTTAAATAAGATGGCGAATAATTCATTTCCCTTGCTAAGCTCTCTACCGTGATTTTCTCTTGATAGCTTTTGTTGATTATTTCCATTGCCCTTAGATACAATTTTTTAGTTTCACTTATGACTTGGTTATTTTGACGGCAATATTTATATAGCTCAATTATCATATATTCAAGAGGCTTTACAAATCTTAAAGCCTCATCCATGCTTGGCGGATTAGGAGAAAGCTCACTGTATGCTTTTATGAAGCCTACATCGCACATCTTTCTTGTTTTTTCCTTGCAATAAAGCGATTTTTTAAGAGTATCTCTATAACCGGAAATATGAATACGCATAATATCGTTTTCTTCAAATAAAACAGGAAAAATATACTCCTCTACCCCAGCGTAGCAGGAAGAGTAAAAGGGAGAATCAAAATCCATCGAGTTTAGTTTCATCTTTTGCAAATGACATCTACCCTCTGTTGCTTTGCATTGCTTCAAATAATGGCAAACCGAGCTTAAATGCACCTCGTATAGATACAGCTCTTGAGTATAAGGCTCAAATCTTGTATCAAAGTGGCTAAGAACACATTTATAGCCAAGCCCTCTTAAAAAATCTATATAACTTATTATTTCTTTGAAAATATTGTTTTCCATTCTCGCACCCTTGTTGTTTTTTAAAGAAAAACTGTTAAAAGTCAAAGGTTTTCTTTGTTTTTCTATTGTATAATAAAAACGGATAATTGTCAAGATGGAGGCGTTTAATGAAATATTTTTTAGAAGAAGAGAGCAAAATACCCGAGATTTTCGATGTTGATGTTTTAGTTTGTGGAGGTGGTCCTGCCGGAATCGGTGCGGCTATTCGTGCGGCGCGTGAAGGCGTTTCTGTTATGGTTGTTGAATCTCAGGGCTGTCTTGGTGGTATTGCAACAGCGGGCATGATGTCGCACTGGGGCGGTCG
Source organism: Eubacteriales bacterium (assembly GCA_045543955.1). Classification (GTDB taxonomy): domain Bacteria; phylum Bacillota; class Clostridia; order Oscillospirales; family CAG-272; genus RGIG2000. Next base: position 1,665 of record JAZPYB010000014.1, read on the forward strand.
TTCCTCCAGTAAGGTTATGCAAGAAATTTTCGAGCTTACCTATGAAAAAGCCAAGGATATTGGCTGGGCACACGAAAATTGGTGTGGACATGACGCAATATATCACGATATACAAAAAATTATCCTTGAGGAAATGTTTTTAAAGGAAGATATCAGGGTTTTATACTACACCTGGGTTTGTAAGGCGGTAGTTGAAAATGGCGCTATTATTGGTGTTATTGTAGAAAACAAGAGTGGGCGCGGCTTTATAAGAGCCAAGCGCGTAGTTGATTCAACAGGCGACGGTGATGTTGCAGCTTCCGCCGGTGTTCCCTACTTTAAGGGTCGTGAGTCTGATGGAAAAATGCAGCCCTGCACTATTATGTTTAAAATAGGTGGCGTTGATTATGAAAAGGCTGTTTTTCCGCCGTCGTTTGAAACCACAATAGAGCTTCCAAAGGGCGAAATCCAATCTCTTGGCAAGAAGCATTTGCCCTTCCCTGCGGGGCACGTGCTTTTATATACTCAGCCAACCCCAAACACGGTATGCTGTAATATGACAAACGCAATTGAGATTGACGGAACAGATGCCACAAGCTTGACAAAGGGTGTATTTGCCTGCCATTCGCAAATTATACCGATTATCAAATTCTTACGCGAATATGTTCCGGGATATGAAAATTGCTGGCTTATGAGCTCTGCGCCTCTTATGGGCATTCGCGAAACCCGTCATTTTGAGGGAGTTGAATCCTTGAGTGCGGATGATATTTTAGAGGCGAAATACTACGAAAATTGGGTGGTAAGACGCGCACACTTCAATTTCGATGTTCATAATCTTACAGGCGCAAGCCTTGATAAAACAGGTGTTCAGCACGAGTGGAAGCAAGAAAAGGACTACACAATTCCTTATGGTTGCTTGCTACCTAAAAATGTCGAGGGGCTACTTCTCTCCGGCAGGAACATAAGCGGCTCACATATGGCGCACTCAAACTTCAGAATTATGTCTGTTTGTATTGCGCTTGGCGAGGCAGCAGGTGCGGCGGCAGCCCTTTCTGTTAAGCAAAATAAAAAATTAATTGATGTTGATGTCAAAGAAATTCAAAATATCGTTGGCGAATAAATTTTATAAAGTAGAAAAATATGAAAATAAGCTTCAAATTACTATTTAAGTAATACAATACACGGAGCTAACCAGGAGCTTTTCACGATATACTAAGATTGGTAGCGACGAGGCAAACAATCCCTCCGTCTGCTTTGCAGCCCCCCTCTCGCCGAGGCGGCAACCCTTTTGTCGCTTTGCGACATTTCCCTTACTAAGGGAATCTCCTCCCTTCCCCCACTGGGAAAGGCTAACGGCAAAGCATTTGAAGGACTTCTTAATAGATATTTCAAGAAATTTTTGTTACATACGACCACTATCAAACATTTTACGAAATTACAGCATAAGGAGGAATACTAATGTACGAGCATAAAGAAAAATACATACTTGACTTTACAAACATGAAAAATTGGCGGTATTTTCACGCTATTATTGCAAAAGAGTTTGACTTTCCTGATTACTATGGCTGTAACTGGTCAGCGTTTTGGGATTGCATAGTAGATCTTTTATTGAGCAACAAAGAATTAAATGTAGAAATAATTGGGCTTGACAAAATATATAGTGATTACAAAAAAGATGTTGATAATCTAATTGAAGAACTCAAAGACTTGAAGCATATATATAACGACAAGTATGTTAATGTTGTAAAAATAGTGATTCACCACGGTAACTCCAAGGTTGAATTGACATAAATCTTGTCGACGAGGCAAACAATCCCTCCGTCTGCTTTGCAGCCCCCTCTCGCCGAGGCGGCAACCTTTTGTCGCTTTGCGACATTTTCCCTCGCAGGGAAATCGCCCTTTGCACAAAGGAGGCTGGGCAAGGCATTTGAGGGACTTCTTAATAGATATTTCAAATAAGAACCTGCTATGCAGAACCTTGTTACTCGCAGGCTCGTAATAAAGGGAATGAGTTTTACTTGTTCCCTTTTTTGTATGCCTCCTTTGTAAAGGGAGGTGGCACGACTTGTCGTGACGGAGGGATTGATTTTCCACAAAAACATGGAAAATTTATGGAATTTTGGCATTTTGGTTTTTTAAAAAGCTCAAAATATGGAAATTGTGATTATGGAAAGTTTTTTATTTAATTATATCGTGTATTGAATTGCTTTTACACCGACTTTTTTAACAGGGATTTTGTATCGTATTTGTAGCTTTCTGTGTTGTTCTAATAGATACTAAAAACGTAAAATAAAAACACACATTCTAAATGTGTGTCAAGTCCACTAAACTCTTTTGTACCGTGTGAGAAGTTATACTCCTTCGCACAGTGAAATTTAAATCAGACACTATGGTTTGCGTTTTTTGTTTTTAATAAAATTTATCTATTCAACCTGTGGTTGAGAAAAATCAACCCTCGATATGTTGTATGCCAAACAAATCTATGTTATAATGTTGATAGAAAGGTGGGCAAAAATTATGAGTACAATAAATTCTGTTTTAGCAAAAAATATATCTATATTTAGAAAGCAAAAATCACTTACGCAGGAAATGCTTGCTGAGTTAATAGGCGTGTCATATCAAGCTGTTTCGAAATGGGAAACCGAAAAATGTTTGCCCGATATTACGGTACTGCCTAAACTATCAGATGTTTTTGAATGTAGTATAGACGATTTATTTTCAAAAACAACAAATTGTAAAAATATAATCGATTGGGAAGATGATGACACCATTAGGTGCGTTGTATTTGAAGGAAAAAGAATTCTAAAAGCATCAGTTCCAACAGATTATCAGGAGCTAAAAAAGATTACTTTTGAAATCGAAGGCGACGTAAAAAGCATAGAATGTCAATGTAATTTATCGGTTAGTGGTTCGGTGTCAGGAGGAGCAACTTCCAATGGGGAGATTACCGTCTGTGGAAACTTAAGTGGTGGCGCAAATTGTTGTGGTGATGTAACGGCAGGTTTCCATATTTCAGGAGGAGTAAATGCTAATGGCGAAGTAATCGTTGGAGGGAACTTAACAGGCGAAATTCACACTAACAGGGATGTTGTGGTAAAAGGAAATGTATCCGCCGGCACTATTGAGAGTGATGGAAAAATCAAAATAGAGGGTAAGGCGGAAGTGGATAGAATAACAGGCGATGTTATATGCACAGAATTAGAATGTGAAAGAATAGAAGGAAATGTAACAGTTAACAAAAGCGAGTGCTGATTTTTCGGCACTCGCTTAACTTATACACCTGCTGTCAAATTCATTTGCATTCAACTATTGATAAAGCCCGATAGTCATTACAATTTGTGCGTATATCATACCTACGGGATACAAGAGAAAAAACAAATTAAAAATGAAAGAATCTATTTTTCCATTACTGTCTTTTGCAAACAGCACAAACACCTTGCCGTGTTCTTCAATAGTATATTGTATTACACCGAATAATCCAATTATAGCATTTAAAGTGTAAAAAATAACATTTATTGAACAAATAAACATAGAGGCAAATTTGAAAAAGCCAAAAAACAAATTAGAAAACAAAACAACTAAAAAGAAAATCGTATAAATTTTGTTTATATAGTATAATTTTCCAATATCAAACTCTCTATGTATTTCTTCATACCACCAATAATTTTTCTTTCCCTTTTTATGTTTATTTATATTTGTTTTGCTAAGTCCTTTACTTTTGCGTAAATATGAATTCACCCCACCTCTAAAAATCCAATAAGAAATTAAAGAGCCTACACAAAATAGTAAGGAAACAAAATAAAATGAAACTAAATCTTGATTAAACAAATTAGAGTTAAACACAAGCAATTCGCTTATTGTTACTAAAAAAAAGCCAACAAGTAGGCTTGTTATAGTGAATTT
>JAZPYB010000015.1:0-47977 GCA_045543955.1 Eubacteriales bacterium
ATCTACAACTGATGTAATTGGAGCTACTGTTGGGTCTGCACTTACTACTAGACCATATACAAGTGTTGCACCTGTCATTTCTTTATATACATTTAATGCACCATAATTTATAGAAATATCAAATGTAATTGCAACTGTGCCAGACAAGGATGCGGACATACCCTTGTTTTCAAACATTGCGCCATACTCGTCAACTGATATTTCAGTGTCGCAGTACTTACATACGTGAAGAACAGACATATTTGCGTAGTAATCAACTACATCTGATTTGTTTTCGCCAAATACAAGCTTCAATTCTTCTGTATGCTCAGCGTCATCTTTAATTTCAAATTTGCCGCACTCTTCTCTTTGACAAGTTCCACAGCACTTGTTGTCAGGGTCGTCGGATGCAATATTGTGAATGCCGTCGTAGAATGCATCACAATAATTAATACCGCATACGATGTAAATCATATTCTTTGCGTTGTCATAGGTTGTAGGGTCAGACAAATAGGTTTGGTAAGAAATTATTTGTGTTCTATCGTCTTTAAAGTGGTTATTGTGTCCCCAAGAATTGGCGGTATTCTCTTTTAGAATTGCAGCCTGTTCCTCAGTTCCTGTAAAGAACATAAGGAAATGGGATGTTCCTCTTAGTCCTTCACCATTAAATCCTGTTTCGTAGAATCCGGTATGGATATAAACCTTTTCAAGATTAGGCATATCTCTTAATGTTTGGTTATCATTACCAACAGTAGAATTCGGACTAAAAATAACAGTCTTTATTAAGGTGTATTGAACGCTTGGGTTCATTGTTAAGGTGTCCGGGAATTTTAAGACTCCATTAGTTGCTTCTTGAGTCAAAACTCTATTAGAAAATGGAGCTGAATTGGAAGTGTTATACCACTCGAATTGTGTATTTTCAAGATTCCACATTTGAACTATTTGGTGACTTGTAAAGCCTTCCACACCCATATACTTAAGTGTTGTTGGAAATACAATGCCACGCATAAGCGAACAACAACCGTTTTTATTGCCCCATAACCAACCATTAAGCGCATCTATTTCCAATCTTTCCATATTGAAAAGAACGATTTGAGAGTTGATTGTTGCACCTTCAATTTGTGTACCGTTATCGTAAATATCAATGTCTTTCAAGCAAGCAACTGGTGTGTGATTAGCGTCAAAGCCAGAGCCACCTGCAGAAATTGAATACTTAACGTAAACATCAAGTGTTTCGTCAGTTTGGTCTGCTCTTACATACTTGAGCTGCTCGCCGTTCATATACCAAAGTAGTGGGTTTCCTTCAGTATCTCTGATTGCCAATTTAGTTGTGCCATCTGCAGCATAAATCCATTCGCCATCCTTGTAGCTTGGCTCAGCAGCAGAAACAGCAATTGCAAATAGACAGGTTAAAACCACAACTATTGCAAGTGTTAAAAAAATTTTCTTTTTCATAAATTTTCTCCTTTATATTGCGTTCATGGCGCACATAGATAATTTATATTAACATAGATGTGGAAAACTGTCAAGTTTAACAAAAAAAGAAAAAAATGCATTGTTTTTATGAATAATCTACAAAAATAATAGGTTTTAAAACTATTTTAATGTTTTTCCATTTTTTAGGTTTTTAGCAAAAGTCAATAGCTACAATGGTTTTAAGCATTTTTTATGTTTTTGAACATTGGTAAAATTTGTGTAAATTGCACAAACCATTTTAAAATGTTAATTTTTTGTTAATTGTTTGCTTTTTGCTCTTGTGAATTAGAATGATAACAACAGAACTTTATTATTTTCATAAATAATTGACATAAGCTATTTTTTGTGCTATTATAAATCTATATTTTACTTTTAGAGGTGGATTATGGAAAAGATTTTAAAGCTTTTAGAGGATGATGCAACCTTAACTCCTGAGCAAATCGCTCTTATGCTCTCAAAAGAGGTTGGCGAGATTAAGGATGCTATTAAAAAATATGAAAAGGACGGCGTTATTCTTGGCTACAAGACTCTTATCGACTGGGACAAGACTGAACGCGAATATGTAAGCGCTATTATTGAGGTTAAGGTGCTCCCACAAAGAGACCGTGGCTTTGACAAAATCGCTGAAAAGATTTATAACTACCCAGAGGTTCAATCTCTATATCTTATGTCAAGTGGCGGCTTTGACCTTGCCCTTATTATTGAGGGAAAGACAATGAGAGAGGTTGCGTATTTTGTCGCACAGAAGCTTGCTCCTATTGATTCTGTTACTGCTACTGCTACTCACTTCGTTTTGCGTAAATACAAGGACAAGGGTGTTATTTACGGAAGCTGTGAGGTTGACGAAAGAGGAAATTTACTTATATGATAGATTACAGCAAGATGCTGTCTAAAACCGTTTGCGAGATTAAGCCATCGGGAATACGCAAGTTTTTTGATATTCTTTCAGAGATGGATGATGTTATTTCCTTGACGGTTGGACAGCCTGACTTTATTACTCCTTGGCACATTCGTGAAAGCGCTATTGAAAGCCTTGAAAAGGGAAAAACCTATTACACCTCAAATGCCGGTATGAGTGAGCTACGTGGAGAAATCTCTAAATATATGAAGAGAAAATTTGATCTTGATTACTGCTCTAAGGATGAGATTGTTGTAACTGTTGGTGGCTCTGAGGCTATTGACATTGCTATGCGTACTATTTTAGAGCCTGGAGACGAGGTTATTTTACCTGTGCCTTCATTTGTTTGCTATGAGCCTATTGCAAAAATGATAGGTGCAAATGTTGTGCATATTGATACTAAGCTTGAAAACAAATTTAAAATCACACCAGAGGAGTTAAAGGCAGCTATTACTCCTAAGACAAAGATGCTTATTCTCCCATTCCCTAACAACCCAACAGGTGCTATTTTGACCAAGGAGGAATTAGAGGAAATTGCAAAAATACTAAGAGGCACTAATATTTGTGTGCTTTCTGACGAGATTTATGCAGAGCTAACATATGGCAAAAAGCACACCTCTATTGCTTCAATTGAGGGTATGCGTGAAAGAACAGTTATAGCAAGTGGATTTTCAAAGGCTTATGCTATGACCGGTTGGCGTCTTGGTTATATTTGCGCACCGAAGGAGATTGCTGTACAAATTTTAAAGCTACACCAATTTGCAATTATGTGTGCGCCTACTATGTCACAATTTGCAGCAATTGAAGCGCTAAAAAATGGCGATGATGACATTGAGATGATGCGCGCTGAATACAACCGCAGGCGTGTCTTTATTCTTGAGGGCTTACGCAAAATAGGAATTGAATGCTTTGAGCCAGAGGGTGCATTCTACATTTACCCAAATATTGCCCCATTCGGTCTTACTAGCGAGGAATTTTGCGAAAGACTTCTATATGAACAAAGATGTGCAATAGTTCCCGGTACTGCTTTTGGAGAAAGTGGCGAGGGCTTTGCCAGAATTTCATATGCTTACTCGGTTAAGCACTTAGCAGAAGCTTTGACTAAGATTGAGGCGTTTGTAAAGAGCTTGAAGAAATGACAATCCCTCAGTCAGCTATGCTGACAGCTCCCTTTGCACAAAGGAGCCAAAAACTGAGGCTTTGACTAAGATAGAGGCGTTTGTAAAGAGCTTGAAGAAGTAATTTTAAATCCCTCCGTCTGCCAAAGCAGACACCTCCCTTTACAAAGGAGGCTAAAAAGTTTGTTAAGAGTTTGAAGAAATAAACCGGACAGTCGAGGACGCCTGTCCATACGAAATAAATAGCAAAAATGCGACACGTGGTGTCGCATTTTTATTTTTATTCTCTGTTTTTCGATAGCTTTTCGTTAATTTTCTTTAGGTTGTTTTTTTGGATTTTACTAACTATAAATAAAATTGTAGGATAAAGTATTGCTATTGCGCCAATGGTTGAAAGTATTCCCCACAAATTATATTCGACGATGCCGAATGCCATAGGAACTATTATTGCCGTTATTACCATTACGAAGGTTTGCAGTGCTCCGTTTAAAATTGCGTTTTTAGAAAATTCATAGATAAAAAAGCCAGCGCTTCCTATTATGAATAGCATTGTTTCAAGCATTCTAAAAAAGTTAATATCAAATACCTCTTTATCTCCAAGTGAAACCATAAAAAACACAAGTGCGCCACAGCCCAAGGAAATTAGTACATTTTTTATATATCTTTTTAACATAATTACACCCCCAATTTTCTTTTAATTTCAGACACGTATTGGCGAGAAACGATTAATTTTTCTCCGCTTATCATAGTTGCGACAAGTCGACTGTTTTCTGCCTTTTTTATGCTGACCATTTTTCTCAAATTAGCAATGGTGGTTTTTGATATTCTTGCGAATGAAGTGCTTTTTGTCGTTTCCTCGATTTTATATAGCTTCAATGCTGACTCATATGTTTTTCCATTGGTGTAGAAAAAGATTTTTGAGTCTACTGCTTCAAAATATAAGATATCATTCAAAGGTATAAAATAAGTTTCATCATTTACATACCCTGCAAATTTTAAATCCTCAAGCGATAGGCTTGATATGATTTCCTTCAAGTCATCATCAACCTGTGAGCATTTTATATGAATTTCAGTTTCTTTAATATTTTTATCGGTTTCAATTATGATTTTCATACCTCACTCCCCTTTTCTGTTTTTAGTGTAATCGCAAATTATCATTTTGTCAAGTTGCATAGTGGTAAGTTGCAAAAATCAACATATAAAATGCAAAAATGCGACCAAGGGGTCGCATTTTTTATCTTTTCTTTTTAAAAAATTCAGTTAGGATTTTTGCGCAGTCGTCTTTTAAGACATCACTTGTAATTTGTGGTTTAAAAAGTGGGTAGTCAGTTAGGTTTAGCATTGTACCAAACGCACCAGCTTTATTATCAGGTGCGCCAAAGACTACTCTTTCTACTCGCGCATTTACTATTGCGCCAGCACACATAGGACACGGCTCAAGGGTCACGTACATAGTACAGCCGACCAATCGCCATCCGCCTAATTTTTTACAAGCCTCGTCAATTGCCTTGATTTCGGCGTGATAGAGCGCATTTTTGCCGTATTCGCGAGTGTTATAAGCTCTTGATACTATCTCGCCATCACGGACTATTATAGCACCGACAGGTACCTCGTCCTCTCTTTCGGCCTTTTTTGCCTCTTCAAGCGCTAAGAGCATATATTTTTCGTCTTGTGTGTACTCAATCATATATCTGCCATATCCATATATCTAGGACCGTTCAAGGCGATAAATTCTTTTCTTGCTGTGATATCGTCGCCAAGGAGAGTTTCAAAGATAATTCTTGTTGCCTCCTCGTCAGCCGGGGTAACTTGAATTAGACGTCTGGTTTCTGGGTTCATGGTTGTTTCCCACATCATTTCAGGGTTGTTTTCACCAAGTCCCTTTGAACGTTGAACTGTGTACTTTTCGTCACCTAGCTTAGCGAGAATTTCTGCCTTCTCAGGCTCATTATATGCAAAATAAATCTTGTCCTTTGAGGTTGTAATTTCGTATAAAGGAGATTCGGCAATGAAGATTTTACCTTCTTTTATAAGAGTTGGCAAAAGTCGATAGAACATTGTAAGAATAAGGGTTCTAATCTGGAAGCCATCCTCATCGGCATCGGTACAGATAATAATTCTGCGCCATTTAAGGTTGTTTAAATCAAAGGTAGAAACACCGTCCTTACCCTTTGCCTTGGCTTCAACCTCAACACCACAACCGATAACCTTTAGTAAATCTATTATGATATCGCTCTTAAAGATTTTGTCATAAGTGCTTTTTAAACAGTTAAGTGTTTTACCTCTAACAGGAATGATGGCCTGGAACTCGGAATCACGACCGAGCTTACAGGAGGTCAACGCGGAATCACCCTCAACTATATAAAGTTCTCTATACTCAGGGTCCTTTGAACGGCAGGAAACAAATTTTTCAACGCCATTTGTAAGGTCGGAGCTAGAGGTTGTAAGCTTTTTCTTAATATCAAGTCTAGCTGTCTCTGCCCTCTCTCTCGAACGCTTATTAATCAATACCTGGTTTGCAAAGCGCTCAGCATCTGCTCTGTTCTCTACAAAATAAATTTCAAGCTTCTTTCTTATAAACTCACAAAGAGAGTCCTCAATAAACTTGTTTGTGATTGCCTTTTTGGTTTGGTTTTCATATGAGGTCTTGGTTGAAAAGCTATTTATAATCAAAACAAGACAGTCTTGAATATCACCAAATGTGATTCTACTCTCGTTACGATTATATTTATTGTTTGACTTTAGGTACTTATCAAGCTCGGTTAAAAACGCACGCTTAACTGCCTTATCAGGAGAGCCACCGTGCTCAAGATAGCTTGAGTTATGGTAATATTCAAGTGCATTTATGGTATTTGAAACGCAGAAGCAAATTTGTGCGTTTAATTCATAAACCTCTTTATCCTCACGGTCCTTACCCTTATCGCTCATTTCCCAAAAAATAGGCTTAGTAATCGAGGAATCAAGTGTCAATTCCTCTAGGTAGTCGGAAATACCATTCTTATATAAAAACTCTGTTTTTTCGAACTTGCCATTTGACTTTTCGTATCTTAAAACAAGCTTTAAGCCAGCATTAACTACTGCTTGCTTGTGTAAAACATCAAGGTAATAGTCTAATGGAATATTGGTATCGGTAAATACCTCAAGGTCAGGTCTCCAGCGAGTCAAGGTACCTGTGCGTCTTTCTTTGCCCTCTAATGGAGTTGTGACAAGCTTGGAAACGGGGTTACCCTTCTTAAAGTGGATTTCCGAAACTGAATCATTTTTATAGGAATAAACATCCATAAACTCGGAAGAATATTGTGTTGCGCAAGCGCCCAAACCGTTAAGACCTAATGAAAACTTATATGCACCCTTGGCATTGTTGTTTTCATATTTACCACCGGCATATAACTCACAATAAACAAGCTCCCAGTTGTATCTTCCCTCTTTTTCGTTATAATCAAGAGGAACGCCTCTACCGTGGTCATCAACCTCGATAGTTCTATCTTGATACACAGTGATTGTAATTTCCTTACCATATCCCTCTCGTGCCTCGTCTATTGAGTTTGAAAGGATTTCAAAAAAAGAATGCTGACAACCCTCAAGTCCCTCTGAGCCGAAAATTACGGCAGGTCTTTTACGAACACGGTCTGCACCCTTTAATGACGATATGCTTTGATCAGTATATCCTTTTGCCGCCATTATTGCCCTCCATTAGTACCAAATCTTTAATGTATTTATTTTAACATATAAAATTTATTTTTGCAAGTGTTTTATTGTCGTGTTTTTTTCTTGACAAAGGTACTAAAATTTTATATAATAAAATTATGTATTGTCGAAAAATGTTTATTTTTGAAGGAGAAAGCTATGAGCTTTTTTAGAAGGCATAAGAAAATTATCTCTTATACCGTTTGTGGCTTGCTTGCTACATTTGTAAATTCCCTTACATATTGGATCTTTACTAATGTAGTTGATTTAGGCTACAGCTGGGCTGCAACATCAATGGCTTGGCTATTTAGCGTAATTTTTGCGTTTATTACTAATAAGATTTTTGTGTTCCAAAGCAAGAGCTTTCATCCTCGTGTTTTGTTCATAGAATCTGCTTCCTTTGTTCTAGCCAGACTAGGTACAGGCATTTTGGACATTGGATTTATGACATTGTTTATTGACATTATTAAGCTCGACGGACTTGATGCGCTTGCAGATGACGCAATCAAGCTTCTTTCTACATTCCTTGTTATGATTATAAACTACTTTTTGTCAGAGTTTGTTGTTTTCCGCAAAAAGCACGTTTCACACTTTGCAAAAATTCTTTATGCTGAAGGAATTGAATACTATGCTTGTATTCCGCTTTCAAGCTGTAAAATTACTAAAAAGTACCTTCTTGATAAAAACGAGCTTGACAGCGACTCAACTGTTGTTATGATGCTCTTTCCTTATAGGACAAAGCAAAAATCAGAAAACCTAAGTGCTTATGCATCCGTCAGAGATTATCACGCATTTGTTGATTCTCTCTCGGACAAGCTTGAATCTTATATTTTCAAAAAATACCCATCTGCTAAATTCAAGATGTTTGCCGACCACTCTCCTATTGACGAGGTGCACGCAGCTTGTATTAGTGGTCTTGGCTTTATGGGAGACAATGGGCTTCTTATAAACGAAAGATACTCATCCTTTGTTTTTCTTGGCGAATGTATCACAAGCCTTACACCAAAGGAGCTTGGTCTTGCTCTCGCCGAAGAGGAAGAAATCAGCACCTGTTTACACTGCGGCAAATGTATGGCGGCTTGCCCATCCAAATGTATTGCAACAGGAGAAAACGGACAAGATTTATCAAACAAAAAGGAATGTCTTTCTGCTATAACTCAAAAGAAAGGCGCTCTTACTGAAGAAGAAAAAGCAATGATTTTAGAGAGTGGCTGCATTTGGGGCTGTGATGTTTGTCAAAATGTATGCCCTTATACTAAAAACGCGAAATATACTCCTATTAGATTTTTCAATGAGAATGTAATAACTCGACTTGACCTAAATACCCTTTCAGGTATGACAAAGGAAGAATTCAAGCTACGCCCATTTGCTTGGCGTGGCAAGGAAACAATAAAAAGAAATGTTACCTTATGGGAAGAAGCCAACAAGGTAAACCTTGAAGAAGAGGTTATCAACAAAACAGACAAGCAAGTATAAAGGAGACTATATGGTATATTTTTTATACGGTGAATACGGCACTGGAAAAAGCTCTTATATACTAGATAAAATCAAAGCGGACTATGAAAACAAGGTCCGCTCATTTCTAATTGTACCAGAACAGCAGACTGTTATATCCGAACGCGAATTTGCTATGTACTTACCTGCCGGCGCGCAGCTTTATACTGAAGCGACAAACTTCACCCGTCTATCAAACAAGGTATTTCGCGAGCTTGGCGGACTTAAATACAACTACATTTCAAAAAATGGCAAAAACCTTATTATGTATCGCGCAATTTGTGAATGCAGAAATGAACTAAAAGAATTCAAAATATCCGAGGGGCATGAAAAGGGTGCAATCAAGCTTTTTTTAGAGGCTATTGGGGAATTTAAATCCTACAATATAACAATTTCTGCTCTTGAAGCGGCAGCTGGTGAGCTTGATAATGAACAGCTTAAAAGAAGAATTTTAGATATTATAACCGTTTGGACAATTTATGAAAGCATTCTTAGTGAGCGCTTCTCCGACCCTAGTGACAATATAACAAAGCTAGCAGAAAAAATTGAAAAACACGATTATTTTAAAGGAACAAATGTTTATATCGACTCTTTTTATGGCTTTACAGAAAGCCAATTTTGTGTATTAGAAAAAATCATTAGCTCTGCTGACAATGTTACATTTGCTTTTGACTGCCCAGCTGATGCAAATGAAAAAACTATTCAATATTCAAAGATTGCCACAAGTGCTAAAAAGGTGCGTTCACTAGCTAAAAGATTGGCTAAGGAAACAAAAACCACCATATTCGAAACAGACTATAAGCATAAAACAGAGGATGCGAAAATTGTCTCTAAAAATATGTGGAGCTTTAATTGTCCAAAACACAAATCCTTAGGCGACATAACCTTAGCAAAATGCAGTGACGAATTTGAGGAATGCGAGTATGTAAGCTCTGAAATTTCCAAGCTTGTGCGCCAAGGCTACAAGTATTCTGAAATTGCTATTATTGCCAGAAATACAGACACGTATCGCGGAATTTTGGACTATACACTAAAAAAATATCAAATTCCTCATTTTTTATCATCCCCTACCGAATGGTTAACAAGACCTGTTGTAAAAATGATATTTTCTGCGCTTGATTTTATATCCAGCTATCGCAGAAATGACATTTTGTCATTTGCTAAATCTCCATATATAAGCATTGAACCATCAAAGCTAGCTGATTTTGAGGGGTATATAACCCGCTGGGATATTTTTGGTAAGAAATTCAGAAACAACGATTATTGGGCTGCCAACCCTGACGGCTTTGTAAAAGAAGAAACAGACAAGCAAAGAGAAACGCTTGAAAATGTTCTTTTTGTTAGAGATTTATTACTTGAAAAAATCTCAATTCTTGAAAAACCATTTATAAACGGCGAAAGTGTTTCAGAATGTGCTTCTGCCGTATTTGAGCTTCTAAATACAAACAATGTTTTAGAGGTGCTTGAAAACGAGCGTAAAACAGCTGATAAGGCTGAGGCTTATATTATTTCACAAGCCTGGGATGGCATACTTGAGGTGCTTGACACACTTGTTAACACCTGTGGGCAAATCAAGGTTGATGCCTTAACCTTTTCTACCCTTCTTCACTATGCATTTATGGATGCTAAGGTTGGCACAATTCCAACTGGTGAAGATAATGTATTAATAGCTGATGCTCCGCTCGTTAGAGCCACTGGAATTAAACGTGTTTTTGTGATTGGCGCAAACGAAGGCTCTTTCCCTGCAAATATTACAAATACCTCTATCTTTAGTGACAGTGACAAATGTGCGCTTGAAACAGTGAATATCAACCTTTCTGAAAAGGACGATATGCGCGCCGACGATGAGCTTTTGTTCTTTAAAAATGCACTTGCAATAGCTAGTGAGGGCGCTTGTATCTCTGCTCTTTCTACAAGTATTGACGGCTCAAAAAAGCAAGAATCTATCGGATTTAAAAGAATACGTGAGCTTTTTGAAAATATTGAGCCTATTGACGTATCAAGAATTGACCAGCTTGATAAAATCTACACCCCTGAATTAGCAAAGGAGCACATTGCTTCCTCAAATAATAATGTGAAAATCGCAATTACAAATGAGCTTGGTATTGAAGCTCCATCGACTGCCACCTTTTCTAATGACAAATGTGAGCTGAGTGAGGATGCGGTTTTATCAACCCTTGGTAAAGAATTAAATCTCTCTCAAACACAAATAGAATTATTTAATGGCTGTAAATTCAAATACTATTCGTCACAATTTTTAGATTTGCGCTCGGAAAAAAGATTTTTCTTCTCCTCTCTTGATGCAGGAACTCTCGTGCACGATGTTTTTGAGCATTTTATAAAAATACTCAAGGACAATAAGGATGGCTTTTTTGCTCTTGACGACCAAGAAATAAAGGAAACTGTTGACAGAATTGTTGATAACTATGTTTTAGCTATTTGCAAGGGTATAAAGATAACGAACAAGCTGAAGCATCTTTTTGATAAGTTAAAGAAAAACCTATACGTATTTATCAAAAAGCTAGTTGATGAGTTTAAAGTGTCAGGCTTTACTCCCGAATTTTTAGAGCTTCCTTTCAAGCATAACAAAGAAGGGGCTGCCGAGCCACTTGTTTTTACACTTGAAAACGGACATAAGGTATCTCTTTGTGGAACTGCTGACAGAGTTGACACATATAGAAAAGATGATAAAACATATGTAAGAGTAGCTGACTATAAAATCGGTAAAAAATCATTTTCCGAGAAGGAGATTGAAAAGGGCAACAATCTTCAGCTTCTTATTTACCTATTTTCTCTTTGCAAAATGAAGAATTGCGAATTTAAAACAAAGCTTCTTAAAGGAACTAAGGAAATTGTCCCTGCTGGATTTTTCTATATTCCTTTAAATATAGGAAAATTGACAGTTGATGCTGATTTAAATGGAAGCGCAGCTGAAAGAAATAAGGTTGAGAGTGAGCTTTTAGAAAATGCCAGTGCCTTCCGTGGAAAGTTTTTAGATGATGTGGAAATAATTGAAGCACAGGACAAAGCACCCGGTGGAAAATATTTGCCATCCAACGCTCCTCAATCCAAAAGATATTATTATATTTCTCTTGACAAATTTGAAGAGTTGTATCAAACAATGGAAGAGAGCATTTTAAATATAGGAAATGAAATGTATAGCGGATGCGCTTATGCCGATGCTGACATAACCGGAAGCAATAACGATTGTAAATATTGCGAATTAAAGGCATTTTGCAGAAGGAGTGATATATAATGGCTATAAGAGATGAAGATCTTACCTCCTCGCAACGCAAGGCTATTATGCACAATGGCACTGATATCCTAATAAGTGCAGGTGCCGGCTCCGGAAAAACAGCAACATTGACAGAGCGCATAATTAGAAAAATTTCATCGGGCAGTGATATAACAAAAATGCTAGTTGTTACCTTTACAAAGGAAGCGGCTAATGAATTAAAAAGCAGAATAACTGATGCTCTTGCCGAAAAGCTAAAAGAAGAGCCGGACAATTATGATCTACGCTCTCAAATTGTAAAAATAGGCAATGCAGATATTTCTACAATTCATAGCTTTTGTTTAAATATCATTCGCCCTAATTTTGACAAGCTATCATTAGATAGTGACTTTAGAGTTGGCGAAGAAAACGAAATTGACACAATTAAAACCGAGGTTATGCGGGAGATTGTAAACTCATTTTATGAAAGCACGATTGAAAACGAGGACTTTTTAATTGTCAGCGATGCATATTCTCAGCTTCACAATGAAGATGCTCTTGACAAAAAGCTATTAACTCTTTATAACAACCTTTCAAGCACCTCTCGTTTCCTTGATACTCTACTTCTCTCTCAGGAATTGAATGGCGACTTTATGAATACTGCTTATGGCGAAGTTCTTGCACAGCAAATTTCATTTTTCACAAAGCATTATCGTCCAATTTATGAGGAAATAATTGAGAATATTCAAGCTCTTGATGGTGCACCAAAGTATTTACTTGCATTTACCTCAGACCTAGACCTTATAGACAGGCTTGATAATGCGCTAAAAAATCCTAAATATAGCACGTTTAAGGACATTTTTTCCTCATATACGCCTCTTGGCTTAAATGGCATAAAAAACAGCAAAATCGACTCTGATTTTGCCAAAGCGGTGCGCGAGAAATTCAAAGACACGGTTATTGATAAATATAAAAATAGCCTTTTTGTGTCGTCAGAAGAATCAATTGTTGAATCATTCAAGCAAAATGCTATAATTTGCCGTGCGATTTACAAAATCTTATCAAAATTTGATGAAGAATTTGGTGCGCGAAAGCGCAAATATGGGCTTTGCGATTTCAATGATATTGAAAGATACACATATAAGCTTTTGTGCAATAGCGACGGGACTCCAACTGCGCTTGCAAAAGAAATCGCCCTAAAGTACGACGAGATTTATATTGATGAATATCAAGATACAAACTCGCTTCAGGACAGTATTTTCTCCGCAATCTCAAGAAGCAATCGCTTTATGGTTGGAGATATCAAGCAAAGCATATATCGCTTTCGCTCTGCCGAGCCTGAAATTTTTTCTCATTACAGAAATACTTTTGAGGATATTACCTTAACCGAGCCGATGTCTAGCGTTGGCAAAACAATATTTATGTCGGACAACTTTAGGTGTGACAGAAGTGTCATTGATTTTTCAAACGAGATTTCCGACTACATGTTTTTTAATTCCAACGGAATTCCTTATAATACACTAGATAGGCTTGGATGCAAAAAAAGATATAAGGGAGCTCACTCCCCTCAAAATTGTGAAATTCATATTCTTGACAAATCAAATTACGATAAAAATATAGCAAGTATGACTCCAGACAAGCTACAAGCCAAATATGTAGCTGAGAAAATTGACAATTTGCTCAAAAACGGCAAGCTGCCAAATGGAGAGAAAATCAAATGCTCTGACATTGCAATACTTCTACGCAAGGGTAGATTTAAGCAATATTATATCGACGAGCTTAATCGTTTGGGAATTGCCGCGGAGTATATTGATGATGTAAAGTTCTTTGAAAAGCCGCATGTGCTTTTGCTTCTTTCTCTTCTTAATACTATCGACAATCCCTACAAAGACACTTATTTAGCAAGTACATTGTCTTCAAGCATTTTTAATTTTTCACTTGAAGAGCTTTTAGCTATGCGAAAGCTAAGTGGAAAAAATTGTTCACTCTACTCAACTATTTTAAGCTATAAGAATGACGATGAAATTCTAAAAAAAATAAATTATTTTAAAGAAAAGCTTTTGTATTTGCAAAGCGAAATCAAGCGTATGAATGCATATGAGGCTGTTTCATTCGTGTTACGCGAATGTGGACTTCTCTCCTCTGCAAATGCCCACCAAAGAAAGGATTTTATCAAATTCTATAATCAAGCAAGAATATTTGAAAGGAATTCCTACAAGGGGCTTTTCGAATTTCTAGCTTATGTTGAGAATGTGCGAGAAGCCAAAAGCAAAGAAACAGTTTTCACAAATCCTGACGATTGCGTAAGAATTATGTCAATCCACGCATCTAAGGGGCTTGAATTTGAAATTTGCTTTATTTGTAATACAGAATCTGAGTTTTCCACGCAAGATTTAAGAGAGCCGATTTTGTTCGAAAGGCGCTTGGGAATTGCAGGACACGTCGGAAACACCGGTGCGCTTGTAAAATACAATACTCTTTTAAAAAAATGTACTGCACTTGCCATTGATAAAGCCTCTAAGGAAGAGGAAATGCGCGTTTTATACGTTGCTATGACAAGAGCAAGAAGCAAGTTAATTGTTGTTGGTACAATGAACAAGGCAGAAAAAGAGCTTGATTTAATAAAAAAGCTCTCTCCTAAGAGCTCGCCTCATTATCTATACTCTATTAACACTACGCTTGGCTATATTATGAACACATTTTATACGCCTAGAGATTATATTGATCTTTATATCACAGATATAAATGATGGTTTAAGCGAAAATGAACCACCAAAATATAATAGCGAAACTGACAATTTCAAGGTTAAAGAAATCCAAGAAACGCTAAGGGAGCGCTTCAGCTATGAATACCCATACGAGTATTTGAACAAAATTCCTTCAAAGCTAAGTGTATCAAAGCTGTATCCTAATATTTTAGACGATACCGAGAATAACGAAATTGATTTAAAAAAGGCGCTAAAGGAAAAGCCAAGCTTTTTATCCTCGGAAAAGCGCGTAATTACCGGTGCTGACAAGGGTACAGCAACCCACGTGTTTATGCAATTCTGCGATTTCAAACTTCTGCTTAAAAATGGAGTCGATAGTGAACTAAAAAGACTACTTGATAACTCATTTATTTCTTCAAATGATGCAGAAATTATAAACAAGGAGCATCTTGAAGATTTTGCCCGTAGTGAGCTTTTTGAAAAAATGCTAAAGGCGAAAAACATTTACAGAGAGCTTAGATTCAATGTTATGCTACCAGCAGACGAGTTTTCACAGGATGAAAGAATCAAAAAGGAAAGCGTTTTGGTTCAAGGCGTTATCGACGCAGTTTTTGAGGACGAGAATGGCGAAATTATCCTTGTTGACTACAAGACCGACTCTGTGGACGAAAAGAACTGTGAAAAGGTTTTGAAGGAGCGTTATAGCACTCAGCTATCTTATTATAAAAAAGCTATCGAGCTTATGCTAAATAAGCCTGTATCAAAGGTTCTTTTATACTCTGTTCCGTTGGCAAAGACGGTTGAGCTTTAATAAAAAACACCACCCGTTTTTTACGGGTGGATTTTTATTATGCGTTGATAATTTTGTTGATTACTGCGCGACGAGCTTCGAGAACCTTTTCGGCTTCTACTTTGTTTTCGCCCATTACGGAGTAATAAACCTTGATTTTTGGCTCTGTGCCTGATGGACGGATTGCAATCCAAGAGGAGTCCTCAAACACGAATTTTAGTACGTCTGCCTTTGGCAAATCGTCAATTCCTACTGTGTAGTCATTAACTACAGCGATGTTAGGCATTAAGTCCTTGCCATTTTCTCTCATTTCCTTCATAATAGCTTGGATTCTTTCAACACCGTCAATTCCCTTTAGTGTATAGGAATCTAGCTTATCAAGGAAGTAGCCATATGTTTGGTAGATTTCTTCCATAACGTCAACAAGTGTCTTGCCTTGGTTTTTGTAGTAGCAAGCCATCTCACAAATGAGCATAGATGCGACAACTGCGTCCTTGTCTCTTGCGTGTGTGCCAACGAGGTAGCCGTAGCTTTCCTCATAGCCGATAACAAACTCGCCATTACCCTTCTTATCAAACTCATTCATCTTATCGCCGATAAACTTAAAGCCTGTCAAGGTTTCAATAACCTTTAAGCCGTTTCTCTTTGCGATAATTGCGCCAAGCTCACTTGTAACTATGGTCTTAATTACTGTTGATTTTTCGGAAAGTGAAGCTTTATTCATCTTGATTACATAGTCAACCAAAAGTGCGCCCACTTGGTTACCAGTAAAGAGCTTCATACCGTCCTTAGTATTTACTGCGATACCAACACGGTCACAGTCTGGGTCTGTACCGAGAATCAAATCTGCATTCAATTTTTCACAGAGCTTAATACCCATAGAAAGAGCCTCGGCATTTTCTGGGTTAGGAGATACTACTGTTGGGAAATCGCCGTTCTTCTCTACTTGCTCGTCAACTACTGTAACGTTGTAGCCAAGCTCGGAAAGAACACGTCTAACAGGAACATTACCTGTACCGTGAAGTGGTGTATATACGATTTTTGCACTTTTTTCTCCAACATCGTGCGCTTGCTTTTTAACATTTTCACAGAAGGAGTCAAAAACTGAGTCCTCAACTGATTTTAATAGCCCTGAAGCTCTTGCTTCATCCTCGTTTGCTACCTCAATAGCAGGAATATCGGTAATTGCGTTTACATACTCAATAATTGCGTTTGCATCCTCAATTAATACCTGACATCCGTCAGCATCATATACCTTATAGCCATTATATTCTCTTGGGTTATGGCTGGCAGTAACAACAATACCACCAACACAGCCAAGTGCTCTTACAGTATAAGATAGGGTTGGTGTTGGAACAAGATATGGGTATAGATATGTAGGAATGCCAGAGGCGCACATAACGAGTGCCGCCTCGCGTGCAAAGGTGTCTGAATTGTTTCTTGAGTCGTAGCCGATTGCAACTCCTCTTTTAACATCCTCGCCATATTTGTTTAGAAGGTAATTAGCAAAGCCCTTTGTTGCTTTTCTAATTATGTACTTGTTCATTCTGTTTGTGCCTGCGCCCATAACGCCACGAAGTCCACCTGTACCGAACTCAAGGTCACGCCAGAAGCGGTCCTCAATTTCCTCATTTGACATTTGGGTGTTAAGCTCGTTTCTTGTTTCCTTATCGAAACGTTCATCTGTACGCCATAGGTCATAGGTATTTAGAATTTCTTTAGATAGCTCTTTCATTGTAATACTCCTTCAAGTTTCATTCATCTAGGTTATTCGCCTTTAGTGTACGCTAATAATCCGCCTGCTTTAAGTATATCGATTTGGCGCTGAGTATATGAGCAAACAAGTGGAATTTCTTTGTCTTTTACTTTTAAGGTTATTTTTCCGCTTTCCATTCCCTCAAATACATTTTCAAGAATTAATGTGTCATTTTGTGATAGCTTATCATAATCGTCAGGATTTTCAAAGGTTAGTGGCAAAATACCTGCGTTTATTAGGTTTGCTGCGTGAATTCTTGCAAAGCTCTTAGCAACTACTGCCTTTACACCTAGGTATAGTGGAACTAGTGCAGCGTGCTCTCTTGATGAGCCTTGACCATAGTTTGAGCCACCAACAATAATAGAATTCTTTGCTGCCAAAGCTCTCTCTGCAAAGCTTTCATCACAAACTGCAAAGCAGAATTTTGAAAGATATGGAATATTTGAACGATATGGCAAAATCTTAGCACCGGCTGGCATAATATGGTCGGTTGTAATATTATCGCCAACCTTTAATGTTAGATTTGCCTTGATTTCATTTTCAAGTGGGTAGGTTGTTGGGAAAGGCTTAATATTTGGACCACGTAAAATTTCTAGGTCCTTAGCCTCCTCCTCGCTAGCTGGTAAAATAACAGCTGAGTCATCAATTTTAAATTTATCTGGCATTACAACCTCGGTATATTCTCCAAGTGTTCTTGGGTCGGTTATATAGCCAGTAAGGGCTGAAGCAACAGCAACCTCAGGAGAAACAAGGTAAACTTGACCATCCTTTGTGCCACTTCTACCCTCAAAGTTACGGTTAAAGGTACGGAGTGAAACACCGGCAGAGTTAGGGGAGAAGCCCATACCGATACAAGGACCACAAGCACATTCAAGAACACGCGCGCCTGCTGCTAAAATATCGGAAAGAGCGCCACAGTCAGCGAGCATTGAAAGTACCTGCTTGGAGCCTGGAGAAACTGATAGGCTAACGCTATCGTCAATCTTTTTGCCCTTCAACATTTGTGCAACCTTTAGCATATCGCGAAGTGATGAGTTTGTGCATGAGCCAATACATACTTGGTCAACCTTGATACCAGAAAGCTCCTCTGCGCTCTTAATGTTATCTGGGCTATGAGGACAAGCCAAAAGTGGCTTGAGCTCTGATAGATTTATATCAATTATTCTGTCGTAAACAGCATCTGGGTCGCTTTCAAGTGGTACATAAGCATCGCCTCTGCCCTGTGCCTCCAAGAATGCTTTTGTAATTTCATCTGATGGGAAGATAGATGTTGTTGCGCCTAGCTCTGTACCCATATTAGTAATTGTAGCTCTTTCAGGAACGGACAAGGTCTTAATGCCCTCTCCTCCCCATTCAATAATAGCGCCAACACCGCCCTTTACGGACAAGATTCGTAAAATTTCAAGGCTAACATCCTTTGCACTAACCCAAGGCTGAAGCTTGCCAGTAAGGTTTACCTTGTACATTTTAGGCATTGTGATGTAGTATGCACCACCACCCATTGCAACTGCAACGTCAAGTCCGCCTGCTCCCATTGCGAGCATACCAATACCACCACCAGTAGGAGTATGGCTATCGGAACCGATAAGAGTCATTCCAGGCACACCAAAGCGCTCTAGGTGTACTTGGTGGCAAATGCCGTTTCCTGGGCGAGAAAAACGAAGACCAAACTTCTTTGCTACTGATTGAATGTAGCGATGGTCATCTGCGTTTTCAAAGCCAGATTGAAGTGTATTGTGGTCTATATAAGCAACAGAAAGCTTTGTTCTTACTCTTGGTATTCCTATTGCTTCAAATTCGAGATATGCCATTGTTCCTGTGGCATCCTGAGTAAGAGTTTGGTCAATTCTTAAAGCTATTTCCTCTCCTACCTTCATTTCTCCCGAAATTAAGTGATTTTTAATGATTTTTTGTGCGATTGTCAATCCCATTGTTTATGTGTCCTCCGTTTGCCTTTGCGATTTATTTAACAGTTACACCAAAGATTTCTGAAAGCGAGTCAAGTGCTTGTCTTTCCTCGTCTGTTAGATCCTCTTTAGCATAGCTTTCTGTAATGGCATTTGTCATTTCTTCCTTATCACTTGCTGTTAGTGAATCGTGAATTTGATATGGGTCCTCTATCTTTTCTCCGTTTTCATCAACTACGGCACTATTAACCATTGAGGATGAAAGCTTGGAGTCAAGAACTCCGTCAACGAATTCCTTCGCTGTCATATCTGTGGTTGAAGTATCATTGTCGTTTGTCTTAAACATACTGTCACTTGTTTCACTTAAAACAGTGTTACTAACTGCGTCAATAATAACCTCTGTCTTTTCAATTTCTATTGCTTTTTCTTCCTCACTCTCAAATTCACACTTATGAGCACCGTCAACCATTGAGTTTACAATTGCCTCAACGCTTTCAGCCTCACTAGTTGTCATACCGAGAGAAAGCAGATTGTCCTTAGTTATCATTGAGCTTGCTGACTCGTCATTTTGAAGAATGTCCTCAACAACTGAGTGCATAAGCTCTTTTCTTTCATCGTCATCCTTCTTTTCTTGAATAGCGATAGCAAGCTTAAAAATGTTTTGTCTCGAAACAAATATCTTATCAAGATCTGCATCCGGCTGATTTGCATTTTCAATTAATGCGTCATCAATAATACCAATTTCGTCCGCCATTTCAGAATGTAAAAGTGCGTGGAATACGATTTTGAACATTCTGCCAGTGAATAAGCCGTCTCTCATATATTCAAGCCCACGACCAAGAGCAGCCATATCTGCACTCGAAACAACGTCTCTAACCTTGCCTTCTCCAGAAAATTCAGCGCTTCCATAGAAAGCATGAAGCTCTTTAGTCATATTTGAAATATTAACAGCTTCTAGAGCCAACTGCTCTTCTGTATAGTTATCATAATTAAACTCATCAGGAGCTGTTTCTGCATCGTTAATATCGTTGTATATATCGTGAGTATAGTTTGTTATTGCATCAACAAGATATGGAACTGTGTTTTTTGTTCTTGGGTTTTTATAAAGCTCAACAAAAGCGATTGTTAAAAAGTCGGAGTTTTCAAAAATTGCCCAAGTGTCAACCTCGCCAGTTGCATTTGCCCAAAGTCCTGTGGTTATTGCGCCCTCAACTATATTAGAAACAGTTCTAACATCCTTTTTAACATCGCTAGTGCTTGTATCCTTCAAAACAGCTAGGACTCTATCAAATGTTGGGTTAAAGCGTTCACTCAAATTAGGCTTTTCAACTCCTAAAACTGCGTGGCCTTGGTGGTATTCATTTGCCGTCAATGATACTACCTTTGATAAAAGAAGTGGCAAAAACTCTGATTTTTCAAGAGCCTTATTTATATTTTCTATAGACTCAACCTCAGCGTCTCCAAATTCCTTTACCGGTTTTCCAGAAAGGTCATCTACCGCCTTGTAGAGATTAAATGCACCAGATATTTCCTTCTCCAAGTTGATTTTTATACCTGACACCTTCATTGTGGTGGTTGAATTAAATATAGCTCTTCCACCGAGGGTATAGCCAACAAGAGGTACACCATTCTTTTTTATAGCATTGGTATAGTCGCGCACTATTTCAATTGTGTCATCAAGCTCAACCGGCGGTTGATCATTTTCTATTGCCTCTTCGTTTAGTACTTCTTCATATTGGTCAATAACATTAGTTGCTAGGTTTGAGTATCCCCAAACTGGTGTTAAAAACATAACAAAAATGATACCACAAGCAATTGCCCCAAAGCCGCCACCTAAAAATCTATATGGCAACGCCTTGGTTTTTTGACAAGCAACAATTTTGATAATCAATGCTATAATATATAGATAAATAGCTAACACAGCAAATACAAGCATATAAACTATCGGCGAAACTATAAGAATTGGAAGAGATGCTACTAATTTTACAATATCATTTGCAGTCTCTTTAGTTCCTTCGTTTGTCAAAAGCTCCTGTGCCATAACAACATATTCGCCAGCCTCACTCGGCAAGACTGAAATTAGCCAGTTTGAAAATCTTATTATGTTTCCTGGCAAAAGTATAAAACCAACTATTATTTTTGTAATTGGCAAAGCCAATATTGTACACGCCAATGCTGCAATAACATCAACCAAGCTTTTCATTGCTCCCTTTAAAAAGCCGAACAAAAAGCCTAATGCAATTATTACAAAAAAGGCGATTGTGATTATTGTCGAAATTAAACTAGGACTCATTTATCTCTCTCCTAAAATTTTATTTTACATAAAACTCAACTGTAAAATCTGTTGTTTTGTCTAAGATATAGTCAATACAGTAAACCTCGTCCACTGTATTAGCTAAATGCCCTTGGTGCTTTTCTAGTGTAATTTTTGGAACAATGTTGTCCTTAGGAGAAATAACAACGTCATCTAAAATAACATTTTTGCCATCGACCAAAGGCTCGATAAATGAAACAAATCTTTCAGTTATTACACTGTCCTTTTGCATTGTGAATTTATCATTTAATATAATTTTTGAATCTTCAAAATAGAATTTTCTCTCTGCCTTTTCAAGATAATCAATTCCGTAGCCACGAGTAAAGTCCATATAGATTGAATTTTCCTTTTCATTATAGTCAATCTTAACGTCCTCGCGTCTAACACCATCCTGACCTATACCATCAAAAAATGGAAGGTTATGTGAGAATGATGACGGGTGGAAGAAGGTATATCTTCGCTCTGTATGGTAACCATCTAAATAAGCGCCGGCACCAATATCGCAAAGAATTTCTTTATTGTTTCTTGCTAAAATGAATGAACCAACATCGTTGTGATTGTGGCTTTCTCCATTGTTTCCACCCTTTGCCGCAAAGCCATAGTATTTTGTACGCTTGGTAAAGTATGCGGTGCTTTCCATATTATATACCACATCCTCAGCAACCTTGTCGGTTGTGTATTCAGGCTTATAGTATATTAATGAACGGAGTGAAAAATTGAAGTGTGTATAGGCGATTATTGTACCTGCTGTCTTTGGTAGCTTTTCTACATCATCGCCATAGATATCACGCAAAATGTGAGGCAAACCAATCCAATAGTTCTCACTTGGATTGCAGTCACTAAAGCGAGCTACTACATTTGATTGGAGAAGCATTTTTTGAATAAAGGTTGCTATATTTTTAACCTTTGGATTCTTAAACCAGTCATATTCTCCATTGGTTAATTCTCTTTGAAGCATAGCATATGAAACAAAAAATCCAAAGCCGAATCCCCAGTATGCTGCGCCCTCTACACAAACACCATCATCTGCATAGCTATCGATATAAACCTGCATAGCGGAATCGAGACGTTCCCTCTCCTTCATATACAGCTCAGGGTCCTCATACATAAGAACGCCACCAACACCACCAGCACAAACTGAAGCCCAGTTGTTTGGGTGCTTTTCCCAGAAATATTTCCTGTTTACAAACGGCTCAATAGTTCTGCGACGAAGCTCAGCTGTGATTCTGTCCTTGATAAGCTGAGGGAATCTATCACTAAAGAGATTCTTAATTTCAGCTAATGAAAATGCAACGCTTGATGCAAAAATATCAATTAAGCCGATATCATAATCCTCTGGAGTTCTATCATAGTAGCTATTGTAATGACCTAGCGGTGCCCAAGTATATGTGTCAAGATATGACCAAACAATTTTTAGTAGATTGTTATAGTACTCCTCGTTATCGGGGTAAATAAGCGATAAAAGCGCCGAGGTTTGAAGTTGATTTAAGGAGCGTGCCCATTTGCCGTGGTCGTCCTTTGATAATATTTCCTCTACTGTGTGAGGGGCAGGCTCAATTTCAAAGCTCTTTTGGTATTTTTCCAAAATCTCCTCGCGATGACGAGCAAAATCTTCACTTGTGCGAATATTGTCCCACAGTGCTTTTTCCTTAGCAAAATCTAACATAATTCTCTCCTTTTGCCAATGTATAGCTAAATTTGCTTTAGTGCATTAAAGTTCAACTTATATAATAGCATATATTTACTTATTTTTCAATATGTGGTTGAAATTTAATATTAAATAAATATAGTCATTTTATTTTTGTCTAAACTGTTTTGGAGTTGTGCCAGTAATTTCTTTAAAATTGCGGTTAAATGAGCAAAGAGAGTCATAACCACATTCATAGGCTATTTCAGATATACTTTTAGACTCTGTTGCTAAAAGATATTGAGCATTTTGAATACGATATTCATTAAGAAGTGCACGGAAGGTCGTATCAAGCCCCTTTTTTATAAGTGATGTAACATATCGGTGGTCGTAGCCCATTTCCCTTGCTATATCTTTAACGGTAATGTTTTCTTGATAATGCAATGAGATGTAGTTAAGAATTTTGCCATAATTATCGAGAAGCTTAGCGTTTTTTTCCTCATAGCTTGTGTTTTTATTAAACTGATAAATCAAGCTATAAAAGATTGATTTAGCGAGATACTTATCTATTTGTTCATCATTTAGATTTTCTAGCACCTGTGGATTTTCAAGATTAAATATTGGGCATAGAGGTGTTTTGTTTTTGATTTGACCATGGAATGTATGGACGTATCGATTAGAAAAAATATAAAGCGCACTGGAGGAATACTTCTCTGTCTTGTATGAGTGAATGCTGTTTGGTAGAATAAACATAGCCTGTCCCTTTTTCACAGCATAATCTTTACCATCTAAATGAACTAATAATTCTCCCGCTTTAACATAAACAAGCTCAAAGCTGTTGTGAAGATGTATGCCAAACGTTAAATTTTCATCAAATTGACGATATATTTCGTACCCCGAATACGAACGATGTCCTTCATAAGTAATCATAATTTACTCCAAAAATCTTAATTTATGATTATAATTGTATCACTTATGAATAGCAATGTCAATCCCCTATATCTTATGATATAGTTAGACAGAGTTATTATTTTTTGATATAAGGAGGCGTTTATGTTTTCTAAAGATAACAATATGCTTGTTTATCAAAACGAGGACGATTACATAAGAATTGAGCCTTATGGCGCAAATTGCTTGCGTGTTAGGGCAAGAAAAGATAATAATTTTGGAGCAAGAGATTATGCTCTTTTGCCTGCATCTGAAACAATTTCTCAAATTACTCTTGACGAAGAATACGGCGAGATAAAAAACGGTAATGTACGAGCTACCATTGATAAAAACGGAAAAATCACATTTTATAATCAAAATGAGAAGTTGCTTTTAGAGGAGCATTACACGGGCAAGCCCTTAAAGGTTAAGGGACACGAGTGGAAGGACATAGGAAACGGCAAATATAGAATAAATGTTAGCTTTTATGCAAACGAGGGCGAAAAGATATTTGGTATGGGACAATACCAACAGCCGATACTTGATATCAAGGGCTGCACTCTTGAGCTTTCGCAAAGAAATTCACAAGCTTCTGTTCCTTTTTATATTTCAAGCCTTGGCTATGGCTTCATTTGGCATATGCCATCTATTGGCGAGGTATCATTTGGCAGTAACATAACAAAATGGTCAGCTGAAATGGGCGAGGAAATTGACTATCTGATTATCGTCAACAACACTCCTCGCGAAATTATGGAAGCATATATGAATTTGACCGGCAAGCCACCTATGATGCCCGAATATGCTATGGGCTTTTGGCAATCAAAATTGCGCTATTGGTCGCAAGAGGAATTATTGGAGGTGGCGCGAGGCTATAAGGAAAGAGGCATTCCCCTCTCTGTTATAGTTTGCGACTTTTTCCATTGGCCTCATCAAGGCGATTTTAAATTTGATTTAAATTACTTCCCCGACCCCGATGGTATGGTTAAGGAATTAAGGGATATGGGAACGGAGCTTATGGTTTCCGTTTGGCCGACAATCCAGTTTGACAGTGAAAACTACCAAGAGATGGAAGAAAAGGGTTACCTTATAAAGAACTATCGTGGTAGGCGCAATCATACTGAATGTGTTTCTCCTGCTGTTTTTTACGATACTACCAACCCAGAGGCTGGCAAGTTTGTTTGGGAAAAAGCAAAAAAGAATTATTATGACAAGGGTATTAAAATTTTCTGGCTCGATGAGGCTGAGCCTGAGTTCGATTTTTATGATTATGACAATCATATGTACCACCTTGGCGATTGCTTAGAGGTTGGAAATATATACCCACAAAAATACGCAAAGAATTTTTATGACGGAATGAAAGACGAGGGGCAAGAAAGCATCTTAAACTTAATTAGATGCGCTTGGCTTGGCTCTCAAAGATATGGTGCGCTTGTTTGGTCGGGCGATGTTATGGCAACATATGAGGCACTTCGGTGTCAGGTGCGCGCTGGGCTTAATATGGCAATGAGCGGAATCCCTTGGTGGACAACCGATATCGGTGGCTTTGACGGTGGTACAAATGACGACCCCGAATACAGAAAGCTAATTGCTAGGTGGTTTGAATACGCTACCTTCTGCCCTGTTCTTCGCTTGCACGGCTGTCGTGACCCTTGGAGCGAAACGCATAAAGAAAACGAGCAGCCTTTAAGCGGTGGTGGAATCTTTGGCACAGGTGCGCCAAACGAGATTTGGTCTTATGGCGAGGAAAATGAAAAAATATTTACAAAATACATTTTCATTCGTGAAAGGCTAAAGCCTTACATCAAGGAATTAATGGCTGAAGCACACGAAATAGGCACTCCGCCTATGCGACCACTCTTTTATGATTTTGATAGCGACTTAAAAGCTTGGGAGATTGATGACGAATATATGCTTGGTTCTAACCTTTTGGTTGCACCGATTATATATGAAAATGAGTATTCACGAAAGGTATATTTACCTAAGGGCGCTTCTTGGGTAGATGTATGGACTGGCGAAGAATATGAGGGTGGCAGTACAGCCTTGTGTGATGCGCCACTTGATAAAATCCCACTTTTCATACGCAAGAGTGGAAAATTAAACAGAAATATTTTTATAGGAGAATAAAAAAATGAGCGAAATTTTTAACGTAGAAAAAATTAAATACGAGGGACCAAAGAGCAAGAATCCTTTTGCTTTCAAGTACTATGATGCTGATAGAGTGATAATGGGCAAAAAGATGAAGGAGCACTTACCATTTGCTATGGCTTGGTGGCACAATCTTTGTGCTGAGGGCACAGATATGTTTGGCCGTGGTGTTGCTGATAAGTCTTTTGGATGCGAGCGTGGTACTATGGAGCACGCAAAGGCTAAAGTAGATGCAGGCTTTGAATTTATGCAAAAGCTTGGCATTGAATATTTCTGCTTCCACGATGTTGATATTGTTCCTGAGGCTGACGATATTAAGGAAACTAATCGCCGTCTTGACGAAATTACTGACTACATACTTGAAAAAATGAACGAAACAGGTATTAAGTGTCTTTGGGGAACTGCTAATATGTTCTCCAACCCACGCTTCTGCAATGGTGCAGGCTCTTCAAACAGTGCTGAGGTTTTTGCATTCGCTGCTGCTCAAGTAAAGAAGGCACTTGATTTAACTGTTAAGCTTGGTGGCCGTGGTTACGTATTTTGGGGTGGCCGTGAGGGTTATGAAACTCTTCTAAATACTGATGTTAAATTTGAGCAAGACAATATTGCAAGACTTATGAAAATGGCTGTTGAATATGGTCGTTCAATTGGCTTTACAGGCGATTTCTACATTGAGCCTAAGCCAAAGGAGCCAATGAAGCACCAATACGATTTTGACGCAGCTACTGCCATTGGATTCTTGAAGGCTCACGGGCTTGACAAGGATTTCAAGATGAATATCGAAGCTAACCACGCAACATTGGCAGGTCATACCTTTGAGCACGATTTGAGAATTAGTGCAATTAACGGTATGCTCGGCTCAATTGATGCTAACCAAGGCGACTATCTACTCGGCTGGGACACTGACGAGTTCCCATTTGACGTTTACACAGCTACAATGTGTATGCTTGAGGTGTTAAATGCCGGCGGACTTACAGGTGGCTTTAACTTTGACGCGAAGAACCGTCGTCCTTCCTATACATATGAGGATATGTTTATAGGCTTTATTCTCGGCATGGACACATTTGCCCTTGGTCTTATTAAGGCTGCTGAGCTTATTGAGGATGGCAGACTTGACGAGTTCAAAAAGGAAAGATATTCAAGCTACTACAACACAGAAATCGGTCAAAAGATTCTTTCCAACAACACCTCACTTGAGGAATTAGCTGCATATGCTGATAAGCTTGGAAACGCCTCCTTGCCTGGAAGTGGTAGACAAGAAATGCTTGAAAGCATTATAAACAGTGTGCTTTTTGGTTGATTGTATGAAAAAATATATTGGAATTGATTTAGGTACGTCCTCTGTAAAAATACTTTTGGTTGATACCGAGGGACAAATTATAAAAACCGTCAGCCGTGAATACCCTATTTCCTACCCACAAAGTGGCTGGAGCGAGCAAAATCCTATCGATTGGTACAACGCTACTATTGATGGACTTGGCGAGTTACTTTTAGGAGTTGACAAGGACACAGTTAAGGGTATTTCCTTCGGTGGACAGATGCACGGACTTGTAATTCTTGACAAAAATGACGAGGTTATACGCCCCGCGATTTTGTGGAACGACGGAAGAACTGCAAAGGAGACTGCTTATCTTAACGAGGTAATTGGACAAGATAAGCTGATGGAATATACTGCAAATATTGCTTTTGCAGGCTTTACTGCTCCTAAAATTCTTTGGGTTAAAGAAAACGAGCCGGAAAATTTTGCACGTATCACGAAAATAATGCTACCAAAGGACTATCTTGCTTACAAATTAAGCGGTGTTTTTGCTACTGACTATTCAGATGCTAGTGGTATGCTGCTTTTAGATGTAAAAAACAGATGCTGGTCTCAAAAAATGTGTGATATTTGTTCGGTAAATATCGACACTCTCCCCTCTCTTTTTGAATCTTATGAGAAAATAGGCACTCTTTTACCAGAGCTGGCTAAAAATTTAGGCTTAGGCGAAATTACAATAGCTATCGGTGCAGGAGACAATGCAGGCGCTGCTATTGGAACTGGTATATCAAGCAGTGGCGACTGTAATGTTTCTCTCGGCACCAGTGGCACTGTGTTTATTTCACAAGACACGTTTGTAAAGAACGAGTGTGGCGCTTTGCACAACTTCTGCCACGCAAATGGAAAATATCACTTAATGGGATGTATTTTGTCTGCTGCTTCGTGTAACAAATGGTGGGTAGAGGAAATCCTTGGCTCGGGAGATTTCAAATCTGAAGAGGATGGACTTTGCGAGCTGCTTGGCAAAAATGATGTATATTTCTTACCGTATTTAATGGGTGAAAGAACGCCACACAATGATGTTGACGCAAAGGGCGCCTTTATTGGTATGCGCCCAAGCACAACGAGAAAAGAAATGACTCTTGCCGTGCTTGAAGGAGTTGCTTTTGCTCTATGTGATTCAATTGAGCTTGCACGTAATAGTGGAGTAAAGATTGAAGCGACAAAGGTTTGCGGTGGTGGTGCTAAAAGCAAGGTTTGGCGCGAAATTTTAGCAAATGTGCTTGGTATTCCAGTTGTAAGACCTCTGATTGAAGAGGGTCCTGCATATGGTGGCGCAATTCTCGCTATG
This sequence comes from Eubacteriales bacterium, assembly GCA_045543955.1. Lineage (GTDB taxonomy): Bacteria > Bacillota > Clostridia > Oscillospirales > CAG-272 > RGIG2000. The sequence continues at coordinate 28,649 of JAZPYB010000015.1, forward strand.
GTTGCCGATGCAGAGTATAAAACTGTTGAGGAAGCGACACAAAAGCTTGTAAAAACAAAGGATACAACCTATCCCGTGGCTGAAATTTCCAAAGCTTACAAGAAAAAATACGAAATTTTTAAAAAGCTTTATCCAGCGCTTAAGGATGTTTATAAGGAAATATAAAACAAAAATCCACTCTATTTGAGTGGATTTTTTATTTAACCTTCAAATTGTCTTCCAAGAAACGATGCTGCTGTTTGAATTAGCTTTGCCTCGGTTGAATGAGGGTCAACTGTTACTCCCTCTTCGCTTGTAATACAAGCAACAGAGCCGACAACATCTCCCTCGGAGATTATAGGCATTGCATATTTCACATAGCCACTAGCACCTTCGCACATTGTAATTTTATCGGTGTTTTCCTTACAAATATACATATTTCTTGTATCCATTATGCCTTCATAATCCTCGGTTAGTTTTTTATCAGAATACTCTTTTTTTGACACTCCTGCTGACGAAATCACTACATCTCGATCGGTTACCACCACGGACATTGAGCAAATTTTATGCAAGGTATCAACATACTGAGATGCGAAATTGGCAAGCTCGCCAATCGGGGAATACTTTTTAAATATTACCTCGCCTTCTCTATCTGTATATATTTCGAGTGGGTCACCCTCGCGTATTCTCATTGTTCTTCTAATTTCCTTTGGTATAACTACTCTGCCTAAGTCGTCAATTCTTCTAACAATACCTGTCGCTTTCATAAATTTCTCCTTTTTTAGTTATCGTTGCTTTTTTATTGTTTGTACTTTTCTAGTAGTTATACATAATTTTTCATATTCTAAATCATCAATTTTAATGTTGAAATTGGTTATAACTTATGTTAAAATGTTTTTGTTAAAGATCAAGGTATTCAAGTATACCTTGATAAATACCTTGGGCAAAAAGCTGTGGGTTATCGCGCATTCTTATGGCGTCGGCGCGGTTTGTTATAAATCCTAGCTCAACAAGAACTGCCGGCATATTAGTTTTCCTAAGGACATAAAGACCGGGACGCTCCTTGACTCCTCGCGAGGCTAAGCCTGTTATATTAGTTAGATTTTCTAAAATATCCTCGGCTAAATTGGCAGCGCGCGATGGCTCGGTATAGACTAGCACCTCTGTTCCATTGGCACTTGCTTGGCTCGATGCGTTTGTGTGTATGCTGACAAAATAATCAGCTCCCCACGAATTTGCATCATTCACGCGTACTCTAAGGCTTGATGCATTGGAATTACCTAGCTGTGTTGTTGGTGTTGGGCGAGAGAGGCGCACCTCAAAATTTCCATTTTGGCGCAAAAGCTCTGCCAATCGAATGCCCACCTCATAGGTTATATCTTGTTCTCTAAGTCCATTTCCCTCTGCTCCTGTATTTGGTGCTGATGGATTGTGCCCTTGGTCTATGTATATTTTTATTGCCATAAATTTCCCCCTGATTTTTTTATTATATGTTATGAAATGCATACTCAAAGTGTTACTTTGGTATCAAAAAGAGGTCTAAATGAAGGAATTTAAAAGTATTGAAAGGATTTTAAGCCACTCGCGCAAGGCAGTTGAGGAATACTCAATGGTTGAGAGCGGCGACAGAATTGCCGTTGGTGTTTCAGGTGGCAAGGATTCACTTGCTCTGCTCTGTGCTCTTGCCAAGCTAAAAAGAGTTTTAGGTATTGACTATACGGTCGTTGCTCTTACAATCGATATGGGCATTGAGAGTATGGATTTTTCGCCGATACAAAAATTATGCGATGAGCTTGAAATTGAATATCACGTTGTAAAAACTCAAATTTATGAGATAATTTTCAAGGTGCGAGAGGAAAAAAGCCCATGCTCACTTTGTTCCAGAATGAGGCGTGGGGCTTTACATGATGCTTGCAAGGAGCTGGGATGCAACAAATTGGCTCTTGGGCATCATTATGATGATGTTGTTGAAACCTTTATGTTAAACCTCTTTTTCGAGGGTAGAATTGGCGCATTCCGTCCTGTTACATATCTTTCTCGCAAGGATTTAACAATGATAAGACCTCTTATATACACTCCGGAAAAGGAAATCAAAGCCTTTGCTAAAAAGGATGAATTGCCAATTGTAGAATCAAAATGCCCAGCTGACGGAAACACCGAGCGCGCAAAAATGAAGGAATATTTAGAAACCTTTGATAACGAGCATAGAGGTCTTTACCATAGAATTATGGGTGCGATTCAACGTGGAGAGATAGATGGCTTCCACCCTGACCTTATTGACAACGATGAAAAGAAAAGACGCAAGGATTTAAGAAAAGCAGAAGAGGAAAAATAATAAAAAAGCCACGGGAAAATCCGTGGCTTTTTATGTTTTTATGGGAGACGTGTCTATTTTTCGTCATTTTTATCGCGTTTTTTTGCTTTTTCTATTGCAACAACCGCAGTAGCGGAAAGATCAGGGTCAATTTCATTCTTTGACCTTGATTTAGGAGTTGGAGCACTTGACCAATATAGCTTTCTGCGTTTTCTCTTAACAATTTGCACATAAACAATAAATACAACTATTGCAAGTGCAATTATCAAGCACACAACATATATGCCGGTCATTGAAGTTGATGTAACCTTTAGCTGCTCCCAGCTTTCGTTTAGCATATCAAGGTTGGAAACATCTGTTCCTTCCATTTTGCTATCTGTTAAGTCCTTATATGCAAACTTGTCAAACATATCTCTTAGCTTGTTTGGATTTTGAGCATCATTTTCAAAATCCGCATTATAGATAATATCGTAGTCGGCATCTAGGTTTTCACGATATGCTTCTACATATGCAAGGTTTTGTTCATATTTTTCTTGGTCGAAAACAAGATTTCCGTTCTCATTTAGAACATAATAATCAAGCTTTTCAGTGTAGTCATATGGGCAACCATAGTAGATATACTCTGCGTTTGCATATGCAATTTCTGGCTCTAGCATAAAGTTAATATATAAGTGAGCTAGGTCAAGATTGTCCTTATTTGCACTTGCCGGAATACACATAGCATCTGCAAATACGTTTGTTTGAGGCTGACCTAATTGATTCATTGGATAATAGAAATCAAGCTCAACGCCGTCGGCGGATTCGGACATCATAGAGAGACAGTCGCCTGCATAATATGCGGCAATCCAAGCCTCACCCTTTTCCATTTTGTTATAGATTTCGTCCATAACGTAGCCTTGAACGTATGATTTTTGAGCTAGCAAAAGACCATAAACAGCCTTCCAGTCATCCTCAGTTGGATTGTTTACATCAATGTCAAGATAGTACATAGCCGCACCAAATGCATCACGAGGGTTGTTGAACTGAAGAATTTGTCCGTTCAATTCCTCTAAATACTTAGTATCAACTATCATTTTACCATCTTTATCGTATTGATATTTGCCATTCTTATCAAGAATTGGTTCGCCAAAAAGCAGCTCCCAGCCAGCGTTTCCGCTATCTATTCTTTCAAGAACGGATGGTGCGTTTTTCTCAATCTCTGTACGATTATATATAATACCGACTATACCATAAGTGTAAGCAATACCATAGGTTTCCTTGTTGCCACTCTCGACAACAATTTTATCATTTTTGTCCTTATATGTGTTATCATACACAAACATACCATCAAATTGAGAGTTTACAAACTTGCAATTCGGTACTTTTTCAAGGTCAAGAGGCTGCAAAAGTCCTTCCTTTTGCATCTTTTCAAGCATATAGTCTGACGGAACTATAATATCATATCCGCCCGCGCCATTAGCTATTTTAGAATAAAGATCCTCGTTACTTGCATATGTGGTGTAGTTGACCTGAATCTTAACCTTTTCGCCCTTTTCCTTATAGTAGTTCTCTGCCCACTCCTCAAACTGCTTATTTACATCCAAGGTATCATCTCCACCATCGGAAATATATTCGCCCCAGTTGTAAACATTTACAGTTTTAACCTCTGTTGTGGCAGAAATACAAAGAACGATAATTGTTGTAATTCCAATGATTCCAAAAACGGAGCCACCAACAATTTTCATTACCTTTTTAGCTCTTTTGGAAAGCTCCATCTTGTTTTTGCCACTTGCGAAATTAGAGATAAGAAGCAAAACAAGAATAGTAACAAAAATAAGTGTAGAAAGCGCGTACATATCAGGCGTTACGCGTTTTTTGGTCATTGAATAAATCCTAATTGGCAAGGTTTCAAAGCCACTGCCTGTTGTAAAATAGCTTATTACAAAGTCGTCAATTGACAATGTAAATGCCATAATAAATCCGGCAACAATACCCGGCATAATAGCAGGTAATTCAACCTTGAAAAATGATTGAAGCGGTGTACAGCCTAAGTCAAGTGCCGCCTCTGGTAGACTCTTGTCCATTTCCTTGAATTTAGGAAGCACAAGTAAAATAACATATGGCAAATTGAACGTGATATGAGCTATCAAAACCGTCCAAAAGCCATTAAAGGAATTTAACTTTAAGATGTTTGCAACAAACACGAAAAGAAGCATCATTGATATACCTGTAACAATATCAGGATTTATCATCGGAATTTGTGTTGCCGACATTGTTGCATTCTTTAGGTACTTATTTTTCATTTTGGAAATACCATATGCAGCAGCTGTGCCGATAATGGTAGCGATGATTGAAGAAAGCACCGCCAAAATGAGTGTGTTTTTAAGCGCATTTAATGTTGCTGTGTCAGTAAATAGCTCTTTATACCAACGGAGAGAAAAGCCACTAAAAACAGCGGTTGAATCGCCCTTGTTGAAGGAGAAAAATATCAAAACTCCTATCGGCATATAGAGGAAAATAAAGGTCAAAATTATACACAGGGTGCGTGGATTAAACTTTTTCTTTGTCATACAAGTACTCCTCCCTCATCGTCAGAATACTTGTTCATTATAGCCATACTAGCAATAATTAATAGCATAAGAACAAAGGACATAGCTGCACCCATATTGTAATCATATTGGGTTTGGAATTGGCGCTCAATAGAATCGCCGATTAAGTCAAAGTTACCGCCACCGAGCTTTTGTGAAATATAGAATGTACTGATTGACGGAACAAATACCATAGTAATACCAGAAACAACACCCGAAAAGCTAAGTGGGAAAACAACCTTCGCAACAACCTTTAATGGGCTACATCCAAGGTCAGATGCTGCCTCAAGGACACGTGGGTCAATTTTTGTCATAGCGGAGTGAATTGGTATTATCATATATGGCAAGAAATTATAAACCATACCAAGTATTACAGCGACGGGAGTGTTAATCATATGAAGCTCCCAACCGAAAATGCTGAGTAGGTTATTAATTATTCCCGTATCCTCAAGAATTGCCATCCAAGAATAAGTTCTTATAAGGAAATTGAGCCATTGAGGAAGCATAACGAGCATTACAAGGATTTTTTGTGTCGATGGACTTGTCCTTGATATAAAATATGCTACGGGATATGCAATCACAAAGCAAATTACTGTTGCTAAGAAAGCAAAGCAAACAGAACGCAAAAACACCTCTAAATAGGTGGCTTGAGCAAGCTGACCTATGTTAGCAAATGTAAAAACGCCATCCTTGTCAGTAAATGCATAATATGCTACAAACAAAAGCGGTGCAATTATAAAGATAATCGCCCATACAATATGCGGATATGCCGCCGCCTGCTTGAGTATATTCTTTTTTGTCATTTTCTTTACTCTTCCTCCTCGGTTGCATCAGAGAGATGCTCCAGCTCGTCACTGAAGGATGAGTAGTCGCCGAACATATTCGAATATTCGGACTTTTTCATAATATGTATAGCATCTGGTTCAACATAAACGCCGATGTTTTGACCAACCTCAACGTAGTCTGTTGATTGAATCATCCACTTGAAGTCCTTAATGCTAACAATAATTTCATAGTGAACGCCCTTGAAGGTAACAGATGTAACTACACCAGTAAGCATACCCTTGTCAAGCGGAACAACATCAACGTCCTCAGGACGTACAACAACGTCAACTGACTCGTTTTTCTCAAAGCCCTTGTCAAGACAAACAAACTCGTGTCCTGAAAATCTAACCTTATAGTCGTCAAGCATTATTCCATCAATGATGTTACTCTCTCCAATGAAGTCAGCAACAAATGCATTTTGCGGCTCATTATAGATATCTGTTGGAGAGCCTATTTGCTGAATTTTACCATCTGCCATAACGACAACGGTATCAGACATAGAAAGCGCTTCCTCTTGGTCGTGGGTAACGTAAACGAAGGTAATACCTGTTTTTCTTTGTATGTTTTTAAGTTCATTTTGCATATCCTTGCGTAGCTTCAAGTCGAGAGCACCAAGTGGCTCGTCAAGCAAAAGAACCTTTGGTTTATTTATAAGTGCACGTGCGATAGCAACACGCTGCTGCTGACCACCCGATAACAAATTAACATCCTTTTTTTCAAATCCGCGTAGGTTAACCATTGCAAGCATTTCCTCTACGCGCTCATATATTTCTTCTTCTGAAACTTTCTTCAATCGAAGAGCAAAAGCAATGTTTTCATAAACATTAAGATGCGGAAATAACGCATACTTTTGGAATACGGTATTAACATGGCGCTTGTGAGGTGGCAAGTCATTAATTCTTGCATCCTCAAAGAGCACATCGCCCGTATCCGGTGTAACAAAGCCCGCAATAATGCGAAGTGTGGTTGTTTTACCACAGCCTGATGGACCTAGAAGCGTAATAAATTCCTTTTCATACACATCAAGGTTAATATGGTCAAGAATAATCTCACCATCAAAGGATTTTGCAACGTTTTTAAGCTGCACAATCTTTTTTGTCACTACATTTTCTTCGCCGGTAGCTATTGATTCACCCTTTGGCTCAATGATCTTTTTTTCGTTCATTTCTCTCCCCGTTCTTTCATAGAGTTGACTTACATTGACAAGAAGCCCTTCTTCTCGCCAAAAAAAGTAAATCAATTGCATTATAGCAGAAAAATACAGTTTCTGCAATACTTACGGGTAATTTTTTTACTATTATTTTATAAAAGAGAGACAAAACTCAAAAAGGAGCAAAATTGAAATAAAGAAAAGTGAAAGATTAGAAGAAAAAACCAGCTGAAAATACACGGACATTATCCATAGCAGAATTATGGCAAAAACAGACACTCCCCTCGATATTTTTGTTGCTTTTGCTTCTGACATTGTTGCATTGCAGAGCGAACGTAAAACCCCTCCTCCATCAAGGATTTCTGCAGGGTACAAGTTCATAAAAGCAAGACAAAAGTTGCATATGATAAAAAATTCCAGCATTTCGCTTTTTTCTATCGGTAGTGATAATGCTGTAATTGCTGCAATAAGATTAAAAATTATTCCACCAAGGCATACAAGCACCTCTTTTTTATAGCTAATTTTGGTACAATCGTACGATAAACTTAAGTGAAACCCACCAATCTTAAATTTCTTGAGTCCTGCACCACAAATTTTTGCAAAAAAAACGTGTCCACACTCGTGAATTAAATACGTCAATACCAAAACTATTGGGTAAGGTGAAACTGATATGCTAAGCCCGGTTAAAAGCAATGAAAATATTGCAAATTTATCAAAAAAGCCTGTCATTTCGCTATAAATTGTGCGTTTTTTCGCTCATATCAAAGCCCAAATATCGCACACTCCCTCAATGATTTTTAGTTTTCCAATAAATCCAAATCAAATATTTCATAAATTCCGCCCTCTTCAAAAACAGGAGTTGTATTTTCCTCATTTTCTTCATTATTTTCAATTGTGCCAAAAATTAAAATAATTGTAATTGCGAACATTGAAAAGGCAAATAAGATTAGTTCGCCCATTCTTTTAAGAGTCTTATCCTCATCCTTGATTTTCCGCTCCTTTTTACCTATTGAATATTTCATTTTTCCTCCGTATATCATTTCCTTTTTCTTATTATATTGATTTTTATTATTTTATATGATAAAATATATTTATTATAATTTTCGGGAGGCTTTATGAACAATACGCCCTTAGCTGAGCGCTTACGCCCTAACTCCTTTGGAGAGATTGCAGGTCAAGAGCATCTTATTTCTTCAACCGGTGTAATTAGCCGTATGATTGGAGCTGGCAGAATTTCAAATATGATATTTTTTGGTCCTCCCGGCACGGGCAAGACCACTGTTGCAAATATTATCGCAAAAAATTCCGGCATGCAAATGTTTAAGCTCAACGCAACAACTGCTTCTCTTTCTGATGTAAAAGAAGTAATTGCTAGTAGTGATGGGATTTTTAGTCAAAATGGAATTTTGCTCTATCTTGACGAAATTCAGTATTTTAACAAAAAGCAACAGCAAGCTCTGCTCGAATATATTGAGGACGGACGAGTTACACTAATTGCATCAACAACTGAAAATCCATATTTCTATATTTATGATGCACTGATTTCTCGATGCTCTGTTTTTGAATTCAAGCATGTTTCTGCCAAAAGCATTGTGCCAGTTTTAAATCGTGCTCTTGCGCTTTTGAACGAAGATAGCAAAAAGAACAAAACTGCCGATGAAGATTCCCTTGAATTTTTAGCATCCTGTGCACACGGAGATGTTCGACATGCGCTCACTCTCTTTGAAGGCGCTTACTGGGCATCAAATGAAAAAATAACTATTGAGATAGCAAAGGAATTTATTCCTACAATTTCTGCCGGACTTTTCGACAAGGACTCTGACGTACATTATAATCTTTTGTCAGGGCTACAAAAATCAATCAGAGGCTCCGACCCTGATGCTGCTGTTTTTTATCTTGCTAAGCTACTTGAGGGTGGAGACGTTTTATCTCCCATTAGACGTCTTTTAGTAATCGCAAGCGAGGATATAGGTCTTGCTTATCCTCAAGCTGCTCAAATTACATATGCTCTTTGCGAGAGCGCAAAAGCACTCGGCTTGCCAGAAGCCAGAATTCCTTTGGCTAACTGTGCTATTATGCTGGCAACTGCACCAAAATCCAATACAGCATATGAAGCAATTGCCAAGGCTAGCGCGGATATAAAAATAGGAAAGGGCGATACTATACCTAAGCATCTGCAAGCTCCGCTTTTCAACGGATATAAATATCCTCACGATTATCCAAATGATTGGTGTGATCAGCAATATTTACCAAATGACATAAAAAACGCAAAATACTACACCTTTGGAGAAAACAAGACTGAGCAAAGCGCAAAATCATATTGGGAAGCGATTAAGAAGCGTAAATTGTAAAGAAAACAAATTATAAAATGCTCATATGTTCATACGTTGTCACTTTTTAAAGTATAAAATAGTTGACATTTTTAATTAACAATGGTAAAATATATTTAATAAAGCTTATATTATAGGAGGCTAGAATGAAAAAATCCACAAAGATACTTTTAACAATTCTTTTGATTGTTACTGTTATTGTTTCTGTTTTAGGCTCTGTTTCCGCCTTTATGACATTTGGAGATATTTACGATGAATTTTACACCGAGTTCTCCATTTTAGCAGAGGGTGTTCGTAGTAGTGAACGAGCTGATGCAATTGTCTCAACATTATTTAGCTTCACTAGCGTTATTTTAATTGGTGTTTTAGCAATTCTATTTATCTTTATCGCCATTGGATGTGCTGTCGGCATCATTTACATTTTCGTTGGCGATAGTGACACAAGAATTAAAGAGCTTGAGGCTATCGTTGATGAAGCGCATCAAAATATCAAACACGATGAACCAAATTATTATGAGGAAAATCTTGATTCTGAAACATTAAATATCGAATAAACAAAAAGGAGGGTCTTATGGATTCAAGTACATGGGGTAAGGTTTTACGTATAACCTTGATTGCTTTTTTAGCTTCTATTATTGCCATCACTCTTGCTTTAATTGGCGTTCACATTGCTGTTTCCTTGATGGATACTTCTAGTTATATTGATTATTCTATTTACGAACCACTTGCATATAGAATAGTTTCATTTTTGCCAATTTGTACTCTTAGTATAATTTCAATAGTTTTCATCTCCCTTCAAACTAAAAGAATTTTAGCTCTTGAAAAAATAGTTATGAAGGCTGATGATATTCCTAACAGTTATCGTTTTACACCGCCTAACACTACTAAGTCTAAAAAACCATTTGTAATCAAAATTTTAATAATTTCAGTGCTGGCTTTAATTTCCCTTGTTAGCATGATCGGTGCAGAAGGCGCTATTATAAGAATAATTCTTGAAATCATTTCTAATCCTAATGTGCCAAAATCTCAAGAAATTTATTTTGCATTGAACATAATTACTATGGTTTTATATGCGCTTTTATTTGCATTTATTAGCATCTCAGCTATTCTTGGTGGCGCTTGTATCTTTATAGGTGGCAGAAGCTCACACGTTAATGAGCTTGAAAAGGTTCTGATTCAAAAGAGCAATTTTGCAGAATTAAGAGCACAAGAGGAAAACGATGAGCTTGATGAATTAAGCCAAATATTTTAAAATTAAAAACCACCATTTGGTGGTTTTTTCTTTACAACAAAAAAGGAGGCATTTGCCTCCTTTTCTAATTATTTTAATGTTGCCAAAATGACAGCTTTGATTGTATGCATTCTGTTTTCAGCTTCTTGGAAAACAATAGATTGTTCGCTTTCAAACACCTCATCGGTAACTTCCATCTCGCTTCTTCCAAACTTTTCGCCCATTTCCTTACCGATTGTGGTTTTCATATCGTGAAAGGCTGGAAGACAATGCATAAACACGGCTGTGTCCTTTGCGTTTTGCATAAGCTCTTTATTAACCTGATAAGCTGAGAGGTCATTAATTCTTTCTTGCCATACCTCAGCTGGTTCTCCCATTGAAACCCATACATCTGTATAGATTACGTCAGCGCCCTTGGTAGCAATTTTAGGGTTTTCCTCAAGAGTAATGGTCGCTCCAGTTTCTTTTGCTATTTCTCGGCATTTTGCAACCAATTCAGCCTCTGGGAAGTATTTCTTTGGCGCGCATGCAACAAAATCAAGTCCCATTTTGGCAGCACCAACCATCAATGAGTTACCCATATTATAACGAGCATCTCCCATATAAACTAGCTTAATGCCATTTAATTTACCAAAGCGCTCCTTGATTGTAAGAAAATCAGCCAAGATTTGTGTTGGATGAAACTCGTTTGTCAATCCATTCCATACCGGAGCCTTAGAATATTTAGCTAATTCTTCGACAATTTCTTGACCATATCCACGGTATTCAATTCCATCATAAATCGAGGAAAGGACGCGAGCTGTGTCTGCAATTGACTCTTTTTTACCAATTTGTGAGCCAGTTGGGTCAAGATACGTAACCCCCATACCAAGATCATATGCTGCCACCTCAAAGCTACATCTTGTACGAGTGCTTGTTTTTTCAAAAATGAGTGCTATATTTTTACCCTCAAGGTGCTTGTGTGGAATACCATTCTTCTTTTGAGATTTTAATTCAGCAGCTAAATCAATAAGTCCACCGATTTCATCTGGTGTAAAATCAAGAAGCTTTAAAAAATCTTTTCCCTTTAAATTCATTATAAACCTCTATTTGTTTTCGCTAGCAACCTGCTTAATAATACCAACAGCTTTTTCTAAAAGCTCCATTGGAATGTTAAGGGCTGGAAGCAATCTTAATTTGTTTTTTGCTTTTATTGGAAGGATGCCATTTTCCATACATTTTTGCAAGATTACAGACACATCCCCCGTTGTTTCTATGCCAATCATAAGTCCTAAGCCACTAACTGACTTGATTCCATCAGCTCCGTTTAACTCGTTAAAAATATAAGCTGATTTTTCTTTAACCTCGCTGAGTAACTTTTCATCTATGCGATTAAGAACATGAACAGCAGACGCACAAGCGATAGGATTTCCACCAAAGGTCGAGCCGTGTGATGAAGGTGTTAGTATGTTTTCTGTTTTTCCAAACATTATACAAGCACCTATTGGAAGTCCACCGCCAAGTCCTTTTGCAGTTGAAACTACATCAGGCATAACTCCATAGCATTGGTAAGCATAAAGCTCGCCACTTCTGCCATTGCCAGTTTGCACCTCGTCAAGCACTAAAAGAACATTGTATTTTTGGCATAAATCAGCCACTCCCTCGACAAAATCGCGATCAAGAGCCAAAACTCCACCCTCGCCTTGAACAAGCTCCATCATAACAGCACAGCACTTATTTTCCTTCAAAAGCGACTCAATGCTTTCAAGGTTATTTGCCTCGCCATATAGGAAGCCCTCGGTCAAAGGAGTGAAATCCTTATGGAATACATCCTGTCCAGTTGCTGCTAATGTAGTAATGGTTCTTCCGTGAAAGCTGTTTTTTAATGTGATTATATTATAGTATTCTTTACCCTTATTTTGAGCGCCCCAAAGTCTTGCGACCTTGATCGCACACTCATTTGCCTCAGCTCCTGAGTTGCCAAAAAAGACCTTTTTCGCGCCTGTTCTTTCGCACAAAATCTTTGCAAGCTGGACACAGGGCTCGGAATAATATAGATTTGAGGTATGTTGGCACTTCTTTAATTGTGAATAAACCGCCAAAGCCCATTCGTCGTCTGCCATACCCAAGGTGTTAGCCGCGATGCCACTTGCCAGGTCTATGTACTGACGACCATTTATGTCGTAAACATATGAGCCCTTACCGTGTGAAATTTCTATATCAAAGCGCGCGTAGGTATTAGCAATATATTTTTTATCGTCATTTTTAAAGCTCTTCATTGTTCATATCTGCCACTACCATAGTGCCTGCTCCTTCGTCTGTCAAGGTTTCGATTAGAAGTGCGTGTGGAACACGTCCGTCAAGGATTGTGACCTTTTTAACACCCTTGTGTATTGCATCAATACAGCATTCAACCTTGGGTATCATACCACCACTGATTACGCCGGTTTCAAAGAGCTCGTCAGCCATTTTAAGATCCATACATGGGATTATGCTAGAGTGGTCATCCTTATCCCTTAAAATGCCCTCTATATCGGTCATAGTGATAAGTCTTTCCGCTTTCATCTCTCCCGCAATAAATGCAGCAGCTGTATCAGCATTGATGTTATAAACATTACCATTATCATCACATCCGATAGTTGAAACAACCGGAATATATCCTTTTTCTAACAGGTCATTTATAGGTGTAACATCAACCTCAGTAATCTTACCTACAAATCCGAGACGCTCGTCCTTCATTTCCGCCTTAATCATATGTCCGTCAAGACCAGAAATACCAATTGATTTACCACCATTTATTTCGAGCATATTTACAAGAGATTTGTTAATTTTACCCGCTAAAACCATTTGAACAACGTCAGCAGTTTCCTTGTCAGTTACACGAAGTCCATCACAGAAAACAGACTCCTTGCCTATTCTTTTTAAGGTTTCAGTAATTTCAGGACCACCACCGTGAACCAAAACCACCTTAACGCCGATAAGGTGCAAAAGAACAATGTCCTCCATTACCTGCTCTTTAAGATGCTCGTTAATCATGGCGTTACCGCCATATTTAACTACAATCTTTTTATTGTAATATTTTTGAATGTATGGAAGCGCTTGGGTTAAAACCTCTGCCCTTTGCGCATTTGTTAGCTTAATTGGTGTTGTATATTCCATTACGTTCTATAATCTCCGTTAATTTTTACATAATCATATGTCAAATCGCATCCCCAAGCAGTAGCATTTCCTTCGCCATCACCTAGAGTAATTTTTATTGTAATTTCGTCCTCTAAAAGTATCTCTTTTGCCTTTTCCTCGGAGAAATCAACGCCTGCACCGTTTTCGCAAACACTGATTTCGCCTTTATCAGAAACGAATGAAACGAAAACCTTATTTACATCAACCTCAGCACCACTATAACCGATTGCACAAAGCACACGTCCCCAGTTTGCATCAGAGCCAAACATTGCGCTCTTCACAAGTGATGAGCAAATTACGCTTTTAGCGATAATTTTTGCATTCTTTTCATCCTTGGCACCGTCAACTGTGCACTCCAGTAGCTTTGTCGCGCCCTCGCCGTCTCCTGCAATTTTACGGCAGAGATAGATGGTAAGAGTATTTAAAGCCTTCATAAACGCGTCGAAATCCTCGCCCTCGCTTGCAATTTGTACATTTTCCGCCATACCATTTGCAAGGATTGTAACCATATCGTTTGTTGAGGTATCGCCATCAACGCTAACCATATTAAAGGTGCTTTGAATATCGGTTGAGAGAGCCTTTTGAAGCATTTTTGCTGAAATATTGCAGTCTGTTGTAATAAACACAAGCATTGTTGCCATATTAGGATGAATCATACCAGAGCCCTTAGCAATTCCACCGATTTTACATTCCTTACCGCCAACCATAAAGCTAATGGCAATTTCCTTTAGCCTTGTGTCGGTTGTCATAATTCCCTCGGCAGCATCTTGGCTTTTGTCCTTGCCAAGTCCTTTGACAAGACTAGGTATGCCATTTGCAATAGGGGCAATATCAAGAGGCTGACCAATAACTCCGGTTGATGCAACAACAACATCCTTTGAGTCAATTCCTAGCTCTTTGCCAAGAAGATCACACATCTCGGTTGCAATCTCAATTCCGTTTGCATTGCAGGTATTTGCATTACCACTGTTGCAAATAACGGCTTGAGCATATCCGTCGCTAATGTTTTCTTTAGTTACAGTCAAGGGTGCGCCCTTAACCTTATTTGTTGTATATACTGATGCACAGGTTGCTTTTTTCTCGGAATAGATAAGCGCTAAATCCTTTTTTGATTTATTCTTACGAATTCCAGAGTGAATACCATTTGCTAAAAAGCCCTTTGCAGCGCAAACTCCACCATTTATGATTTCCATTTGATTACTCCTTAAATTACGAGTGTTTTTGTCTTGTCCTCGCCAAGAACGATATTCAAGCATTCAACTGCGGCACCTGATGCGCCCTTGCCTAAATTATCGTATCTAGCAACAAGTATTATTCTATCGTCGTTTCCGTACACCTCAACAGACATTGAGTCCTTGTCCTGATAACGGACTGAGGACAAAAAGCCCTCCTCGTCATTTGCTTCGTTATAAGAAACCAATGGACCTGTGTACGTATTTTTATAAATTTCTTTTATCTTTTCAATATCTGCACCATTTATTAGCTGACTTTTAAAGAGTGGAATTGTAACCTCCATCCCCGAATAAAAGTCTCCAACTATTGGACAAAAAACCGGTGCGTTTTCTAAGCCTGTAATTTTTGTCATTTCAGGAATATGCTTGTGCTTTTGTGCTAAAGCATATTGTCTTGGTCCATTTAAAAGGTCGCTTCTGTTTTCGTCTTGATAGTCAGCAATCATTTTCTTGCCACCACCACTATAACCAGTTAGTGAGTGAGCGCTCAAAAGTGCATCCTTTGGCAAAACGCCAGCCTTAATTAGCGGGTAAACAAGTGCGATAAAGCCACTTGCGTGACAGCCGGGAACTGCTATGCGCTTGCTATTTTTAATTTTTTCTTCAAACTCAGTGCCAAGCTCTGCAAAGCCATACGCCCAATTAGGATTCGTTCTATGAGCAGTTGAGGTATCAATTACACAAACATTTGGGTTTTCTATCATAGAAACCGCCTCAATAGCTGCTTGGTCCGGCAAGCACAAGAATGCTATATCAACCGAGTTTAGAACCTCTTTTTTTGCCACTGGGTCTTTTCTTAATTCATCCGGCAAGGTTACTATTTCTATATCATCACGAGCTGATAGGCGCTCCTCAATGCGAAGTCCTGTTGTACCAGCTTTACCATCTATAAATATCTTTTTCATTTCAAAAACTCCGTTACGTACTCTAGCTGCTCCTTAACACTTGCATAGCCTGTTGATCCCTTTGAAATACGCTTAGCAACACAGGATTCAAGTGAAATTTCGCCATACAGGTCATTTTCAAATATATCTGAATGAGCCTTGTATTCTTCAAGTGTCATTTGTTCAAGAGTGATGTTCTTTTTAATGCATTCGCCAACTATTGTGCCGACGATTTTGTAAGCACTTCTAAATGGCATTCCCTTTTTAGTTAAGTAGTCAGCAAGGTCAGTTGCATTTATAAAGCCCTTGCCTGCGGCATTATACATATTCTCCTTAATTGGAGTCATTGTTTTGACCATTGGGATGAATACACCAAGGCATTTAATTACTGTCTCGGTTGCATCAAAGATAGCTTCCTTGTCCTCTTGCATATCCTTGTTGTATGCTAGTGGAATGCCCTTGAGCATAGTAAGAGTAGCCATCAAATCGCCATATACTCTACCAGTTTTGCCACGAACAAGCTCAGCCATATCTGGGTTTTTCTTTTGTGGCATAATCGATGAGCCTGTTGTATATGAGTCGTCAAGCTCAACAAATTTAAATTCCCAGCTTGACCATAAAATGATTTCTTCGGAAAAACGAGAAAGATGCATCATAATAGTTGCAAATGCACTTTCAAGCTCAATACAGTAGTCACGGTCGGAAACACCGTCAATAGAGTTCATACATACGCCATCAAATCCGAGAGCTTTTGCAACCATATCACGGTCAGTTGGGTATGTTGTACCAGCCAAGGCGCAAGAGCCAAGAGGCGAATAGTTCATCCTCTTTAGAGCATCCTCAAGTCTTGTAACATCACGCATAAGCATCATACAGTAAGCAAGAAGATGGTGCGCAAATGTGATTGGCTGTGCTCTTTGAAGGTGGGTGTAGCCCGGCATAATGGCATCTTGATTTTCTTCTGCCTTTTCCTTGGTTACCTTTATTAGCTCCTTCAAAAGTGATATTATATCATTTGCTTGGTTGCGCATATAAAGACGAAGGTCAAGCGCAACCTGGTCGTTTCTACTCCTTGCTGTGTGGAGCTTTTTACCTGTATCGCCAATTCTCTTGGTAAGCTCTGCCTCATTGAACATATGAATGTCCTCGGCAGTCTCGTCAAATGTGAGCGCACCGCTATTTAGGTCCTCTAAGATTGAATTAAGACCATCGGCGATTTTTAGATATTCTTCTTTTGTGATAATGCCAACCGAGGAAAGCATAAGTGCGTGCTCTATTGAGCCCTTTATGTCCTCCTTGTACATCTTTTTATCGAAATGAATGGAAGAGTTGAAGTCATCAGCTTGCTTATCAAGCGCTTTTTCGAATCTCCCTGCCCACATTTTGTCCATAATTTCGTCCTTTCGTGCGCGTATTATAATAAACACTTTTTGCGGTGAACGAGATTTTTCAAAAAACATCCTCATCCACCGCAAGCGGTCCCCCTTCCCCTACTTGGGGAAGGCATAAAATTATTTCTTGTTATTTTTTGCGTTTACTTGTGCTTGAACCTTAATTGGAAGACCAAAGAGGTTGATAAATCCAGCACTGTCTGCTTGATTGTAAACGTTGTCCTCGCCGAATGTAGCGATTTCCTCTGAGTAAAGTGAATAATCGCTCCATACGCCAGCCTTAATAATGTTGCCCTTATAGAGCTTCAATCTTACCTTACCGGTAACATTTTCTTGAGTCTTGTCAACGAAAGCGGAAAGAGCCTCACGAAGAGGGGTGAACCATTGTCCGTTATAAACAAGCTCTGCAAATGTGATTGAAAGCTTTTGCTTTTCGTGCATTGTCATTTTGTCAAGACAGATTGTTTCAAGATAGTTGTGAGCTGCGTACAAGATAGCTCCACCAGGAGTTTCGTATACGCCACGGCATTTCATACCAACAAGGCGGTTTTCAACGATGTCAAGTAAGCCTATGCCATTATCTCCACCGAGCTTATTGAGCTTTAAAATGATGTCCTTAGCGCTCATCTTTTCGCCATTAATTGCAACAGGAACACCCTTTACAAAGTCAAGCTCAACATAGGTTGGGACATCTGGAGCCTTGATTGGGGAAACGCCCATTTCAAGGAAGCCTTCCTTGTCGTAAAGTGGCTCATTGACTGCATCCTCAAGGTCAAGTCCCTCGTGGCTTAGATGCCAAAGGTTTTTGTCCTTTGAGTAGTTTGTTTCACGATTTATCTTTAGAGGAACATTGTGTGCCTCTGCGTACTCGATTTCTTCCTCACGAGATTTGATTGTCCATTCTCTCCAAGGAGCGATAATTGGCATATCAGGTGCAAAAGCCTTAATTGTAAGCTCAAAACGAACCTGGTCATTACCCTTACCTGTACAGCCGTGGCAGATAGCATCAGCACCCTCAGCCTTAGCAATTTCAGCAATTCTCTTTGCAATTACTGGACGAGCAAAGGATGTACCGAGCATATACTCCTCGTATAGAGCCCCTGCCTTTACTGTTGGAATAACATACTCATCAACAAACTCGTCTGTTAAATCCTCAATATAGCACTTTGATGCGCCTGTCTTGATTGCCTTTTCTTCAAGTCCTTCAAGCTCATCGGCTTGTCCGACGTTACCAGAAACTGCAATAACCTCACAGTTGTTATAGTTTTCCTTTAGCCAAGGAATGATAATTGATGTGTCAAGTCCTCCTGAATATGCAAGAACTACCTTTTTGATATTTTTCTTATCCATTTTTGTTTCCTCCAAGTGAAAGTTTATTCATTTACGAGATGTATTATATAACCTATTAAAGGATTTGTCAAGTACTTTTTAAATATTTTTTCATCTTTTTTATATATTATGGCTTTTTGTTGGCTTTTCAAGAATTGTTTTTGCATATTTCGTGAATAATAATGTATATTTATGCATTTTCGATGAATAGATGAATATTTTTATTTTGTCGTATTTGCACAATTTCCCTTCTCTGTTTTTTAGCAATATCACTAACCCATTCGATTACTTTGGAATTAGAAAGAAAACTCCTTTTTAGTGGTTTCTTTCTCAAACTTTGAGAGGAGCGAGCCCTCCAATCGCCTTCTCCTGACGGGGAAGGTGGCTTTTGACTCGGCAAAAGCCGGAAGGAGAGATTTTTTAAAGGACTACCCCTCCTTTTATTCCTCCACGACAAGGGGGCTTATGGGAGACAGATTCCCTCCCCTACAATGTGGCACGTCGAGGCGCCGTCCCCTACAATAACAAACAAGACACCACTCGAGTGGTTCCTTTTTCATCAGTTTAAATTATTCCTGTTCTTTTGTTTTTTCTAAAATTACTTCGTAAGAAAGAATTTCAGCCTCTGCGCTTGCTGTTTCATAGTTAAGGTATGTTACCTTTTCTCCCTCGATAACATAGCCAGCACAGTTAAGTGTTTTATCTGCTGGAACATTAGTTATCTTTGTTGAGATATTTGTGTATCTTGCGCCGGACATATCAACCTTGACAGCGTTTGCGCCAAGCACAGCTTCGCCATCTACAACTGATGTAATTGGAGCTACTGTTGGGTCTGCACTTACTACTAGACCATATACAAGTGTTGCACCTGTCATTTCTTTATATACATTTAATGCACCATAATTTATAGAAATATCAAATGTAATTGCAACTGTGCC
>JAZPYB010000016.1:0-73647 GCA_045543955.1 Eubacteriales bacterium
ACAATCGAGTGGGAATGAGTTTCTTGTTTCAAGGAAAAAGAAAAAGCCTCGTAGAATTTAATCTACAAGGCTATATTTTTCATTTTCTGAGAATACGCAAAATTGTTCTCTAAGAACATTTGTGTGTGTTCTGAAACAGCAAAACTCACTCCCACTCGATTGTGCCTGTTGGCTTTGGAGTGAGGTCGTAGAGAACACGGTTAATGCCCTCAACCTCGTTTGTTATACGAGCTGTGATTTTGTGTAGAATAGCATAAGGGATTTCCTCAATTGTTGCGCTCATTGCGTCAGTTGTATTAACTGCACGAATGATAGCGGGCCAACCCTCGTAACGGCTTTCGTCCTTTACGCCAACGCTCTTGATGTCAGGAACTGCAATAAAGTATTGCCATACAGTCTTGTTTAGACCTGCGTTTTCAAATTCCTCACGCAAAATAGCATCAGCCTCACGTAGAGCATTTAGTCTATCTCTTGTGATAGCACCAAGGCATCTAACCCCGAGTCCTGGACCTGGGAATGGTTGACGGTAAACCATCTCGCGTGGAAGACCTAAAGCCTCGCCAACAACTCTTACCTCGTCTTTAAATAATAGCTTAATTGGTTCAACAAGCTCAAATTGAAGGTCGTCAGGCAAGCCACCAACGTTGTGATGAGATTTAACTGCCTTTTTGCCCTCAGCTTGCTTAATGCTTTCAAGAATGTCTGGGTAGATAGTACCTTGTGCTAGGAACTTGATATCGTCAAGCTTTCTAGCCTCCTCCTCAAATACGCGAATAAATTCGCCACCGATTATCTTACGCTTTGTTTCAGGCGCGTCAACCCCTGCAAGCTTATCAAGAAATCTATCAGTTGCATCTACGTAAACAAGGTTAGCGTCAAGACCGTTTCTGAATACCTCAATAACGTTTTCGCTTTCGCCCTTACGCATTAAGCCGTGGTTAACGTGAACGCAAACGAGTTGCTTGCCGATAGCCTTAATTAAAAGAGCTGCAACAACGCTTGAGTCAACTCCACCGGAAAGAGCAAGAAGCACCTTGCCATCTCCTACTTGACTTCTGATTTCTTTAACCTGCTCGTCGATAAATGCGTTAGCAAGGTCAAAATTTGTGATACGAGCCATTGATTCTGGACGTACATTTGACATGAGAATTATCCCCCTAAATAAAAAGAATAAAAAAATTATAGCACAATTGTTTTTTGGGTGCAATATGTATTAAAAAAATTTTTCAAAAAATTTTACATATTACCTTGTATGATTTCAAGCGCCCACCTAGCATCGCTCTCACTAAGCTGAGGTGTATCCTTCAAGGGACACTCAATGCCGAGGCTTTCATACTTAACCTCGCCCATCTTGTGGAAGGAAAGGACTTCAATCTTTTCAATATTAGAAAAATCCGAAAGAAAAGCGCCAAGCTTTTTTAGGTGTTTCTCTTTAAATGTAATTTCGGGCACAATGACGTGACGCACGCGCATAGGTACACCCTTATTATTTAAATATTTAGCAAATGCTAAAATATTTTTGTTTGAATGCCCTGTGAGCTTAATGTGCTCATCCTCGTCTATATGCTTTATGTCTAGCATAATAAGGTCGCAAAGAGAGAGAAGAGTGTCAATTTTTTTGATAATTTCCGGTTTGCTTTCATCAAAAACAACGCCGGAGGTGTCAATACAGGTATGTATTTTTTTAGCCTTGGCTAAGCGAAACAGCTCGATTAAAAAATCGAGCTGAAGCATTGGTTCGCCACCACTGACAGTAATACCGCCAGTTTGATAAAACGCGATATTTCTTGTCATTTTTTCAAGAACCTCGTTTGGTTCATATTCAGTGCCACCGTGCCCCCAAGAGTCTGGGTTGTGGCAGTATAGACACCTCATAGGGCATCCCTGCAAAAACACAACAAATCTAACTCCAGGTCCGTCAACCGTGCCAAAGGTTTCAAACGAATGAACATATCCCTTCATATTAAATATGAGAGTGGAAGGTTCTTGAAATAACCTCGTCCTGCTGCTCCTTTGTAAGCTTTATAAAGTTAACTGCATATCCGGATACGCGAATAGTGAGTTGAGGATAGAGCTCAGGATGCTTTTGAGCATCAAGCAATAACTCCTTATCAAATACGTTAACATTTAGGTGGAAGCCACCCTTTCTTGTGTAACCATCAAGCAATGCAACGAGGTTTGTTTCTTGCTCCTCGGCTGTTTTTCCAAGAGCGGAAGGAACAATTGTAAATGTGTTGGAAATACCATCCTGTGAGTCCATAAATGGAATCTTAGCAACGGAAGCTAAGGAAGCAACCGCTCCATTTGTATCTCTGCCGTGCATTGGGTTAGCTCCGGGTGCAAACGCCTCGCCTTGCTTTCTTCCATCAGGGGTAGAGCCAGTGTTTTTACCATAAGATACATTTGATGTAATGGTAAGAAGCGATGTTGTTATAACGCCATCACGATAAGTGTAGTTTTGACGTAAGAGCTTAACAAAGGTGTGCAAAACCTCCTTTGCAATTGAGTCAACTCTATCATCGTCATTGCCGTATTTAGGGAAATCGCCCTCAGTTATATAGTCAGTAACAACTCCACGCTCGTCTCTTACAACCTTAACCTTGGCATACTTGATAGCAGAGAGTGAGTCAGCAACAACGGAGAAGCCCGCAATACCTGTTGCAAACCAACGCTTAACTTGTCTATCGTGAAGCGCCATTTGGAGTCTTTCGTAAGAGTATTTGTCATGCATATAGTGAATGATATTAAGTGCGTTTACATAAACCTTGGAGAGCCAAGTCATCATAGCCTTGAATTTGGACATAACATCGTCATAATCAAGGTATTCGCCCTCGACAGCACGATATTCAGGTCCAACCTGCTCGCCGGTAATTTCGTCTCTACCACCATTGATAGCATAGAGTAAGCACTTAGCAAGATTAGCTCTTGCACCAAAGAATTGCATTTCCTTGCCGATTCTCATTGAAGAAACACAGCAAGCAATCGCATAGTCGTCGCCGTGTAGAGGACGCATAAGGTCGTCATTTTCATACTGAACGGCGTGGTGCTTGATTGAAATTTTAGCGCAGTAGTTTTTAAAGTTTTCAGGTAGGTTAGTTGACCAAAGAACTGTAAGGTTTGGCTCTGGTGCAGCACCTAGATTATTTAGAGTATTAAGATATCTAAATGACATCTTAGTAACCATATGACGTCCGTCAATACCAACGCCACCAATGGACTCGGTAACCCAAGTTGGATCGCCTGCAAAAATAGCGTTATAGTCGGGAGTTCTTGCAAAGCAAACCATACGAAGCTTCATTATAAAGTGGTCGATAATCTCTTGAGCTTCCTTCTCGGTAATTACGCCATTTTTAATATCTCTTTCAGCATAAATATCAAGGAAGGTTGATGTTCTACCCAAGCTCATAGCGGCTCCGTTTTGCTCCTTAACTGCTGCAAGATAAGCAAAGTAAAGCCATTGAGTAGCTTCCTTTAGGCTTGAAGCAGGCTTAGAGATATCATAGCCATAAATTGTACCAAGCTTTTTGAGCATATTAAGTGCTTTTATTTGCTCAGATAACTCCTCGCGTTCTCTGATAACATCTGAGTGCATAGTAGTTCTTGTGCTACTTTTTTGATATTCCTTATTTTCAATAAGATGGTCAATACCGTAAAGGGCAACACGGCGATAGTCACCGATAATTCTGCCTCTTCCGTAACCATCAGGTAAGCCGGTGATGATGTGGCTTGAACGACACTTTCTCATTTCAGGTGTGTAAACATCAAATACACCTGCATTATGAGTTTTTCTATGCTCTGTGAAGAATTCAACAAGCTCGGGGTCAACCTCGTAGCCATTCTTCGAGCAAGCCTGCATAGCGATTCTGATGCCGCCATATGGTTGTAGAGCACGTTTTAAGGGCTTGTCTGTTTGTAAGCCCACGATTTGTTCCTTGTCCTTTGCAATATAACCAGGACCATGAGATGTTATTGTTGATATGATGCTAGTGTCCATATCAAGAACACCGCCGTTTTCAATCTCTTGCTTTTTTAAGTCGCTAACGCTTTTCCAAAGCGCAAGAGTTTCGTCAGTTGCGCCTTCTAAGAAGCTTTCGTCGCCGTCGTATGGGGTATAGTTTTTTTGAATGAAATCGCGGACGTTGATTTCTTTTTCCCAAGAACCGCCGACAAAGCCGTTCCACGCATTTGTCATGTTTTTACCTCCTAAAGCCCACCGAGTGAGCAAAAATATAAGCAGCCTTAATATGAGAATCATATTAAAGGAGCTCTTGAGTACAGTATATCATTTTATATTAATATTGTCAATAGATAACTTATCAACTCGCACTTTAAAAAATATTTAAAAATTCTTGAAAAATTTTGTGCGATATGCTAAAATTAAATTAATTTTTTAGCAAGAGGTGATTTCTGTGATAAGAATAGGTATATACGGATACGGAAATTTAGGTAGAGGAGTAGAGCTGGCAATTAGACAAAACGATGATATGGAATTGGTTGCCGTTTTCACAAGACGTGACCCCAAAAATGTTAAATTGGTCGACTCCAGTGTCTCGGTTTACCACGTAGACGATGTTTTAAAAATGGTAAACGAAATAGATGTTATGATACTTTGTGGAGGTAGCGCTACTGATTTGCCAGAGCAAACACCATATCTTGCAAAATATTTTAACGTGGTTGATAGCTTTGATACACACGCAAGGATTCCTGAGCATTTTGCAAATGTGGACAAGGCTTCGAAAGAAGGCGGCAAAATCGGTCTAATCTCTGTTGGCTGGGACCCTGGTATGTTTTCACTCAACAGACTGATGGCAAATTGTATATTGGTTGATGGAAATGATTATACCTTCTGGGGCAAGGGCGTCAGCCAAGGCCACTCCGATGCTGTTCGAAGAATAGAGGGCGTTAAAAACGCAAAGCAATATACAGTTCCTGTTGAGAGGGCGCTAAACGCTGTAAGAAACGGCGAAAATCCGACCTTGACAACAAGAGAAAAGCATACAAGAGAATGCTTTGTTGTTGCAGAGGAAGGTGCAGATTTATCAAAGATTGAAAACGAAATTAAGTCAATGCCTAACTATTTTGCAGACTATGATACAACAGTTAATTTTATTTCCGAGGAGGAATTTAATAAAAATCACGTAGGCATTCCTCACGGCGGCTCGGTTATTCGCAGTGGTAAAACCGGAGAAAATCTTGAAAACAAGCATGTTATTGAATACAAAATCACACTTGATTCAAACCCTGAGTTTACAGCTTCAGTTATAGTTGCTTATGCTCGTGCGGCATATAGGCTAAATAGCGAGGGCAAAAGCGGTTGTCAAACTGTTTTTGATATCGCTCCTGCATATCTTAGCCCAAAAAGTGGCGAAGAGCTAAGAAAAAATCTACTATAAATAAAAGCATCCATTAACGTGATATTTGTAGTGAGGTAAAGTTTTCGTTGCACGCAACGATTTAATCAAACCAACAAAAAGAGAGGACATTTCGGCAATAAAGCCGATTTGTTCTCTCTTTCTTAAATTATTTCTCTACAACATAACATTCAGTTATTCCGTAGTATTTACAAAGCTCAATAGAGCACTTGTTGAATTTTTCGCCTGCGACGACAATGCTAATTGCAGGAGGACAAGTTATATTCGAGGTGGAAAGCACCTCTCCCTCGACATTGTCAATACCAAGCAATTTTCTTCTGGAAAAACAAGCGTTTTTGGTAGACAACACTTGCTCACAAGGTGAAAAGCACGGGGGAGTGTCTAAAATGGCTTGCCTCTTTGGTATATCTAGCAATGCTTTTTTTGTTAATTTTATATCACACTCGTTGTCTGGGGTAAACATCATAACTACAAAATCCGGGTCATAAAACTCGCAAATAATACCACGTGATTTTAGCTCGCTATAAAGTTCGTTTCCTGTGTATCCATACGGCTTTGTACTTATAGTGAGCTTTAATTTTTCGTCGCCAATAATAGAATAACCAGCACAAGAAAGCTCGGCTTTTAATTTGTCTAGCTTGATAGCCAGAGCGTTAAGCTTTAGCGAAAGGCCATCATTAATATATTTATTTGCGTTGTCAAGTGAAGCAAGAATCAAATACGACGGGCTTGTCGAACCAAAGAGAGCCAAAGCATCTTTAGAATTTTCTTTAAAAAACTCTGGTGCATCCTTGCTTATATGTAAATAAGCACCACCGGTTAAGACTGGTAAGGTTTTATGAGCTGAATCACAACACAATGTAGCGCCTAAATCTATTGGATGCTCGGTTTTTCCTAGAAATTTCAAATAAGCACCATGAGCATTGTCAACCAAAAGAGGGACATTGTACCTCTTGCACACCTTGGAAATGGCTTCAATATCACAAATATTTCCTAGATAATCGGGACTGGTAACATATACAGCAAATGGCAAATTGTCGACACAGGATAGCGTTTTTTCTATTTTTTGGGCGTTTATTTTACCACAAATATAGTTAGAGGTGTCTGGGTAGAGCCATTTAATATCAAAGTCTAATAGTACCGAGGCAGAAACAAAAGAAGAGTGTGCATTTCTAGTCGCTAAAACGTATGTACGTGTCTTTTTTGTTTCAATTTGTGACATATAATAGGCTTTAGCTAAATATAGCATAGCTCGTACAGAAAGAGAAGACCCTTCGCAAGAATAAAGTGTTTTGCCGCTTTCAAATAGTAAAGTTGCATTTTTTTCACTTTCTTCAATTATGCCACTAGCTTTATAAAGTGAGTCTGCACCATCAATCTCCGTAATATCATATTTTTCAAAGCCCAAGTGCGCCACTCCCTTGTGCCCAGGCATGTGTAGTCTGGAAGCACCACTTTGATTATACTTATTAATAAAATCACATATTGGAGTTTTCATTCTTCATCAAGTGCGCGACTTACGGCTAATGCAATAGCGCATTCCATTCTTTTTCTAAACAAACGACAGCCATATTCATAAACTCCACGAACAGAACCAGTTGCGTGATATGCGTTTGCCGCACATCCTCCTGAGCAGTAGAGCTTAGCCCAGCAATCCTTACAATCTGGTCTTGCATATACGTTGCAAGAGGCGAATTCATTTTGAGCTTCTTTGTTTGTAACGCCGTTGTAAATGTCGCCCAGCTTGTATTTTTCCTCACCCACAAATTGGTGGCATGGGTACAAATCTCCCCAAGGAGTAACAGCCATATATTCAGTTCCTGAACCACAGCCTGATATGCGTTTATAGATACAGGGTCCGCCTTTTAGGTCGATCATATAGTGATAAAATGTAAAAGGATTCTTTTCCTTATCTCTTTTCATCATTAGTCTTGCAAGCTCCTCATATTGCTCGCAAACGATAGGAAAGTCCTCCTCGGTCAGCTCCTCGGCATCACCCTTCGCGCAAACAACAGGCTCCATAGAAAGCTCCTTAAATCCTAGGTCAAGCATAACTTTAATATCGTTAAGAAAATCAGGGTTTGAGTGAGTAAATGTGCCTCGCATATAATAGCCCTTGCCATCGCGAGCGCTTACAAGCTTTTGGAATTTAGGAACAATTTTCTCCCAGCTACCATTTCCAGCATAGTCGACACGATATTTATCGTGGACCTCTTTTCTTCCGTCAAGGCTCAAAACAACATTTGACATTTCACGATTCGCAAAATCTATAACATCGTCGTCAATCAATACGCCGTTCGTTGTTAGCGTGAAGCGAAAATTTTTGTTATGTATTTTTTCTTGTTCTCTCGCGTAAGCTACTAAATCCTTAATCATTTGAAAATTCATAAGTGGCTCGCCACCAAAAAAGTCAACCTCTAGGTTGTGGCGAGATCCGGAGTTCTCAATCAAAAAATCAAGTGCACGCTTGCCAACCTCTAATGACATAACCGCACGTTCACCGTGATATTTGCCTTGAGAAGCAAAGCAGTAGGAGCAATTTAAATTACAGGTGTGGGCAACGTGAAGGCAAAGCGCTTTTATTACCCCACTTGTTTTTTGCTTTAGCTTGTCCGCCATTGGCTCAAATGTGTCTGGAGTGAAAAGAGAGCCGCATTTTTTTAATTCTTCAATTTGCTCGTAGCATGATTTAATGTCATCAAGAGAGACGTTTTTCTTTGAGTATTTTTCGTGAATTTTCGAAAAAACCTCGTCACGTGTTTGATTTTCAAAGATTTCAATGATGTCATAGGCGATATCGTCAACCACGTGAACAGAGCCTGAGCAAATGTCTAAAACTATATTGTATTCATTAAATTTGAATTGATGTACCATATTACCTCGTTGATTTTTGCTATAAAGTAGCATAATAATAAAATCGGACTGCCTAAAAAAGAGAAACCTCTTTCCTCTGCAGTCCCGAAATTAGCTATTAACAATTATTTTCTTTCGTTGTTTTCGCATGCTTGGTTAGCGATACCGCAGCTTGTTTTGCAAGCAGATTGGCAGGATGTTTGGCATTCGCCACAGCCGCCATTTTTTGCGCTTTCGCAAAGATTACCTGTTTTAAGAGTTTTGATGTGTTCCATGATTTTAACCTCCGAAAAACTGTTTATGAAACGATTATATCACATAAATTTCCCAAAGTCAACACAATTTTCAAAAAGAAATAATCAAAAATACATTGATTTCTTTTAAAAAGTATGATACAATAGTCAAGAAATAATTTCAGAAAGGGAATTTTTATGGCAATGAACAAAAAAAATGCCAACTATGTTACAGATAAAACTGACATAGCTAAGGCACAGAAAATCAAAACCAAAAGAAACCAAAAGATCAAAGAGGTATCTAAGCAAGTAACTTGGATTGTTTTGGCAGTTTTGGCGGCGGCACTTTTAATCACAGGCTTTATTTTTGCATTTAGAGCTTGTACAAAAACTGATGAAAGAGAGTTCCTTGATCCAACAAAGCATAACTTCGAGGTTACGGATATAGTAGAGCTTGAATTTGATGGCTATGGCAAGGTTAGAATTGAGCTATATGGTAAGGATGCTCCAAAGACAGTAGAAAACTTCAAGCATATGGTTGAACACGGCTACTATGACGGAAAATTCTTGACAATCACATCTTCAAATGAATATGTTGCTTTCTCTCACAGTGGAAAGAACGAAGAGGAAGATCATGACCACGCCGATGAAAAGGTTATCAAGGGTGAGTACTACGACAACGACTTTGTGAACAAGATTTCACACGTTGCGGGCGTTCTTTCAATGGTAAAAACAAACTACTCATCATCTCCAACAGACTTCAGAATTATGACAAGCGACAAGTACGCTTACAAGGATGGCGAAAATGAAAGCACATATGACGGTTCATATGCTGCATTCGGTAAGGTAGTTGCTGACGATATGGATATTGTTGAAAAATTGATGGCAGACTTTACTGGTAAAACAGATAAGGACAATGCAGAAGAGGAAGACGAAGACAATGCTATTAAGAGTGGCAGCATAGAGCTTACTGCGGAAGATATCAAGGCTGGCTACATTGATAGAGTATATACACCTAAATATTCAGGCAAGTACATCTTCTCATCTGGTTCTAAATTTACAGATTTGACAATTGATAATGGCGCTAAGGAAACTCTTGGCACAATTGAAAAGAATCTCGTTAAGGACACAGAATATAAGTTCAGAGTTGGTATTTCAAAGGATGCAAAGGCTGGCGATAAGGTTACATTTACAATCAAGGATGAAATCTTAAAGGAAAGCTCAACAACAAGCATCACTGTTACAAAGACAGACAAGGACAACAAAAAGGTTTACAACCGCACCTTTGAGGCACTTGTAACAGGCGAATATGAAATCACATACACAAACATTAAAGACGTTGTTGTTAAGGACAAGAACGGCAACAAGCTTGAAGGAACAAAGCTCAACCTTGTAGCTGGCGAAACCTACTACTTTGAAATCCCAGCAGAGGGCGCGGCTTTCTCAGGAACAGCAACTAGCGTAACTGCAAAAATCGTTATTGATGGCAAATACTTCGACCTTGGCGAAAACAAGGACATTACATTTACAGAAGCAGAAATCACTGACAAGAAGGTTACTTACACATTCGTTGCAGGTGTTTCCGGACAATACAGCATCTCAGGTACAGCTACTGATAAGGGTCTTATAATTACTGACCTTGATGGTAAAGAGCTAAACATTAAGATTCCTGCTGAAAAGACAGGCGACCCTGATATTGTAACAAAATCTGCAAAGCTTGAAGCAGGAAAGACCTATAAGCTTGTAATTACAACAGAGGGTCTTAAAAAGGATACAAAATATACTCTTACAATCGCAGAGCCTGTTATAGAGGTTGGCGAAACAACAGTTACTGTTAGTGATGCGAATATTCACCAAGGCAAGCTTTCATATACATTTGTTGCAGAGCTTTCTGGCAAGCATGTATTCTCAGCATCAACAGAAAACGCTAAGAACATTAGAATTTTTGAAAACGGCAAGGAAATAGGCAATCCATATGCTTATCTTGAGGCTGGCAAGAGCTACACAGTTGAGGTCGAAACCAAGGGTAATGCTAACTTCAAGGCTGGCAACACATGTAAGATTACAGTGGATGACCCATCACTTGTTATCAACACAAACACATCTACCGATTCAACAAAGGATGTTCTAAACAACATCGCAATCACAGAGAAGGATAAGGTTCAAGAAAAATTAACATATGTATTCACAGCAACAGCTACAAATTCATTCGAATTCGTAATTCCGTCAGATATGAAGGATTATGTTGAATTCTATGTTAACGACAAGAAGGTTGATAAGTACGATTTCATCAACTTAAAGAAGGACGATGTATGTAAGATTGTTATCAACACAAAGACAATTACAATTCCAGCATCTGCTGATTCTGCTATTGAGTCTAGTAAGAAAACAACAATCGAGGTCGTAAAATCCTCACCAAAAATAGTTGCGATTAAACTCATTGATAGAGTAGCGAAATAATAAAACAAAACCGCCGAATTTTCGGCGGTTTTTTAATCGCTCTATTTTTCACTTGACAAATATTGTACTATAATATATAATAAATATGTATGCGTATGTCTGCGCGTTACAATTTATTTATTATAATTAAAGGAAAAAATATGTTAGTTACCATTATTACAGTTGCTTACAACAGTGAAAGCACAATTTCAAGAACTATTGAGTCTGTCTTAAATCAAACTTACCCTAATATAGAATACATAATAATTGATGGGGCATCCGGCGACAAAACTGTTGAAATTGCAAAATCATATGAGACGGCTTTTGCTGAAAAAGAGGGACGCTCTCTCCGTATAATTTCCGAACCTGATAAGGGTATGTATGATGCACTTAACAAGGGTGCTAATTTGGCAAGCGGAGAGCTTGTTGGTCAAATAAATGCTGATGACTGGTACGAGCTTGATGCAGTTGAAAAAATGGTAACCTTTTATGAAAAGGAAAAATATGATGTTGCGTGGGGCAACATCAATATAATCAAAAAGAGTGGAAACCGAGTAAAAAAAGCAAAAATCGGCAAGCTGTGGACAACCTCTGGATGGTGTCACCCTGCTATGTTTTCAAGAAGAGAGGTACTTTTAGAGTTCCCATATCCGCTAGAAAGCATGTATGATGATTTTGATTACATAACAGCAGTATATAGAGCAAAGAAAAAGGTGCTCACAATAGATGAAATGATTTCAAATTTCTCATTTGGTGGAATGAGTACAAAGAAAAGTATAAAAGAAACACGCAGACGTATAAAAATAGGTTATAGAATTTATCGTAAGTATGGTATGTCGCGCTTTTATTGGTTCCATCGCGTGTTTATGGAAAGCGCAAAATATATATTAGGTTAAAGAGGTATTAAATGAAGTATTTGTGGATAGGAGTAGGAAACTCGCGTGAGGCGAGGGAAGAAATTGCTAGCAAGGGTGGCAAGCTTCTTTCGGCTGAAATATCAAACGATGCATTGCTCAGCGGGCTTGAAAATGGTGGCGTTTTTTGTGACACCATTAATTCTAGCCGTTTACCAACTTATCCTGAATACCCTGACAAAAAAATCGCAAGAAACGAGTGGCAATACGAAAACGGGAAAAAAGGCATTAGCGTAGGATACACAAATAAAAAATACATAAATCTGTTATCAAAAAAACGAGCACTCGTAAAAGAAGCAAAAATATGGGCAAAAGAAAACAAGGGCGAGGACATTACCGTTTTTGTTTATCAAATGCATACTCCATTTATGGCGGCGGCAACCGCTGTTAAAAAAATAAATAAAAGCGCAAAAATAGTTTTAATAGTTCCGGATTTGCCACAGTTTATGGATATGAATATGTCCACACTCAAAAAGCTTTTAAAAAAGATTGACTGGTGTTCGATTAGAAGAAATATGAAAAGGGTGGACAAATACATTCTTTATTCAAAGCATATGGCTGAGTTTTTAAAGCTAAGGGATGGCGCCTTTACTGTTATGGAGGGCTCATATGATGCATCACTTATGGCTGATGAGCATATAAAGCCAAGTGAGGATAAAATTTCTGTTATGTATTCAGGCGTACTAGATTTAAGATATGGCATTAAAGAGCTTCTGGATGCATTTAGCGAGCTTCCAGAAAATTACGAGCTTTGGCTAACAGGTAATGGAAACGCAGTTGAGCTTATAAACAAAAGAGCCCAAGACGATTCCAGAATTAAGTATTTAGGCTATCTGCCGACAAGAAAAGACCTTCTAAATAAGCAAAGAGAAGCAACAATGCTAATCTCCACACGTGACCCTGGCGAGGAGGCATCTAAATATTGCTTCCCTTCAAAAATATTTGAATATATGGTGTCGGGAAATCCTGTTTTATCGACTAAAATAATGGGAATTCCTGATGAATATTTTGACTACATAATTCCAATAAGCTCGATTGACAAGGATTATTTAAAGTCAAAAATTCTCGAGGTGGGAAATACACCAAGCGAAGAAAGGCTTGCCCTTGGCGCACAGGCAAAGGACTTCGTTTTGACAAAGAAAAATTGCAATGAGCAAGCTAAAAGAATTATAGATTTTATATCGTTATAAGGCATTCAAGAGACTAAAAGGGAGAAGAAATGGTTCATTTAACATTATTAATTTCGTCGGTAATATCGTTTTTTAAAATTAATAAAAAATCATTGTTATTGATTTCGTTTATTCTTTTATTTCTGTTTTCTGCTCTTAGATTCGAATTCGGAAACGATTACAATTCGTATCTAAATATATACAACATAGTACAGATTACAGGCGAAAACAACTATTACTCAGCCAATCCACTGTTTATATTTTTAAATAAGATATCGCCAACATTCCAGTGGTTTATAGCAATAACTAGCTTTATTTTTCTTTTTGCGGTTTATAAGCTGATAAAGAAGAACGTAAGCCCTGAATATCACGGAATAGCATTGCTAGTTTTCTTACTAAACCCATACATTTTTATTATAAATTTATCGGCTGTTCGTCAAGGCATTGCAATAGCATTGTTTATTTTCGCTATTCATTATGCAATAAAAAGAAATCCAGTTCCGTATATTATATTGATTTTGGCAGCTGCAATGTTCCACACAAGCGCAATTGTCCTTTTGCCGGTTTATTTCTTGGTAAAGCCTAAAAAGGTAAGCAAAGGATTTTTGATAGGCTTTATTATTGTACTTTTTGTTCTTCTTTTGAGCTCGGCATCGTTCGAATGGGTGTTAAATATGTTCCAAGACTTCTTGGTTAATACAAGGTACAATAGATATTTGGAAAACACACAAGGAAACAGCTTGACAGCAACACTTATAGCTGTTGTATATCTAATATATGCGCTTTTAAATATCAGAAAATTAGATGGCAAGGCAGCAGCCTATGCTAAGCTATATTTGGTTTCCACAGGAATATCTGTACTAGCAAGCAGAACTAATTTGTTTACTAGATTGGATATGTATTTTATTATTTTTGCATTGGTTGCTATACCAAGCATAATCGACTGGAATCTAAAAAATGAAAAGAACAGGACAATGCGCATATTAAATGCATATGTTTTTCCTGCGTTGATTTTATGTACCTTTGGAATTAAATATTACAATTTCTTTATGAAAGACGAAACATGGGCTTCATTTAGAACTTATAAAACGAACATTATGGGGTTCTTTGAATGAAAATATTTTTCTTAAATGCTGTGCCATATGGCAGCACTGGCAAAATAGTTGATGGTATATCCAAGATAGCAAAGGAAGAAGGACATCAGACCTTTACTTATTTCAGTTGGACAAAAAGCTATAAAAAAAGCGATAGAGAAGATGTAATGGTTGGCTCTTTCCTTGGTAAGCTCTCTCATATGGTAAGAGCGCGCTTAACGGGAAAGAATGGCTGTTATTCCAAAAGAGATACCAAAAAGCTCATCAAAAAGCTTGATGAATTTAAACCAGATGTAATCAATTTACACATTTTGCATAACTGGAATGTGAATTTGCCAATGCTTTTTGATTATATAAAGAAAAACAATATAAAAACATTTTGGACATTCCACGACTGCTGGGCGTTTACAGGTCAGTGCCCTCACTTTATAATGGCGGGGTGCGACAAGTGGAAAAGCGGCTGCTATAATTGCCCACAGTATAAAGAGTATCCTATGGCATATGTAGACAAAACCGAGAAGCTGTACAAGCTCAAAAAAGAGTGGTTTACTGGCGCAAGCAATGTGACAATAGTTACGCCTTCCAAATGGATTAAACAGCTAGTTTCCGAGTCATTTTTAAAGGATTATTCAGTCAAGGTAATTAACAATGGTATAGATTTGGATGTTTTTAAGCCAAGAGAAAGCGACTTTAAAGCAAAATACAATTTGGAAGAAAAAAAGGTTGTTTTAGGTGTCGCATTCGACTGGGGTAAGCGCAAGGGACTTGATGTGTTCAAGGAGCTTGCAAAAAGACTGCCAAGCGATTATCAAATTGTACTAGTAGGCACAGATGCTAATATTGATAAGGATTTACCAAACAATATTATTTCAATACATCGTACAGCAAATCAAAAGGAGCTTGCCGAGCTATATTCATCAAGTGATGTGTTTGTAAACCCAACAAGAGAAGATACATTTCCAACAGTTAATATGGAGGCTCTTGCGTGTGGAACACCAATAGCTACATTTAAAACTGGCGGCAGTCCTGAAATAATTGATGATAGCTGTGGTGTGGTTGTCGATGTTGACAACGTGGACGCTTTAGAAAAGGAAATCATTCGTATATGCGAGGAAAAGCCTTTTTCAAAAGATGCATGTGTTTTACGTGCACATAATAGATTTGATAAAAATGATAAATTCAAAGAATATGTAGAGCTTTTTGACAAGCATTTGAACAAGTCAAGCTTAATTATAGACAATTAATAGCTTTAATGACAAAATAGTTTTGAGTTTTACGTCATTATGCATATTGAAAATTATTGAAGAAGAAAGTGAAGCTATTGGATGAAAATATCTACGATAGTTCCGGTTTATAACACCGAAAAATATTTAAACAAATGCATTGATAGCATATTAAAGCAAACCTACAAGGATTTCGAATTGATTCTTGTGGACGACGGCTCAACAGATACATCTGGTGCAATTTGTGATGAATACGCAAAAAAAGATGAAAGAGTTGTTGTTATACACAAGGAAAACGGTGGTCAAGCAACGGCGAGAAATATAGGACTTGATGCTGCCAAGGGCGAGTATGTTTCCTTTATTGACAGTGACGATTACATAGAGCCTGAAATGTATGAGACAATGATTTCGGCAATTGAAACAACAGATGCCGAGATTGCTATGTGTGGAAAATATTTGGTAAGTGAAGATTATTCGTCAAAAAGTAATAGATTTGTTTTAGATTCACAAAACGTTTGGGAAGAAAAAGATATAGTTAAGCGATTTTTGCTGGGAGACAATGTCGGCTCATCTCCGTGTGATAAATTAATCTTGAAGGAGCTTTTTGAAAAGCCAGAGCAAACCAGATTTCCGTCTGGGTATATTTGTGAGGATCTTATTCCTATATTTGACGTTTTAAGCAAGGCAACAAAGCTTGTGCATGTTGGCAAAGCGTACTACAATTACTACCAACGAGGCAATAGCACATCAAGAAGCAAGGGCAAGGTTCAAGAAAAAGCGTATGGCTTAATTAAATATCCTGCCGAGATTAGAAAAATAGTGTATGAAAAATATCCGGAATTTTCAATACAAGCGGACTATTATTATGCTATTCGTTTGATGAGTATGCTTTATAAGCTAGACCCTAAATACAATAAAAAAGAATGTAAAGAATACAGAAAAGAGCTTTTGAAATACAAAAAACTTATCAAAAAATACGGAAGCAAAAATGACAAAAGATTATGTTGGCTTTTTCAGATGCGACTATATTATGTTGTGAGAAAAATCAAAAGAATGATAAAAGGGAAATAATTAATTTCTCGAAGAGAAGGAAAAATGAAAAAGACTGAGTATTTAAAACAATTACAAAAAACAGAAGTTGAAATATTAGATGAGATAGTCAGAATTTGCGAAAAGCATAATTTGAAATACTATTTAATCGGTGGTACACTTCTAGGTGCGGTAAGACACAAGGGATTCATTCCTTGGGACGACGACTTGGATATTGTAATGCCACGCGCAGATTTTAATCGCTTTTGTGAATTGTGTCAGGTTGAACTTGGAGAAAAATATTACCTACATACTATAAATTCAGATAAAGAATACTGGTTGATTTTTGCTAAGGTGAGAAAAAACAACACCATTTTTGACGAAAAATCTATATCTACCGTGCATGATACACATAAGGGCGTTTTTGTTGATATTTTTCCTCTTGACGAAGCAAAAAGACCTTCTTCCAAGGTTCAAAAATTCCGTACATTCAAAATAAAAACCATTTCAATGGTTATTTACAGAAAGAAAAAATTAAATATAAAGTTTGGAATAAAGACAAAAATTTTCGCTGCGTTGACACCATTTTCAATTAAAAGATTAACTAAATGGCAAAACAAGCTAATGACCAAAGACAACAATAAGGGATACGATTATTACATAAATTACGGTAGTAATTATAAAACAGAGAAGCAAACAATTCTCAAAACGGTATATGAGCCTTCATGTAAGCTTGAGTTTGAAGGCAAGCTATATAACGCACCGGGAAATTACGAATTCTTTTTGGAAAGAATTTTCGGAGCTGATTATATGCAGCTGCCACCTGAAGAAAAGAGGGTTACACATAACCCATTGAGGATTAGCTTTGATACAAATGGGCCAGATGAAATTTTGGAGGACTAAATGAAAAAATACAAGGTTGGTTATACAACAGGTGTTTATGATTTGTTTCATATTGGGCATCTCAATGTTTTAAGAAACGCAAAGGAACAATGTGAGTTTTTGATTGTGGGTGTTAGCACAGATGAGCTTGTTCAAAAGGAGAAAAACAAAACTCCTATTATTCCGTACGATGAGAGAATAAAAATAGTTGAAGCTGTCAAATACGTAGATAAGGTTGTACCACAAGAAAATAAGAACAAGCTAGAGGCTTATCACAAATATAAATTTGATGCTATGTTCGTTGGCAGTGACTGGCAAGGAACACCACAATGGAAAAAATTTGAAGAGGAATTAAAGCCTTATGGTGCAGAGGTGGTATACTTGCCACACACAGATGGGACATCCTCTACAATTTTGACAGAGGTTTTATACAAGGAATTAAAAAAATAACTTCACAATGGAGATAATATGTTATTTTCAATAATTACGGTTTCACTAAATGCTCAAGATTCAATAGCAGATACAATAAATTCCGTTCTTGGGCAGGGTTTTAGTGATTATGAAATAATTGTCAAGGATGGTTGCTCAAGAGATGATACCGTCAAAATGGTGCCTCAAGACGGAAGAGTTAGGGTAGTCGTTGAAAAGGACACAGGAATATATAATGCAATGAATCAAGCAATAAAGGAAGCAAAGGGAGAATATCTTTTATTTCTAAATTGCGGAGACAAGCTATATTCAAATGATGTATTGAGCGCAGTTGCAAAAAGAATCAAAAACGAATCACTAACGGATTGTGTTGTTTATGGAAATTGTTATGTAGATAACACCAAATTAGAGGTTAAATATCCAAGTAAGATTACAAAAAGGTTTTTTCAAACCAGAACGATTTGTCATCAAGCTGCGTTCGTTTCAAAAAGCTTGTTTAGTACAATTGGTTATTATGATGAAAATTATAAAATTGCAGCTGACTGGAAACATTTCTTGGAAGCATATTTAATTGGTGTGAATTTTGTTTATGTAGATAAATTGATATGCAATTATTTAGGCGGAGGAGTTTCAGAAACTAAAACAGGCCTTAAAAAAAGAAGGCTTGAAAGAAAGAAAATTATTGCCGAAAAATATAGCAAAAAAGAACGATTCTTAATGTGGTGTGCAAGAACCCCGATAGGACAATTGCTAATTAAGATAAAAAACACGGCAAAGCATAGGCGTTAAGGAAAGGACACCTTAAAAAATGGGAATTAAAAGCAAATTCAAACAAACGATTTTTGCGGCTTTAAAGATAGGTTCATATATTGTTCCAAAAAGCAAAAAAATATGGCTTTTTGGGGCTTGGAAGGGCAAATTGTATGGTGACAATTCTAAATATTTGTTTGAGTATTTACATACCATCAATACAGGACGTAAGCTGATATGGATTTCTAAAGACGAAAGAGAAATAGAAAAAGCAAGAGAAAAGGGCTATATCGCATACAACAGAAAATCCTTGAAGGGTATGTGGTATATAGTTAGAGCAAAGGTTGCAATTTGTACAGAGGGCGCTGATGATATAAGCCATTTTCTAAATCGAAAAACAAAAATTATTCAGCTTTGGCACGGAATGGGCTCAAAGGCAATGAAGTGGAAAACAAAGGATGGAAAAATATCAACTGAAAGCAAAAAGGCACAGAAGAAATTTTCAAGACAGTATTGGATTTCTACATCTAATTTATATACAAATATTATATCCGAATTGCTTGGTGTGCCAAAAGAGCGATTTGTTATAACCGGATACCCAAGAAACGACAATTTACTTGTTGCGCCATATAACGAAAATATGGAAGGCTTAAGACAAAAATATAATGACTGCAAGTTTATTATTTATATGCCGACACATAGAAACTTTGGTAAGGACGGCAATAAGCACATTAATGTCGAAGAATTAAAGCGCGTGGACAAGCTTTTGTGCGAAAAAAATATTGTAATGGTTTACAAGCCACATATTCACGAGCTCAAGAATTTTGTTGAGTATGAAAATGATTTTTCAAATATTATATTGGCTAAGGAGCAGGATGAGTGGGGCGATGTATATTCCTATATACATTACTTTGATTTGCTAATTAGTGATTATTCAAGCATACTTACCGACTTTATGTGTACAGGAAATCCTGTTGTATTATTCCCATACGATATTGATGACTACATAAACGGAGATGCAGGACTCAATGAATATTTTTGGCGAATTCCTGGTGGACCTATGGGCTACAACTGGGATGAGGTGCTTGCGCATACAGAAGCATTGCTTGAAAACGATACTTGGAAAGAGGAAAGAGAAAAGTGTCGTCAAGAATACCATTATTATAATGATGGTAAAAACTGTGAAAGAGTTTATCAAATGATAAAAAACATACTTAAAATTAAGTAAAAAGGAGACAAAATATGGTTTTTGCAGGTGTACTTGCAGGAGGCTCAGGCTCAAGAATGGAGACAGCCACAATGCCTAAGCAGTTTTTAAGGGTGTGTGGAGAGCCTATATTTATTAGAACCTTAAAAACCTTTTTATCAGTTGCTCAAATTGATAAGGTTATAGTTTCAACAAATCCCGATTGGGAGAAAAAATATGTTGACCTTATGGATGAATTTAATATTGACAAGGACCGCGTTGTTTTAGTCAAGGGCGGCGAAACGCGTTTTTTGTCTCTTGTAAACGTATCTAAAAAGGCAAATGAGATAGACCCTTCAAACAACGCAATTATCATCACTCACGATTGCGCGAGAATGTTTGTTTCTAAACGCATTATTGAGGATAATCTGGAAATGGTTAAAAAATACGATATGGTTACTACCTCTATTCCTGTTATTGACACCATTTTACAGAGTGACGACGGGGAAAGCAGCTCAGTTGTTCCTGATAGGTCTAAGCTATGGGCAGACCAAGGTCCGCAAACCTACAATGTTGCTCAATTCTTAAAATACGTTGATATGATTCCCAGTGAGGATGTTCCAAGCTATATAGAAGCTGGAAAGGTGTATCTTTCACATAACAGAAAAATAGGTATTGTAAGAGGCGAAAGATTTAACTTCAAGGTTACAAACGACATTGACCTACAATATGCAGAATTTTTAATAAAAGGCGGTTTTATAAAATGAAGATTGTTTGCGTAGGAGATGCATACGTTACGTCTGAAATGATGCAGGAGGGCGTTAGTCCATATCTAAAAGATGATGACACAATAGAGGTTCTATTTTTCGGTGAGGAAAACAGAACTGATATGCGTGACACCGTCAAAGCAATAGAGGCTATGAAAAGAGATGTTATTCCTGTACCCGAAAGACTTTACGAAACAATTAGTGATTGCGATATTTTAATAGTTCATCTATGTCCTGTTACAAGAAAATTGCTTGAAAATGCAAGCTGCCTAAAGGCAATTTTATCTTGCCGAGGCGGAACCGAAAATATTGATATAGAGGCGGCAAATGAAAAAGGTATAGCTGTAACTACTAATCCGGCGCACAATGCAAATGCAGTTGCAGAATATACAGTTGGGCTTATTATTTGTGAGACACGTAATATTGCCCGTTCTGATCGTTTTTTGAAAAAAGGAATTTGGAGAGAAAAATACCCAAATACAGAAACCACAATTAAGGAGCTATGCGATATGACAATTGGCATTGTCGGCTTTGGCTCGGTTGGACGACTCGTTGCTGAAAAGCTATCTGTATTTGGTTGCGATATATTAATTTGTGATCCATTTATAAGCGAAAGCGCGTATGATTTTATCAACTTTAAATTCGTTGATATGAAGACATTACTTCAAAAATCCGATGTTGTTACTCTTCATGCAAGAGCAAAGGCTCCAATAATGGCAGAAAATGAATTTGCTCAAATGAAGCCAACATCGTATCTTATAAACACGGCTCGTTCAGTGCTCGTTGATCCTAATGCACTCAAAAAAGCACTTGACAACAACCAAATTATGGGTGCAGCAATAGATGTATTTGAAACAGAGCCTGTAATTCCTGAATTTTATAAGAATTATGATAATCTAACAATTACAAATCATCGTGGAGGAGACACGATAAACTCGTATAAGGATGCTCCTGCGTTTGCTATTCAAAACTATTTAAGATACTTAAATGGCGAAAGAATGAGATTCTGGGTGAACAAGGATAAAATATTAAAATAATTTATTTCGGAGAAAACATATGAAATTCGGCGTTCTTTTGAACAATACATATAACATAGGAGACGATTTGCAATCTATTGCATCAATGCACTTTTTACCAACCGTTGATTATTTTCCATTTAAGGAACAGTTAAATACATTTAAAACAGAAAATGGAGATAAGGCAAAAACAATATTAAATTCTTGGTATATGTGGAAATTTAAAAATTTCCCACCATCTGAGGATATAGATCCACTTTGCATTTCTATGCACTTTGCGGAATGCTGTCGAAAAAAGATTCTTACTAAAAAGACAAAGGAATGGTTTAAAGAGCATGGTCCTGTGGGATGCAGAGATATGGATACTAGAGACTGGCTTCTTTCAAACGGAGTGGACGCTTATTTTTCCGGATGCTTAACCCTAACCTTAAACGAGAATCCTAAGTTGCGTGAGAATTCAATTTGGGGCGGATATATTCTTTGCGTTGATGTATCAAATGAGGTTGTCGAAACTGTCAAAAAGAGAACAAACAGACCGGTATATGTAATAGGAAAAAATATATTTAGTTCGTTTTATGCAAAAGATAGACTAGAAATTTCAAAGATGTATTTATATTTATATCATCAGGCAGCTGCTGTGGTTACAGGAAATATGCACGCTTCGATGCCTTCGCTCGCAGTTAATACCCCTGTTTGTCTATTAACAGCTGAAAACAAAGGTCCTGATGTTCAAAAACGTTTTAGTGGACTTATTGATTTTCTAAATCACTATACAACAGAGGAGTTTTTGGCAAATGACATCTATGACTTTAATAATCCACCAAAGAATCCAATGAAGCATCTTGAATGCAGGCAAGCTCTCATTGAGCGCTGCAAAGCGTTTACTGGATATTATAACGAGGGCCCAACCTTGCCAGATGATTTCAATCCAGCTATGCAACTTATGAATTTATTAAAATTCTGCTCTTGGAAGGGCGATAAAGATATAAAAGGAATGGTGTGTATCCCTTGGAGAAAACGAATTTTAAAAGCGGCAATTCTTCGTTATCTAGGTAAGGATAAGCACGATTTGATTAAATATTGATATAAGAAAGGGGTTCACATTGGAAGGTAATTCTAGCTTGAAAAATAAAACGCTCTCCGGTCTTATGTGGACCTTTATGGAGCGCATTGGTGCTCAAGGAGTTAGCTTTATAGTTTCTCTTGTTTTGGCAAGACTTCTTTTGCCGGAGCAATATGGAATAATTGCGCTTGTTACTGTTATAATTAACATTTGTGATGTTTTTGTATCAAGCAGTTTTTCAAATGCGCTTATACAAAAGAAAAACGCAGACGATAAGGATTTTTCAACCGTACTTTTCTTTAATATCGCGTTTTCGCTAGGATTGTATGCGTTGCTGTTTGTTGTCGCACCTGTTATTTCTTTGTTTTTTGAATATGAACAATTGACAGCGGTTATAAGGGTGATGGGCATTAAGCTGATAATTGCATCAGTTAACTCAGTTCAAAAGGCTATGGTGTCTAGAAAAATGCAATTCAAAAAGTTTTTCTGGGCTACCTTAGGTGGAACTCTGGTTTCTGCTGTCGTTGGAATTGTGATGGCACTAAATGGATTTGGTGTATGGTCGCTAGTAGGGCAGTATTTGGTAAACAGCTTTATTGATACGGTTGTTCTTGCTGTTGTAATTAGATGGGTTCCAAAGCTAGTCTTTTCCTTCAAAAGACTTGGGGGACTATTATCATATGGATGGAAGGTGCTTGTCGCATCACTTGTTAACGTCATTTATAACGATATAAGAACTATTATAATAGGCTTTAAATATACAAACGCTGACCTTGCATTTTATAACCAGGGTAAAAAAATACCGAATCTGCTTGTTGCAAATATAAATTCGTCAATTCAGAGCGTAATGTTTCCGCTTATGTCAAACAAACAAGACGACCGAGAAGGCATTAAGCGTATAGTAAGGCGCTCAATGAAAACAAGTGCATTTATAATTATGCCGATGATGTTTGGCTTGGCTGCTGTTGCAGAGCCGCTAGTCAAGGTCATTTTGACAGACAACTGGCTTGGTTGTGTCCCTTACCTGCAAATATTGTGTATTAATTTTGCATTGATGCCAATTCAAACTGCAAATTTACAGGCTATATATGCACTTGGCAGAAGCGATATAGCATTAAAGCTTGAGATAATCAAGAGAGGCTTTAATTTAGCATTGGTATTGATATCATGCCAATTCGGAGTAATGGCAATAGCAGCAAGCTCGGTGGTGGGTGCGCTTTTCTGCTCCGTAGTGAACGCTTTCCCTAATAAAAAGCTTTTAAAATACGGATATTTCGAGCAAATTAAAGATATTTTACCGTTTGTAGGTATGTCAGCAGTAATGGCGGCTGCCGTAATTGGAATCGGATTTATTCCAATGAATTTATATTTAAAGCTTATTATTCAAGTTATTGTTGGTATTGCTCTTTATGTAGCGTTTTCAATGATTTTTAAGGTTGAAAGCTTTAGGTATATTCTTAACATAATAAAACCTTATTTGGTTAAGATGTTTAAAAAATTTAAAAAGGCGATAACACCTAAAAATCAGTCAAGAAATAAAGAGCTTGATTTTATCAAAGGTCTTCTTATGATTTCTGTTTTGCTTGGCCATTTTGTTACCGCATACAAAGCCGGTGAAACAACTGAACCGGTATGGATAGTCACATTTATACGAACCTTTGATATGCCGTTGTTTATGCTTCTTAGCGGCTTATTCCTTAGAAGAACAGTTGATAAATACGTTTGGTGGAAAAATATAATTAATAAAATAAGCTCAATATTAATTCCTATTGTTTTGTGGCAAACAATTTTCTTTGCAATACAAAAGGGATTTTCCGCTACACGTGGGAACTTTTATTTTAGTATAAATGAATATGTAAGATATATAATTGGTTCCTCGTGGTTCTTGTGGAGTGCGCTTATATGCACAATAGTGGTAATCGTTGTACATCAAATGGTAAAAAAAGAGAAGCTTCGAGCAATGATTCTTGCTATATTGTGCGTGGGAACCTTATTTATACCAAACGATAAATACAATGTTGCGTTTATGCTTCCGTTCTTTGTTCTAG
Organism: Eubacteriales bacterium; assembly: GCA_045543955.1. Classification (GTDB taxonomy): domain Bacteria; phylum Bacillota; class Clostridia; order Oscillospirales; family CAG-272; genus RGIG2000. The sequence goes on from JAZPYB010000016.1 coordinate 24,468, forward strand.
GTTATTTCTTTGATTTGTTCTATTCAAAAATCAAGAATGAAAATTTGAAAGCTATAAAAATACTAAGTCTTGTTTGCTTCATACTTTTGCTATGCCTTTGGGATGGAAAATATAATGTGTGGAATGCAGGCTCTTATATATTAGAAGATACTGTGTTTACACTTTACGCTGTAATATTGAGATTTACAATTGGATTAGTTGGCTGCGTGGTAATGACAACAATTTTCCAAAAGCTGTTTGAAGCGAAGAATTCTGTGTCGGAATGGCTTGTAGGACAAATAACAAACTGTGGTCAAAATACCTTGTCGATTTATTTGCTACAGGGCTTTGTTGTTGAGTTCTTGTTTGTAAGATTTGTGAAAATCTTTAATGGTGTTGTCGGCACCAACATATTCACGTCTTGTATGTGGGGACTGGGATATGTAATAGCACCTTTGAGTGCAATTGCTATGATGCTACTTTTAAATTGTGTAATTGAGGTCTTGAAGAAAACGCCTAAAATTGGCAAATATTTGTTTGGATTCAAGCTGATAAACGCAAAAAAGAAATAATATAACTTGGAGAGGGTGCTATGACGATCATTGTAACAGGTGGTGCCGGTTTTATCGGCGCAAATTTTGTATACTATATGCTTAACAAGTATAGCAATTACAGGGTTGTTTGCATAGACTCTCTTACATATGCGGGGAATCTTTCAACTCTTGAAGAGGCACTTGAAAATCCTAATTTTAAGTTTTATAAGGCTGACATTTGCGACCGAGATGAAATTTATAAGATATTTGAAGATGAAAAGCCGAATATAGTTATAAATTTTGCTGCGGAAAGTCATGTTGACCGTTCCATTGAAGACCCCGAAATTTTCTTAAAGACCAATATTCTCGGCACTCAGGTTTTGATGGATGCGTGCTTGAAGTGCGGAATTGACCGTTATCATCAAGTGTCAACAGACGAGGTTTATGGAGATTTACCGCTTGATCGTCCTGATTTACTCTTTACAGAAAAATCTCCAATTCGTACCAGCAGTCCGTATAGCGCATCTAAGGCGTCGTCTGACCTTTTGGCTCTCGCTTATCATAGAACCTATGGCTTGCCTGTAACCATTTCAAGATGCTCAAATAATTATGGTCCATATCAGTTTCCGGAAAAGCTAATTCCTCTTATGATTGTTAATGCATTAAGCAAAAAGCCCTTACCTGTGTACGGAAAAGGCGAAAATGTACGTGACTGGCTCTATGTTGAGGACCACTGTCAAGCGATTGACTTAATAATCCATAAGGGAACAATTGGCGAGGTTTATAACGTCGGTGGACACAACGAAATGGCAAACATTGATATTGTTAAGCTTGTTTGCAAAAGGCTTGGGGAAGGCGAGGACTTAATAACTTATGTTGACGATAGAAAAGGGCACGACTTGCGATATGCTATCGATCCTTCAAAGATAAATTCCGAGCTTGGGTGGATACCAAGAACTAAGTTTGCTGACGGAATAGAGAAGACAATCGATTGGTATCTTGAAAACAGAAAATGGTGGGAAAGCATTATTTCTCTAGAATACAAAAGCTATTATGAAAAAATTTATAAAAACAAATAATAATCGGAGGACTATATGTCAAAATACAAGAATCTATTTTTAAGACAATCTTATATTGATTCTTACGTTGAATATGAAAAATCTTTAAAGAAAGAAAAATATCCTATATGGGATTATATTGTTTTGACCGCGTCCAACGAGGCTCAAGCTGAGTTTTATCGATTGCAGATAAACAATCGCTTGAAGGACGGCAAATTGCCAAGCAAGACCCATTATGCAGTGTTGCCCGACCCCGATGGCAAGCGTGTTGGCTCGGGCGGTGCTACCTTGAATGTGCTTAGATATATAGCAAATCATCGTGGTAGTAACGACTTTACCGGTGTGAAAATTTTATGTATACACTCGGGTGGAGACTCTAAGCGCGTGCCACAGTATTCCGCCTGTGGAAAGCTGTTTTCTCCAGTCCCAAGAGAACTGCCAGATGGCAGACGCTCAACTCTTTTTGATGAGTTTATTATTGGTATGACCGGAGTACCTGCCAGAATGAGCAGTGGTATGCTTGTTTGCTCAGGTGATGTTTTGTTGCTGTTCAATCCACTACAGCTAGACTTTTATTCAAAGGGCGCAATGGCTCTATCTATAAGAGAAAATGTTGAAACTGGAAAAAACCACGGCGTTTTTCTTGGAAATAAAGAGGGAAATGTTGAAAGCTTTTTACATAAGCAAAGTGTTGAAAAGCTTACAGAAAGTGGCGCGGTTGACAAAAATAATAATGTAAATATCGACACTGGGGCGGTTATTTTTGAAGGAACTCTTTTAAATGACCTATACTCCTTGGTTGATACAGACGACAAGTTTAATTATTATGTAAACGACCATGTGCGTCTTTCCTTCTATGCTGATTTCCTATATCCTTTGGCAGCAAGCTCAACTCTTGAAAATTTCTATAATGAGACACCAGAGGGTGAGTTTTCGCCAGAGCTTAAAAGGTGTAGAGAGGAAATTTGGAACAAGCTAAACGGCTATAAAATGCGTCTATTGCGCTTTTCTCCGGCTTCCTTTATTCACTTTGGAACTACAAGAGAGCTTTTGAAATTAATGACCAAGGATATGCCGGAATATTCATGTCTTGACTGGTCTGCAAATGTAAATACAAATAGTAAATACACTACATTTGCCTCCTCTAATTCTTACATAAGTCTTAAAAATGCAACTGTCGGCAGAGGCTCATATATAGAGGACAGCTATATTCATAGAAACACAACAATCGGCAGAAATTGCGTTATCAGTGGAGTTACATTAACAGGTGAAACCATTCCTGATAATACAGTTCTGCACGGCTTGAAACTAAAGGACGGTACCTTCGTTGTTAGAATGTACTCGGTTGATGATAATCCCAAGCTTCCTTCTTGGATGGGAAAAGACCTTCAAGAGCCTTTGTGGACAAGCAAGCTTTTTGTGCCCTGTGACACAATGGAAAATGCCGTAAAAGCGACACTGGGTGGCGAAAAATCAGAAAAAGCCCTATCTCTTTGTGAGAGCTTTAATATGGCTGATACATCTGCAATTCCTATGTGGCAATCCAAGATTAACGATAGAGTAAAAGTAGAAACTATACTTGAGGCAATCGCTAGCAGAGTCGATGTTCAAAGCCTATGCGAGCTTTTTAAGGATGGTGTTGCACCGCGTATAGTTGATAGGCTTCTGAAAATTGCAGATTCGCTTGACGAAACGATTATTGAAGAGTTCTCGACAAAAATTAGAATATATTATTATCTTTCACAGCTTGTCAAGGACGATACGGCTGAGGAATATTTGAAAAACAGCTTTGACTTGATTTGTATGTCTATACTTAAAGCTCATAAGGCTGATATGTATAACGCTTCATTGAAAATTTCAAGCAATGAGGTTACAACAAAATTGCCTGTTAGAGTGAATTTTGGTGGTGGCTGGTCCGATACACCTCCATATTGTCTTGAAAATGGTGGCACTGTTTTAAATGCTGCAGTTAAACTAAATGGTGGCTTCCCAATAGAGGTTATTGTTAAAAGGATTGAAGAGAAAAAGATAGTCCTGGCAAGCGCTGATAATGATTCATATGCTGAATTTTCCAGCGTTGAGCCTCTTCAAAACTGCAATGAGCCATCAGACCCGTTCGCATTACATAAAGCCGCGCTTATTTCGTTTGGCTTGATACCATTATCGCAAAAAGTGGAGCTTTCATCTATTATTGAAAGAATAGGTGGCGGCATTTATCTAACAACCAGAGCAATTGATATACCACGAGGCTCAGGACTTGGCACAAGCTCTATTCTCTCGGCTGCGTGCATAAAAGCGCTCTCTGAATTTTTTGGTTCTGGCTTGAGCGATGAGGAAATTAGCGAAAAGGTAATCTGGATGGAACAAATTATGTCAACCGGTGGTGGTTGGCAAGACCAAATTGGTGGACTTAATAGTGGATTCAAGTTCGTTTATTCGGATAAGGGCATAAAGCAAGATGTAAAAACAGCGTTTGTTAATATACCAGAGCAAACGATTGACGAATTAAACAAAAGATACGCAATAATTTATACAGGTCAACGCCGTCTGGCAAGAAATTTGCTTCGTGATGTCGTAGGTAAATATATCGGCTCGAACAAAGAGGCGGTACATGTTTTAGGCGAAATTCAAAGACTGGCTATTCATATGAAGGCCAAGCTAGAGCAAGGAAATGTTAATGCCTTTGCCGAGCTTTTAAATTCACACTGGGAGCTTTCTAAAATTTTAGATAGCGGAAGCACCAACACATGCATAGACCAAATATTTATCTCTATAGAGGATTTAATTGATGGTAAAATGATTTGTGGCGCCGGTGGTGGCGGATTCTTGCAGGTTATAATGAAAAAAGGAATAACAAAAGAAGATTTGATAGAACGCTTGGATAGCGTATTTGCCGGTTCTGGCGTTGAGGTTTGGGATTGCGAATTTTATATTTAATTAAAAACGAAAGGTGGGGATTATATGCTTAATTCTTTTGAAAAAAATTTAATAGAGCTCATAAAATCCTCACTTGAAGGAAAAGCTCCATGTGTGGACTCTGGGCTTGATTTAGGATCGGTCTATGAGTTTTCACAGAAAATGCAAATTACCCCTCTTATTTACTATGCGGTGGAGAAAATACCTAATGCGTTCGAAAGTGTTTGGGGTAAAAAATTTCTAAAGTCCTCAATAAATTATTCATACATTTGTCAAAACCAAATAGTAGCGGAAAATATTATAACTAATCGCTTTAGAGAGGAGAATATTGATTACCTAATTTTGAAGGGCGCTCGACTTAGATACTACTATCCTAGTATAGAAATGCGTTTGATGAGTGATGCCGATATTCTTATAAAGCCAAAGCAGTACAAGAAAATTAAAAAGATAATGCGTTCGCTTGGCTATTTAGAGCTTACAGAGAGCGATCACGAGTATATTTGGAGAAATAATAACACAAATGTTGAGCTTCACAAAAGGTTAATTCCATCATACAATAAGGATTACTATGCTTATTTTGGAGATGGATGGCGACTTGCTAAGAAAGAATCCGAGGACACAAGTGCTTATGTAATGACAAACGAGGACAACTTGATTTATCTTTTTGTCCACTATGCAAAGCATTATAGAGATGCTGGAGTTGGCATAAAGCACGTAATAGACCTATATGTATATTTAAACAAGCACAAGGACTTGGATTTTAACTACATAGAAAATGAACTTAAAAAGCTTCAGCTTGCTGATTTTTGGCATAACACAAAGAGATTAATCGATGTGTGGTTTGACGACAAAGAATGCGACGAAATAAGCGCGTTTATGACACACAAGATATTCTCCGGCTCTGTATATGGAACTAATGAAGCGCACATCCTTTCAGAGGGAGTTAAGACATCTAAAACTACAAGCAATGTAAAGAGCAAGTCGATTATAAGAAGTGTTTTTCCATCGTATAAATATATGAAACAAAAGCATAAATATCTTAAGATCCTGCCTTTTATGCTGCCAATTGCATGGCTGTGCAGATGGATTGCAGTCCTGTTTAGCCCAAAGAGAATTAAGAGAAAAAAACAAACTCTAGATAAGCTTTCAAAGGAAAACATTCAAAGGCATCAAGCAGAACTCAATTTTGTAGGTCTTGATTTCAATTTTAATTAAAAGCTCGGGCAAAAAGCCCGAGCTTTTATTTTATTACAAAGATATGCCCAAGATGGAATATGCTACTGTCCCGTAGAGCAACGCGTTTTCGTCAAACTTTGTCATGGGATGGTGCAGGGGGTATTTGTATCCATCTTCTGATTTGCCAGATGCCAGACCAACCATTATGCACGGGATTCTGTGTGAAAAATGAGAAAAATCCTCTGAGGCACAGGAGACGCGAGTCTCGGAAAAAGGAACTAAAAAAACATCTGATTTTTTAGAAAACAAGGAGCTTGTTTTCGCTTCGTCCCATGCATTTTTTAAACACGTGTAGGCACTTTTTGCAATCTCTTGATTGCTTGTGAACACAGGAGCATCGCCTAAAAATTTAACCAAGGCGTTTCCTCTAAATGACTTGGCTTGCATAGAAGATATTTCTTGAATTCGCTTTTTCATTCTATCTCTAGTTTCTTCATCATATGTGCGCATTGTACCTTCTAAAACGATTGATTCTGGTATAACATTAGCAGCTTTTCCACCACGTACTGAGCCGATTGTTAAAACGGTTCCGTTTATACCTATACATTCTCTTGTAATTAGTTCCTCGAGTGCCAATATAATGTGCGCTCCTATTATAATTGGGTCCACCGATTTTTCCGGCATAGCTCCATGTGCGCCACTCCCCAGTACCTTGATTTCGAAGAAATCTGCACTTGGGGCACAAGCCTCAAAATTAGGCAAGATAATCGACCCAGTGTGTGAATTTGTGTTAGTTAAGCAATGCATCATCACTCCAATACTGACACAGGGAGACTCTAAAGCTCCATTTTCTATCATGTCCTTTGCACCTTCAAGAATTTCCTCGGCGGGCTGAAATATCAGCTTTACATTAGACGAGAATTTATCTTTATTTTTTGCAAGGATTTTTGCACAGCTGAGTAGCATGGCTGTGTGCATATCGTGACCACACGAATGCATGCAGCCGTTTTTGCTTTTAAAGGGTAAATCGGTTTTTTCATCCATTTTTAACGCATCCATATCAGCGCGTAAGGCTATACATTTTTTGCTAAGCCGAAAAGAATTTTTTGCATCATTTGTAACCTTTTCCCCTATATTATCGTCTGTATTTATAGAATAGTCTAGCGACTTAAAAGCAGTATAAGCCTGATCGCCTTCAATTGTGCAAGTAATTCCCATTTTTCCGCACCTTTGTGGCGAGCAACCAGACTTTTCCAATTCCTTGAAAATATATTCGTATGTTTTTTCAAGTGAAAAGCCGACCTCAGCAATTTGGTGTAAATTATTTCTGTGCGAAATTGTTTCATCTTCAATTTTTTTGGCTTCATCAAATATCCAGTTGATTTTCATTTAAATCTCCTTTTTTCTTAAATTTCCCTAAGAACGAAGAAAAAATACTTATATGATTGAAGAAAAGTGAAATTTTGTGGAATTTTTGCCAAAAATGAAAACGCTGAATTGGCTACAAAATTCGCATTGTGAAATTTATGTGAACACGCGCCGAAAAGGTACTGAGTCTATACTGAAAGTTTGCATTTAATTACCAAATACTGTTAAATATATGTTAGACTATCCGAGGCCATGAATACTCTAGTAGTAAACACTAAAGTGTTCAAGTCCAAATCCGTATACTTTAACCAAAAAACGAAAGGAGTCAAAACGACGAACCGGGGTGTGCTCCCCAACCTCCACTCGGGCAGAGTGGCAAAGTGTGTTCATCTTGTGCGGCCGCTGTGGCAGAACACACACCATTTTATGGGTAGAAGATAAAAAGTCGCTCTACCTGAAAGATAACTTACTCAAACTGTTATAGCATGCACTTGAGTTTGGGTAAAATGGATAGTTTTTAAGTCTTGATTTGCAACTGGTAAAACAAAAAATTGTGCATTATGACGAAAAACGTGCAATTTGAGCTTAAAAATTTATTTTTAATTGCAAAAAATAAACGTGCGTGTTATAATAAAGTAGGAAAAATTTTTAGGAGGATTATATGAATCTTAACGAACTAATAAAACCATACAAGAAAAAGTTGGCTTTAGATGCATTTGTAAGAGCAATATCATTTGGCGCTTTGCTGGGTATGATATCAACTCTTATTTACGCTTTGATTCTTAGCGTGGCAGTTATCCTTTCCAGATTAGCGCTTGAGTTTAATTGGCCTATGGCTAGTGGCTTTAACGCTGAATTTGCGGATATGATTAGAGACAACTGGATTCCTGTGGCCATTGTTGCCGCTATTTCGCTTGGAGTAGGCTTGTTTGTTTGCATAACACTTGCAATAGCAGTTTATGTTGACACCTACAAAAAGGGCGTTGGTCGTGCAATAAAAACCATTGACTCACTCGGACTTGAGGAGCGTGTAGTAACAATGGTTGAGTACCAACAGGACCCATCTTATGTTGCGAAGCTACAAAGAGAGGATGCGCAAAAGCATTTGAAGGAATTCGATGCGAAAAATATCGTGGTAAAGGCACCAAAGAAGAAAATAATTTCAGTTATTTCACTTTTCTTGGCATTTACCATTATGCTTTCTGGCGTTGTAGGCGCATTCCACGTTCCTGAGTTTGACGGTATATATGTTAACGAAAACCAATGGCGTGATGACCTACTAGAGCAATGGGAAGTGGAAAAAGAAAAGCTTTACCTACTCGCTGAAGAGCTTCCTAAGAAGGAAAAGGATAAAATTGAAAGCATTATTTTAGAAATTGATGCTGCAATTAAAGATGTTATCAATAATAAAGATCTAGATAAAGATCAAGTAATGCAAGAAATTGAAAACATCATTGAAGAAGCTAAAAAAGAAATAGACAAAATTATTGAGGAGTCCGACGACGAGGCAGCTAAGGACAAAATGGAAGAGATTAAGGACTCACTTGATGACGCTAAAGACGAGATGGAGGATGTCATCGAGGATTCAAAGGAGCCAGCTGAAAAGGACGAGGAAACCTTTGATAAGATAGAGGACATCGTTGATAAGTCTGAAATTTCTGACCAAAAGAAGGAAGAAATTAAAGAGGAAATCAAGGACCTTGAGGATAAGTTCGAGGCTATCGAAAAGGACGAAACCTTGACAGAAGAGGAAAAGGAAGAACAAAAGAAGGAAGAAGCTAAGGACACTGTTGAAAAGCTTGAGGAAATGATCAAAAATGAGAAGGATCACGTTAAGGCGATCATTAAGGCACTAAAGAACATAGAAATAACCAAAGATCTTGGTACAGCTATGGAAACGCTTTTCAATGCAGTTGTAAATAATTCAAGCGATACTGTTAAGTCCGAAGCTAAGCAAGAAATCATTGATGCTATGAACGACCTTGGCTTCAAGGTTGAAAGTGGATTTGAAAATCCATTTGATATGTCTTTGGATCTTGACGGATTTGAAGAGGCATACCTCAAGGATAAGGATGGCAACTGGCTTTCTGGACAAAAGCTTTCAAAGAGTATTGAGAGAGCAATTACATGGTGCTCAAACAACATAAAAGCTATTTATGACGAATATGAGGATGCTTATGTTGAGCTAGTAGCTGGTCTTCAAGATGCAGTAAAAGAGGTTGATGCTGGAAATGATAAGGCCGGACTTGATATTGTAAATAAAGCGCTTACAACAGCAAGAGCAAAGAAAGCATTCAAGGCTGAAGATGTAATAAATGCAATCAATACAGCACTTGCAAATGCAAAAACAGCGCTTGGTATAAAGAAGGAAGAAAACAAAGAGACATTCGTTTCAGCTCTTGAAGCAACACTTGTTAAGTTCAATTCAAGCCTTGAAGGACTAAAGACACTTCTCAACGATGGTAGCGTTCAACGTGACGAAAAGAAGCTAAGAATTGCAGAAACCTTTGAAAAGGGCGCAAATGAAATTATCGATGCACTTTTGATGTTTGAAGAGCTTGAAGAGACTATTGATAAAATAGAAGATGAGCTTGAGGATCGCTTTGATGAGGAGCTTGCTCCAGAAGAGAACGATAATGTAATCAACAAGGACGACCTTGAGGATACAATGGATAAAATCGAAGAGGAAATCGATAAATCCGAGATAAGCGACGACAAAAAAGAAGACCTTAAACAAGAAATGGATAAGGTTGAAGAGGAAATCAAGGATATCATCAACGATGATAAATTGACCGACGAAGAAAAGAATGAAGCGATAAAAGATAAGATTGACGAAACCATTAAGGACATCGAGGACGAGGTTCAAAAGGAAGTAGAAGATACAATCTCATTAATCGTTGCATTGAAGAGTAATGAAATTACTAAAAATCTTGGTATTGCACTAGGCACACTTCGTGACGCTTGCAAGACTAAGGATGAGGCAAAGATAGCAGAGGCTGAAATTGGAGTTAGAACAGCTATGAATGTTCTTAAGGCTGGCGTTTTAGCTTCAAATCCTACAGCAACTGCATTAATCAATGCAATCAAGGGTGCAATTGCACAAACAAAGCCTGCTGATGCAGATGCAACAGTCGCTCCAAGTGAGCTTGAAAAGGCTTTGAACAACTTCTGCACTAACCTTGAAGAAATCAATACAAAGGCTTCTACAGCAACTGGTTCAGAGCTCACTACATTTGCTGACGAAAAGTTCACAGAGTCGACAAATGAGCTTATAAAGGCAGTTAAGAGTGTAGAAAGCTTTAAGGATCTAGCTGATGAAATCGAAAAGGAATTCGATGATTTGATTAAGGAAGATCCTAAGGAAGATGAAGAAAAAGAGCCTGTTGATAAAGACGACCTCGAAGATACAATGGACAAAATCGAAGAGGATATCGATAACTCTGAGGTGAGCGACGAAACCAAGGAAGACCTTAAACAGGAAATGGATAAGGTTGAAGAGGAAATCAAGGATATTATCAACGATGACGAATTGACCGACGAGGAAAAGGATGATGCAATAAAGGATAAGGTTGACCAGACTATAGACGATCTCGAAAACAGAGTAGAGGCAGAGCTTGAAAACATTCTTTCCCTAATTGCAGCATTAAAGCAAAACGAAATTACAAAAGAGCTTGGCGAAGCAATTGAAGCATTAAGAGAAGCATCAAGCAGCAAGGATGAGGCAAAGATAGCAGAGGCTGAGGCTGGCGTTAGAACAGCAATGGGCAACCTAAAGTTTGGAGTTAACGCGGGCGCTTCATACTCTCTCCAAATTGCTGAAGCTGTAAGAGCAGCAGTAGCTGCTGCAAGACCTGCAGATGCTGAACCGACAGCTGTAATGAGCGAGCTTGAAACAGCACTTAATAGATTTGCAGCAAACCTTGAAGCAATCAACGAAAAGAGCAAAACTGCATTGGCAGAGGATTTAAAGACCTTCGTTGACGAAAAGTTTGAAAAATCTACAACAGAAATAATCAACGCAACTAAGAGTGTGGAAAACTTGAAGGACCTTGTTGGCGATATTGAAGATGATTTCGAAGATATGTTCGACAAGGAAGAGCCACCTACAGGTGAAATCGACAAGGATAAAGTTGACGAGACTATTGACAAAATTGAAGATGACATCGAAAACTCAGATATTTCAGAAGACCAAAAGGAAGACCTTAAGCAAGAAATAGACAAGATTGAGGACGAAATTCAGGATATTCTTGACGATGATAAATTGACCCCAGACGAAAAGGACGAGGCAGTAAAGGATACGGTTGATGAAGCCATAAAGGATATGGAAAATGAGGCTCAAGCCCAAGAAGACAATATGGTTGCATTGATAGGTGCGCTAAAGAAAAACAGCACAACAAAAGCACTTGGCGAAGCACTTGAAAAGCTTTATAAGGCTTGCCAAGGTGGAAAAGAAGACGAGATAGCAAAGGGCGAAACAGCTGTTACCGCAGCAATGAACGCTTTGAAAAATGGCGTTCTCAATGCCAACCCATCTAGTAGCACAATCGTTAAGGCAATTAAGGATGCTATTGCATCAACAAAGCCTACCGATCCTGATGCTCCTAAGACAACAAGCGAGCTTGAAAAGGCACTAAATAACTTCTGCACAAGCCTTGAAGCTATTCAACAAAAGACCTATGAAACTTCAAACTATGACGTAATATCTGCGTTTGTTGATGAAAAGTTTGAAGCATCAACTGAAGAAATTATCAAGGCTGTTAAGAGTGTTCAAAGTCTAAAGGACCTTATCGATGATATCGAAAAGGAATTCGAGGATATGACAGGCGAGGACATCGAAACACCAAATGATAAGAATGAAAACGAAGACGAAGAAGATAAGGACCAAACATCTCAAGATAAGGTTGACAATTCCTTCGAGGACATAAAGGATACAATTGATAATTCCGAAATGAACCCAGAGGATAAAGACGACCTAAATCAAGAAATGGGCGACCTTAAGGACACAGTTGACGATATCCTCAAGGACGAAACAATGACCGATGAGGAAAAGGATCAAGCGGCTAATGATGCTATAAGAGATGAACAAAACAAGCTTGACCAAGAGATTGAGCAAGATAATCAATCTAAGGAAGACATTAGCGAAAACCTAAAGGACAACGACTTGAAGGATAGCACGGATGAAACCGATAAGGAAATTAGCGATGCTCTAGAAAATCTCGGCAATGCTATTGAGTCTGGCGACAAAGAGCAAATTAAGGACGCAATGGATCAGCTCGAAAATATCATCAACGGCAAGGACCCTGAAACAGGCGAAAATAAGAAGGACCCTGAAACAGGCGAGGACATCGAGCTAAGCGATGACCAAAAGCAAGAGATTGCAGACAAGATTGCAAACGAAATTCACAACGCAGCATCTCCATCTACACCATCAGATATGAGAGATGACCTCTTAGACTTTGCAGATAAGCTTGAAAACAACAAGCAAAACGCAGAAGAAAACGGCAAAACCTTTGAGGAACAGCTTGGTGAGACATTTGATAAGGCAGAGCAAGATATCAACGATAACAACGCAGAAACAGATACTAAGCAAGAGGTAAGTGATCAGCTTGGTGACCTTCGCGAGGATTTGGTTGGTACAACTCAAAAGGAAACAGAGGATATGTTTGACGACCTCAAGAACGAGGTTAGCAAAGCTCCTGTAAGCGATGAAACAAGAAATGAGATCAATAATGAGCTAGATAAGCTTGACAAAGAACTCAATGACATGATTCAAAATGGTGCATCAAAATCTGAAATTCTTGACAAGATAGAAAGCTCTAAGGAAACAATTGATGATTTGATTCAAAGCGACAAGGATTCATTCTTGGAGAATAACACTCCTAATAAGGATCAAACTGGCTCTGAAGAGGAAAATCCAGACGGTGAAAATCCAGATGGCTCTGAAGATGAAAGACCTTCTACCGATAGCACACAAGATGCTATGGATAAAGTAAATGATGCAATTCAAGATGCAAACAATGCACTTGATAAGAACGATCAACAAGGCGTAGAGGATTCTTATGACCAAGTTGATGGTGCATTTAAGGATCTTGAGGATCAGCTAAAGAACCCTGAAACAGGCGAATGGTTGACTGGTGACGCTCTCAAGGAGCAGCTCGGCAACATGGCTGGAGATTTCAAGGATATGGCAGACAGCTTGCCTGAAGGAGAACTCAAGGATATTTACGAAGATCTTTCAAACGCATTCCAAGGCGCACAAGACAAGGCTGAAAGTGGCGACGAGCAAGGCGCAATCAAGGATGCACAAAACGCACTCAATGGCGCACAGCAAAAGGTTGAAGGCATTATTGGTAAGTTAGAGGATTACAAGGGATCTCAAGACAATATTAACGACTCATTCCAAAACGCACAAGATAACATAATGGGTAAACCAAGTCAAGATCAAAGCGGTAACCAAAACGACCAAAATGGTAACCAACAACAGCAAGGTGGAAACCAACAACAGCAGGGTGGCAACCAGCAACAACAGGGTGGCAACCAACAACAGCAAGGTGGAAACCAAAACAGCGATCAAAACAGTGACCAAAATAATGATCAGAATAGCGATCAAAATAACGATCAAAACAATGATCAAAACAGCGACCAAAATGGCGATCAAAATAATAATAGTGGCGAAGGTCAAAACAAGCCAAATGATGAAGAGCCAAGTGGAGGCGGTAGCTCAGGTCCTTCACAGGGAACAGGCGATGATTCCGACGCTGACGACAATTACATCCCTGGTCTAGATATGACTTACGACGAGCTTATTGCTAGTGGATTGCTTGATGACGCATTGAGAGAGCAGTATCTCAAGGACCTTGATGAGGAAACACGTAGAGCTATAGAAAACGCTATCGCTTCACTCAAGGGACAAAACTAAACTTCATTTTATAAAGTATACGGAGAAGAATTATGGGAATTTTTAATAAGAAAGTCGAAGATGAAAAGAACAACGACGTAAAGAACGAGGCTAAGACTCCGGCTGAAGCTCCAAAGGTGGAAGAGGCAAAAAAGCCTGAGCCACCAAAGGCAGAAGAGGCAAAAAAGCCGGAGCCATCAAAGGCAGAAGAGCCTAAGAAAGCTGAAGATAAAAAGGTAGATGAAAAGTCAACACCAGCTGCTGCACCAAAGCCAGCAACTGGTGCGGCTCCTGCCGTAGCTGATAAAGCAGAGCCAAAAGCACCACCAGCTACTCCAGCACCAGCCCAAAAGCCAGCAGCGCCTGCAACACCAGCAGCTCCAGCTGCACCAAAGCCAGTTATTGACCCAAAAACCGCTGAGGAATTAAAGCTTTTTGCTGAAAAGTGCGAAAAGATATTCAGAGAGGTTAAAAAGGATATTATCGGTCAAACAGAGGTTGTTCAATTTACAATTATTGCTATTATTGCAGGTGGTAACGTTCTTCTTGAAGGTGCTCCAGGACTTGGTAAAACCCGTCTTGTAAGATCACTTGGTAACGTATTTGATCTACCATTCTCAAGAATCCAGTTTACACCTGACCTTATGCCTGCCGACGTAACAGGTACTAACATCATTACAAGAGACGAAAATGGCAACTCTAAATTCGAGTTCCAAAAGGGTCCTATCTTCAGTAACATAGTACTTGCCGACGAAATTAACCGTGCGACCCCTAAGACACAGGCGGCGCTACTTGAGGCCATGCAGGAGCACAAGGTAACAGTTATGGGTGTATCCCGTAAGCTAGACGAGCCTTTCTTTGTACTTGCAACACAGAACCCAATTGAGCAAGATGGTACATACCCACTACCAGAGGCGCAAATGGACCGTTTTATGTTCAAGATATTAGTTCCTAATCCTTCAGCCGAAGAGCTTGGACAAATTGTAACAATGACACAAAAAACCATGGACGAATGTGCTCAAGCCGCATGTAACGGAGAAGAACTCCTTCGTATGAGAGCAGTAGCTAAGACAATTCCAATCGCAAAAGAGGTTCTTGACTACGCCATGGTAATGATTGCTTCTACTCACGCAAGCAGTGAGGTAGCAACTGCAACAACTAAGAGATATATTAGAGAGGGAGCCAGCCCCCGTGCGGCACAGGCTCTCATCACCGCCGCAAAGGTACGCGCACTTATTAAAGGAAGATATAATGTTTCATATGACGACATCAACTCCTTGGCAGTACCTGTTCTTCGTCACAGAATTAAGCTTGGCTTTGAGGCAGTAACATCAAAGATGAGCGCTGATGATGTAGTTCTTTCACTTGTTAGAGACCTTAACAGCGCAGGTAAGGGCGCAACAGCAACAACTCTAGGCGTTAAGGGTTCAGCAGCTCCTGCTATGACAAAGAGCGAGGAAATGCTAAACCTTGACAAAAAAGGCAAGAAAGACAAGAAAGATAAAAAAGACAAAAAGAATAAATAATTTAGGCGGTAAACATGAAACGTAGAATATTAGACGGTGATTTTCTCGACCGTCTCGATGCCGCAGCACTTCTTCTAAAAACTCCAATGACGGGCTTTTTTGGAGGCTCTAGAAAAGCCCGCTCATATGGTAATACGGTAGAGTTTGCAGACTTCCGTGAATACGCACCTGGAGACGATATCAGACGTATCGACTGGAACGTATATGCGAGAAGTGAAAAATACTTTATCAAGCTGTTTACAGATGAAAGACAGATGCACAACCGCATTATGATTGACTGCTCAGCCTCTATGGCGTGTGGACAACCTGAAAAGGCGGCGGCTGCACTAAAAATCGCGGCAGCATTTGGATATCTTTCTGTGTGTTCAATGGACAGAGTTTCATATGAGCTTATGAAGGATGGTAAAACAGAGGGTCTTGGCTTTACTATTACAAACAAGGACTCATTTTATCGTGCAGCACAAAAGCTTGAAACTACTGATTTCGAGGGCGAAACAGACCTTGAAAAATCCATAGTTAATATGAAAACACCGGGATATGATGATGGTCTTACAATAATAATTTCTGACTTTTTGACAGATAGTAACTGGAAAAAAGCCATAGACTTCCTTATGTATCAACGTAGGGAAATATTAATGATACAGGTTCTCTCGCCAGACGAGCTATTCCCAAATCTAGATGGTAGAATTCAAATGATTGACTCCGAATCCTCTGGATATGGCGATGACAGAAATATGAGAATCGTAATGACTAAAAAGCTCGTAAAGGCGTATCAAAGAGCATTTGATGAATATGAGCAGGAATTGATAGATTTCTGTGCGTCAAGAGATGTAACATTCTTTACAGTATCATCAGATGATTCAATTGAAAAAGTAATTTTTGGAAAAGGATATGAAACGGAGATAATCAAATGATATCTAACATTGTTAATCTGCTCGGTCAACAACAGTACGTTCGCGACACAGGGCTCGGATGGACATTTGGTTTGCTAGGTCTTTTGGGACTCATTGCGGTACCTATCGTCATTTTGATATATTTGATTAAGTCGAAGTATGTACCTAAGACTGTCTCCAGTACCTTTATTTGGAAACGAAGCCTCAAATATATGAAACGCCGTATTCCAATAAACTTCATAATGTCCTTATTGCTTATCGTTCAGCTTTTAACTGTTGCAGTGGCAACAATGGCTCTTATGGATGTAAGAGTTGAAGATGAACGTGGCGCAGATAAAATAATTGTAATTGATGCTTCCGCAAGTATGACGCTTGATAGAGAAGTTATTCAAACAACCGCAACAGGCACCCAAAAAACAGTAATTGGAACTCGTTATGACTATGCGCTTAGCAAGGTGCAAGAGTTGACAGCTGATATTGGGGAAGAAAGCGGCGTATGTATAATTTTTGCAGGAGATTCTCCACAGCTTTTGACCAAATCCAAGCCAGAGGAGGACGAGGGCAATGAGAGAGAGGTTCCATATATTTACGATCCAGCAAGAATGGAAAACGTAATGGAAGCTCTTAAAAAGAAAACCTGCTCAACAAAGGCAACAGATTTAAATAAAGCTCTTTCTCTTGCTTCAGAGGCAATTGATACAAGCCCAGAGGCGCAGATTTATTTAATAACTGACAGAGAAAGAAGTGGATTTTTGCTAGATGAAAACGCAAGTATTGAAATAATCGCTTGTAATGACATCGAAAACGACCGCAATATCGGTATTGTAGGCTTCAAGGAAAGCAAATCCGATGTTAGCTATTCATTCAATGTTTCACTTGAGGCACAAGGAAGAAATCAATCATATATGGTTGACGTTATTTTCGAGCTTGACGGTGTTGAAATGGATAGAAAGAAGGAAACCTTGAGCACAGATAGTAGCACAAACGTTCCTCGTACCAAAACAATAACCTTTGGTCCTATCAAGGTTCAAGAATATGAAAGAGCTAGAGTTAGAATAGAGGTAGAGGGCGACATTATCGACTATGATAATGAAGCATATTTGTACTATGTTCCTGAGCAAGAGCTTAATATTCTTTATGTAAGTAATTTACTTAAATATAAGGAAGAAACTAACAAGGTTGATTTGAGCAGTAACAAAAGACCTGTTCTTTTGGATAGATTGCACGCAAGTGGTTATTCCTTGCCACAAGAGAATGTTTTCCACGCCGACAATATAAAGAAAGCCCCAACAAGTGGCTATGATTTATATATATATGAAGGCGTTGTCCCTGAAAAGGCTCCAACAGACGGTGCTATTTGGTACATTAATGCCACAGGCACTCCAACAGGTGTTGATGGACTTATCATTTCAAAGGACCCTGTTGACGGAGTAAACCATGTTGTTGATGAGCCTGCGCTTCAAGGTGAATATGCAAAGCAAATTCTTAAAAATGTTGACTTCAATAAAGAGGGAGCTGTATTTGCTTCAACAGTTAATGAATTTTATTTAATTAACCATAATATTGACGAAAATGGCTTCCCGGTATTTGATGTTCCGGCAGGCTTTGACGTTATACTTGAGGCTTATTACGAGGCGACAAATGAAAAGGGCGAGAAGAAAGAAGTTGCAGCGCCAATTTTACTTGCTGGTACTGTCGGAACAACAAGAGTAATAGTATCTACCTTTAAGATTGCATATAACAATACGCTTTTGCCACTTGATTTTGCAAACTTTGAGCCTATGAAGATAAACATGCTCGCATTTTCCGCTCCTGATATTTTGCCTAATCGTACACCATTTATTGGCGAAAAGCTTGAATTCAATCCACCATCAGGTATTGAGAGCATAAAATATGTATATTTCACACCTGAGCAAGAGGTTGGACGCTATGAAAATGAAAAGGGTACAGGCGCTCAAGAGTATTTGTGGAGCAAAAAGGACGGAGAATTGTTGCCAAGCATTACTCTAAATAAATTTGGCTTGTACGAAATGCAAGTAACATATGAACCAACCTATTCAATTGATGAATTTGGCTCCATAGTAGAAAACCCACGCCAAACCGAGATATTCTCAGTTTATACAAGAGCAGTTGATTCAGAGGTTTCACTCGAAAACAACACCTTGCAAGAGCTTGTGGTGCCTGCACAAGGACAAACAGAGGCAGAGCCTTTTGTTAGACATACATCAATTTTGCCTTGGGTTGTATTGGCACTAATTGTACTTTTAATAATTGAATGGGGGGTATATTACAGAGATGAATATTAATTTCGCCCCATTATTCGCGGGACTCAACTGGCCACCAGAAAAGCCTTGGGTCTTGCTCATAACCATTCCCGCTTTGATACTTGGCATTGTTCCGTTTTTAAGATTGAACAAAAAGCGTAGAGTATCATCAAAGCACTTAATCCCGTTTATCATTCACTTGTCACTTATTTTGATTTTGTCAACAGTTGTTGCTGGCATTTCATATACAGAGATAGTTACAGAAACCAATGCAAATGGTGATGTAGTTGTCTTTGTCGTTGATATGTCGGACAGTAACGCACAGATGAAGTTCGAAATGAATGAGCATATGCATAATGTAATGAAGGCGGCAGAAAAGCAAGAAATTACTTATCCCGAGGAATCTAAAACTAAGTTTGGTCTTGTAGTATTCGGTGGAGATGAAACAGGTATTATCCCTAACAGAACCGAGGCAAGCAAGGATCCGAACAATCCAGATGCGGGTATGATAATTATGCCTGGTGGTCTTGATTCTTCAACAGTAGATTTCTTATATGATTATGAAACACTCGATAGTGATGAATTAAGAGATAAGAGCTCAATAAGACTGGGCATTGAAAAAGCACTTGATGCTATTCTTGGCGTTGACAGACACGATGCAACCTATGAGGATAGCGAAAAAAGAATTATTCTTTTGTCTGATGGACGAGAGAATATTGGAAACTCGTATTATTCACTTCAAGAGCTAATTGATAACAATGTAGACCTTGAATGTGCATATTTTAACTACCTTGATAGCTCAAGCGGAGTTTCAGAGGTTCAAGTAATTGGACTTTCAACTAAGGGCGATGCTGTTAATGGTCAAAACTACGAGGCAACAGTAACATTTAATAGCACAAGTAAAATAAATGGTGCTACTATCAGTATTAAGGATGTTGTAACCGGTAAAACGCTTACATCACAAGAAGGAATATCAATCCCTAGAGGCATATCAGCTCACAGATTAATATTTGTTGCTGAGCAATATGACTATACTAAGGAATTTAGCGTTCCCTCCAAGTATGTTGATGAGTTCGATGAAATCAGAGGGCAGGGCATTCAAGCTATTAAGGCAGAGGTTTCTGTTAAGTCAACTGTTAGCTATGCATGCGCAAAGTGTGACCTAACCTGGACTAAGGCTCAGCTTGTTGGTGCAAACAGATGTCCAAACTGTCGTTCTGCAACAGTTCAAAGACCGGACGACGTGCTTACACAAAACAACACATATTATTCATGGTATAAATTTAAGCCACAAGGAAAGATTCTCCTTGTAAAGGGAAGCGCAAATCAGCTTTCACAAATCAATGTTGCAGAGCTTGAAAAATCATCAGGCTACAAAATACAGCAATGTGAAACGAGAGAATTTCCTGACACCTTGCAGAAGCTCCTTGAATACGATGAAATTATACTAATGGATGTTAATTTTAGCGAATTGCCAACTGGCGCAGGCGCAAACATCAAGCGCTTCGTTGAGGAGGTCGGCAGAGGCTTGCTCTTCACAAGTGGAGATAATATCTATACAGAGGAAGAGGCAAAGGGAGCTATTAAGTCAATGGCAGACTCTACCGAAAAAGATGACGAAGAACCAAAGGGCTCTTACACGGTTGACCCCGATATTGCAGAGCTTTTACCGGTTCAGCTAAACCTTGGCAAAGAGGAAGAAACAATTGCTATGATTTTAGTAGTTGACCTTTCATCCTCAATGAAGGAATTGGTAAAAAATAGTCCACTTATATGTAAATATTGCTTATATGAGGACGTTGACAACGAATCTCCTGCAATTTGTCCACAATGTCTAATAGATGCTAACTTTGTAACTCCTACTAGATACCAGGTTGCACTTTCTAGTGTTAAAAAGGTAATCATGGGAGAAACTCCTCTTACTGATTCTGAGCTTGAGGAAGGCGACGAAACCGAGAGCGAAGGAACCGAAGGGGAAGAAACAGAAGGCGAAGAAAAAGAGGATAAAAAGAAGAAAACTCTTCAGGATTACGACTATGTTGGCGTAATTGCATTTAACCAAGGATATCATGTAGCTCTTGATAATGAAAGACTTGGAGACAAGGAAAACAGAGAAAAGCTATGTGATAAGGTACAAAAGGAATTTGACCATTTCTATTATGCTCACTATGGTGAGAAGGATGTAGTAAATGGTGAAATAACTGTAAAGGATACAGAAATAAAGGTTAATGGTGCAGACTCAATAGTTAGTTTGCCACAAGATGATGAACATAAGCCAATTCTAGCCGATGACGGTATCACTTATAACTGGTATAAGGTAACCTACACACGCCCAGAAAAGGATGAAGAGGGCAACTATACTGGAGTCTTAAAAGAAGACGAAATTGAGGTATTGCTTGACTCACGTGGTGAGAGTAAGTACGCACCAGGTAAGGATGATAAGGCAACGGGCGATAAAATCAAGAGCCATGGTACTGCATATAGACCGCCAATGCAAGAAGCAAGTGCGATGCTCACAAGAGTACTTAACAAAACAACCGTTCAAGTAAAGCAAATCGTATTTATGTCAGACGGTGCGCCTAATGACCCAGGCTCAGGCTATGAGGGTATTGTTGAGCGTTTGGCTAAGAGTGGTACTCGTACGACAGCAATCGGTATCGGTCTTACTATAAATGATTCAGATGCACTTGAGCAATTGAACATTATTTCCACCGCAGGTAAGGGAGACACATTCCTTGTTGATGCGGCAAAGGATCTTGATGAAACACTGTTCCAAATCACAGATGAGATTTCCAAGGAGCTCCGTAATGAGAAAATCAATGCAGAGCTTATGGCTGACTCGCGTGACTCTATAGTTTACGAGGGCGTTTCTGATAAGGATGGCTATGATACCATTCACGGATATTATGCAACTCACATTAAAGAAGGGGCGAACACAATATTCTATGTTGACCCAATTCGTCCTATATATGCTGAGTGGGAGTATGGCTTAGGTAAGGTGTGCGTTCTTATGACCGACCTTGGAAACAAGGAATGGACAGGACCACTCTTTGATGATACAGACGGAATCAAAAACTCACGTCTTGTACAAAACATCTTACTATCTCCAATCCGTAATAGAGTTGACTCAACAGGTCTTCAATATTCCGCACTTAGAGATGACGAGCAAATTATTCTTAATGTAACAACTTATGCAAACATTACAGAAAGAGATAAAAAAGAGGGAAATCTCTATTTCAAGGAGAAGATAAGAGCAACTGTATATGTTCAAGAAACATATGGAGATGTTAACCTTTGGAATACAGTTGGTATTTACTACGCAACTGAAAGCACAGGAAATAACCACACAATAATTCTTCCTACTGAATTTACAGATAAAACCTATGTAATTCGAGTAGAGCATATTAAGACTGCTTGGAATGAGGACATTGAGGACCCACCAGCAATTGATTATGCTGTTAATGGAGATGACCCACTTTGTGATATTGTTGCATTTGCAATAGTTGGTCAAACCTTGGAGGAATATAACGTTCTATCTGCCGACGAGGAAGAACAAGACAACGGACTTGTTCTACTTTCGAGCCTTGTTACCAACAAGAGCGCTTCAGATTTTGAAGGCGAGGAAGATGAAGAATATACCACAAATACTAAGGTGTTCTTCACAAACTATATTGGCAATGAGGACGATGAGGATGCTGGCTATAACGTAGCAAGGGTTAATGGCTTCTTTGAAAAGAGAATCGACGAAGAGGAAAATATAACAAAAACCTACAACATCGATATACCACTAATCATTCTTGCTTTGATACTATTCATTGTCGACTTGATTTTTAGAAACTTCGTAATTAAACGTCGTAAGAAGAAGGTTAAGGAAATGACTGATGAAGAACAGCTTGAATCTATGAGAGGTAGATAAAAACCGTTTATAAAACAAAGCTCCACGCTTTTGCGTGGAGCTTTTTGTATGTGTAATAAAATATAAAAACAGACACAGGGTGTGACTTTTTCGCTTTTTATAGCAAATCCTCGTTGTAAATTGCACGCACACCACCAATGAATTTTGGGCGCACGCGCGCACAAGTGATGCTTGCCTCTCCTATTTTAGAAATGGAAAGACGAACTGGCACAGCAACTCTTTTTAGATGCATACCAATCAAGGTGGAGCCAATGTCAATTCCGGCATCGGCTTTTATCTCTTCAACGACAACGGGGTCGCTAAAGCAATTATAAGCATAAGTAGCAAGTGAGCCTCCTGCATTCCTTTGTGGAACAACATTTACCTCCTCGCAATATGATGGCATACACTCCCTTTCAATAACAAGTGCACGATTAAGATGCTCGCAACACTGGAAAGCTGGGTATATTCTTTTTTGTACAAGCACATAAGTGATGGCGTCATAAATTTGCTCGGCAATATCTTCGCTACCATTAGTTCCTATTTTATCGCCCAAAACCTCACTCGTTGAGCACCCTATAACTAAAATGTCTCCGGCTTTTAATTTTGCGACCTCGCACAACTCCTTAACTGCGAGAGTGCATTCTTCTCTTATATCCATATAGTCTCCTTAAACAGTAATTTCACTACAAATAATTTTAACATTTATACATAAAATTGTCAACTATTTTGTATCTGTTCAAGATTTGTTCACAAATATAGTATATACTATATACGATAAAAATTAACATAATATAAAAGGAGAAACTAAAATGGCAAAAATCCTTAATAAATTACAAAATCCAATAGGTGTTGAGGGACCGGTGCTCACTATCGTTATGGACGGCGTTGGTATAGCGCCAGATACTGTTGCAAACGCAGTAAGTCAAGCGTATACACCTACACTTGATATGATTATGTCAAAGTATCCTTGCGTTAAGCTAAAGGCCCATGGTACAGCAGTTGGCCTACCAACTGACGACGATATGGGCAACTCTGAGGTTGGCCATAACGCACTCGGCTCAGGACAAGTTTTTGCTCAAGGCGCAAAATTGGTTTCAGAATCTATTGCAAATGGTAAAATGTTCGCTTCAAGCACTTGGCAAAATGTTATTTCCAATGTTGAAAAGAACAACGGTACACTTCATTTTATTGGTCTTTTCTCTGATGGTAATGTTCACTCTCATATTGACCACTTGAAGGCTATGATTGATAGGGCTAAAGAGGAAAAGGTTAAAAGGGTTAGACTTCATATCTTGATTGACGGACGTGATGTAGGTGAGACCAGTGCTCTTGATTACATCGTTCCATTCGAAGAGTATCTTGACACTTTGCGCACACCTGATTTTGATATTATGATTGCATCTGGTGGTGGTAGAATGGTTATCACTATGGACAGATATGAGGCTAACTGGCAAATGGTTGAGCTCGGTTGGAAAACACACGTTCTTGGCGAGGGCAGACAATTCTGCTGTGCTAAAAAGGCAGTTGAAACATATAGAGAAGAGTATAAGGTTATCGACCAAGACCTCCCACCTTTCGTTATTGCAAAGGATGGCGAGCCTGTTGGTACAATTAATGATGGAGATAGCGTAATTTTCTATAACTTCAGAGGCGACCGTGCGATTGAAATTTCAAAGGCATTTGACGATAAGGAATTTACTAAGTTTGATAGAGTTCGTTATCCAAACGTTGTATATGCAGGTATGCTTGAGTATGATGGCGACCTTCACATTCCTTCAAATTACCTAGTAAACCCACCTGAAATTACAAACACAATGGGCGAATACCTAGCCGATAGTGGCATTTCTCAGCTTGCAATTTCCGAAACTCAAAAGTATGGACACGTAACATATTTCTGGAATGGAAACAAGAGTGGTAAGTTCAGCGACGAGCTTGAAACCTATATTGAGGTTCCATCTGACGTTGTTCCATTTGAGCAAAGACCTTGGATGAAGTGTGCTGAAATCACAGATAAGCTTATTGCTTGTCTTGAAAGCGGCAAATACGCAACTCTTCGTGTTAATTTCCCAAATGGCGATATGGTAGGACATACAGGTAACATTTTGGCTACTCGTTGCTCTATGGAAGCACTTGACCTTCAGCTCAAGAGAATACTTGATGTTGTTGACAAGCTAAAGGGTGTTGCGCTCATCACAGCTGACCATGGCAATGCTGACGAAATGTACGAGCTTGACAAAAAAGGAACACCTAAGCAAAACAAGGATGGCTCATACAAGGCAAAGACAAGCCATACACTCAACCCTGTTCCATTTATCATTTATGATAACTATTATAGTGATAAATATGCAGTTAAAGCAGATAATGGCGAATTCGGTCTTTCAAATGTAGCTGCTACTTGCGTAAACTTCTTGGGATATGAAGCTCCGGATATGTGGGATGCTTCAATAGTTGAAGTAAAATAATAACTAAAAGGGGTTGAGTAATCAGCCCCTTTGTGTTAGAATAGATATATCAAAAACGAAAGGAGAGCTATATGACAATTTACTATGAAGATAGTGATATAATAGTTTGTGAAAAGCCATATGGCGTTTCCTCACAAGAAAGCAGTGGAGACAATATGGTTTCACTGCTAAAATCTCACACAGGATGCGATGTTTTTTGTGTTCATAGATTAGATATACAGACAACTGGAGTTATGGTTTTTGCCAAAAATCCGCAAAGCGCCGCTAAATTATCAGAGCAAATAGCAAATAGACAATTCGCAAAAAGATATAAGTGCATTTGTTATGGCGAATGTGATGAATATGGAGAAATGATCGACCTTTTGTTCCATGACAAATTAAAAAATAAATCGTTTGTCGTTGAAAATAAAAGAAGGGGCGTAAAGGAGGCAAGGCTTGAATTCTGGGCACTGGAACACGCGAAAAAAGACGAAAGGCTGCTTTCTTTGCTTGAAATCCTTTTGCATACCGGCAGAACGCATCAAATAAGAGCACAGCTATCTCATCGAGGGCATCCTCTATATGGGGATGGTAAATACGGAGCAAGGGACAATGGCAAAATTGCGCTTCATTCGTATAAATTAGAATTTAGCCACCCCAAAAGCAACCAATCAATGTCTTTTATATCTGAGCCGAAAGGCGAAATGTGGGATTTGTTCAAAGAATGAACGTAAGCAGCTTGCTTAACACAAATCCAAGTAAAAAACAAATAGGAAATGTAATAACGGAGGTAAGCAGTATTTCCGTTATTATTTTTTTGTTTGTCTTGGCTTTTTGTGCAATGCCAACACCAAATAGCGAGATGCTTTTTATGTTTCCTGTGCTAACAGGCATACCTAATATGGAACAGATGGCTAAAGTGAAAAAAGAACCAAAATCGGAAGAAAAAGCCGAGGGAGTGTCGCAATTTTCAATTGTTTTGGAAAGAGAGACTATTATTCTTTTTCCACCTAAAAGGGTGGAAATGCTCATAACGAGTGAAACTAGAACAATTAAAGCCATTGGGATTTTAAAATTGCCGGCGCCACTTCCACATAGTAAAAACATTATAATTGCAATAAATTTTTGACCGTCCTGTCCTCCGTGCATAAATGAAAGCAAGGCGCAATCAAAAATTATGAGCTTTCTAAATGGCAAGGCTTTCTTGTGTATATATTTGAAAATCACGAAAGAGAGAGTAAACGCAAAAAAACAAGAAAAAACCATATATAGTATTATTTTTGCCACATCAAGTATGAAAACAAGGCTAAAGCCGCCAAATGCAAATGAAGCTCCGGAAAGAGAGGAAATTAACGCGTGACTTTCACTAGAAGGCATTCCAAAAAGCCAAGCAGCTACGCCAAAAATAATTACTGTCAAAAAGCAAGAAAGACATATAATATTTCCCTCAGTCTTTGAGTCCGAGCTCGCTAAAGAAAAAACATTTTCTGCAACCCTGCCGCTTATAGTGGTGCATAGAAGCACACCTAAAAAATTGAAAACTGCTGATAAAAGTAATGCTTGCCAAGGCTTGAGGGTTTTTGAGGAAATGACTGAAAAAACAGTGCTTGGGGCATCTGTCCAGCCATTTACAAAAACCACCATAGTTGCGCATAAAAAAGTAAAAAAAGCCAAGGGGGTGTCTATATTATTCCAAAAAATCAAGCTCATACCTCGCTAAGTGGCAATATTTATTCCTCTACATAAGATATATTTAAGAGGAGGATGTTATATGATTCTTGAAAAGGAATATTTAAGAGAAAGGGCTGTTATGTATGCCGAAAAATATGCGCTACAAAGGAATCCGTTGTTTTATACGTTTGAGGGCATAGGAGGAAATTGCACCAATTTTGCATCCCAATGTGTTTTAGCCGGCAGCTGCACTATGAATTATACCTCCATATATGGTTGGTATTATCTTTCTATAAACCGTAGAAGTGCATCTTGGACGGGCGTTGAATTTTTTTACAACTTTATGACTACAAATGCCGGTGTTGGACCATTTGGAATAGAAACCGACTTGTCGTTGGCGGAAATTGGCGATTTAATACAGCTTCAAAATGCAGAAGGACAATTTTATCACACGCTTATTATTAGCAAAATTGAAAACGGTGAAATCTATATTTGCGCAAATTCAAATGATGCGTTGAACCGCCCGCTTTCAAGCTATGACTATGCAAATCTGCGAGTTATACATATTGAGGGCGTTCGCTACGACACTCGATTTATTATTGATTGCTTTGATGCGCTTTTAAACCCGCCTTTACCACCTGTTCCCCCACCATCTCCAGAGGAGGAGCAAATTCCGAACGAAAATCAAACACAAGAGCAAGAACCGCAAGCGGAAAACGATAATGCCAACCCCGAAATGTCTTAACTATGAATAATTAAAAGTGTATTTAAAAAATCAACATTGACAAAATGCACAAAAAACACGGCTTTTATCGATTGACAAAATCTGCAAATTTGTCTATTTTTCATAAAATTGCACATAAACCTTCAAAATTGCGCTATTTTTTTGTTAAATAAGTATAAACTTGCTTGACAAAAAATCACTTTTGATGTATTATATATATGTATAATAATTTATAAATAAGTAGCAAAATTTTCGGAGGAAAACAAATGAAAAAGAGATGGCTTTCGTTGATAGTGTTGGCAATTTGCTTTTGCTTAATTGTTCCAATGATAGTATCTTGTGGTTGCTCAAACAATGTTGACACACCCACTGATACTGATACAGACGAAGAAGTAACAATCACCTTGAAGCTTAATGGCGGTAAAATCAAAAACTGGTCTAAGCAATTCACTTGGGAAAATGGAGACGATATCGAGCTTCCAAATCCTACCAAGGAAGGAACTGAATTTGAAGGCTGGCAGGTTGATGGCGAATTTGTAGATTTCCCATATAAGGTTAAGGAAGATACAATCTTTACTGCAATCTGGGCTGACGGGTCAGTAGCTGATGACGAAGAATCTGATACAAATAATACAGAATCAGATGCAGGTTCAAGCGAGTCAGATACAAATGCTGGTTCAACTGATACGGACTCCAATGATGAAAATGAGGGTGAAGACGGACCTGGCACAGACACAGAATCAACTGAAACCGATTCAGAAACTGATTCAACTGAAACTGAAACTGAAACAGATACAGAGACAGAGACAGAGACAGAGACAGAGACAGGAGCAGGCTCAACAGACACAGATACTGATACAGGCGCAGATTCAACAGACACAGATACAGATTCTGATAGCTCAACCGATGTCATTATTGGAGCATTTGATTATGATGTAGCTCCAATTGTAAAGTATTTGCGCGTTGCCGAGCTTGGTAGTGAGGGCATCACTCTTAAATTCAATGCTATCGGTGAAATCGACTCATATGAGATTAGATATAGCTCAAAAGCTATTACAGCGAAGAACTATGCAAAAGCAACAATTCTTGAGGACTACACTATCACTGGCGATGGTGAGGTTAAAACTATTGTAATTCCTAACTTGACTGCTGATGCTAATACAAAGTATTATTTCACATTGACTGCAACAAATGATGTTGCTACAACTGATTTTATCACTGTAAGAGCTGGCGGCATCGAGATAATAGAGCTTGACTCCAAAAATCCACAGCACTTAATGGTTGGTGAAACAAACAGAGACCTAACAAATCTTATTGATGAGCAAGATATAGTTGGCGACCCACTTAATGAAGATTACGATGATGACCCAGTAAACGCAGTTCCTCAATTCTGGTATGAAAAGGGTCATGTGTTCCCTAACTATACAAAGGAAGAAACTGACGAGCGTTATGGAACAGCCTTAGCTCCTATAATCGACCTTCAGTATCTACATTATGTAGACACAATTATGATTTTCTATCCTCATGAAACTCATAATATAACAGTTCGTGTGTCAGATGATTCAGCTGACTTTATGACTCCTGAGCATTGGGATCTACTATTTCCAATTGAGGCTGATGATATCACTCCAAATATGTGGTTGAAAATCCCTGTTGGAAGAGAGGCAAGATATATTCAAATAGAATTTATTGACGGTCAATCTCCAAATGAAGTTATTGTATATGGTTACGCAACTGGGGAAAGCCCAGATATGGAAATCAAAGAAACCTCAAGTCACAAGCGCCCAACAATCGGCGAGATGATGGGACAATGTGGTTTCGTTGCAGGCGGCGGCGGTAACTGTACCTTTGAACAGCTCGCTTGTTCATACGTAATTCGTGAATATCATAACGTTGGTTGGTCATACTCAACAGGCTCGTTCCCTGGAAAGGCTGTAAGCCTTGCGAACACCACTGTTGGTAACTTTGACTCTGCATACAAGGCGTATAGTGAAGCGGGCTTCCTTGTTATTCCTTGCCTACAATGGAATGAGTCATCCAGCCCTGCTAGAGTATATGACGAATTTGAAGGCAAGCTTTCTGGAACGATTGCTTCTTGGGAAGAAAAGTACCTTCCATCAACATATGCTGCATACGCAGACCTAATCTATCAATACGCTGCCCGTTATGGTAGTAGTAAGATGGGTTACCTTGTTGAAAATATGATTACACACTCTGATGCAACTCCAGGTGTCGAGGCTGGTCGTGGATACATTGAGTGGATTGAGCTTGGTAACGAGCCTAATGGTGAGGACGCAGCTGGAGCAACACCATATCAGCTTGCAGCTCTTACATCAGCTGCATATGACGGACACCAAAGAACAGTTTTATCAAACGTTTATAATCCAAACAGCTTCTCATACCCATTTGGCGGTAAAACTGCTGACCCAGATATCAAGCTTGCAATAGCAGGTCTTGCTGGTGTTCAGGACAGATATATTATGTCAATGGCATACTGGATGAGAGCGAATAGAACAGATGGCAACATCGCTATGGATGCATTTAATGTTCATACATATTTCGGTAAGTACTTCACAATGAACGGCCAACAAATCATCGTTGGTGTAAGCCCTGAGGAATTTGGTCTTGTTCAGTCACTTACAAACTTGGTACAATTTAGAGATAAGTATTATCCAGATGTTGAGGTATGGCTAACAGAGTTTGGTTGGGATACAAACCAATCATATGAAACTATGACCTCTGCACACGCTTATAACACTAAGGATTTGAACGGAGATGGCGAAATCTCAGACTATGAAAAGGTTATGAGAGCTCGTGAAATTCAAGGTATGTGGCTCGTTCGTGCATACTTATTGCTCTCTTCAGCTGGCGTTGATAAGGCGACAATGTATATGTGTGAGGACACTTCAAACACAGACGAAACAACAGCAATCGGTAAATATGGTACTTGTGGTATCTGGGCTACAGCAAGAACAGATAATGATGCCTTCGACAGAGTTTATGATGCAACCTGGTATGATGAAGAAGGAAAGAAAACAACTCAAGTATTCGAGGTTTACGAGGTTCCAACTGTTATAACTGATGCAGACGGCAAGCAAGAAACAGTTAATAAGTATTACAGAGTTGATAACAATGAGGAAGTAACACTTAGAACTAATGAGCAAACTAAAAATGTTGTAACCATTGAAGATAAGATGGAAGCAAAAGATGGTTATTATTATATGTACACACTTTCCAACACAATTGGCGATATGACTTTCGTAAGAGAAATTGAAACAGGAAACCCAGACGTTTGGGTTTACCAATTCGCTAATGACGAGGGTGAGGTTGGCTATGCACTCTGGTGCCCAACATCCAACGGTACAGTAGTTGAAAACTTCAAGTTGAAGATTGAAGGAACAAGCGCTGTTCTTACAGTTACTGATTCTAAGAACAAGGACATTGACGGTGTTTCAAAGAATCTACAGGTTAAGGACGGATATGTATCCGTTACAGTTTCTGAAAACCCTGTATATGTAGTTGCTAAATAATTCAATATAAAATCAAAGACGCGCACCTTTGGTGTGCGTCTTTTTTATTTTATATAATAAATAATGAAGAAAATTGTCAAAAATTCACCTAAATTCTTGTATAAGCACTTGAAAGGTTGGTTTGCTAAAAAATTTTTAAAAATTACACAAAAAAGACTTGACAAAGCGATAAATAGGTGCTATATTATTCATAGAGTTTAGCACTTGGGTTAAAAGAGTGCTAAAGAGAGGAGAACACTGTATGAGCTTTGAAGAACACCTTTTAAGTGATAGAAAAAAGCTAATATTAAAGGCGATAGTTGAAGCGCATATTAAGCTTGGCGAGCCTGTTGGCTCTAAATATCTAACTCAAGAGATGGATATTTCTTACTCATCTGCCACCATAAGAAACGAAATGGCAGAGCTTGAGGAGCTTGGATATCTTGAAAAGCCACATACCTCCGCCGGTCGTATCCCCTCTGAGCTCGGTTATAGATTTTATGTTGACACCTTGGTTTCTCAATATGACACAAAGACCAAGGAGGCTGGGGAATTAAAGAAGATGCTTTCGGTTAAGATGTCAGAGATTGATAAAATCCTTGATAACGCTACTAAAATTGCATCTGCAATGACCAACTACACAGCGCTTTCCTTGCGCCCTCGCCCATCGAGTATAACCATTAAAAAATATGAAACAGTTTATCTGGATTCTCGTTCATATTTAATAATTATGATACCTCAGGGCATTGAGGCTGTTAAGACAAAGCGAGTAAACATCAATTTTGATATTACTCCAGAGGATGTTTCGGCGCTTTCTAAGGTGTTGGATTTGAATTTAGCCGGTGTCAATATTGACGGTATAAACATTCATCTTATGATGTCAATGAATGCTCAGCTTAAAGAATTTTTAGGTTCTGATATACAAATGGCAGAGGAGCTTGTTTCAAGCACTGTCAAGAGTATTTACGAAACAATGAATGAGCTTGGCTCGGAAATAAAATTTGAGGGTGTAAACAGGTTGCTTGAATACCCCGAATACAAGAATCTTGATAAGCTTCAAAAAATGATATCTACAATTGAAAATAAAGAAGATATTATAAGAGCAGTAAGCACCATTGACCAAAGCGATGATGATACAAAAATCTTTATCGGCTCTGAAAATATGGTAAAGATAATGGACGACTCGACCCTTATCTACAAAAATCTAAAGCTAAATGGAAAAACTATTGGAGCTATTGGAATTATAGGACCTTGCAGAATGGACTATTCAAAGGTTCTTGCAACAATAGACCAGCTTTCCGAGGAAATTAATAAGCTCTCGGATTTAAATGCATTGCCGAGCGCAAAAAACGAAGAAAGTGAAGAAATGTAATGAAGAAAAATGTACAAGCAGAAGCGCAAAACGAAATAATAGAGGAAGTAATTACTTGTAAAGAGTGCGCATCTAAGGAAGAAATAATTAAAAAGGCTGAGGAAAAAATTGCTGAGCTAGACAATAGATGCAACGATGCAACTGACAAATATTTAAGAATAGTTGCAGAGTATGATAATTTCCGTAAAAGAACCTTGAAGGAACGCGATTCTATATATGCCGATGCATATACAGATGCTGTAAAGCAGCTTCTTCCTGTTGTTGATAATGTTGAAAGAGCACTTGATTACGCAAACGACGAGGAAACAAAAAAAGGAATGGAATTAATTATTTCAGCCGTTCACACAACACTTGAAAAAATGGGTGTTAAAGAGATAGAAACAAAGACCTTTGACCCAAATCTTCACAACGCTGTTATGCATATCGATGATGAAGCATTTGGAGAAGGCGAAATCGTTGAGGTTTTCCAAAAAGGATATATTCTTGGCGAAAGAGTAATAAGATATGCAATGGTAAAGGTTGCAAATTAACATCTTGTGCATCATCTTTAGCAAAGCCGAATATTTTAGAGGCTTAAAATAATCTAGTATAAAACGCGAAAAGCGTAAAAATAAATAACTCATATGGAGGAAAAATAAAATGGGAAAAATTATAGGAATAGACTTAGGTACAACAAACTCTTGCGTAGCGGTATTTGAAGGTGGAGAGCCAGTAGTAATACCAAATCCAGAAGGAGCAAGAACAACACCATCTGTTGTAGCTTTTACAAAGACAGGCGAAAGACTTGTTGGTCAGGTTGCAAAGCGTCAAGCTATTACCAATCCTGAAAGAACAGTTACTTCAATTAAGAGAGAAATGGGCTCTAACTACAAAGTGACAATCGATTCAAAATCATACACTCCTCAAGAGATTTCTGCTATGATTCTTCAAAAGTTGAAGGCTGATGCAGAGGCTTATCTTGGTACAACTGTAACAGAGGCAGTTATTACTGTTCCTGCTTACTTTAGTGATGCTCAAAGACAAGCAACAAAGGACGCAGGTAAGATTGCAGGTCTTGAGGTTAAGAGAATTATCAACGAGCCAACAGCGGCAGCTCTTGCTTTTGGTATGGATAAGGAAGAGGACCAAAAGATTATGGTATTCGACCTTGGCGGTGGTACATTCGATGTATCAATCCTTGATATCACTGGCGACGGTGTAGTTGAGGTTTTGGCAACAGCTGGAAACAACCGTCTTGGTGGCGACGACTTCGACAAGAAGATTATCGACTGGATTGCAAATCAATTCAAGGCTGAGTATGGCATTGACCTTCGCCTTGACAATATGGCGCATCAAAGATTAAAGGAAGCGGCAGAAAAGGCTAAGATCGAGCTTTCTGGCGTTACAACAACAAACATCAACCTTCCATTTATCACAGCAGATGCAACAGGTCCTAAGCATTTTGATGCAGACCTATCTCGTGCTAAGTTTGACGAATTGACAGCTGACCTAGTAGAAGCAACAATGATTCCTACAAAGCAAGCGCTCAAGGACGCAAAGCTTTCAACATCAGATATTAATAAGGTTATCTTGGTTGGTGGTTCTTCAAGAATTCCAGCAGTTCAAGAGGCACTTAAGAAGTTTGTTGGAAAGGACCCATTCAAGGGCATTAACCCAGATGAATGTGTTGCTATGGGTGCTGCTATTCAAGGTGGTGTTCTTGGTGGAGAGGCAAAGGACATCTTGCTTCTTGACGTATCTCCACTTTCACTCGGTATTGAGACACTTGGTAGCGTTTGCACAAAGATTATTGAAAGAAATACAACAATTCCTACAAAGAAGAGCCAAATATTCTCAACAGCTGCTGATAGTCAAACATCTGTTCAAATTCACGTTTTGCAAGGTGAAAGAGAAATGGCATCAGGAAACAAGACTCTCGGACTATTCTCACTTGACGGAATTGCACCAGCTCCACGTGGCATTCCACAAATTGAGGTTACATTTGATATCGATGCAAATGGTATTGTAAATGTAAGCGCAACAGATAAGGGCACAGGTAAGGAGCAACACATCACAATTACCTCATCAACAAATATGAGCGAGGAAGATATAGACCGCGCTGTTAAGGAAGCAGAGAAATTTGCAGAGGAAGATAAAAAGGCTAAGGAAGCGGTTGAAACAAAGAATCGTGCCGAGCATATGATTTTCCAAAGCGAAAAGACACTTGCAGACCTAGGAGATAAGGTTACAGATAGCGAAAAGGCAGACGTTCAAGCTGCTATTGATAAGCTAAAGGAAACAGTTAAGGGTAACGACACTGACGCTATCAAGAGAGATACAGAGGAGCTTGAAAAATCCTTCTATGCAATCAGTGAAAAGCTATACAAGGAGGCACAAGCTGCACAAGGAGGCGCAGAGGGTGGCTTCCAAGGTGGCGAGGCTGGAAATGATGGCACATATTACAATGCTGATTTTGAGGACAAAACTGATAAATAAGAAATAACCTAAGAGAGGGACTGCCGATTTTTCGGCAGTCCCAAGTGGGTATATAAACGAAAATAAAATTAACATATTTTTGAGAAAAACGGAGACACGTGTCGAGTTTTTTAGAAAAAACTGAACAAGAAAATCTTGTTAGAATGGATTTAAGATGGCAGACAAAAGAGATTATTACGAAATACTTGGTATAGATAAGGGCGCTAGCCAAGATGAAATAAAGAAAGCCTATCGTAAAATGGCGAAGCAATACCATCCTGATATGAATCCAGGCAATGCCGAGGCCGAGCAAAAATTCAAAGAGGTAAACGAAGCTTATTCTGTTCTTTCCGATGAGGAAAAAAAGGCGAAGTATGACCAATTTGGACACGCAGCATTTGACCCAAGTATGGGCGGCGGCTACGGAGCTAGTGGCTTTGGCGGCTTTGATGGCTTTGATATGAATGATATTTTCTCATCTATTTTTGGAGGAGGAGCACAGCGCACAAATAGGGCAAACGCACCTGTTGACGGCGATGATGTTGTGGTAAGAGTTGCTATCTCATTTGAAGAAGCGGCATTTGGCTGTAAGCAAGAGATAAGCTACCCTAAAATCCAAAAATGTGATGATTGCGGTGGGTCTGGCGCTCAAAAGGGTACATCTATAGATAAATGTAGTAAGTGTGGTGGCAGAGGTCATATAACCGTTCAGCAAAGAACAATTTTTGGTATGACTCAAACCTCACGTCCATGCCCAGACTGTAACGGAACAGGCAGAATTATTAAAAAGCCATGCTCTAACTGCAAGGGTAAGGGACTTGTAAGAATAACCAAGAAGCTTGAGGTGTCAATCCCGGCTGGAATTGATGATGGACAAAGAGTGGTGCTTCGTGGCCAAGGACACGAGGGTAAGAACGGTGGCTACCCAGGTGATTTGATTATTCAGGTTAGCGTTCGTCCACACTCACTGTTTGAGCGAGACGGTTACGACCTGTATTGCGAGGTTCCTATTACATTTGCTGATGCAGCACTCGGTACACAATTGACAATTCAGACACTTGAGGGAGTGGTTGAATTGAATATTCCTGAGGGAACACAAACAGGAACGGTATTTACCATAAAGCAAAAGGGTATCGCTATGCTCAATTCCAAGGGCAAGGGAAATCTTTATGTTACTGTCGTTGTTGAAACTCCTAAGGGCTTGACAAACGAACAAAAGAAGCTAATGCGCGCGTTTGCCGATAGCTGTCAGGAAAAAAACTCTCCTAAAAAAAGTGGATTTTTTAAAAAATCAAGAAAGTAAGGTGCGTTATGGAAGATAACAAATGGATTCAAATAAAGGTTACATCTAAAACAGAAAATCTTGACGCACTGACTGCTGTTATGAGTATGATTTCTAATGGTCTCCAAATAGAGGATTACTCTGACCTTGAGGAAAGAATTTTAGATGGCGTTTATGGCGACTTGATTGACGAAAGCGTTTTGAATGCAGATAAAACAATAGTTTCTGTTTCTGCTTATGTTTCAGCCGATAAGCCAGTAACCGACCATACAGCATTTATCAAGGAACGTCTAGCATCACTAGGGGTAGAGGCTGAAATAGAGCTTATTTCTCTTTGCGAGGAGGACTGGGCAGATTCATGGAAGCAATACTATAAG
Organism: Eubacteriales bacterium; assembly: GCA_045543955.1. Lineage (GTDB taxonomy): Bacteria > Bacillota > Clostridia > Oscillospirales > CAG-272 > RGIG2000. Next base: position 60,807 of record JAZPYB010000016.1, read on the forward strand.
CCTATCAAAATAGGTGAGAAGCTAGTGGTTGTTCCAATGTGGGAAAAATACGATGCCAAAAACGGAGAGGTCATTGTTAAAATGGACCCAGGTATGGCATTTGGTACAGGCACACACGAAACAACTCGTCTTTGCGCAACGCTTCTTGAAAAATATGTAGAAAAGTCATCAAAAATGCTTGATGTTGGATGTGGTAGTGGAATACTTGCCATTTGTGCCTCTAAGCTGGGAGCAAAGGAATGCTATGCATACGATATAGATCCTGTTGCAGTTAAGGTGGCAAGGGAGAACGTAAGCGACAACGATGTTACAAACGTTGAGTGTGGCGTTTCTGACCTGTTAAAGGGTGTTAAGGCAGGAAAATATGATGTAATAACAGCCAACATAGTTGCCGACATTATTATAAGATTACTTCCCGATATTGGCAATTTTATGCACGAAAAAACAATGCTTGTAATTTCTGGAATAATCGATGAAAGATGCGACGACGTATATAAATCAATAAATGAAAACAACTTTGAAATTGTAGACGAAATACACGAAAACGGCTGGTGCGCTATCAGCTTGAAGTGGAGGGCTTGATGAAAATACAATATAACGACCCTCTTGACAAAAAGTATTTTGTTATAAAGAAGGACGAGCTTTGCGAGTTTGTCCTAATGAATAAGCATACGCACTGGTGGCAAAGCTATCCGGTTACACGTGGCAAAATTCCTTTTGTAATTACAACGCCTAGAGGTGTTACTGTCGTTAAGGAAAACGCATTTTTTGGCTTGAGGGCAGGATACGACGACAAGATTAGAGTGGTAATTGATGAGGGTGTGCGCGAGATTGAGAAAAACGCATTTGCAAACGCTGAAATTGCCGAGCTCGTTATTTCTAATACAGTTTCAAAAATACATCCGGAGGCGTTTAGAGGCGCAAGGATTGCCAGCATTGAGGTGGACAAGGGAAATTTCGTTTTCAAAAGTGAGGACGGTTGCCTGTTTGACAAAAATATGTACACTCTTATTCGATATGGACAAGCTGGCAAAAGAGAATATACTATTCCAAAAACCGTTTGTACTATCGAAAAAAGAGCATTTGAAAACACAAAAATTCTTGAAAGCGTTACCTTCCCAGAGGGGCTTGTAAACATAAATGATGGTGCGTTTTACGCAAGTAATATAAGAGAAATCAATCTCCCTAATAGTGTAAAAACAATCGGGCAAAAGGCGTTTGCTATGTGTCAAAATTTGACAACAGTTAAACTGCCTGACGATTTGATAGCGATAAATCATAAGATGTTTTATGGCTGTGAAAGACTTGCAAAAATAAATATTCCTAAGGCTGCATATAGTCTTGGAATCCAAGCCTTCCATTCTTGTAGGAGCTTGACAAGCCTGGAGCTTCCGGAAACCATAAGTTCAATAGGCAAAGGAGCTTTTGAGGGCTGTACGCTTCTTAAAGCCTTTAACATCCCTTATTCCGTTAGAAGAATAGAGGAAAGAACCTTTGCAAAATGCGATTGCTTTACCGACATTATAATCCCAGATTCAGTCGAGGAAATCGAGTGTGAAGCATTTGCTGGCTGTAAAAGACTTTTCGAGATTAAAATTCCAAGCACGGTTGGAAATATTTCTGATTACGCATTCCTTGGCTGCAACGAGGCTATTAGTGTAGCGCTAGTAGGCAGGGACAATATGGATAAGCTTCCGTTTAGTAAAAAATGGAACTATCTATCAAAGAACGGAATTTTCAAAAAGAAAATTAAAAATATCACATATTGCTAAAAAATACGCGCCAAAAACGGCGCGTATTTTTGGTTTATATTGACAAAGCATTTTTGTGATGTTAATATTATAATAAGAATAAAATATAAAGAGGTTGAAATGCCAAGATTTTTTGTAACTAAAGAAAACATCAAGGAAAATGATAACGAAAAGGAAATAATAATTCAAGGCGAGGATGCACATCATATTTCAAGGTCGCTCCGTATGGCAGTTGGCGAAAAAATAGAGGTGTGCGATATGCAAAGAACTCTATACTTGTGTGAGCTTACTATGTTTACTGAAAAAGAGGTTGTGGCACGTGTTCTTAGTGAGGAAAGCTCAAAGAGTGAGCCAAAATATGAAATTATCCTTTTCCAAGCGTTGCCAAAAAGCGATAAAATGGAAACTATAATTCAAAAAACAACCGAGTGTGGCGTTTTTTCGATAGTACCATTTAGAAGTGAAAGATGTATAGTTAAGCTTGATAGCAAGGATGCTGAAAAGAAAAGAGAAAGATGGCAAAAAATTGCAGAGGGCGCAGCTAAACAATCGGGAAGAGGCATAATTCCGGCGGTTGAAAAGGTTATGGATTTTGAACCTGCTATAAAAAAAGCTATGGAAGCCTCGCTTGTTATTTTCTGTAACGAGAGGGAAGAAAATGCAACACTTAAATCCGTCTTGGAAACTGCTAAAATCGAAGGAACTATATCGGTAATAATCGGTGCTGAGGGTGGATTTAGCGAAAAGGAAGCAGAAAAAATAACAAATATGGGTGCAAAAAGCGTTACTCTTGGCAAAAGAATTTTACGCTGTGAAACGGCTCCTACCTTTGTTCTATCCTGCATAGCGTATCAAACGGAAATGTAATAAAAAGAATAGTCAAAAATATAGATTTTGGTTATTTTGACATAAAAATGTGCAATTTTCACAAAAAAATATGAAAAAAACTATTGAAAAAGACAACAAAATAGTGTAATATAGATAATACAAGTGCACAAATTGCACAAAAATGTGAAAAAATGCACAAAGAAAAATGACAAAAACGTTGGAGGTTTCTATGTCAAACAGATTGTTCCAAGGCGTAATCCATCAAATGCACACAGCACTCGACCGTGTTATCGGCGTTATCGATGAGAGTGGCTTCGTTGTTGCTTGTAGCGAGCTCTCTATGGTTGGAGAGGTACGCACAAAGGCGAAGGAGGAGATGTCATATACAACAGATATGATGGCTCTCGAGGGCTACACCTATCATCACATAGGAAATGGCACAAACCCCGAATTTATGGTTTTTGTTGAGGGTGAGGACAAAACTGCAGAGAAGTATGCTGCAATTTTGGCAATTTCACTTTCTAACATCAAAGACTTTTATGATGAAAAGAGCGATAAGAGCTCATTTATCAAAAACATTATTATGGATAACATTTTACCAAGCGATATCTATGCAAAGAGCAAGGAGCTTCACTTTGACGGAAATGAGTCAAGGGTAGTATTGCTTGCGCGCTTCTATACAAGAAGTGATGTTTTGCCATTCGACGTTATTCAAAATATGTTCCCAGATAAAGCAAAAGACTTTATAATTTCCACAGGCGAGCAGGATGTTGTTATCGTTAAAGGATTAGATTCTGATGCAACAAGTCAAGATGTTGAGCAGCTTGCACAAAGCATTTGCGATACAATCAGCTCTGAGTTTTATTGCAAGGTTGGTATCGGTATCGGTACAATTGTAGAAAACATTAAGGACCTCGCTCGTTCATACAAGGAATCACAAATTGCAATAGAGGTTGGCAAGGTATTCGAGAGCGAGAAGGAAATCATCAGCTACGAAAATCTTGGTATAGGACGTCTTATTTATCAACTTCCAACCACACTTTGTGAAATGTTCTTGACTGAGGTATTTAAGCATGGCTCTCTTGAAACACTAGATAAGGAAACCTTGCAAACAATTCAAGTTTTCTTTGATAACAACCTAAACGTATCAGAAACATCAAGAAAGCTTTTTGTACACAGAAATACTCTTGTATACAGACTTGAAAAAATTAAAAAGATTACAGGTCTTGACCTTCGTGAGTTTGACCACGCAATCACATTTAAGGTTGCACTTATGGTTAAGCGTTACCTCACATCAAAGCCTGTAAAATTCTAAGACCTCTTGTTTTAGCAAATAAATTGGCAAAAGAGGAATATTATGCAACAAAAAAAGGTTAGTCTACTAACACTGATAATCTCAATAGTAATTGCTATTGTGGTTACATTTACAATTACATTTGCCGTAGTTCAAACCGCAAATTATCTTTACGATTATGCAAACGAAAAGGATAATGCATCCACAGTAGTTGACGAGTGGCAGTCATCCTTGCCAGAGGAGCAAAGGAATCCAGAGCTTTTTGAGACCCTTGCTATGATAGATTATTTCTACCAGTCCGACTATGTCAACAACATCGATAAGGAAGAGCTTGTCTACAACCTAATGAACGCTTACATTGTGTGTGTTGGCGACCCATATGGTGTTTATTATACACCTGAGCAGGTTGAGGAGCTATTTAATCAAACAGGCGGTATTAATGTCGGCATTGGAGTTTATGTAAGAACAATTAAAGAGGGCGACCCTGGCATTAAAATCCTTGAGGTAATGGATGGCTCTCCGGCAGAGCAAGCAGGAATTCAAAAGGGCGACTTCATTATAAAGGTAAATGGCGAATCTGTTTTGAAGCTTGGCTATGATAACGCAGTTTCTAAAATCACAGGTACACCTAATACGACTGTTAAAATTACCGTTTTGCGTGATAATGTGCAAAAGGAAATTGAAGTTACAAGAAATCGCTTCCAATCTCAAACAGTCTTTGCAAGAAAGTACGAGCTTGACAGTAAGGTTGGAGTAATTCGTATAGTAGAATTTAATGATGGCACACCATCCCAATTTAAAAAAGCAGTAAATGATTTGCTAGCATCTGGTTGCACCTCACTTGTGTTTGACGTGCGTTCAAACCCAGGTGGCACACTCAATTCTTGCGTTGAGGTTCTTGATTTCTTGCTTCCGAAGGGAGAAATCGTTTATATTACAGACCTTGACGGCACAGTGGTGGAATCCTATTCCTCAGATGCAAAAGAAATTGATGTGCTGATGGCAGTTTTGACCGATGGCGGAACAGCCAGCGCAGGAGAATTATTTACTTGTGCGCTAAGAGATTATAATAAAGCAATCGTTGTCGGTACAAAGACATATGGTAAGGGCTGTATGCAAAGCATTATTACCTTGCCAAACGGCGGTGCGCTTCGCTATACAACTCAAATGTACAATCCGCCAAAATCAGATAACTATGACGGAGAAGGCATTGAGCCAGACAAAAAAATTGAGCTTGATAGCTCCTTAAAAGAAATGAATTATTTTGAAATCAAAGATGCTCAAGACAACCAATTAAGTGCAGCATATAAAGCGCTAACGGGCGAGCAATAAGAAAGGTTAGGTAAATAAAATGGCAGAACAAAAGACCAAATATACTCAAGAAGGCTATCAAAAATTAATTGATGAGCTTGAATATTTAAAAATTACTCGTCGTCAAGAGGTTAAAGAGCTTTTGAAGGAAGCAAGAAGCTTTGGAGACCTTTCAGAAAACAGCGAATACGACGAGGCGAAGAATCAACAGGCTCAAGTAGAGCACAGAATTGCAGAGCTTGAGTTCCTTATCAAAAACGGAGAGGTTGTTTCTGAAGAAAACATCGATAAAAATGTAGTTAGCATCGGTTCATCCGTTACAATCAAATATGAGGATGGCAGAAAAGTAACATATCATATCGTTTCTTCAAACGAGGTTGCTCCTGTTGAAAAGAAAATTTCAGACCTTTCTCCTATCGGTATGGCTCTTGTTGGTCACAAAAAGGGTGACACTGTAACTATCGTAACTCCAGCTGGTGAGAAGGAAGCAAAAATCGTATCATTTGAAAGAACAAAGAAATAAGGAATAAAAAATGGCAGAAGTAGTAAATAACGAAAATGTAGCGCTTGAAGAGGATTTAAGCGAGCAAATGATTATAAGAAGGGAAAAGCTCAAGTCCTTGCAAGACGAGGGCAAGAACCCTTTTGAAATTACAAAATATGAAGTAACTCATTTAAGCCAAGATGCAATTAAGCTCTTTGAAGAAAAGGAAGCTTCACTCAGTGAGGGCGAGGAAATTATCGTTCGCGTTGCTGGTAGAATGATGTCAAGAAGAATTATGGGTAAGGCATCCTTTGCTCATCTTCTCGACGAGGCTGGCAAGGTTCAGCTTTACGTTTCCAAGAACGACCTAGGTGAGGACGACTATGCAGGCTTTAAAAAGTGGGACATCGGCGATATTATCGGTGTTGAGGGCGCACTATTTAGAACTAGAACTGGCGAGGTTTCTATTCACGCAAAAAGTGCTGTTCTTCTTTCAAAATCTCTCCGTCCTCTCCCTGAAAAGTATCATGGCTTGACAAATCTTGAGCAAAGATATAGACAAAGATATGTTGACCTAATAGTTAATCCAGAGGTTAAGGAGACATTCTATAAGCGTTCGCAAATTTTAAAGGAAATCAGAAACTATCTTGATGGTAAGGGCTTCTTAGAGGTTGACACCCCTATTCTTGTTCCTATGGAAATAGGTGCGAGTGCTCGTCCATTCAAGACACACCATAATACACTCGACCTTGATATGACTCTCCGTATCGAAACCGAGCTATACCTAAAGCGCCTTATCGTTGGTGGTATGCACAAGGTTTATGAGGTTGGTCGTATCTTTAGAAACGAGGGTATGGACACAAAGCACAACCCAGAGTTTACAACAATTGAGCTCTACCAAGCATTTACAGACTATCACGGTATGATGGACCTCGTTGAGGAAATGTATAAGATGTTAGCCGAGAAGGTTTGTGGCTCCACAGTAATTACATATCAAGGTAATGAAATTGATATGGGCAATTGGGAGCGCCTAACTATGGTAGAGGCAGTTAAGAAGTATGCTGGCGTTGACTATAATGACTGGGCAAGCGACGAGGAAGCGCGCGAGGTTGCAAAAAAGCTACACGTTGAGGTAGCAAACGATGCAACTAAGGGCAGAGTCCTTATTGAAATCTTTGACGCATACGTTGAAGAAAAGCTCATTCAACCAACATTTATCTATGACTACCCAGTTGAGAATAGCCCTCTTGCAAAGAGAAAGCCAACTAATCCAGCGTTTACCGAGCGCTTTGAGTACTTTATCAACGCAACAGAGTTCGGCAACGCATTTAGTGAGCTAAATGACCCAATCGACCAAAAGGGAAGATTTGAAGAGCAAGTAGCGGAGAAGCTAAAGGAAGAGCCAGACTCCAAGGCAGAAGTAGATTACGACTACATCGATGCCCTTGAATATGGTATGCCCCCAACAGGAGGCCTCGGCTTCGGCATCGACCGCCTCGTAATGCTCCTAACAGATAGCGCATCCATTAGAGATGTTCTACTGTTCCCAACGATGAAACCCTTGGCAGATAACTAATCCCACGAAGCCTTGTACCATAAGGCTTCACGGCACTTTTGAAAAAATCAAAAAGCCGTTAGTGTACCAAAAGTGTACCAATTTGCAGGCAAAAACACACGGAAAATTTAATAAAAATCAAGCCTTTGCGATCAACATCGTAAGGGCTTATTTTTTGTATGCCAAGCTCCCTCTCCCAAACACTTATACGGAGCCCCACAAAGCCCATATTCAAACCTTCTTTGATTACTCAAGGATTTATATTAAAACCACTCAAAGCGCAATATAGGGCTTGTATGGACTCCCGTTTTCAAAACAGTAAATTCAAACAAAATATTAATGATTTAATTTTTCAGCCAAAACGTTCCTTTGGGTTCCGTAGGGCTTGTTTTCCGACACTTGTCCCACTATTTTGTAATTTATAAGACCCTCTCTCAATTGTTTGAAAATGGACTCATATGGACCCCGTCCCAAAAATTGCTATGAATCTATCTTGCAGATGTAGAGAACTAAGTAAAACTTCCACTAAATAAAAATACCCGTGTGAGAAACCACGCGGTACATGTTATACGGTGTGAAAAGTGGTGCCCGACTTCTACTGTCGCCTTTTTGAGACACCTGAAACTTTACAAAGATTTTTAGTGATGTTATAATGGTTACAACTAGAAAGTGGAGGGCTTTAATATGCTTATAGCATTTGTATTGGCGTTTGTTTTCTTTTTCTTTTATTATGTGGCAAAGAACAATAAATAATATTATATGTTTTACTTGAATAAAAAATAATATTATGTTAAAATAAAGTGATGTAGTCTACATTTTTATCACTTTATGGGGGATTTTGACATGGAGCTTATCGACAATAAGTCTAAATTGTTAGGCGATGATTTACATAAGGAAGTTAAGCAGGGTGCAAAGCTTAAAATGGTAGCATCCTATTTTTCCATATACGCTTTTGAGGCATTAAAGGAAGAACTCACCGGTATTGAAGAGCTTCAGTTTATATTTCCCTCTCCTACTTTTGTAAAGCAAGGAATAAAGGATAATATCAAAAAAGAAACAAGAGAGTATTTCATTCCAAAGCATTTAAGAGAAACCTCTATTTATGGTACTGAATTTGAAATCAGACTTCGTAACCAATTAACTCAAAAGGTTATAGCTCGTGAATGTGCTGAGTGGATAAGACAGAAGGTAAGCTTTAAGTCTAATGTAACCAATAGCGCAATTCCTAACTTTATTCATATTGAAACTGATGATACTAATGTAGCATACACAGGTATCAACGGATTTACCGCGTCTGACCTAGGATATGAAAAAAATAATATGATGTTCCAAGGCATAACTAAGGTTGATGAAGGATATGCAAAGTTTTTCTTTAATCAATTTAGAAATGTCTGGGATGATGATACAAAGCTTGAAGATGTAACACAAGCAATAGTTGATTATATTTCTTCTGCATATGAGGACAACGCACCTGAATTTATATATTTCGTAACACTATATAATATTTTCAGTGAGTTCCTTGATGATATTATGTCCGAGGACTATATGCCAAACGAAGGTACAGGCTATAAAAACTCAATCGTTTGGAATAAGCTATATAACTTCCAAAGAGATGGAGCAGTAGGTGTAATTCAAAAGCTTGAAAAGTATAACGGTTGTATTCTTGCTGACTCGGTTGGTCTTGGTAAAACCTTTACAGCTCTTGCAGTTATGAAGTATTACGCTTCAAGAAACAAGAACATTCTTGTTTTGACGCCTAAAAAGCTTGCAAATAACTGGAATAAGTACAGGGACAATGTAAAAACTAATCTTTTCTATCAGGATAGAATTCATTTTGATGTCCTTTACCATACAGACCTTGGAAGGAAAAAGGGTTATTCTAACGGACATGACCTTAGAAACTTTAACTGGGATAATTATGATTTGATTGTAATTGATGAATCTCATAATTTCCGTAATGATAAAAGCTTTAGAGATAGAGAAACGAGATATCAATTCCTACTTGAAAAGGTTTTGAAGCCGGGTGTTAGAACCAAGGTTCTTATGTTATCTGCTACACCTGTAAATAATAGATTTTCAGACCTTAAAAATCAACTCCAGCTTGCTTATGGTGATAATTATGCAGAATTTAATGAGCGACTTGAAACCTCAAAGACAGTAGAGGTTATTTTAGCCAATGCTCAAAGAGTATTTAATGAGTGGACCAAGCTTCCAAAGGAAGAAAGAAAAGCAGCAGATTTAATGTCTAAGCTCGATATTGACTTTTCAATTTTGCTTGATAATGTAACAATAGCACGAAGCAGAAAGCATATTACAAAGTATTATGATACATCTGAAATAGGCAAGTTCCCAACAAGACTAAAGCCTGTATCATACTATTGTGATATCGGTAAAAAAGAGGATGTCCTTGAGTACAACGATATTTTCAATACACTTATGGGACTTACTATGGGCGTTTATGCACCTATGGACTATGTTTTACCAAGCAGAATGTCTAAATATGAAGAGCTTTACGATACAAAGATAGGTAAATCAACACTTAAACAATCTAACCGTGAAAAAGCACTTCAACGCTTAATGACAATCAATATATTAAAGCGTCTTGAGTCTTGTGTTGATTCATTTAGAATTACTGTTCGTAAGCTTCTCGAAAGCAACCGTAAAACACTTGAATCAATCCTTGATTATGAAAGAAATAAAGCCCTTCATTCAATGGAGTTTTCTCAAATTGATGAAGACGATTTCGATAATGACGATTTTGACTTAACCAACGAAAGCACGCTTGGTAAGGTTAAAATTGACTTTGCCGATATGGACTTGCTATCTTGGAAGAGAGATTTAAAAAAGGATATCGAAACACTTGAAATACTTCACGATATTATGGCTTTTGTAACTCCTGATAAGGATTTGAAGCTCCAAAAGCTTATTGAAGTAATAGAAAATAAGATTAAGAACCCAATTAACCCCGGCAACCGTAAAGTTCTTATTTTCTCAGCCTTTGCTGATACAACTAACTACCTGTATGAAAATCTTTCAAAGCTTATGCTTGATAAGTATGATATTTATTCAGCAAGAATTCAAGGTGCTCAAAAGGGTAATGCTACTAATGTAAGTGGTAGCAACGAAACCGATAGACTTTTGACTCTATTCTCACCAATTTCTAAGGAGAGAAGCCAAACATACACAGAGGATGAAAGCATAGATATTGATTTGCTTATTGCAACCGACTGTGTATCAGAAGGACAAAACCTACAGGACTGTGATGTATGTATTAACTATGATATTCACTGGAATCCAGTTCGTATTGTACAGCGTTTTGGTAGAATAGACCGTATTGGTAGCAAGAACGAATGTGTTCAGTTAATAAACTTCTGGCCGAATGTATCACTTGATGAATATATCAATCTTAATGCCAGAGTTGAAAGCAGAATGACACTTGTTGACGCAACTGCAACAGGTGATGATAATATTATTGCAAGCGAGCAAGCCGACCTTGATTATAGAAAAGAGCAGCTTAGAAAGCTTCAAGACGGAGATTTGCAAGACCTTGAAGATGTTGACGGTAGTATAACAATAACAGACTTAGGACTCAATGAGTTTAGAATGGATGTTGTTGCATACATAAAAGAACACGGAGAGCCAAAATCAATTGCAAATGGCTTATATGCTGTTGTAGCCCATGATGACGAGGCAGGAATACCAAAAGGCGTAATTTACGTTCTTAAAAACCGTAATCCTGATGTTAATATAGGAAAGCAAAACAGACTCCACCCATATTATTTGGTATATCTTGATGAAAACGGACAAGTTATCAATACACATATGGAAGTTAAGAAAATACTTGATGTTTTGCGTAAGACCTGTAAGCACAACAAAGAGCCAATAGCAGATTTGTGTAGAGTCTTTAATAGAGAAACCAAAGATGGTTATAAGATGGATAAGTATAGTAAATTGCTTGATAAAACCATTGAGTCAATACTTGATGTTAAGGAGCAGAATGACCTTGACTCGTTATTCAATCTTGGCTCAGATGTATTGTTTGGTAACAATATTAAAGGACTTGACGACTTTGAGCTTATAACATTCGTGGTAGTAAAATAGGAGGAATAATGTTTCAGTTTAGTACGAGAACAGAGGTAAATAAAGCTTTTAAGCTGACAGACCTTTATAAGCAAATGAACGCAAGCAAGGAAGCAAAGAAAGAAGCTTCTTGTATTGATAAGGTTGTGCTTAAAAATGTTTTGTCGCCAACAACACTTTATTGTGAGCCACAAAAGGGCGTTAAAGAAGTGTATGTTTTTGAAATAACGGTAAATACACAGACCGTACCTGAACTGTTTATCAAAGAGCTTGATAACAGTATAAAATTGCATACTCTGTTTGTTATTAAGTATGATAACCTTGAGATTATGATGCTTTCGTACAAGACCGCAACATTTAAGGGAAAGTATTGGCAAACAAACTGGGAGCAGAATGTAAGCTATGATGTTCCACTTGTTAATAGCGTTCCTGAGCTTTACAAGTACATTCTTTCAAAGTTTTTAAAGTATCCACCATTTGAAAGTGAAGATGTAGATGCTTATGTTAAAAGGAATAACGCACTAAATAAGCTTGATTTTCAAATATCAAAAACAGAGAGTGCAATAGCCTATGAAACTCAATCCAAGAAGAGATTTGAGTACAATGCAAGGCTTAAACAGTATAAAGAAGAGCGTGAAGCTTTACTGAAAGAGGAGAAGTAAGATGCCTGAAAAATTAGATATGAAATCTATGAATATAACAGAGGATAATGTAAGAAAAATTCAAGCATTGTTCCCAAATGTAGTAACTGAAATAATGGATGAAGATGGCAAATTTAAGCTTGCCATAGATTTTGATGCTCTCAAGCAGGAGCTATCAAATGATTTAATAAACGATAAGCAAGAAAGATATCAAATGACTTGGCCTGATAAAAGCAAGGCTAAGCTTTTAGCCAATTCTCGTATTTCAGCAACCTTACGCCCAGACAAAGAGAAGAGCGTAAACTTTGATACAACTAAAAATCTTTATATTGAAGGAGATAACCTCGATGTATTGAAGCTTCTCCGTGAAACTTATCTTGGCAAAATTAAGATGATTTACATAGATCCACCCTATAATACAGGTAATGATTTTGTATATGAAGATAATTTTGATATTGATGAAGAAGAATATAGGTGTATTAGTGGTGATTTTGATGAACAAGGTAATAGATTATTTAAGAACATAGATGCTAATGGTCGTTTTCACACTGATTGGCTTAATATGATGTATTCCAGAATCAAAGTTTCTAAAGATTTATTGTGTGATGATGGCGTAATTTTTGTTAGTATTGGGTTAGATGAATTACCTAATTTGACTAAAATAATGAATGAAATTTTTGGCGAAAAAAATCATATTGGTACAATAGCAAGAATGATGAAAAGTGGGGGAAACAAAGGACAATATTTTTCCCCAAATATGGAATACATATTGGTATTTGCTAGAAATTCAGAGTATTTAGAGTATTTTAGAGAACCTATTTCCGATGAACTTATTGATAAAGTTTATAATTTGGTTGAAACGGATGGAGAAAAAAAGGGTCAAAGATTTAGGATAAT